>MERB01000028.1 GCA_001770475.1 Betaproteobacteria bacterium RIFCSPLOWO2_02_FULL_66_14 | reverse complement strand
CCGGTCGATTCGACTACGGCACCGGAAAAGATGGTGATGCCTTGATTGCTCCCTACTGCATCCGACGGCCCGCCACCGCCTGTACCAGTCAAGGTGATCGCCCCGTCAACGGAACGGACGGCCGTCCCCAAACCTGTAATGCGAATCCCCTCATTGTTTCCGCCCAGCCCCGCACCACCTGTGCCAGCCATGCTGATGGTTGCTGTCAAGGTAGATTCGACGATGGCTTCACTCTGCAAAGTGATTCCAACTGCATCTGCGCCCGCGCCAGACGCACCGAAACCGGTGAGTGCGATTGCTCCACTTGCTGAGCTGATTTTCGTGCCGACGCCCTCCAGGATGATGCCTGTGCCGTTATTGGTAGTACCTCCGCCCCCCCCAACACCGACGACGTCGATACCGCCGCTCGTGGTCTGAACGACCGCGCCACTCACCAAAGCGACACCGTTCCCGTTATCGACGCCTGCCTGCCCTTCCCCTCGGATGCTGATATTGCCGACCCCGGCATCGATACTGGTGCCATCAAGCCTAACGCCATTAGGCCCGGTTCCGCCCACCGCCGGATTGGCGAGCGGATCGGCGCCGCCGCCGAGCGTGACATCACCGCCGTTGCTCAGGATCGACGAACCCGACGCCATCGCAATACGCCCGCCAGCCAGACCATCGCGATCGGAATTCAAGATGACAGTCAGTGCGCCGCTGGCCGAAGAAATGGCAACGCCTGAATTGACCAGCACATCGTTCGCGGCGCGCACGTCCAAGGTCGCGTCCGCGCCGGCAGTCTTGGATACGTTTGCCGCAAAAGTGACGTTCTCGTGCGCGAGCCTCAGCGAGCTGATACTGAGCGTCCCGAGATCAAGCGCCGAGGCGACCGTCAGTGTTCCAGTGAGCGGCGTGCCGCCCTCATCGACCGCGCGGCCGATCTCCAGCAGGTTCGCGGTGACGTTCTGCAGCGCGCTCGGCGACAGACTCAGCCCGCCGGTAGGACTGGACTCGATGTTGATGTCGCGTGCCGCTGTGAACGGCGCAAGGACCACCGTGCCGGTGCCGACACCCGCGTTCACGCTGTTCTGGATATTCATCGTGTCGGCGGTAAGGAAAACATTGCCGGACGTCGTGCAAATCGGACCGCCCGAACCTCCGCCGCAGACCGGCGTCGCAGTCCCCGCCAGCGTGCTCAGTCCGCCGTTGACGCTGATTGAAATTTCGCCACTGGAAACGTTCTGGACGCCCTTCACCACACCGCCAAAGAACGACACGCCCCCGATCTGCAGATCGCCCGCGTTCGGCGAATCGATGAAGATCCCGGCGGAGGCGTCGTGCGTATGCGCCTCCAGCACGTTCGCCTGGATGCGCATGGGTTCGGTCGCAGTGCCGATCGCGCCGCCGCTGGTGAGGCCCTGGTGGTCCACTTCCATCAGGAGCTGGCTGGCCTGAATGAGCGATGCCGCCGATGCGCGCTGTATGCTGTTGCCGGTGACCGAGGAGACGCTGTTCTGCTGCAGTTCGACGTTATCGGCCTGGATATTCCCGACGACGATATTGCCGCTCGCCGCGATGTTGCCGGAGAATGTGCTCACTTCCGCGAGCACGCCGCCGGTACCGTTGGGAGCGGCTCCCGCGCCGAGGCCGCCAGTCGAAGTCACCGTGCTTCCAGTGAGATCGATGGTGCCGCCCGCGAACAGCCGCACGTTCGCGGCACCGCCCGACCCGGAGCCCGCGCCGTCGCCGCCGGTAGCGGTCACGCTCGTCCCATTGACTGCAATTCCGCCGCTCGCGGTCAGCGTTATGTTCGCGGGCACGCCACTGAAGCTTTCGACTCCGCCGGTAGCACTGATCGCCGCAGTCGCCGAAATCGCGCCGGCGGCGGCGGTCAGGTTGACATTCAACCCGGTATCCGAGCTGCCGCCGCTCGCGGTCACCGGCTTGGCGATGCTCAAGTCACCGCTCGTGACATGGACGTCGACCGTCAGGCCGCTGCCGCTGTTGGTCGCGCTGACACCGTCCACGCCGCCTACGGAATCGAACTGCAGCGCCTGTCCGTTGCGGAATCGGAAATCGCCTCCCGCCTGACCGGCGAGCATGCCGACCATGTTGGTCGCCGTGTTCATGAGAACCGGGCCTGTGCCGCCGTCGGCGAGCAACTTCGCCGCGGTGACCGGCGCATTTGCGAAATTCTGGGAAACACCGGTCCCGGAAACCAGGCGCACTTCGCCGCCGAGGCCGCCATTGGCCGCCGCGGCGATGCTGCCGGTCGAGTTCAAGTTGAGTGAGCCGCTCGCGGTGAGGAACACGTTTTGCCCGGCTGCAAGCGCCGAACCGCTCGGCAGGAATGGCACATTCAAATCGAGGTTTCCACTCTCGGCGGTGATCGCGTACGTGCCGCCGGCATTGGAATTCAGCACGCCGGCCGTCCCGTCGATCGCCACGTTGCCGTTGGCGAACGCGAGCGCGATGTCGCCAGTCGTGGAGTTGGACACAAACGTGTCCGGCGTATTGTCGAAGATCCGGATCGCGTTTCCGATCTCGCCGACTCCGTCGCTCGCCGTCATGGAAATCGTTCCGGGGCTCGCGTTCAAAACCTCCAGCACCCCGCCTGCCGCGCCAGCCGTGCCGTCGTGGATGAAGCCGCTGGTTGCCCGCAGCACGATGGAGCCGGTAAAGGTTCCCTCTCCCGTAAGGATGGTCGCAGTCGGTCCATCGGCGGTCACGTCCGCGCTCGACACGATGTTTCCGGCGCTCGCATTCACGTAAACGATTGCCGAAGCCGACCCTCCGTTCCCGACGGTCGCAGCGAACGATCCGCCGCCCAGCGAAACACCCGTTCCCGCGCTCACATCGATGGTGGCGTTGCCGCCATCCGCGTCGCCGGAACCGCCCTGCGCGCTGACAGTGCTATTGGTGACCGCGATCGTGCCGGTGCCCTTGATGGTGACCTTTGCCGCGCCCCCGTTGCCCCCCCCGGACGAGCCGATCGTGCTGAGCGTGCTGTCGGTGATCGTGACATCGGCGCCGCCGGCAAACGGGTTGATCTCCACGGTTCCCTGCGTTCCGCCCTTTGCCTCAATGAGGCTCGAACTCAACACCTTCACCTCGGTCACGCCGTTCAGCGTGACGGTGCCGAATACTCCGCCGCTGGCATCGGCCGTCACTGCGCTGGCGCCTTGGACCGTCAGCGTCGCTCCGGCGTCGAGGGTCGTGGTCGCATCGTCGGTGGAACTTGAAATCAGCGTGGAGCCGCTGTCCACGGTTACGTTTCCGCCAGTCGAGGCCACCGATACCGACCCCACGCCTGCAACGCCTGCGGTTCCAAAACCCGAGAAACCTATGCCTTCCGCACCGCCGTTACCGCTCGTCGCCGAAAGGCTGGCGGCAGAAAGCGTTGCGTGGCTGTCGCTGGTCACGGTTATCGAGCCCACTCCGCCCGCGCCCCCATCACCTCCCACTCCGCCGGGGACCGTGTCCGTGTTATTGCCGCCGGCCCCGCCATTTCCGCCCGTCGCGGTGAGCATTGTCGACGTGAGCATTGCTTGCGATGCTGCTCCAGCATCGATCGATATCGTCGCGCCGCCGCCGGCGCCGCCATTCGCGCCGGTCACGGAATTAATGCCCGAAGCACCGCCTGCTCCGCCGGCACCGCCGGTCGCAGTGAGCGAGGCATCGGTAATCGTCGTACCGAGAACACCGTCCAAGGAAACGGACGCCGCGCCGCCCGCGCCACCTGCTTCGGGCGCAAAGAGGGCTGCGCCGCCACCGCCGTTTCCGCCGGCAGCCGTAATCGAAGTCGTTGATCCTGTAATCGTCAGAACGCCGCCACTTGTCAGCGAGATCAGCGCGTCGGCCCCGAGCGCGTTGCTCGACGGAGGGGTGCCAACCGCGTTTCCACCCTGGGCCGATACCGTACTGTCGGTGATGGTGAGGTCGGTCGCTGCGTCGAGCGTCACCGTGCCTTTGCCTGCGCCAGAAGAGGTTACCGTGTCGCCGCCCGTCGCATCGATGGCGCTCGTGCTCTGGACTACGATCGCCCCACTCGTACTCATCAGGGTGACGGTCGCGTCCGGCGAAAAAGCACCGGAAGAGGTCAATCCGCCTTGAGCGCCCAGAGAACTTGTGTCGACGGTAATTCCGGACTTGCCGTTCAGCGTCACCGACGCCGCCCCACCCGCAGGGCCGTCGCCTCCAGTGGCAGAAATCGGACTCGAATTGATCGCGATGGAGCCGTTGTCTGCGGTAACTTGGACGGTCGCCGCGCCGCCCGGTAGTAGAGATGCGGCGCCGCCGGTTGCCGTAATCGTCGTCTGATTCAAGAGAAGGTTGCCATTGAACGCATGCATGTCGACCTGCGCCGGACCTCCGGCAGCCGAACTCGCGCTACCAGCACCGAAAGCGTTGACGTTGGTCTTGTTCAGCGTGATACCGGAATTTGCCGAGATCGTGATCTGCGCCTGGCCACCCCCGGCATTGGGCAGGGGTTGCGCCGTAATGGTCGTGGTGTTTACGCCGGTCGCTTTGGTAATCGAGCCGCCTACAGCGACCAGACTGACGGTTGTGAGGCCGGGCGCGCCGGCGATTGCCTGAATCGTGACGGCGTTGGCATCGCCGATTGCGATGTCCTTGCCTGCGCGTAGATTCACGAATTGTCCGCCGGAGATGCTTTGATTGATATTCAGCGTGCCCGTTCCGCTAACCTCACCAGGCAAAGCAATACTGCCGTTCCATCCAGCCCGAAGAGTGATCCCTCCCGAGCCGGTGTTCGCGAACGCCCCGTCGACCGTGATGTCATTGTGCGCCACGAGGTTGAGATTGCTGCTGCTCGTATACGTGTGCAAGGACGTGTTAACGATCGCGATGTTGCCCGGATTCGTTGTCCCAGAGCTGGAGGTCGTAATCCAGACGTTGGAGCTGGCGGCCAGCGCCGCGTCGATCGTGCCCCAGGTCAGCGCCGCAGTGTCATCGCCGGCGGAACTGGTGAACACGTTGTCAGTGGCGCCCTGATCGAACGAAGTACTGCCACCGCCGGCGGGGTAGGTACTGATCCCATCGTCGATGATCACATTCATTGGATCGAGCAGCAGAGTTCCGCCCGTGCCATTGGGCGCGAGTGTGTTCACACTCGCACCAAAATCAAGCCAGCGCTTCCCCGAAACCTCTACGAACCCGCCGTTGCCCGAGAGCGCGCCGCCGCGCGCGCTGATAGTGCCGTAGGCGCGCGTCGCGTCGTCCGACCACACGATCACCTTGCCGCCATCACCGCTCGTGAGCGCGTCGGCCTTGATCGTCGCCTCGGGTCCGAAATAGGTCCGATAGGCGTTCTGTACCTCCGGGTTCTTGCCCTGGAAGTCTCCGCCGATGAGCACCGTGCCCCCGCCTGCTTCGCCCGAGGCATCGACCTTCGCATCCCCGAGCAAGCCCACCTTGTCGCCCAGCACCTGCACCTCGCCGCCCTTCGCCCCCGCAGCGCTGGTCACGCTGCCCGCATCGAGGATCGTCGTGTCGCTCGAACGGAACACGATCTTGCCGGTCGCGTCCACGCTCGCGGAGTCCGCTCGCACCACCCCGCGCTGATTGATCAGCCCCGCATACACCCCGATCTTGCCGCCCTCGGCAAGGATCTGGCCTACGTTCAGCGCCTCGCCCCCCGCCTGCACCTCCACCTTCAGCATCGGCAGATCGGCTTCAACCAGCTGCACGCTTTTCCCCGCGGCAAGCACCACCTCGCCCTGCGGACTGGAAATCAACCCATGGTTCTGCACCTCCGGTGCAATCAGCAGGATGCGCCCGCCCGAGCCGCTCACGATCTCGCCCTGGTTGAGGATCGAGTTCGCCACCGCCCCGGACTCGAAATTCAGCCGCCCGGCGAGAAAGTCATTGTTCGAGAGGTTCAACGTCGTCGCCACAAGCCCCGCCACGTCCACCCGCGAGCCCTGGCCAAACAAAATGCCGTTCGGGTTGACCAGGTACACCTTGCCGTTGGACCAAAGCGTCCCCAGGATCGCCGACGGGTCCTGACCGACAACACGATTCAATACCGCGCTCGCCGCGCTTTGCTGCTGAAAGCGCGTGATCTCGCCCGTGCCGATCGAAAAGCCCTGCCAGTTGATGATCGCGTTGGGGCTGTTGGTGACC
>MERB01000027.1:15385-15829 GCA_001770475.1 Betaproteobacteria bacterium RIFCSPLOWO2_02_FULL_66_14 | reverse complement strand
CGCCGGATGGCGCCGTAGAAGCGCCCGGCGCGCGCGGGATCGACCGAGTACTCGATGCGCTCGACCCATTCGACGTCGGGACCGAAACGCGCCTGTCCCGCGAGGTCGAGCGTGACATGCACGCCCAGCCCGCCAGGTTCCGGCACCGGGTACACCAGCCGCGCAAACGGCGCGCGGCCGCGCAGCGAATAGTAATTGCCCTTGGCATAGAGTTCGCGCGGCGCGAGCGCTGCGGGAAAACCCTCGATGCACCGCGCGACGCTTGGCGCCCGGAGGCCGGCGCTGTTGACCAGGTGCCGGGCGATGATGCGCGCCGGCTCGGCGCCGCCGACATCGAGTTCGATGCCGCCGCGTGCGATGCGCGCAGCCCGCAGCGGGCTCGCCAGCGCCAGCATCGCGCCGGCACGCTCCGCGTCGCCGAGATACGCCAGCATCAGCGCGTGG
>MERB01000027.1:12577-15362 GCA_001770475.1 Betaproteobacteria bacterium RIFCSPLOWO2_02_FULL_66_14 | reverse complement strand
CGGCTCGAGCCCGCGCGCCGCGGCGCGCTCCATCCAGGCGATGTCGGTGACGCCGTTGGCCTGCGCCTTGGCCTGGATCGCGCGCAATTCGGCGAGCTGACGCTCATCCGTAGCGACGATCAGCTTGCCGCAGCGACGATGCGGCACGCCGTGCTGAGCGCAGTATGCGTAGAGGCGCTCGCGGCCGCGCAGGCAGGCCGTGGCCTTGAGCGAGCCCTGCGGGTAGTAGATGCCGGCGTGAATCACCTCGGAGTTGCGCGAGCTGGTGTGCGTGCCGATCGCGCTCTCGGCCTCGAGGATCACCACCTCCCGCCCGGCGAGCGCCAGCGCGCGCGCCACCGCGAGCCCGACGAGGCCTGCGCCGACCACGACGCAGTCAACGCGGTCCATGCGCCGGCGCGGCCTGCGGCGGCAGGAGCCCGATCGCCAGCCAGGCCGCCACGCCGCCCAGCGCCGCGGCGCTGGCCATCGGCCGCGCGCTGCCATCGAATGTCCAGCCGAGCACGGCGCCAAGCAGCGCGCCGAGGCCGAAGGCGATAGCGCCCATGAGCGACGAAGCGCTTCCGGCGCGCTCCGGGAACGGCTGCAGCGCCGCTGCGGTGGCGTTCGGAATGACGAGGCTCGCCGCAAACAGGAACGCGCACATCGGCACCGCCACGGCGCCCCAGTGCCGGACGTCGATCCAGGCGAGCGCCGCGACCGCGATCCCCGCGCAGGCGGCAAAAGCCGCGCCGAGGCGCAGCATGGCGCGCACGCCGTGCCGCATCACCAGGCGGCTGCCGGCGAACGCGCCGCCGATCTGGCCCAGCATCACCAGCGCGAATACGAAGCTGTACTGGTACGGCGTCAGGCCGAAGCCGCGGATCAGCGTCACCGCCGAATTGGTGACGAACGCGATGATGCCGAGCTGCACCCCCAGCATCACGAGAAAGGGCGCCAGGAAAGCGCGTTGGCCGAGCAGCCCCGCATAGCCGAGCGCCATGGCCAACGGGCTCTCGATGGCACGGCGCCGCGGCGCGGTTTCCGCAAGCACACGCGCGGTGGCCGCAATGAGAAGCAGTGCGATGGCCGCGTGCAGCCAGAACACGGCCTGCCAGCCAGCCGCACCGAGCACGGCGCTGCCGGCGAGCGGCGCGCAGATCGGCACGACGCCGAAAACGATCATCATGCGCGAAAGCAGACTCGCCGCCTGCTCGTGGCCGTACAGGTCGCGCACGATGGAGCGCCCGATCACCGGCCCGCAGGACAGGCCGAAACCCTGCGCGAATCGCAGCCCGGTGAGCGTCGTCGTGTCCGCCGCCAGCGCGCAGGCGAGGCTGGCGAGCGCCATCAGCGTCAGCCCGCCATGGAGCGCGGGCTTGCGGCCGTAGCGGTCCGAAAGCGGGCCCCAGGCGAGATGGCCGCAGGCGACCCCCGCGAACAAGCCGGTCAGCGTGAACTGCGCCGCGCCAGGCTCCGAACCCAGGGCCGCCGCGACCGCGGGTAGCGCGGGGACGGTGGAATCGATGCCGAGCGCCACCAGTGCGATCAGGAAACCGAGGAGCAGCGTAAGCGGAAGCGAAGCGGGTGCTTGCGGCAAGGCACGCCAGTCTAGCATCGGCGGGCAGCCGGTCGCGGAAGCCGGCCCGGCCATGTGCTGCTTATAATAAGGACACACCTCAAAGGCCATGCCGTCACCCCCGCCGCCCGCAGCCATCAATCCCAACGCCATCTTTTCCAAGACTGGAAAGGGCGTCCAGGAGGCATCGGGTAAAACAGGGCTGCTGTCGCGCAACGAGCGCGCGATTCTCACCCAGGTCGACGGCAAGACCACGTTTGCCGACCTGCACCAGAAATTCGACAAGACGCCGCTGGCGAAATTCGAGGCCGTGATCCAGCAGATGGATCGCGACGGATTCATCCGCGAGGCCGCCTCGAGCGCGGCGCGGCCGGCTGCAGCTGCGGCACCGGCCGCGTCCAAGCCGACCGCCTCCAAGCCGGCCACGGCCCCGCCGCCGAACGAAGTGGAAGAGGAGCTCGATTTCACCAAGCTGGCCGCCAAAGGCGCGGCTTCGCCGCCGCCCAAGCCCATGGTCGACCTGGCGGCGCAGGCGCGTGCCGAAGCCGAGCGTCGCGAAAAGGAGCGGTCCGAAACCGATTTCCGGGCGCGCGAGGAAGCCGTGGCGCGCGCGCGCGCCGAAGCCGAGGCCAAGGCCCGAGCCGAGGCCGAAGCCCGGGCGGCGGCGCGTGCCGAAATCGAGGCGCGTTCGCGCGCCGAAGCGGAAGCGCGGATTCACGCCGAGGCCGACGCGAAGGTCAAGGCCGCGCGCGAGGCGGCGGTGCGCGCCGCGGCCGAAGCGAAAGCCAGGGCTGAGGCGGAGGCGCGGGCGCTGGCGGAGGCGGCGGAGCAGGAGCGGCAGGCCGCCGCGGCGCGCGAACGCGAGGCGCTCGCTCGGGCGCAGCGCGAAGCGGCCGAGAAGGCGCGGATCGAGGCGGAATTGAATGCGCGCCTGGAGGCCGAGCGCAAGGCGCGCGAGCAAGCCGAGCGCCAGGCGCGGGAACTGGCCGAACGTCAGCGCGAAGCGCAGGAGCAGGCGCGCCGCGAGGCCGAGGAGAAGGCGCAGCGCGTCGCCGAGGCCTTGCGCCGCGAACTCGAGGCGCAGCGGGCGCGCGCCGAGGAAGAGCGCCGGGCGCGCGAAGATGCCGAGCGCAAGGCGAAGGCAGAAGCCGAGCGGCGCACGCGCGAGGAGGAAGCGCGGCGGGCGCGCGACGAAGCCGAGCGCAAGGCGAAGGAGGACGCCGAGCG
>MERB01000027.1:10309-12480 GCA_001770475.1 Betaproteobacteria bacterium RIFCSPLOWO2_02_FULL_66_14 | reverse complement strand
GCAGCGCGAGGCCGAGGAGCTGCGGCGCCAGCTCGAGCAGGAGCGCCGGGCGAGGGAACAATCCGAGCGTCAGGCCAAGGAGGAAAGCGAGCTCCGGGCCCGGGAAGAAGCCGAGCGGCGCACGCAAACCGAAGCGCAACGCAAGGCGCAGGAAGCGGCCGAGCACGAGGCGCAGGCGCGCGGGCGCCAGGAAGCCGAGGCAAGAGCGCAACGCGAGGCCGGGGAGCTGCGGCGCCAGCTGGAGCAGGAGCGCCAGGCGCGCGAGCAGCAGGAACAGCAGCGGCGCGAGGACGAAACCCGGCGCGCCCGCGCCGAGGAAGAACGCCGGGCGCAGGAAGTCGTGGAGCGCGCGGCCCAGGAACGTGTGCTGCGGGAGAGCGAAGAGAAGGCACAGCGCGAGGCGGAGGAACTGCGCCGCCGGCTCGAGCAGGAGCGCCGGGCGCGCGAAGAAAGCGAGCGCAAGGGAAGAGAGGATGCTGAGCGGCACGCGCGCGACGGCGAGGAGCGCAGACGGCGCGAGGAGGACGAGGCGCGGCGCCGCCGGGAGAGCGAACAGTCGGCGGATGACGATGCGGGCCGCAAGCGCGCGGCCAGCGCGCGCGCGCTGGTCGCCAAGGCCACCAGTGCGGCGTCGCTCGAGGACTCGCTGCTCGCCGATCTCGATTCGTTTTCCCAGCGCGACGATGAGGCGAAGCGGGCGGCCGAGGCGGCGCAACGCGCCGCGAAGGATGCGCGCGAAGGCGCCGCGCGCGAGGTGGCGGAGCGCACTGCCAGGGAGGCGGCCGAGCGCTCAGCGGAGGCGGCCGCTGGCCCGGCGCGCGAAGCGGCCCGGCGCGCAGCGCTGGAGGCGGCGCGCGCGGCACGGGAAGACGCGGCGAAGGCAGCGGCGCCGCGGCCGGCCGCCGCGGCCGAGAGCCCGCCAGCGCGCTCGCTCGAGGAAGCCCGGCGCGAGGCCGAAGAAGAACGGCGGCGCGCGCGCGAGGAGCAGGCGCGCCGCTCGCTGAGCGCCGCGGAGCGCGAGGCCCAGAGCGACACGCTGCGCGAGCAGCAGATGCAGGTGGACGAACGCCGGCAGCGCGCCAAGGATGCGGTCGCCGGCACGGTGCTCGAGCACGCGCTCGACGAAGACCTGCAGATCGGCGACGACGAGCTCGACTTCCGGGAGATTGAGCGCGAGCGCAAGGCGCTCGGGGAGGCTGCCGGCAAGCGCGAGCGCAAGCCGATGCCCGAGGAGCCGGCGCAACCGGCGCCGCAGGCCGAGGCGCCCGGCGGCAAGCAGCCGCAGCGCCGCGTCGAAATCATCGCGCAGACGCCCGCTGAAGCCGACGAGTTCGCGGCGATGGCGCAGGCCGCACCGCGGCGCTCCAAGGCGTGGGTCAAGTACGGCACGATCGGCCTGGTGGCGCTGCTCGCCGTGGGCATCGCGGCCCTGCATGTCGTCCCGCTTTCGACCGCGAGCTACGAGAAGGCGGCCTCCGAGGCGCTGGGCGTGCCGGTGCGCATCGGCGGCGCGCGCCTGTCGCTCGTCACCGGGCTGCAGATCAAGTTCGAGCGCGTTTCGGTGGGCGACGGGACGCAGATCGGCCTGGCGCGCGCGCACACCGGGATCGGCGCGTTGTCGGGGGACCGCAAGTCGTTCGACCGCGTCGAGATCGAGGGCCTGACGATGGCGCAGGCGCAGCTCGGAGACGTGCTGTTCGGCGCCTTGAAGGGCGACAGCTTGAAGATTGCGCGCATCACGGCGAAGCGGATGAAGCTGGCCGGGCCGCTGCCGCTGCCGGAGGTCGATGCCGACATCACGGTCGGCGGCAACGGCGCGCTGCAGTCGGTCACGCTGAGCGGTGCGGACCGGCTGCAGATCAAGCTGGTGCCCAGCGGCGGCACGCTGAATATCGAGGGCGCCGCGGAAAGCTTCCAGGTGCCGTTCATGCCGGGGTTTGCGCTGTCGAATTTCGGTTTCAAGGGCAGCGCCACGCCGCAGGGGCTCGATATCTCCGCGTTCGACGGCCGCATCTACGAGGGTGTGGTGTCGGGCAGTGCGCGCCTTCGCTGGGGTGCCACCTGGTCGGTCGACGGTCAGCTGCGAGCGAAGAACCTGAA
This sequence comes from Betaproteobacteria bacterium RIFCSPLOWO2_02_FULL_66_14, assembly GCA_001770475.1. Taxonomy (GTDB): domain Bacteria; phylum Pseudomonadota; class Gammaproteobacteria; order Burkholderiales; family SG8-39; genus 2-02-FULL-66-14. Next base: position 10,380 of record MERB01000027.1, on the reverse strand, counting down.
CGCCGGGGTATTTGCCCCCGCTCTGGTGTCCGAGGGGCGGGTCGAGGGGCGCGGCCTGTATTCGATGAGCG
>MERB01000027.1:8888-10272 GCA_001770475.1 Betaproteobacteria bacterium RIFCSPLOWO2_02_FULL_66_14 | reverse complement strand
GGGCGGACAGAGCACCGGGCGGACGCAGTTCAACGAACTCAGCGCACAGGGCCTGTACCAGGGCGGCTCGGTGCAGCTGCGCAACATCACGATCGCCGCCGGCGCCATGAACGCCGGCGCGAGCCTCGACATCGTCGGCGGCAGCACGCTCTCTGGACGCATCATCGCCGACCTGAAGACCCCGGCGCAGACGCTGCGCGCGACGCTCGCCATCGGCGGCAAACTCCAGGACCCGATCCTGCGCAAGTGATCCCGCGGCTGCCGGTATAATCCGCTCTCACCGGCCCGCCTGGAATGTCATCGATCCTGCAACTCCGCGGTGCGTGCGCGCTGTCGGAGTTCCGCGTCGCCAAGCTCCTGCCGCAGCTCCAGGCGATTCAGCCCGGCCTTCGCGGCCTGCGCGCCGAATACTGGCATTTCGCCGAAACCGACGGCGCGCTTGCGCCGGACGATGAACGGCTGCTTGGCCGCCTGCTCGACTACGGTGCGCCGCCGCGGGAGGGCAGCGGCGAGGCCGCGCGCTTTCTCGTCGTGCCGCGCATCGGCACCATTTCGCCCTGGTCGTCGAAGGCCACCGACATTGCGCGCAATTGCGGCCTCGCACGCGTGCGCCGCATCGAACGCGGCACCCTGTTCCTGCTCGCAGGCGAAGTCGCGCCCGCGGCGCGCGCCGCACTGGCCGCGCTGTTGCACGATCGCATGACCGAGACGGTGCTGGCGCGCCTGGAAGACGCGGCGCAGCTCTTCCGTCATGTCGCGCCGCGGCCGCTGCAGACGCTCGCGCTCGAGCGCCTCGAGGCAGCCAACCGCGCGCTCGGCCTCGCGCTCGCGCCCGAGGAGATCGAGTACCTGCAGCACGCCTATCGCGCGATGGGCCGCGACCCCACCGATGCCGAGCTCACCATGTTCGCGCAGGCGAACTCGGAGCACTGCCGGCACAAGATTTTCAACGCCGACTGGATCGTCGACGGCGAGCCGAAACCGCAGTCGCTGTTTGCGATGATCCGCCATACCCACGCCGCCCATCCGCAGGGCACGGTGCTGGCCTATGCCGACAACGCCGCGATCATGCAGGGGCGCGAGGCGCTCGGCTTTCATCCCGGCGGCGACGGCCGCTATCGCGCCCATCCCGCCCTGCTGCACACCGTGCTGAAGTGCGAGACGCACAATCACCCGACGGCGATCGCGCCGTTTCCAGGCGCCGCCACCGGCGCCGGCGGCGAAATCCGCGACGAGGGCGCGACCGGCCGCGGCGCCAAGCCCAAGGCGGGCCTGAACGGCTTTTCGGTGTCGCACCTGCGCATCCCCGGCGGCGAGCAGCCGTGGGAGGCGGAGGATCCCGGCAAGCCCGGCCGCATTGCGAGCGCGCTCGCCATCATGACCG
>MERB01000027.1:8427-8843 GCA_001770475.1 Betaproteobacteria bacterium RIFCSPLOWO2_02_FULL_66_14 | reverse complement strand
CCAAGGCGGGCCTGAACGGCTTTTCGGTGTCGCATCTGCGCATTCCCGGCGGCGAGCAGCCGTGGGAGGTGGACGATCCCGGCAAGCCCGGCCGCATTGCGAGCGCGCTCGCCATCATGACCGAGGGGCCGATCGGTGCGGCCGCGTTCAACAACGAATTCGGCCGTCCCAACCTCGCCGGCTATTTCCGCACTTTCGAGCAGCGCGTGGGCGGCGTGCAGCGCGGCAACGCCGAAATGCAGCGCCGCGCGCAGGAGGTGATCGACCGCTGCTGGCAGCTCGGCGACGCCAATCCGATCCTTTCGATCCACGACGTCGGCGCCGGCGGATTGTCGAACGCGCTGCCGGAACTGGTGCACGGCGCTGGGCGCGGCGCGCGCCTCGACCTGCGCGCGGCACCGTCGGAAGACTCGGGC
>MERB01000027.1:5887-8403 GCA_001770475.1 Betaproteobacteria bacterium RIFCSPLOWO2_02_FULL_66_14 | reverse complement strand
AACGAGGCGCAGGAACGCTACGTGCTGGCGCTCGCGCCCGCGGCGCTCGAGCGCTTTCGCCGCATCTGCGAGCGCGAGCGCTGCCCGTTCGCGGTGCTGGGCACGGCAAGCGCCGATGGCCGGCTCACGGTGCAGGACCCGCAGCTCGGCGCCACGCCGGTGGACATGGAACTCGCGGTGGTGCTCGGCAAGCCGCCGAAGCTGCTGCGCGAGGCGCGGCGCCTGCGGCGCACGCTCGAGCCGCTGTCGCTCGAGGGCATCGGCCTGAAGGAGGCTGCGGATCGCGTGCTGCGGCATCCCGCGGTCGCGGACAAGACTTTCCTCATCGCCATCGGCGATCGCAGCGTCGGCGGTCTGTGCTCGCGCGACCCGTTCGTCGGCCCCTGGCAGACGCCGGTGGCCGACTGCGCGGTGACGCTGCTCGATTTCTCCGGTTACGCGGGCGAGGCCTTCGCCATCGGCGAGCGCACGCCGCTCGCGCTGATCGACGCGCCGGCCTCGGGCCGCATGGCGGTCGCCGAGGCGATCACGAACCTTGCCGCGGCGCGCATCGGCTCGCTCGATCGCGTCAAGCTGTCGGCCAACTGGATGGCCGCGGCCGGCTACCCCGGCGAGGACGCCGCGCTCTACGACACGGTGGCGGCCGTGGCGCTCGAATTCTGTCCGGCGCTCGGCGTCGCAATCCCGGTGGGCAAGGATTCGCTGTCGATGCGCACCGCCTGGGGCGAGCGCGAGGTGGTGGCGCCGCTGTCGCTCATCGTTTCGGCGTTCGCGCCGGTCGAGGACGCGCGCCGCACGCTCACGCCGCAGCTGCGCACCGACTGCGGCGACACCGAGCTGATCCTGGTCGACCTCGGTTGCGGCCGCAATCGCCTCGGCGGCTCGATCCTGGCGCAGGCCTGGTCGCGCTTTGGCGATGTCTGCCCCGACGCCGACGATCCGGCGCTGGTGAAGGGATTGTTCGAGGCGATCCAGGCGCTCGCGCGCGCGGACCTGCTGCTCGCCTACCACGACCGCTCGGACGGCGGGCTGTTCGCGGCGGCCTGCGAGATGGCGTTTGCCGGGCGCTGCGGCGTGACGCTCAACCTCGATGCGCTCGCCTTCGACGCCGCGGCCGACGATGTCGACGCCTTCAAGCGCAACAGCGACCAGCAGCTCGCCGGACGCGGCGCGGAGCGCGTTCTGGCGGCGCTCTTCGCCGAGGAGCTGGGCGCGCTGCTGCAGGTCCGCTCGCCTGATCGCGGCCGCGTCATGGACGCGCTGCGCGCCGCCGGCGTCGCGCACTGCGCGCAGGTGATCGGCCTGCTCAACGCGCGCGACGAAATCTGCGTCGTGCGCGACGCGCAGGTGCTGTTCGCCAGCCCGCGCGTGGTGCTGCAGCGCGCCTGGTCGGAGACCACCTGGCGCATGCAGGCGCTGCGCGACGACCCGCAATGCGCGCAGGAGGAATACGACCGCATCCTCGATGCGCGCGACCCCGGTATCCATTTCGCGCTCGGCTACGACGCGGGCGAGGACATCGTGGCGCCGTTCATTGCGCGCGGCGCGCGGCCGCGCCTGGCGGTGCTGCGCGAGCAGGGCGTGAACAGCCAGGTGGAGATGGCCGCGGCATTCGATCGCGCCGGGTTCGAGGCCGTCGACGTGCACATGTCGGACGTGCTCGCGGGACGCGTCTCGCTGCAGGGCTTCCGCGGGCTCGCCGCTTGCGGCGGCTTTTCCTACGGCGACGTGCTGGGCGGCGGCCAGGGCTGGGCCAAGTCGATCCTCTATCACGCCCGGGCGCGCGCCGAGTTCGAGCGTTTTTTCGGGCGCAGCGACACCTTCGCGCTCGGCTCCTGCAACGGCTGCCAGATGATGGCGACGCTGAAGGAGATCATCCCGGGCGCCGAACACTGGCCGCTGTTCGCGCGCAACCGCTCGGAGCAGTTCGAGGCGCGTTTCGTCATGGTGGAGGTGGCGCCGGGGCCGTCGATCCTGTTCGCCGGCATGGCGGGCAGTCGCATGCCGATCGTCACCGCGCACGGCGAAGGTCGCGCCGAGTTCGCGCGGCCGGAGGAGGCGTTGCGCGCCGCGCCGCTGGTCGTGCTGCGCTTCGTCGATCATCGCGGGCAGCCCGCCGAGCGCTATCCGCTCAACCCGAACGGCTCGCCGCAGGGCATCACCGGCCTGACCACGCCGGACGGGCGCTTCAACATCGTCATGCCGCATCCGGAGCGCGTCTTCCGCACGGTGCAGATGTCCTGGGCGCCGGAGCGCGCGGCGGAGGATTCGCCCTGGATGCGCATCTTCCGCAACGCCCGCGCATGGGTGGGCTGAGCGAAGCCGCGCGGCGCGCGGCCGGATACTTCGCCTCCGCGCGGCGCCCGACGTAAACGCCGCGCAGATGTTTATACTGTGCCGCATGCGAAGAACGCTTGCCCCGATGGCCGTGGCGGCACTGCTCGCCGGGTGCGCGCCGACGCCCGAACGCCCGCCCGATCAGGGCGACCGGTTCACCTACCGCATCGCCAACTCGC
>MERB01000027.1:5604-5881 GCA_001770475.1 Betaproteobacteria bacterium RIFCSPLOWO2_02_FULL_66_14 | reverse complement strand
CGGCCGCCATCTGCATCGCGCGCAATGCGCGCGCCCGCGCCGGGCAGAGCGCCGAGGAGCGCACCGTCGGCAGCAGTTCGACCGAAGTCATCGTGCGTTCGAGCGGCGGCGAGGCACTTGCCGTGGCACGCGTGGACAACGACGGCACGTTCTCCAACGTCGGGGTGCTGGTGACGCCGGCGGTGCGCTCGGACCGCGAAGGCTTCGCGCGGCAGCTGCTGCAGGGCTGCTGAGTTCCGTCTTGATGCATCGCGCCTGCCTTGCCCTGATTGCCGCT
>MERB01000027.1:2765-5583 GCA_001770475.1 Betaproteobacteria bacterium RIFCSPLOWO2_02_FULL_66_14 | reverse complement strand
CTCGCCCAGGGCCAGTCGCCGGCCGGCAATGCCGCCGAAACCGAAACGGCTGCGACGCCCGCAGCGCCGCCCGGCCCGGGTGCGCCGGGCCCGCGGCCGCGTCCCTACCGCGACGTGCTGAAGGATGCGGTCGCGCAGCCGGGCCATTTCACGCTGCACCGCAAGGACGACAAGGTCTGGATCGAGTTGCGCCCCGCGCAGTTCGACGAGCCGTTCTTCTTCAGCTTCAACATCGCGCGCAGCCTCGGCGAGCGCGGGCTGTACGGCAACCAGATGGGCCGCTCCCACGTCGCGTTCTTCCGCCGCAGCGGCGAGCGGGTGCAGCTGGTGGCGCGCAACGAGGAATTCTTCGCCGCGCGCGGCACGCCGCAGGCGCGCTTCGTCGAGGCGTCGTTTACCGACAGCCTGATCGCATCGGCGCCCGTCGTCTCCCTGCCCAATCCCGACAATGGCGCCGTGCTGATCGAGGCCGGCGCGCTGCTGATCGCGGACATCCCGGGCTACCTGACGCGGCTGGAGACGGCGTTCCGCATGCCCTTCGCGCTCGATGGGCGCAACAGCGCCGTGGCGCGGGTCAACAATAGCGCGCAGCAGACCGTGTTCTACGTGCGGGCTCATTACGCCGTGCCCAAGATTCCGGCGCCGCCGCTCAAGCCGCCGCCCGAGCCGGCGCCGCCGCCGCCAAAGGCGACGCCCGATCCGCGCAGCGCGTTCGTCACCTTCCAATACAACCTGGCGCAGCTGCCGGCGCAACCGATGGCGCCGCGACTGGCGGATCCGCGCGTCGGGCACTTCACCGTCGCGCGTGTCGACCATACCGACGACACATCGGCGAAGGCGCGCGTGCACTACGTGACGCGCTGGCGACTGGAAAAGCAGGATCCGGCGGCGGCGATCTCCGCACCCAGGCAGCCGATCCTGTTCTGGCTCGATCGCAACATTCCGGAGAAGTACCGCAAGTCGGTGGCCGAAGGGGTGCTCGAGTGGAACAAGGCGTTCGAGCGCATCGGTTTCAGGGACGCGATCGCGGTGCGGCAGCAGCTCGGCGAGGACGACATCGACCTGGGCGAGGCGCGCCGCGCCGTGGTGCGCTGGTTCAGCGGCGCCGACGTCGGCTTCGCGATCGGTCCTTCGCTCAAAGACCCGCGCTCGGGCGAGACCCTTGCTGCCGACATCGGCATGTCGGACGTGTTCGCGCGCGGCGCGCGACGCCTCGTCGCCGAGGACCTCGGCTACCGCGCCGGCGACGACAGCGCATGGGCGGACGCGCTGCACGGCCTGACCGGCTGCAGCTACGCCGCGGACGCGGCGCACGAGCTGCATTTCGCGAGCGACCTGCTGGAAGCGCGCGGCGTCGCGATGGACAGCCCGGCGGCGGACGCGGTGGCGCAGGCGTACGTCAAGGACACGATCATGCACGAGGCGGGACACGTGCTCGGGCTGCGCCACAATTTCCGCGCCTCGACCGTGTATCGCCTCGAGGACCTGCGCGACCCGGAGTTCACCCGCCGCCGGGGAATGGCCACTTCGGTGATGGATTACACGCCCTTCAACCTGGCCCTGGAGGGGGAGCGGCAGGGCGAATTCCGCATGAGCACCATCGGGCCGTACGACTACTGGGCGATCGAATATGCCTACCGCCCGCTCGATCCCGGCGAGGCGCCGGAGGCGCTGGCGAAGATTGCGGCGCGCTCGACCGAGCCCGAACTGGCCTACGGCACCGACGAGGATGCCGGCTCCGGCGCGCGTTTTGCCGGCATGGATCCCGAGGTCAATCGCTTCGACCTGGGGTCCGATCCGCTTGCGTACTACCGGCGGCGGCTGCGGCTTTCGCGCGAGCTGTGGGATCGCCTGCAGACATCGCGGCTCGCGCCCGGGGAGAGCTACGAGCGCCTGACGCGCAGCCTGGCGAACGGCTTTCGCGACCTGGCGCGCACCGCGCCGCTCGCAGCGAAGTACGTCGGCGGCGTGACGCATCGGCGCGATTTCGCCGGCACCGGGCGTGCGCTCTACGAACCGGTGCCGGCGGCGCGGCAGCGCGAGGCGCTCGCGCTGATCGCGGGCGATTTCTTCAGCCCCGGCAGCTTTCGCTTTGCGCCCGAACTGCTGAGCCGCATCGCCATCGACCACTTCGAGCGCCCGCCGAATCCCTTCGTCTCGGTGGCCAATTCGGTCATCGGCGTGCAGAAAGCGATTCTCGACCACCTCCTGTCGGACATGGTGGCCGCGCGCCTGCTCGAATCACCGGACCGGGCGACCGGCGGCACGCGCGTCCTCAGCCTCGCGGAGCTGCACGACCGCCTGCAGGCGGCGATCTGGAGCGAGGCGCTGGCCGGGCGCGACGTGGAGCTGATGCGCCGCAACCTGCAGCGCGAACACCTGCGGCGCGTCGCCAGCGTCCTGATCAAGCCCGCGCCGGGCACGCCCGCCGATGCGGTGGCGCTGCTGCGCGACAATGCGCGGCGGCTTGCCGCGGCGCTGCGCACCGCGCAGGCGAAGCCCGGCCTGAGCCGCGAATCGCGCCTACACTACGCCGAAAGCCGCAACACGTTGGACGAGGCTCTACGCGCGACGCTGCAGCGCGCCGTCCCCTGAGCCTACCGCGGAGGCAGGCAATGAAGGTCCTGAAATGGCTGCTGCTCGTGGTCGCTTCGCTCGCGGTGCTGCTCGCGCTGGCGGGGTTCCTCCTGCCGTCGAATTTCCGTGTCGAGCGGTCGACGGAAATCCGGGCGCCGGTGGAAAAGGTCTACGCGCTCATCGCGGACCCGCGCCAATGGGCCCGGTGGACGGTCTGGAACCAGCGCGATCCGCAGATGCA
>MERB01000027.1:185-2755 GCA_001770475.1 Betaproteobacteria bacterium RIFCSPLOWO2_02_FULL_66_14 | reverse complement strand
AGCGGCGCGCCGGCAGGTCAGGGCGCGAAATGGTCCTGGCAAAGCGGGAGCGAAGGCAACGGCGCGATGGAATTCACGCGCGCCGAGCCGAACCGTCTGATCGAATACCGCCTGTCGTTTCCCGATTTCGGCATGACCTCGACCGGGTTGCTGACGCTCACGGGCGGTGCTACCGGCACGCGCGTCGCGTGGAGCAACGAGGGCGACGTCGGCGGGAATCCCTATCTGCATTACCTCGCGCTCCTGATGGACCGCATGGTCGGCCCCGATTTCGAGGCGGGCCTGGCGCGCCTCAAGGTGCTGGCGGAGAAATGAAGCGCACCGCGTGAAGCTCGAATTCCATCCGCTCACGCCGGGGCGCTGGGACGACGTCGAGGCGCTGTTCGGGCCGCGCGGCGCCTGCGGCGGCTGCCCAGGTCACGACGCTGGTCCAGACGCTGCGTCTGCCGTAAATTAGTCATCCTGCGCCCGCTGCCCCAGGGAGGATGGCGTGCCCGGACCACCCGCGGCCACCACGTTTCTGTTCACCGACGTTGAAGGCAGCACCCGGCTCTGGGAGCATGAACCCGATCGGATGCGGCCGGCGCTCGCCTGCCATGACGCGATCGCGCGCTCGGCGGTCGAAGCGCATCGGGGCATGCTGGTGAAGACGACCGGTGATGGCGTCCACGCCGTGTTCAAAGATCCGGCCGATGCGCTCGGCGCGGTGCTCCAGTTGCAGCTCGCGCTGGCCGACCCTGCGGCGACTCAGGGCCTAGCCTTGCGCGTGCGCTGCGGGCTGCACGCCGGCGTCGAGGAGCGGCGCGACGGCGATTTCTTCGGGCCCGCGGTCAACCGCGCGGCGCGCATCATGGGCGCGGCGCACGGCGGCCAGGTGCTGCTGTCGCAGGCGGTGGCGATGCAACTCGACGGGCATCTGCCCGCGGACGTCGCGCTGCGCGACCTGGGCCGCGTGCGGCTGCGCGATCTGGCCGATCCCGAGCGCGTATACCAGGTGCTGCATCCGCAGCTGCGTGCCGATTTCCCGGCGCTGCGCTCGCTCGAGGCGACGCCCAACAACCTCCCGCAGCAGGTGAGTTCGTTCGTAGGCCGCGAGCGCGAGTTGGAGGAATGTCATCAGCTGCTGGGACGCACGCGCCTGCTGACGCTGAGCGGCCCGGGGGGGCTCGGCAAGACGCGCCTCGCGCTGCAGCTGGCGGCCGACTTGTTGGACGATTTCCCCGACGGCGCGTGGTTCGTGGAGCTCGCGCCGGTGGGCAACGGTGCGCTTGTATCGCAGGCAGCGGCCTCGGCCCTCGGCGTCAAGGAGATCGCCGGCCGCCCGGTGCTCGAGGCGCTGCTGCAGCACGCTGGCGGCCGCCAGCTGCTGATCGTCCTCGACAACTGCGAGCACCTGGTGCAGGCCTGCGCCGAATTGGCGCGGGCGCTGCTCAATGCAGGTGCCCAGGTCAAGGTGCTCGCCACCAGCCGCGAAGACCTGCGCGTCGCGGGCGAGACCACGTACGCAGTGCCCGCCCTTGCCGTGCCGGCTAGCGCCCAGGACGAGACCGCCGGCACGCTCACGCAATATGCGGCGGTCCGCCTGTTCGCTGAGCGGGCGCGCGCGGCGCAGCCCGCGTTCCGCGTCACCGAGCACAATGCGCCGTCGATCGCCGCAATCTGCCGCCGGCTGGACGGCCTGCCGTTAGCGCTCGAGCTGGCCGCGGCGCGCGTGCGCGCGCTCCCGGTGGAGACGATTGCCGCGCGCCTCGGCGATCGCTTCCGCCTGCTCACGGGGGGCGATCGCACGGCGCTGCCGCGGCAGCAGTCGCTGCGCGCCCTGATCGACTGGAGCCATGACCTGCTCACGGAGCCCGAACGGGTGCTGCTGCGGCGGCTGTCGATCTTCACCGGCGGCTGGACGCTCGAGGCGGCGGAAGCGGTTTGCGCGGACGGTGCGGTGAGCGCCGAACAGGTGCTCGATCTGCTCACGCACCTCGTAGACAAGTCGCTCGTCGTGCTGGAGGCGGGCGGTGGGCGCTACCGCATGCTGGAAACCATCCGCGAGTACGCGCGCGAGCGCCTCGAGGCGGCGCGGGAGAAGGGCTCGACCCGCACGCGCCACCTGACGTTTTACCTCGACCTCGCGGAGAAGGCGCGGCCGGAGCTGGTCGGGCCCACGCAGGGCGCGTGGCTGGCGCGGCTCGACACGGAGCGTGAAAACCTGATTGCGGCGCATCGCTGGTGCGACCGCGCGGCGGACGGCGCCGCGGCGGGCTACCGGCTGCTGGACGCCATCAAACTGTACTGGTTCATGCGCGGGCTGTTCGGGCTGGGTTTGCGGCTTACCCGGGAGGCGCTGGCGCGACCGGGGGCACAGGCGCGCGACGCGGCACGCTGCCGGGGGCTGTTCATCGCCGGCCAGGTCTGCGCCTGGGTCGGCCGCTACGACGAGGCCGCCAAGTACCTGGAGGAGGGCCTCTCCATTGCGCGCGAAATCCGCGACGAGTTCAACCAGCTCTCGATCCTGCAGCCGCTGGCAATGGTGTCGCAAGGGCGGGGCGACATGGCCGCAGCGCGCGCGCACGCGC
>MERB01000027.1:0-100 GCA_001770475.1 Betaproteobacteria bacterium RIFCSPLOWO2_02_FULL_66_14 | reverse complement strand
TCAGGATGAGCTGGACGCGGCCGAGCCGCTGTGCGACGAGGTCGTAGCGCTGGCGCGCGAGCTGGGCGACCGCGAAAACATCGCCATCGGCCTGCTCAAT
>MERB01000026.1:74625-81543 GCA_001770475.1 Betaproteobacteria bacterium RIFCSPLOWO2_02_FULL_66_14 | reverse complement strand
GGCAAATACAGGCAGCATTCACCAAAATGCCGATTGCGCAACGCGCGAATCCCCGCAGGAACGCGCATGACCGGCCAAACCCGCCGCGAACCGACCCGGCGCAACGCAGACTCTCGTCGCGCGTGAACCATGAGCGTGCAGCGGGGCGATGAGTTGTCCTATCGTTTCGTTCGGCTACTCGACCGATACGCTCTCGTGCCAGTGCCTAGATTCATCCCGCCGGGCGCGCCAATTCCCGCCCGCCATGGATTAAGCTTCCGGCAGTCTCCCGATGACGTCGCAGAGTCCGATGACCCCGCCGATCAGCCGCTTTCCCGTGCCGCGCCTGGAAGACCTTCCCGAGGACATCCGGGCGCGCATCCTCGAAGTGCAGGAAAAATCGGGCTTCGTGCCGAACGTGTTTCTCGCGCTCGCGCACCGGCCGGCGGAGTGGCGGGCGTTTTTCGCTTACCACGACGCGCTGATGGACAAGGACGGCGGCCTGTCGAAGGCCGAGCGCGAGATGATCGTGGTGGCGACCTCGGCGGCGAACCGCTGCCAGTACTGCGTCGTGGCGCATGGCGCGATCCTGCGCATCCGGGCGAAGAACCCGCTCATCGCCGACCAGGTGGCAGTCAATTACCTCAAGGCGGACCTCACGCCGCGGCAGAAAGCGATGCTCGATTTCGCGATGCGCGTGGCGCTCGATGCGGGCTCGATCGGGGAGCCTGACTTCGAGGCGTTGCGCGGCCACGGCTTTTCCGGCGAAGACATCTGGGACATTGGCGCCATCGCGGCGTTCTTTGCGCTCTCGAACCGCATGGCGAACCTGACCGCGATGCGCCCGAACGACGAGTTCTACCTGCTGGGGCGCCAGCCCAGACCGAAGTAGTCGATCAGGCGAGTGACGGGCGCTGCCGCCAGGCCTGCGTTTGCCGCTCGAAGGCGTGCGCAAGCTGCAACACGCCGAAATCGTCGCCGTAGCGCCCCACGAGCTGCAGGCCCACCGGCAACGGCGGCGCGTCTGCAGTGAACCCCGCGGGAACCGAGATCGCCGGATGGCTCGTGATCGTGACGTAGTAGCAGCTCTTCATCCAGTCGAGGTAGTTGCCCATCGCAGTGCCGCCCGCCTCGGTCGGGTACGGCTGGTCGGCGGGAAAAGGCGGCAGCTGGTTCACCGGGCAGGCGAGGAACTCATGGCGCTCGAGGAAGGCCCGCATGCGCTGGAAGAGTTCGCTGCGGAGCGCTTGCGCCCGGGCAATGCGCGACGCGTCGAGCGCAAGGCCCTGCTCGATGTTCCAGACGATGGTGTCCTTGAGCTGCGCGCGGTGCGTTTTCAGCAGTCCCGCGTACTTGCCCGCGAAGGCGAGCGCGCGCAGCGTCTCGAAAGCCTCGGTCGCGCCGGAGAAGTCCGGCTCCGCGTCCTCCACGCGGCAGCCGAGCGATTCGAGCACCTTGCGCTGCGGCGCGAGCGCCTCGCGCACGCGGCGATCCATGGGCAACCCGCCGAGATCCGCGCTCCAGGCGACGCGCACCCCGCGGAAGCTGCGGCCGAGCGGCCGGGCGAACCGCCGTCCCGGCTCGGGTTGCGACACGGGTGCGCGCGGATCCGGCCCCGCCATCGCCGAGAACAGGAACGCGGCGTCCTCCACCGTTCGCGCGATCGGCCCGGCGACCGCCAGCGTGTCCCAGCAGTCGTGCGCCGGATACGAAGGGACCCGGCCCGGGGTGGGACGAAAGCCGACCACGTTGCAGTAGTTGGCCGGGTTGCGCAGGCTGGCGGCGAGGTCGGAGCCGTCGGCAAAGGGCAGCATGCCGCAGGCGACCGCCACCGCCGCGCCGCCCGAAGACCCGCCGCAGGTCGTGCCCGGATCGTAGGGGTTGAGCGTGGTGCCGAACACGGTGTTGAAGGTCTGGCTGCCGGCGCCGAACTCCGGCGTATTGGTCTTGCCGAGCGTGATCGCGCCCGCGGCCTTCAGGCGCGCGACCAGCAGCGCATCCTCCGCCGGCACGTGGTCGTGATAAATGGGCGACCCTCGCGTGGTGCGGATGCCCCGCGTGTCGACCAGGTCCTTGTAGGCGATCGGCAGACCGGCGAGCGAGCCCAGGCCGGCGGCGCCATCCTTGCGCGCGAGGCGCCGGTCGAGACGCCTGGCCGCGGCGAGCGCCGGTTCCGGCAGGAACGTGACGATCGCGTTGAGCCTCGGGTTGACGCGCTCGATCTGAGCGATGAACGCGCGCATCGCTTCGACTGCCGACAGCCTGCGCGTGCGGATCATGCGCGCCAGGCGGCGTGCACCGGTGAAGCACAGCTCGTTCATGGGGATCTTTCCGAACCTACATCAGGACGATGTCGAATTGCTCCTGCAGGTAGCCGGTCTCGACCTGCAGCGAAATCGGCTTGCCGATGAAGTCCGAGAGCATCGCGACGGCGGGGGATTCCTCCTCGTGCAGCAGATCGATGACGCTCTGCCCGGCGAGCACGCGGAATTCGCGCGCGTTGAACTGGCGCGCCTCGCGCAGGATCTCGCGCAGGATCTCGTAGCAGACCGTCTTCGCGGTCTTCACTTCGCCGCGCCCGCCGCAGGCGGGGCAGGGCTCGCACAGCACGTGCGCGAGCGATTCCCGGGTGCGCTTGCGCGTCATCTCCACCAGGCCGAGCGCGGTGAAGCCGTTCACCGTCATGCGCGTGCGGTCGCGCGCGAGCGCCCGACGCAGCTCCTCGAGCACCGCCTGGCGGTGCTCGTCGGACTCCATGTCGATGAAGTCGATGAGGATGATGCCGCCGAGATTCCGCAGCCGCAGCTGGCGCGCGATCGACTGCGCCGCCTCGAGATTGGTCTTGAACACGGTGTCGTCGAAGTTGCGGCTGCCGACGAAGCCGCCGGTGTTGACGTCGATCGTGGTCATCGCCTCGGTCTGGTCGATGACCAGCGTGCCGCCCGATTTCAGGTCGACCCGCCGCGACAGCGCTTTCTCGATTTCGGGTTCGACGTTGTGCAGATCGAACAGCGGCCGCTCGCCGCCGTAGTGCTCGAGCCTGCCGCGCACCTCGGGCGTGTAGCGTTCGGCGAAGCCGGCGAGCTTCTGGTAGTTCTCGCGCGAATCGACGATCACGCGTGCGGTTTCCGCAGAGGCCATGTCGCGCAGCACGCGCTGGGCGAGCGACAGGTCCTGGTACAGCAGCAGCGGCGGCTGCGCGCCGTGCGCGCGCTCTTCCAGGTCGCGCCAAAGGTGCCGCAGGTATTCGATGTCGGTGCGCAGTTCGGCTTCGCTCGCGCCCTCGGCGAGCGTGCGCAGGATGAAGCCGCCGCGCTCGTCTGCGGGCAACAGCTCCTTCAGGCGCTCGCGCAGCAACTCGCGCTCGACGCCGTCCTCGATGCGCTGCGAAATGCCGATGTGCGAATCCTGCGGCAGGTAGACGAGCATGCGCCCCGCGATCGACACCTGGGTCGACAGCCGCGCGCCCTTGGTGCCCAGGGGGTCCTTGACCACCTGCACCAGGACCGGCTGGCCCTCGGCAAGCAGCCGTTCGATCGGCCGGCCGTTGTGCTCGCCGCCCGCGGCGCCCGCGCGGCGGTGTTCCCAGATGTCCGCGACGTGAAGGAACGCGGCGCGCTCCAGACCGATTTCGACGAACGCCGATTGCATTCCGGGCAGCACGCGCGCGACCCGGCCCATGTAGATGTTGCCCACGAGCCCGCGGCTCGCCGCGCGTTCGATCACCAGTTCCTGCACCTGCCCGCCCGCGATCACCGCGACGCGCGTTTCCTGCGGGGTGACGTTGATCAGGATGTCTTCGGCCATGACGGGGTACCGGCGCGCGGCTCAGGCAGGGCGCTGCGTTTCACGGCGGCGCTCGCGCAATGCGCCCATGCGCTCGAGCAATTGGGCGGTTTCGTACAGCGGCAGGCCGACGATTCCGGAATGGCTGCCGCGGATCTCCGCGACGAACCGCGCCGCGCGCCCCTGGATCGCGTAGGCGCCGGCCTTGTCGTCCCATTCGCCGCTTTCGAGATAGTCGTCGATGTCCGCGGCCGAGAGCGCGCGGAACTCGACTTCCGAGACCGAGAGCGCCGAGTCCAGCCGCGACTCGAAGGCGAGCGCGATCGCGGTGAGCACTTGATGGCGCCGGCCCGAAAGCGCGGCAAGCATTTCACCGGCCTCGGTGCGGTTCGCCGCCTTGCCGAAAAGGCGTCCGTCGAGCGCGACCGTGGTGTCGGCGGCCAGTACCGGTGCCACCGGCAGGCGACGATCCAGCAGGCGCTGCCAGCCCGCCTGCGCCTTGATGCGCGCCACCCGGGAGACGTAATCGCGCGGCGCCTCGCCGGGGAGCGCGTCCTCGCTCAATTCCGGGTCGGTCGCCGGGCGGGCGCGAAACAGCAGCAGAGTGAATCGGACTCCGATGTGCGCGAGCAGCTCGCGCCGCCGTGGGCTGCGCGAGGCGAGATAGATCGAGCGGTCGTGCGGCCATGGCATGGGTGAAATCCAGTTTAGCAAAGCGACCCGCGGTGATACGGGTGCCCGCGGAGCGTCATCGCGGCGCGGTAAAGCTGCTCGACGACGAGCACCTGCGCGAGCGCGTGCGGCAGCGTCAGCGCGGAGAGCTGCAGCCGCCGCTGCGCCTCGCGCTTGAACGCCGCATCGAGCCCGTCGGGTCCGCCGATGACGAAGGCGACCGCGTCACCCTCGACGCGCCAGGCCTGGAGCTGTCGCGCGAACTGCGCGGTCGTCAGGGCATCGCCGCGTTCGTCGAGCGCGACGAGTCGCGCGCCCTCGGGCAGCCGCGCGCGCAGCCGCTTGGCGGTCTCGGTCTTCAGCTCGAGGCAGTGCAGCTCGAAACCGCGCGGCATGCGCTTGGCGTACTCGGCGCGCGCCTCGAGCGCCCAGCGCGGCAGCCTAGCGTCGAACGCGACGACGTACAGCCGGGACACGTTTCAGACGCACCACCTTGCCGCCCCAGAGCTCCTCCAGGTTGTAGTAGTGGCGTGCGTTGGAGTGCATGACGTGCACGACGACATCGCCCAGGTCGACCAGCACCCAGTCCGATCCGGTGCGGCCTTCGATGCCGCGCACCGACGCGCCGAGCGCCTTCAGGCGGTCGTGCACGCTCTCGGCGAGCGCCCTCACGTGCCGCGTCGAATCGCCGGTCGCGATCACGACGCGCTCGAAGATCGGCGACAGGCGAGCGACGTTGTAGACCACGATGTCGCGGCCCTTCACGTCCTCGAGCGCCTGCACCACGCTGCGCTGTTTCTTACGGATGTCCATAGAGTCGATGTCGTCGGATGTATTCAAGCACCTGGGCAGGCAGCAGCGCCGCGACGTCCTCGCCCCGACCGATGCGTTCGCGGATCTCGGTTGAGGAGATTTCGAGCGGCGCCAGCGGCACGACCCGTACCGCGGCGTCTTCGAGCCGCTCGCCGGGCCGCGTGAACACCGCCAGACGGCAGAGGCGGGAAAGCTCGCTCGAGCGATGCCAGGTGCCGAGCTTGCGGTACTGGTCGGCGCCCATCAGCAGAACAAGCGGCACTGCCTCGCCAAGCTCGGTGCGCAGCGCACCGAGCGTATCGACCGTGTAGCCGCTCGCGTCCGGCGCAAGTTCGCGCCGGTCGATGGCGAACCGGGCCTCGCCCGCGACCACGAGTTCGAGCATCGCGACGCGGTGCAGCGCCGGCGCGACCGGCGGCTCGCGGTAGGGTGGCGTGCCGGTCGGAATCCAGAGGATGCGCGCGGGATCGAGCACCGCGAGCGCCGTTCGCGCAAGCGCGAGGTGCGCGTTGTGAACCGGATCGAAGGTGCCGCCGAAGACCGCGATCGGCCGCACTAAGCCCGGGTCTCCCCGTGCCCGAAGACGACGAACTTCTGCGTCGTCAGGCCTTCCAGCCCCACCGGACCGCGCGCGTGCAGCTTGTCGGTGGAGATGCCGATCTCGGCGCCCAGTCCGTATTCGAAGCCGTCGGCGAAGCGCGTCGAGGCGTTCACCATCACGGATGCGGAGTCGACCTCGCGCAGGAATCGCTCGGCGTGCGCGTGGTCCGCGGTGACGATGGCGTCGGTGTGCTGCGAGCCGTAAGCCGCGATGTGCTCGATCGCCGCGTCCAGGTCGCGCACCACGCGGATCGACACCACCGGCGCGAGCCACTCGGTTCGATAGTCGTCTTCGGTCGCGGCGATCGCGGCGGGCACCAGGCGCCGCGTCGCCTCGCAGCCGCGCATCTCGACGCCCTTCGCCTCGAAGACGCGCGCAATCCCGGGCAGCACGCGCGGTGCGATCGCTTCCGCGACGAGCAGCGTTTCCATCGTGTTGCAGGTCGCGTAGCGCTGCGTCTTCGCGTTGTCCGCGATGCGCAGGGCCATCGCCGGATCGGCCCGCTCGTCGATGTAGACGTGGCACACCCCGTCGAGGTGCTTGAGCATCGGGATGCGCGCCTCGCGCGCAAGGCGTGCGATCAGGTCCTTGCCGCCGCGCGGCACGAGGATGTCGACGTACTCGTGCATCGTGATGAGTTCGCCCACCGCGGCCCGGTCCGGCGTCGCGACGACCTGCACCGCGGCTTCGGGCAGCCCGGCGGTGGCGAGTCCGGCGCGCACGCAGGCGGCGATCGCCTGGTTGGAGTGCAGCGCTTCCGACCCTCCGCGGAGGATGCAGGCGTTGCCCGCTTTCAGGCACAGCGCCGCCGCGTCCGCGGTGACGTTCGGCCGCGACTCGTAGATGATGCCGACGACCCCGAGGGGCACGCGCATGCGCGCCACTTCGATGCCGCTCGGGCGCACGACGCGCCCGGTGATCGCGCCCACCGGATCGGGAAGCGCGGCAACCTGCTCGATGCCGGCCGCCATCTGCTCCACCGCCGCCTGAGTGAGCGCGAGCCGATCGACGAAGGCGGCGTCGAGCCCGCTGCGCCGCGCCTCGCTGACATCGGCGCGGTTCGCTTC
>MERB01000026.1:63849-74486 GCA_001770475.1 Betaproteobacteria bacterium RIFCSPLOWO2_02_FULL_66_14 | reverse complement strand
CGCATGTAGGCGCGCACGTCAACCGATTTTTCGTGCGCCTTCGGTTCCATCGGCGAATTCTAAACCCAGCGCAATCAGCTCATCCCACGGATTGCCCGTGGCGACGCCCTTCGCCTGGCGTTCGATTCTCGCCATGCGCGTGACCGCGGCGCGCAACTGCGCGGGGCCGAGCCGGCGCAGCGCGCGCTCGGCGCGCGCCTGCGCCGGACGCCAGAGGCGGTGCGCAGCAAACAGCTGCTCGGGCCGGCGCCCCTCGGTCATCGCCTCGCGGATCCCGGCGAGCGCGACGAGTTCCTCGCCGAAGCGCCACGCGAGCGCCGCCGGCGATTCGCCTTCGCCGCGCAACCCGTCGAGCGCGCGGCAGAAGTGCGCGAAGCGTCCCGCGTACAGCGCGTCCGCGAGGACGTCGAAATCGAATCGCGCGACGTTCGCGACGGCGCTTTCGACCTGCTCCAGGGTGAGCCTGCCGGCCGGCGCAAGCAGCGCCAGTTTCTGCACCTCCTGATGCGCCGCGAGCAGGTTCCCCTCGACCCGGTCGGCCAGGTAGTCGAGCACTTCCGGCTGCGCCGCAAGGCCGTGGCGGCGAAGGCGCGAGTCGATCCAGGCCGGCAGTTGGGCGCGGGTCACGGCCTTCACCTCGACGACCGTTCCCGCGGATTCGAGCGCGCTGAACCAGGCCGATTTCCACCATCCCGAGCCTTCCGGGCGCGGCATGGTCACGAGCAGCACCGCGTCCGGATTGGGGCGCGAGGCGTAGCGCTGCAGCGCTGCGCTGCCTTGGGTGCCGGGCTTGGCACCCGGAATCCGCAGATCGACGAGCTTGCGCGCGCCAAAGAGCGACAGGCTCGCGGTGGCCTCGACGAATGCGCTCCAGTCGAAGCGCTGCTGCACGAACAGCACTTCGCGTTCGGAAAATCCCCTCGCGCGCGCCGCGGCGCGCACCGCATCGGCCGCTTCCAGCGCCAACAACGGCTCGTCGCCGTAGATCGTGTACAGGGGCGACAGGGACTTGGCGAGATGCGCCTCGAGCTGCTGCGGGCGCAACGGCATCGGTCAGCGCGCGGCGGGGCGCGGCGGCTTCGCGCTCGCCAGGCGCCGCATGATCTGCTGCACCATGTCGCTCTGCATGTCTCGGTACAGCGCCTGCTCTTCGGCTTCCTTGGCGAGCAGTTGCGCTTCGCTGTAGGTCATGTCGCGCGCGACCTGCAGCACGACCGGCTCGAGAAACTCGCCGCCCTTCGCGTCGTGCACGCGGAACCCGACGCGGTAGACGAGGTGGAACTCGCGCACGCGACCCTCGGCGGTGAGCGAAAGGATGTCCTTCTGGCGCGCCTCGAAGGTGACGTCGAGCTGCGCCTGCGCAAGCTTCGGGTCGTCGACCACGCGGGTGCGACTGCCGGCATGGATGCTTCGCTTCAGCGCGAGCGCGATGCCGCCGGCGCCGGGAACGTGGATGCTCTCGAAAGGCAGATCCGCCGCGCCGCGCAACTGGAAGCCGCAACCCGTGGAGAGCAGCACGAAACAGGCCGCAGCGAGCGCGTTCTTCATAGCACCACGTTGACCAGGCGGCCGGGTACGACGATGATCTTGCGGATCGCCTGGTCGGCGACCGCTTTCTTCACCAGGTCGCTGTCGCGCACGAAACGCTCCAGCGCCGGCGCATCGAGCGACTTCGGCGCGCGGAGCGAGCCTTTCTTCCTGCCGTTCAGCTGGATCACGTATTCGATCTCGTCCTGCTCGAGGGCAGTCGGGCTGGGCGTCGGCCAACCCTCAGTCATGACGTCCTTGCCGAAGCCGAGTTCGCGCCACAAATGATGGCAGATATGCGGCGTAATCGGTGCCAGCAGCTGCAGCAAGATCTTGAACCCTTCCTTCGCGACATCGTCATCGACGCCTTGCAACCGATCCAGAGCGTTCAGTATCTTCATCGCCGCTGAGGCGACCGTATTCAATTGATGTTTGGCGAGGTCGTAGTTTGCCTGCTTGAGCACCGAATGAATTTCAAAGCGAGTCGCCTTTTGAAGCCCGGGAGCGATCGCAGGACCTCCGCCGCGCTTGTATTTCACTCCGTAAGTCCATAGCCGCTTGAGAAATCGGTACGCGCCTTCGACCCCTTCGTCGCTCCATTCCATGGTGTGCGTCGGCGGCGAGGCGAAAATGGTGAAAAAGCGCGCCGTGTCGGCGCCGTATTCCTCGATCAGCGCCTGCGGGTCGACGCCGTTGTTCTTCGATTTCGACATCGTGCCGATGCCGGCGAAGCTGACTTCGGCGCCGTCGGCCCGCCGCCGCGCCGAGCCGATGCGGCCCTTCGGGTCGCGATTCACTTCTACATCCGAGGGATGCACCCACTCGCGCCGGCCCTCCGCGGTGTCGAGGTAGAACGACTCCGCGAGCACCATCCCTTGCGTGAGCAGGTTGGTGAACGGTTCGTCGTCCCGGAGCAGCCCCTCGTCGCGCATCAGGCGCTGGAAAAAACGCGCATACAGAAGGTGCAGGATCGCGTGCTCGATGCCGCCGATGTACTGGTCCACCGGCATCCAGTACGCGGCGCGCGCATCGACCATGCTTGCCGAGTTGTCGGGCGAGGCGAAGCGCGCGAAATACCACGACGAGTCGACGAAGGTGTCCATGGTGTCGGTTTCGCGCCTCGCCGGCTGGCCGCACGACGGGCAGGCGGTGCGGTGAAATTCCGGCAGCTTCGCGAGCGGATTGCCGGTGCCGTCGGGTACCAGGTGATCGGGCAACACGACCGGCAACTGCTCGTCGGGCACCGCAACGTCGCCGCAGCGCTCGCAATGCACGATCGGGATCGGGCAGCCCCAGTAACGCTGCCGCGAAATGCCCCAGTCGCGCAATCGCCACTGCACCTGCTTCTCGCCCAGGCCGCGCGCGGCGAGGTCGGCCGCGATCGCGTCGACCGCCCGGGCGTAGTCGAGACCGTCGTACTTGCCGGAGTTGATGCAGGTGCCGTACTCGGCGTACTCGGGCTTCCAGGGCGCGGGCACGGCGTCGCCGAGCGGGTGACGGATCACGGGCCTGATCGGCAGTCCGTAGCGGAGCGCGAACTCGTAGTCGCGCTCGTCGTGCGCGGGCACCGCCATCACCGCGCCCTCGCCGTAGCCCATGAGGACGTAGTTCGCGACCCAGACCGGCACCGGCTCGCCGGTGGTCGGGTGCTCGCACGAGAGCCCGGTCGGCATGCCCTTTTTTTCGAGCTGCGCGAGTTCGGCCTCGGCCACAGCGCCGCGGTTGCATTCGTCGACGAACGCGGCGATCTGGGGATTGCTGCGCGCCGCCCAGGCGGCGATCGGGTGCTCGGCGGCAACCGCGCAAAAGGTCGCGCCAAGGAGCGTATCCGCGCGCGTCGTGAACACCCAGAGGCGCCGGTCCTCGCCGTCGAGCCGGTAGGGAAACGCGAGCCGCACGCCCTCGGAGCGGCCGATCCAGTTCTTCTGCATCAGCTTCACCTGCTCGGGCCAGCCGGCAAGCCCGTCGAGCGCCGCGAGCAGCTCCTCGGCGTAGGCAGTGATGCGCAGGAAGTACATCGGGATTTCGCGCTTTTCCACCGGCGCTCCGGTGCGCCAGCCGCGGCCGTCGATCACCTGCTCGTTGGCGAGCACCGTCTGATCGACCGGGTCCCAGTTCACCGAGCCCGTCTTCTTGTACGCGATGCCCTTGCGGAACAGGCGCGTGAACAGCCACTGGTTCCACTTGTAGTACTCGGGCGTGCAGGTCGCGATCTCGCGGCTCCAGTCGAGCGCGAAGCCGAGCGACTGCAACTGCCGCTTCATGTACGCGATGTTCTCGGAAGTCCATTTCGCGGGCGGCACGCGGTTGGCCATCGCGGCGTTCTCGGCGGGCAGCCCGAACGCGTCCCAGCCCATCGGCTGCAGCACGTTGCGGCCGCGCATGCGGTAGTGCCGCGTCAGCACATCCCCAATGGTGTAGTTGCGCACGTGCCCCATGTGGAGCTTGCCCGAGGGGTAGGGAAACATCGACAGGCAGTAGAACTTCGGTCGGTCCGGGGCGCCCGCATCCGGTTCGCGCGAGCGGAAGGAATCGTGCGACGCCCAGAATTCCTGGGCGTCGCGCTCGACGCTGTGCGGATCGTAGTGCTCTTGCATGCGGGTCTGCCGGTCGAGAGGCGCGTGAGGCGAATGGAGCGTCGCATTATAAAGGCCGATGCCTCGGCGCCCCGCCGCACCCCTATAATTGGACGCGCATCGGAGCGGACATGAGTGCCGCTCGACGCGCGTACCTTGTCCCTGCACCTCGAACACCTCAATCCCGAGCAGCTCGCGGCGGTCACCCTGCCCGATCGCCACGCGCTCATCCTCGCCGGCGCCGGCAGCGGCAAGACGCGCGTGCTCACCACGCGCATCGCCTGGCTGATCCAGGGGGGCCGCGTCACGCCCTCTGGAGTGCTCGCGGTGACCTTCACCAACAAGGCGGCGCGCGAAATGCACACGCGGCTCGCCGCGATGCTGCCGCTCGACCTGCGCGGCATGTGGATCGGCACGTTCCACGGCCTTGCGAACCGGCTGCTTCGCGCGCACCACCGGGAGGCGGGGCTGCCGCAGTCGTTCCAGATCCTCGACTCGCAGGACCAGCTTGCGGTGGTGAAGCGGCTCGCAAGATCGCTCGACCTGGACGAGGACCGGTTCCCGCCGCGCGAGCTGCAGGCGTTCATCAACGCGCGCAAGGAGGAAGGCCTGCGCGCGGGGGCGCTCGGGAACCGCGACGAACTGGCGCGGCGGCAGGCCGATTTTTTTGCGGCCTACGACGCGCAGTGCCAGAAGGAGGGCGTGGTCGATTTCGCAGAGCTGCTGCTGCGGAGCTACGAACTGCTCGGTCGCAACGAGATCCTGCGCGGGCACTATGCGAGCCGCTTCCGCCACATCCTGGTGGACGAATTTCAGGACACCAACCGCCTGCAGTACCGCTGGCTGAAGTGTTTCGCGGGGCCGGAGTCGCGCCTCTTTGCGGTGGGCGACGACGACCAGTCGATCTACGCCTTCCGCGGCGCGCACACCGGCAACATGGCCGATTTCGAGCGCGAGTTCAGCGTCGGCAACGTGATCCGGCTGGAGCAGAACTACCGCTCGCAGGGCCACATCCTCGGCGCGGCGAACGCGCTCATTTCGAACAACCGCAAGCGGCTGGGCAAGAACCTGTGGACCGCGAGCGGCGAGGGCGATCCGCTGCGCGTCTACGAAGCGCAGTCCGACGCCGACGAGGCGCGCTTCATGGTCGCCGAAATCGAGGCGCTGGCGCGCGCCGGACAGCGCCTCGGCGCGATCGCGCTGCTGTACCGCTCGAACGCGCAGTCGCGAGTCATCGAGCACGCCCTGTTCAGCGCACAGTTGCCGTACCGCGTCTACGGCGGCTTGCGGTTTTTCGAGCGCGCGGAGGTGAAGCACGCACTGGCGTATCTGCGCCTGGCCGCCAATCCGGACGACGACAATGCCTTTCTGCGGGTGGTCAACTTCCCGCCGCGCGGCATCGGCGCACGCTCGCTCGAGCAGTTGCGCGAGGCGGCGGCAAGCGGCGGCACGAGCCTCTACGCTGCGACGGCGGCGATCGCAGGGCGCGCGGCGCCGGCGCTTGCCGCGTTGCGTGCGGCGTTGCAGGCGCTGCACGCCGAAGTGCATGCGCTTGCGCTTCCGGAGACGGTCGGGCACGTGATCGCGCGCAGCGGCCTGATCGAGCATTACCGCCGCGAGCGCGAGGGCGCAGATCGCGTCGAGAACCTCGAAGAACTGGTCAATGCCGCCGCGGCCTTTGCCGAAGAGGAAGGCGACGCGGGGCTGGAGACCGGGGCGGGCGATGCGGACATGGCACCGGTGAGCCCGCTCGATGCGTTCCTCGCGCACGCCGCGCTCGAGGCGGGCGAGCATCAGGCGGGCGAGGGCCAGGAGGCGCTCCAATTGATGACGGTGCACTCGGCGAAAGGCCTGGAGTTCGACGCCGTGTTCCTCTCCGGCCTCGAGGAGGGGCTGTTCCCGCACGAGCAGAGCGTGCTCGAGAAGGACGGCATCGAGGAAGAGCGGCGCCTCGCGTACGTCGCGATCACGCGCGCGCGCGAGCGCCTGACGCTCAGCTTCGCGCAGACGCGCATGCTGCATGGTCAGACCCGCTACAACCTGCCGTCGCGTTTCCTCGACGAACTCCCCTCGGAGCGGCTGAAGTGGCTCACGCCGCGCTTCGCCGAAACGCGCCGTGCCGCGGTCGCGGCCGCCTCCGCGTGGCGCCACCCGCCCAGGCGCGACCCGGCATTCCCGTCGGCGGCCGGACTTCCCGGTGGGTTTCGCATTGGCCAGAACGTCAAGCATGCGAAGTTCGGCGCGGGCGTCATCCTGGACGCCGAGGGCCAGGGCGAGGACGCGCGCGTGCAGGTCAATTTCGGTCGCCAGGGCGTGAAATGGCTCGCCCTCTCCGTGGCGAAGCTCGAAGCCGCCTGAGCGCGGTTTAAGCAGGATCAAGGCTCGGCTGCACGACCCCCGCTACAGTCGCCGCGGCAGATCAATCACCAAGGGGATGCGATGGAATTCAACCGAATCGGCGTCGTCGGCGCCGGCACGATGGGCAACGGAATCAGCCAGGCACTGGCCGCCTCCGGATTCGAGGTCGTGATGACCGACGTCGCGCAGGCGCAGATCGACCGCGGCCTGGCGGCGATCTCGGGCGGCTGCGACCGGCTGGTCAAGCGCGAGAAAATGACCGCTGCGGACAAGGCGGCGGCGCTCGGGCGAATCCGCACCTCGACCGAGCTCTCGGCGTTGCGCGACTGCGACCTGCTGATCGAGGCCGCGACCGAGAATCTGGAGCTGAAGCTGAAACTCTTTCGCCAGCTCGACGAGCTGCTTCCGGAGCACGCAGTGCTCGCGAGCAACACCTCGTCGATCTCGATCACGCGGCTGGCGGCGGTGACCAAGCGCGCCGACCGCGTCGTCGGAATGCATTTCTTCAACCCGGTCGCGATGATGGCGCTGGTCGAGCTGATCCGCGGGCTGCAGACTTCGGATCCGAGCTACGCAGCGGTCGAGGCGCTCGCGCGCAGGATCGGAAAGTCGCCGGTCAGCGTTCGCAACTCGCCGGGGTTCGTCGTCAACCGCGTGCTCTGCCCGATGATCAACGAGGCGATTTTCGCGCTCGGCGAAGGCCTCGCGAGCGCACGCGAGATCGACGAAGAGATGAAACTCGGCGCCAATCATCCGATGGGCCCGCTCGCGCTCGCCGACCTGATCGGACTGGACGTCGAGCTCGCAGTGATGCAGGTGCTCTACGAAGGCTTCAAGGATCCGAAGTACCGCCCGGCGCCGCTCCTGGTCGAGATGGTCGAGGCGGGATATCTCGGCCGCAAATCCGGCCGCGGATTCCATCGCTACGACCAATAGGCGCTCTGCGCGATGAGGACGTAGCGGGCCAGCCGCCCGGCCGCCATGAACAGGAGCGCCGCCAGCCAGTGAATCCGCAACCAGCCCGCGGCGAGGCACAGCGCGTCGCCAACGAGCGGAAGCCAGGCGAAAAACGTCGCCGGTGCGCCATAGCGGCGCAGCAGCTGCAGGCTGCGCTCGCCGGGTTGCCGGGCGGGCACCAGCCGGCCGATCCAGTAGGTGGTCATGCCGCCCGCGGTATTTCCCAGGGTCGCGAGGGTCACCGCGGCGAGCGCGTGGTCCGGATACAGCTTGAGGTAACCGAAGAGAACGGCTTCCGACGACAGCGGCACGAGCGTTGCCGCGACGAAGCTCGCGAGGGTCAGTCCGGCGAGGCCGGACTGCGGGGATAAGAGAGTTTCCATGCTAGTCTGAAACGATGCGACGCGACGATTATCTCGAAAGAATCCTGCGCGCGCGCGTCTACGACGTCGCCGCGCAGACGCCGCTCGAGGCGGCGCCCGCGCTTTCGCGGCGGCTCGGCAACCGCCTGCTGCTGAAACGCGAGGACCTGCAGCCGGTGTTCTCGTTCAAGCTTCGCGGCGCCTACAACAAGATGGCGGGACTGGCGCCGGCGAAGCGCGCCCGCGGCGTGATTGCCGCGAGTGCCGGCAACCATGCGCAGGGTGTGGCGCTCGCGGCGCAGAAACTCGGTTGCCGCGCGGTGATCGTGATGCCGGTGACGACTCCGCGGATCAAGGTCGATGCGGTCGCCGCCCGCGGCGCGCGCGTGGTGCTGCATGGCGACTCGTATTCGGACGCCTACGCCGAGGCGCGGCGGCTGCAACGCCGCGGCGGTCTCGCCTTCGTGCACCCGTACGACGATCCGGACGTGATCGCCGGGCAGGGCACGATCGGAATGGAAATCCTGCGCCAGGCCAGGCGTCCGATTCACGCCATCTTCGTCCCGGTCGGGGGTGGGGGGCTGATCGCCGGGATCGCCGCCTACGTGAAGCGCCTGCGGCCCTCGGTGCGCATCGTCGGCGTCGAACCCGATGACGCAGACGCCATGACCCGCTCGCTCAAGCGCGGCGCGCGCGTGCAGCTCGGGCACGTCGGCCTGTTCGCCGACGGGGTCGCGGTGAGGCAGGTTGGCCGCGAGACCTTTCGACTTGCGCGCGAGTTCGTCGACGAAATGGTGCTCGTCGACACCGACGAGATGTGCGCCGCGATCAAGGACGTGTTCGAGGACACGCGCGTCGTGCTCGAGCCGGCCGGAGCGCTCGCGATCGCGGGGGCGAAAACCTGGGTGCAGCGCCACCGCGCGAAGGGCCGCACGCTGGTGGCGATCGCCTCCGGCGCGAACACCAATTTCGACCGCCTGCGGTTCATCGCCGAGCGCGCCGAAGTGGGCGAGCATCGCGAAGCGGTGTTCGCGGTCACGTTGCCGGAGAAGCGCGGCAGCTTCCGGCGCTTCTGCACGGCGCTCGGCGGGCGCAACATCACGGAGTTCAATTACCGCATGTCGGATCCGAGCGAGGCCCACATCTTCGTCGGCGTGACGGTGCACGACCGCGCGGAGACGGCGCGCATCGTGCGGCGGCTGCGCGAAAGCGGGTTCCGCACGCTCGATCTGTCGTTCGACGAGGTCGCCAAGGGACACATGCGCCACATGGTGGGCGGCCATTCGCCGCTCGCGAAGAACGAACTGCTTTACCGCTTCGAGTTTCCGGAGCGCCCGGGCGCGCTGATGAAGTTCCTCTCCGCGATGAATCCCGGATGGAACATCAGCCTGTTCAATTACCGCAACCTGGGCGCCGACTACGGCTCGATCCTCGTCGGCATCCAGGTGCCGCGCGCCGAAATGCGCGATTTCGGCCGCTTCCTGGCGCGGCTCGGCTACCCGTTCTTCGACGAAACGCGAAACCCCGCCTACCGGCTGTTCCTCGGCTAGGCGCTGCGCTCGCCGAAGTACCCCGGCGCGAATTCGCCCGCGTAGCACACCGGGGAGGCGAGCGCGCTCGGCGCTCCGGCGGGCGGTGCGCCCAGGAACGCGAGCCCCTCGCTGTCGCGCCGATACAGGCCGCGCTCGGTGACCACGTAGTCGACCGGAACGTCCCAGGACTGCGGGTAAATCGTCTCGATCCTGGCCCGCTCGAGGCTGATGCCGATCACGTCTGGACGCTTCGCGAGACTCGCGAGCGTACGGTCGAAGTAACCGCCGCCATACCCGAGGCGATAACCGGAGCCATCCCAGCCATTCATCGGCAGCAGCACGTGGTCGGGCGAGACTTCGGGGGAATCCGTCGGGTAAGGAATGCCGAGCGGTCCTCGCGCCAGCGTGACCCCGGGGCGCCACTCGCGGAACGCGAGCGGCGAGCGTGGCGCAATGACGACCGGCAGCGAAGTCAGGGCGCCGCGCGCGCGCAGTCTCCGGGCGAGATGTCGCGCGTCGTATTCGCCCTGGATCGGCCAGCAGAAGGCGAGCACGCCGCGCGCAAGTCCCGGGAACGAACGCTCGAGAACCGAGTCCACACTGCGTCGCAGCGATTCGCGTTCGCGCGCATCGATCGCCTGCCGTGCGGCGATCAGGCGCGCGCGTTCGGCAGCGCGCCAGCGCTTCAGCGCCGCGCCCTGCATGCTATTCTTAACCCATGATTTTTCGGCACTTCCTGACTATAGCACTGGCCTTGGCGACGTTCGTGCCGGGGCTGTGCGCCGGCGCGCCCAAGAAACTCGGCGCGGATGAATCGGTGGTCGCGGCCTATGAGGCGTTTCGCGCCGGCGATGCGTTCAGGCTCGCGCGGCATGCCGCCGCGATGAAAGGTCACGTGCTCGAGCCCTACTTCGAATACTGGGGGCTCAGGTTGCGCTTGGAAGATGCGCCGGCACCGGAGGTGCGCGCATTTCTCGAACGCCATGCCGGGACCTATCTCGCAGAACGGTTGCGCAGCGAGTGGCTGAAGGAGCTCGGGCGGCGCGCCGAATGGCCGGAGTTCGATCGCGAGTTTGCGGCGCTCGCGCGCGACGACCTGGAGCTGCGCTGCTACGGCTGGGCGTCGCGGCTTGCGCGCGGCGACGATGGTGCGTACGCCGAGTCGCAAGTGGTGTGGCGCGAGCCGAAGGAGCTTCCTCAGGGCTGCACCGCGCTCGCCGAGCGCCTGATCGCCGAGGGCCGGTTCGATTCCGGGCAGACCTGGGACCGCGTGCGACTGCTGCTGGACAACGGGCAGATCGCCGCCGCCAAGCGCATGCTCGCCT
>MERB01000026.1:63573-63825 GCA_001770475.1 Betaproteobacteria bacterium RIFCSPLOWO2_02_FULL_66_14 | reverse complement strand
CGCGTTCGTGCGCGTTGCACGCGGCGATCCGCGCGCGGCGGCGGACGCGCTCAAGGGTCCGGTGGGCGACCGATTGGGCGACGACGATCGCAGGGCCCTGTGGGGGCGCATCGCATACGAAGCGGCGCGCCGCCATATTGCGGAAGCGCCCGCCTGGTTCCGCCTCGCGGGCGATACCGAGCTCACCGACGAGCAACTCGCATGGAAAGCGCGCGCTGCGCTGCGCGCCGCCGACTGGCAGATGGTGCGGGA
>MERB01000026.1:55452-63490 GCA_001770475.1 Betaproteobacteria bacterium RIFCSPLOWO2_02_FULL_66_14 | reverse complement strand
TGACCGAAGGCGCGCGCGCCTATTACCTGCGCATCGCGGGCGAACCGGAGTTCTACAGCCTGCTCGCCGCTGAGGAACTGGGACAGACGCTTTCGATTCCGGAACCGTTTCACGTTCCGGGCGACGACGAGGTGGCGGTCGCGAGTCGCCATCCAGGCCTCGTGCGCGCGCTGGAACTGTACCGCCTGGATCTGCGCAGCGAGGCGCTGCGGGAGTGGATCTTCTCGATCCGCGGCATGAATGACCTGCAGTTGCTCGCGGCGGCGGAACTTGCGCGCCGCGCCGAGGTGTTCGACCGCGCGATCAACACGGCCGACCGCACGGCGCACCTGCACAACTACCGCGTGCGCTACCTTGCGCCGTACCGGGAGGTGTTTCGCGAGCAGGCGCGCAGCTTCGAGCTGGAGGAGGCCTGGGTGCTCGGACTGGTGCGGCAGGAAAGCCGCTTCATCACCAACGCGAAATCCTCCGCCGGCGCGCGCGGACTGATGCAGCTCATGCCCGCGACCGCCCGCTGGATGGCGCGCAAGATTGGCCTGGAGCTTTCGCTGCAGCGAGTGAACGAAGTCGACACCAACGTCACGCTCGGCACCGGGTATCTGCGCTACGTGCTCGACAGCCTCGGACACCCGGTGCTCGCGAGCGCGGGGTACAACGCCGGGCCGGGGCGCGCGCGCCGCTGGCGCGACGCCAAGCCGCTCGAGGGCGCGATCTACGCCGAGACGATCCCGTTCGACGAAACCCGGGATTACGTCAAGAAAGTGATGCTGAACACGATGTACTATGCAGCGCTGCTGGGCGGCAATCGCATGTCGCTCAAGCAGCGGCTCGGCGAGATTGCGGCGCAGTCCTCGGGCGGGCGTTCGGGCGAGGGGTAGTCGTATGCGGCATCACAGGATTCTGGTGATCGGCGGCAGCGGTTTCGTGGGGCGGCATCTGGTCGCCGCCCTCGCCGCTGCCGGCGTCGAGGTCACCGTTCCCACTCGTCGGCGCGAGCGGGTGAAGCACCTGATCGTGTTGCCTACGGTCGATGTGATCGAGGGCGACGTCGCCGATCCGAAAAGCCTGGCGCGCCTCGCCTCGGGGCACGACGCGGTCATCAACCTGGTCGGCGTTCTGCACAGCCGGCGCGGTCGTGCGAACGAGCGCGGACCGAATGATTACGGGCCGGATTTTGCTCGCGCGCACGTGGAAATCGCGCAGGCGGCGGTGGCTGCCTGCCGCGCGACGGGAATCCGGCGCCTGCTGCACATGAGCGCGCTTGGTGCGGCGACCGACGCCCGTTCGGAATACCTTCGCTCCAAGGGAATCGGCGAGCAGGCGGTGCTGGCGGCCGAGGATCTCGCGGTGACGGTATTTCGGCCCTCGGTGATCTTCGGCCCCGACGACGCCTTTCTCAACAGTTTCGCGAAACTCGCCGCGCTCCTGCCGGTGCTCGCGATCCCGTGTCCGCAGGCGCGCCTGCAACCCGTTTACATCGGTGATGTGGTGCGCGCTTTCGTCGCGGCGCTCGACGATCCGGCGGCGAACGGCCAGCGCTACGATCTCGGCGGGCCCAGGGTTTACACGCTGATCGAACTCGTTCGGCTGGTGTGTGCAGCGACTGCGCGCAGGCGCCTCGTGGTGGGGCTGCCCGACTGGGCCTCCTACCTGCAGGCCTGGCTCATGGAGGCGTTGCCGGTGCCGCTCATGACGCGCGACAACCTCCGGTCCATGCAGGTGCCGAACGTCTGCGAAGGCAGTATCTTTCCTTTCGGCATCGTCCCGAGCGCGCTCGAGATCGCGATGCCGGGCTGGCTCATGCCGGCCCGGCCGCGCGCCCGCTTCGCGCAGCTCCGGCAGCGCGCGCATCGCTAGGGGTCATGCCGCGGCGCGCGGCACGGGGGCTCGAAACGATCGCGCTCATCGCGCCGCTCGCGCACGGGGTTCGGCGATGAAGACCTTCGTCGTCGGCGGCGCAGTGCGCGACGAGTTGCTCGGCAAGTCGGTGACCGACCGCGACTGGGTGGTCGTCGGCGCGACGCCCGAGGAGATGGCGGCGGCGGGGTTCAAACCCGTGGGCCGCGATTTTCCGGTGTTCCTTCACCCGCGAACCCACGAGGAGTACGCGCTCGCGCGCACCGAGCGAAAGATCGGCCGCGGCTACAAGGGATTCACCGTGTACGCCGCACCCGAAGTCTCGCTCGAAGCGGATCTCGCGCGGCGCGACCTCACGATCAACGCCATGGCGCGCGACGAGGACGGCCGCCTGATCGATCCGTTCGGCGGCGCGCGCGACCTGCGCGAGGGCGTGCTGCGGCACGTGAGCGAGGCGTTCGCCGAGGATCCGGTGCGCATCCTGCGCACGGCGCGGTTCGCCGCGCGCTTTCGCTTCCGGATCGCCGAGGAGACGCTCGCGCTGATGCGCCGCATGGTCGGTTCGGGCGAAGTCGAGCACCTCGTTGCCGAGCGCGTGTGGCAGGAAGTCGCGCGCGGTCTGGGCGAAGCGCATCCCGAGCGCATGCTCGATGCCCTGGAGGACTGCGGCGCGCTGGCGCGGCTGCTTCCCGGTGCTCGGGCGGCGCGTGAGGCGCTAGCGCGCGCGGCGGCGGCCGGGGCTCCGCTCACGGTGCGCTTCGCGCTGCTCGGCTGGTACGGCGAGGAAGCGGCGGCGAGTGCCTTGTGCGAACGGCTGCGCGTTCCGAACGCCGAGCAGGAGCTCGCGCTGCTCGCGAGCCGCCTGCGAGAGTCGATCCGCAGTGCCGCCGAAGCGCCGGCGGCGGCCCTGCTCGCTTTGCTCAGAGCGGGGGATGCACTGCGCCGCCCCGAGCGTTTCGCCGAGCTGCTGGCGGTGGCGCGATTCGCCGAACCCGGCCCCGCGACCGAGCGCGGCTGCGGGCGGCTGGAGCGATCGATGCACGCCGCCGCGGCAGTCGATGCGGCGGCAATCGCGCGGGGTGCCCCGAGCACGCTGGAAATCGCGGCGCGCCTCGAAAATGCCCGCTTGAAGGCGATCGCCGCGACCATCGATGCCTGAGGCGGTTGCGCACGATCAAGCGCGATTCAGCCGGGGCAGGCAGAATCGCAGCCGATGAAGATCGCCGCGTTCGGAAAAGTGTTGCTGCGTGTTCTGGTCGCGGTGCTGATTGCCGCCGCGGCAGCCGCCGTCTGGTGGTCGACGCGGCCCAAGCCCGTGGCCGTGGTGGTTGCCATCGCGGAGACGGGGCGCGTCGAGAATACGGTCGCCAACACGCGTGCCGGATCGGTCTCGGCCTGCCGCCGCGCGAAGCTCGCGCCGCCGCTCGGCGGGCGCATCGAAAAGCTTGCGGTGCGCGAGGGCGATCGCGTCAAACCCGGCCAGCTGCTGCTCGAACTCTGGAACGACGACCTGACCGCGCGCGAGCGAGTTGCCCGCGAGCAGGTGCTGACGACGCGCTCCCGCGTCGAGGAAGCCTGCCTTGTCGCCGACAACGCCGCGCGCGAGGCGGCGCGGACGCGCCAGTTGCGCGACAAGGGCTTCGTTTCGGAGGAGCGGGTCGATCGCGCCGAGAGCGACGCCAAGGCGCGCCAGGCGGCCTGCGAGTCTGCGCGGACCCTGGTCGCCGAGGCGCAGGCGCGGGTCGTCGCGTCGCGCGCCGACACCGCGCGCACGGTGCTGCGCGCGCCGTTTGCCGGCATCGTCGCCGAAGTCAACGGCGAGATCGGCGAGTACCTCACGCCGTCGCCCCCGGGGATACCGACGCTGCCGGCGGTCGACCTGATCGACGATTCCTGCCTGTACGTCAGCGCGCCGATCGACGAGGTCGATGCCGCGAGGCTCAAAATCGGCCTGAGCGCCCGCATCACGCTCGATGCCTACCGCGGGCGCCCGTTCGCCGGCAAGCTGCGGCGCATCGCTCCGTACGTGCTGGCGCTGGAGAAGCAGGCGCGCACGGTCGAAGTCGAGGTCGAGTTCGACGACCCCGGCGCGGCGCGCCACCTCCTGGTCGGCTACAGCGCGGACGTCGAGATCATCATTGCAGCACGCGAGGACGCGCTGCGCATCCCGACGAGCGCGCTGATGCCGGGCAACCGCGTGCTGGTGCTCTCGAGCGACGGCCGGCTCGAGGAGCGCGGGGTGCAGATCGGCCTCTCCAACTGGGAGTACGCCGAGGTGAAGTCCGGTCTCGAGCGCGGCGCGCGCGTCGTGACTTCGCTCGAGCGTGCGGGCGTCAAGGCCGGCAGCTCGGCGGTCGAGGAGAGCAAGGCCGCAACGCCCGCCGGCCAATGATCCGGCTGAGCGGCATCGAGCGCGTATTCCGCGTCGGCGACGAGGCGGTGCATGCGCTTCGCGGCGCGACGCTCGACATCAACGACGGCGAATACCTGTCTCTCATGGGCCCTTCGGGTTCCGGCAAGTCGACGCTGCTCAACCTGATCGGCCTGCTCGATCGTCCGAGCGCGGGGCGCTACGAGCTCGACGGCCGGGACGTCACGGACCTCGACGACGACGAGCTGTCGCGCGTTCGCCGCGAGCACATCGGATTCGTGTTCCAGTTCTTTCACCTGGTGCCGCGGCTCACCGCGGGCGAAAACATCGAACTGCCGATGGTGCTCGCGGGCATCGCGCCGGAGGAGCGGCGCCAGCGACTTGCGCGCCTGCTCGCCGAGTACGGCCTGCAGGAGCGCGCGAAACACCGCCCGGATCAGCTCTCGGGCGGCCAGTGCCAGCGCGTGGCCATCGCGCGCGCCATGTCGATGGGGCCGGGCGTGATCCTGGCCGACGAGCCCACGGGAAACCTCGACCGCCACACCGGGCAGGACGTGATGGCGGTGCTCGAGCGCGTGCACGAGGCGGGCGGAACGCTGGTCGTGGTGACGCACGACGGCGAGATCGGCGCGCGCGCGCGTCGGCGGCTGCGCATGATCGACGGCGAAATCGTGAGCGACGAGAGAAATTGACATGCGCTCCGCCGACACCCTCGAATTCGCCTGGCGGGTGGTCCGCGGATCCCCCGGACGGACGCTGCTCATCCTGCTTGCGATGAGCATCGGCGTCGCGGCGGTCGTCGCGGTGAGTTCGATCGGCGAGGGCGCGCGGCTGTACGTCGTCAACCAGTTCGGCTCGCTCGGCACGCACCTCGTGATCGTGCTTCCGGGGCGCAGCGAAACCGCCGGCGCGATGCCCGGCGTGCTGATCGGCAAGACCCCGCGCGATCTCACGCTCGACGACGCGCTCGCGCTCAAGCGCAGCCACGCCATCCGGCGACTGGCGCCGCTGATCGTCGGCGCCGGCGACGTGCACGTCGGCGCGCGCCGGCGCGAAACCCCGGTGCTCGGCTCGACCGCCGAACTGATGGCCATCCGCAGCATGGCGATGGCGCAAGGCCAGTTCCTGCCCTCCGGCGATCCGCGCCACAGCCAGCCGGTGTGCGTGATCGGGGCGAAGGTGGCGGACGAACTGTTCGCGGGGCGCCGCGCGCTCGGCGAGTGGCTGCGCATCGGCGACCGGCGCTTTCGCGTCGTCGGCGTGCTCGCCTCCCAGGGCCAGTCGCTCGGATTCAATACCGATGAAATCGTGATCGTGCCGCTTGCGGCCGCGCAGGCGCTGTTCAACACCGAGGCGCTGTTCCGGGTGCTGGTCGAGGCGAAGAGCCGCGAGCAGATCGCGATCGCGAAAAGCGACATCGAGGACATCCTGCGCGAGCGGCACGACGGCAAGCGCGACGTGACGGTGATCACGCAGGACGCGGTGCTCGCCACGTTCGACCGCATCCTGCGCGCGCTCACGCTCGCGGTCGGCGGGCTCGCCGCGATCAGCCTCGCGGTCGCCGGAATCCTGATCATGAACGTGATGCTGATTTCGGTGACGCAGCGGCGCGGCGAGATCGGCCTGCTGAAGGCGCTCGGCGCGACGGGCGGCAACATCCGCGCGATGTTCTTCGCCGAGGCGGCGCTGCTCGCGCTCGGCGGCGCCGCGCTCGGCCTCGCTGCCGGCAAACTCGGCCAGCTCGTTTTCGGGCAGTTGTACCCGAGCATCCCGTTCACGCCGCCGTGGTGGGCAGTGATCGCGGCGCCGCTCACCGCGGTACTCACCGCGGTGCTGTTCTCGGTTGCACCGGCCAGGCGCGCCGCGCGCCTCGACCCGGTGCGCGCGCTCTCGAAGCGATGAGCGGTTCCGACCTCCTGCGGTTCGTTGCGGCCTCGCTCGCGGCGCACCGGTTGCGCACCTTCCTGACCGCGCTCGGCATCGCGGTGGGCATCGCTGCGGTGATCCTGCTCACCTCCATCGGCGAGGGCCTGCACCGCTTCATCGTCGCCGAGTTCACGCAGTTCGGCACCAACCTGATCACCGTGTCCCCGGGGCGCATCGAGACGCACGGCGCCGCGCTCGGCGCGGTCAACACGGTGCGCCCCTTGAGCATCGAGGATGCGATCGCGCTGCGGCGGGCGCCGCACGTGCAGGTGGCCAATCCGCTCGTTCAGGGCAACGCCGAGGTGGTGTACGACGGCAGGTCGCGGCGCGTCACGCTCTATGGCACCGGGCCGGACTTCACGCGCGCCTTCAGCATGCGCGTTGCGGCAGGCGAGTACCTGCCGCAGGACGATCCGCGCGCCGCGCGCGCCTTCGCGGTGCTCGGCGCCAAGGTCGCGAAGGAACTCTACGGCGGCGCCAATCCGCTCGGCAGCCGGTTGCGCGTCGGCGGCCAGCGCTACCGCGTCGTCGGAGTGATGGAGGCGAAGGGCCAGGTGCTCGGCTTCGATCTCGACGACACGGTGTTCATTCCCGTGGCGCGCGCGCTCGAGATGTTCAATCGCGAAAGCCTCATGGAGATCAACGTCACCTACGAGCCGACCGCGCCGCTCGCCGCGGTCGAGGCCGGTCTGCGGCGCATTCTCGTCGCGCGCCACGGCGCGGAGGATTTCACGCTCACCCCGCAGCAGAAGATGCTGGAAGTGTTCGATACCGTGCTCAACGCGGTCACCTTCGCCGTCGCGGCGATCGGCGCGATCTCGCTCGTCGTGGGCGGCGTCGGCATCCTCACCATTCTCACCATTGCGGTCGCAGAGCGGACCGGCGAGATCGGCCTGCTGCGCGCGGTCGGGGCGACGCGCCGCGGCATCCTGTGGCTGTTTCTCGCCGAGGCGGCGATGCTCGCCGCGATCGGCGGCGCGAGCGGACTCGCGCTCGGCTGGGGCGTCGCCGGATTGCTCAAGCTTGCGCTGCCCGCGCTTCCGGTGCACACGCCGTGGCTGTACGCGCTGCTCGCGGAAATCGTGGCGGTGGGCGTCGGCCTGGCGGCCGGAGTGCTGCCGGCGCGCCGCGCGGCGGCGCTCGATCCGCTGGAAGCGCTGCGCGGCGAGTGATGCACGCCGTCTCGTTTCGCGTCGCGGCGACCAACCGGAATCGCGCCTTTTTGAGCGCGACCGAGGCGAAATGATCGATCTGTACACCTGGAGCACACCCAACGGCCGCAAGGTCTCCATCATGCTCGAGGAGTGCGCGCTCGCGTATCGCGTTCACACGGTCGACATCGGCAAGGGCGCGCAGTTCGCCGCGGAGTTCGTCGCCGTCAACCCCAACAGCAAGATTCCGGCAATCGCCGACCCGGACGGCCCCGACGGGAAACCGATCACGCTCTTCGAATCGGGCGCGATCCTCGTCTACCTCGCCGACAAGTGCGGCCGATTCCTGCCGCAGAGCGCCCGGGGCAGGTACGAAGCCCTGCAGTGGCTCATGTTCCAGATGGGCGGCGTCGGCCCGATGTTCGGCCAGGCGCACCACTTCCTGCGTTTCCCGAAAGTGATCGTGCCGTACGCAATGGAGCGCTACGGAAAGGAAACCCGGCGCCTGTACGGCGTCCTTGACCGGCGCTTGGGCGAAGCGGCGTTCCTCGCGCGCGAGTACTCGATCGCGGACATCGCGACCTACCCCTGGGTGGCGCGGCACGAATGGCACCAGGTCGCGCTCGGGGATTTTCCGAACGTGAAGCGCTGGTTCGACGCCATCGGCGCGCGGCCCGCAGTCGCGCGCGGCATGGCGGTGCCGCAGTGACGCTCGCAATCGAGCGCCGCCACC
>MERB01000026.1:44135-55434 GCA_001770475.1 Betaproteobacteria bacterium RIFCSPLOWO2_02_FULL_66_14 | reverse complement strand
ACGGCGCCTACGTCGGCGCGTGGTGCTGGGCGGAGCACTTTTTGCCCTGGTTCGCGGAGCAGGGCTTCGACGCCTACGCGGTATCGCTCCGAGGCCACGGCCAGAGTGGCGGACGCGAACGCCTTCACCGCTTCGGACTCGGCGATTACGTCGACGATCTCGCGCTCGCGATCGGCGCCCTGCCGCAGCGCCCGATCGTCATCGGCCACTCGATGGGGGCGATGGTGGCGCAGAAATACCTGGAGCGTGAGTCCGCCACGCATGCGCTGCCGGCCGTGGTGTACGCCTGTCCGGTGCCGCCCTTCGGGCTCCTGCCCTCGACTCTGCAGCTCGCTTTTTTCCGGCCCGAATTCTTCGGCGAGATCAACGCCCTGGCTTCGGGTCACAGCGCGTCGCGCGGGGCGCTTGCCGAAGCGCTCTTCTCGGGTGGCATCGAGCGCGAGCACATCGATCGCTACTACGCGCGCATGCAGGGCGAATCGCAGCGCGCGCTGATGGACATGACCCTCTGGAGCCTGCCGCAGCTCTGGCGCATGCCGCAAGTGGAGGCGCTGGTGATCGGCGCGGAGCACGATGCGCTGATCGCGCCTTCGATGGCGCAGAGCACGGCGGGGCTGCTGGGCGCGAAGTACTGCCTGCTGGAGGGTCTTGGGCACGCGATCATGCTCGATGCGGCGTGGGACCGCGCCGCGGGCGCGATCCTGGAGTGGATTCGGGAGCGGGGAGTCTAGGGCGCGCGCTTTGCGCGCCGGACGAGGAAGGCGTTGATGTCCTCGACGCGCAACTGCGGCTCGCCGGCGATCGGCGTCGAGCCGACGACCCGATTCATCCATTCCATGTTTTCCTGCATCCGCGCGACCACGCGCGGCCACTCCTTCGCGCTGTGGCGCGCCGGATCCGGCAGCACATGGCATTGCTGGCAGGCCAGGCGAAACGCTTCGCCCGCCGGCCTGACGAGCTCCGGGTAGCGCCTCGGGTCGATCGCTTTCTGCGCGTGTCGAGAAAGATACGCGAGCAGGGTTTGGTATTCGGCATCGTCGGGTGCCTCGACCCCCGCCATCAGATCCTTCATCAGCACGCCCATGTTGCCCTTGCCGCGCATGCGCAGCACCATGCGCTCGACCACCGACGGCCACCGCTTCACGTCGTGCATCGCAGGGTTGGGCAGGTTGTGGCACTGGACGCAATACCGCAGCATGAGACGCGCGCCGCGCCCGCGCGGTTCGGGGAGCTGCGCCGGATCGAAGGTCGGCGGCAGAATGCGCTCGAGCATCGGGCCATGTTTGCTTTCGGCCCAGCGCACCCTGGCGCGCGCTACTTCGTCGGCCGCCGCGCCGCCGGCCGCGAGAACCAACAATGCAAGCAGCGCGAGTCGCATCTACAGCGTGTGGCTGCGATCGCCGTGATCGAAGCCCCGGAGCGGCGCGTCGACGCCGCGGCCCAGCGCGAGAACCTTGAACAGTTCGCCCATTTCGGCCGGCGACAGCAGCATCTGCGCCGAGGCCGCGAGCGGCGCGTAGCGGCTCACCTCCGAGGGGTCGCAGGCTTCCAGCAGATCGGTGATGCCGCAGTTCACCAGGAACTGCGCCTGGTCGGAATACCCCAGGATCTCCAGTCCCGATTCCTCCGCGGCGCGCGCGAGCGCGCTGAAGTCGACGTGCGCAGTGATGTCCTGCAGCCCCGGGTAGAAGAACGGTTCGCCGTGCGCGCGATGCCGGTAGTGGCACATCAAGGTTCCCATCGAGCGCTGCGGATGGTAGAACTCGCGCCGCGGGAAGCCGTAGTCGAGGACGAGGATGACGCCGCGTTCGAGGCTCGCGGCCAGCGCGCGGATCCAGGCGGGTCCGGCGAGCGAGAGTTCGCTTTCGTAGCGCCCGGAATCGGGAATCGCGATCTCGAGCGCCCGCGCCGCGTCGAGCGGTTCGCCGGCGGCGGGGCGTTCGCACCACGCCAGCCGCCCTTCGTTGATGCAGGCGCCGCGCTCCATGAT
Source organism: Betaproteobacteria bacterium RIFCSPLOWO2_02_FULL_66_14 (assembly GCA_001770475.1). Lineage (GTDB taxonomy): Bacteria > Pseudomonadota > Gammaproteobacteria > Burkholderiales > SG8-39 > 2-02-FULL-66-14. The sequence continues at coordinate 53,444 of MERB01000026.1, read as the reverse complement.
CCCGTCCGCGGTCCACGCGAGCGCGTTCACCGGCATCGCGTCAACGACTTCGTTTGCGAGCATCACGCCGCGAAAGCGCTCGGGGATCCGCTCGAGCCACTGCACGCGATCGCCCAGGCGCTCGCGCTGGCGCGCGCGCAGGCCGTGGCTCGTCTCGAGCAGGTGGTAGGGCGGCGTTCCGGCGCCGAGCGCTTCCAGTTCGCCGCAGATCTGCGCGGCGAGCGCGCCGCTCCCGCCGCCGAACTCGAGAATTCCCTCTCCGGGTTGCAGCAGCGCGGCGATGCCGCGCGCGAGCGTGCGCCCGAAAAGCGGCGACAGCTCCGGCGCCGTGACGAAATCACCCCCGCGGCCGAGCTGTCCTGCGCCCGACGCGTAGTAACCGAACTGCGGGTCGTAAAGCGCGAGTTCCATGTATCGGGCGAACGAGATCCAGCCGCCGTGGGCGCGGATTTCGGCGGCGATGCGCTCGGCGAGCGCGCGGCTCGCATCCCGAGCGTCGACATCCGGTGTCGGCAGTGGCGAGGGGCGCATGGGCGGACCGTCGGGGAATTTACCCTAGAATTCCGAGCGTGATGACCGATTCCTTGCACGGCAAAGTGGCGCTGGTCACGGGCGCGGCAAGGCGCGTAGGCGCCGCGATCGCGCGTCGCCTGCACGCGGCGGGTGCGGAGGTCCTGATCCACTACCGCGGCTCAGAAGGCGACGCCGCAAGGCTCGAAGCCGAGCTCAATGCGCTGCGCGCGAATAGCGCGCTGCGTCTCAAGGCCGATCTGCTCGCGGCGCAAGCGCCCCGGACGCTCGTTGGCGCCGCGCTCGAGCGCCGCGGCCGGCTCGACCTGCTGGTGAACAACGCTTCGTTGTTCTACGCCACGGCGATCGGCGAGATCGGCGCCGCTCAGTGGGACGAGCTGATCGGTTCCAACCTGCGCGCGCCGATGTTCCTGTCGCAGGCCGCGGCACCGCATCTGACCGCCGCACGCGGTTCGATCGTGAACATCGTGGACATTCATGCCGAGCAGCCGCTCAAGGGCTATCCGGTGTACAGCGTCGCGAAAGCGGGACTCGCCGCGCTCACGCGCTCGCTCGCGCTCGAACTCGCCCCGGCGGTGCGCGTCAACGCGGTGGCGCCGGGCGCGATCCTCTGGCCCGAGGACGGGCAGTTCGAGTCGCGGGAGCGCGAACGCGTGGTTGCTGCGACCCCGCTCGCGCGGCTTGGTGCACCTGAGGACATTGCGGGCGCGGTGCTGTACCTCGCCACGGCGCCTTTCGTCACCGGCCACGTGCTTGCGGTCGACGGCGGCCGTTCGGTGCCGCTCGGATGAACGATCCGCGCAAGGCGCACTACGAGGCCGCCAAGCTCGCCAAGCGCCTCAGGCGCCAGGTCGGCGAAGCGATCGCCGACTTCAATCTGATCGAAGGCGGTGATCGCGTCATGGTGTGCCTCTCTGGCGGCAAGGACAGCCACGCGCTGCTCGATCTTTTGCTCGCGCTGCGCGAGAACGCGCCGATCCGCTTCGAGGTGATCGCGGTCAACCTCGACCAGAAGCAACCCGGGTTTCCCGGGCGAGTGTTGCCCGACTACCTCTCGGGACGGGGCGTTCCGTTCCGTATCGTCGAGCAGGACACCTACTCGGTGGTCAAGCGCGTGGTGCCGGAGGGAAAGACCTACTGCTCGCTGTGCTCGCGCCTTCGGCGCGGCGCGCTGTACCGCGTGGCGGGCGAACTCGGCGCGACCAAGATCGCGCTCGGTCACCATCGCGACGACCTCCTGGCGACGTTCTTGCTGAATCTGTTTTTCGGCGGCCAACTGAAGGCGATGCCGGCGAAGCTCGTTTCGGACGACGGGCGCCATGTCGTGATCCGGCCGCTGGCCTACGCGCGCGAGGATGATCTGGCGGCGTATGCCGAGGTGAGGCGATTCCCGATCATTTCCTGCTCGCTGTGCGGCTCGCAGGACAATCTGCAGCGCAGGGTGGTGCGCGAGCAGTTGCGCGACTGGGAGCGCAAGCATCCCGGGCGAATCGCGTCGATGACGCGGGCGCTGGCAAATGTGCGTCCTTCGCACCTGCTCGATCGCGCGCTGTTCGATTTCGCGGGACTGGCACCGGGCGACCTCGCCGCGGCGGGGGAACTTCGCGAGCCCCTGTTTGCCGAAGGGTAGGTGCGCGAGCGTCGTCGATTCCGGTTTTGGGCCCTCGCCCTGTTGGCGGGCGTGACGGCGCTCGCCGCGATCGATCGAGATGGAGCCGGCGCGCAGGACTGGCGTACGGCGAGCCGCGCGTCGGTCGGGCTCGCTCCGGATCCCGCCACGCATCGCGAGGCGATCGTGCAGGTCTACGGCGCGCGGACCTGGGGCTGGCGCGGGCGATTCGGCGTGCACACCTGGATTGCAGTCAAGCCCGCGGAGGCCGAGGCCTACACGGTGTACGAAGTGATCGGCTGGAGGCTGCGCTGGAGCGACAGCGCGCTTTCGGTATCGCAGCGCGTGCCCGACGCGCGCTGGTACGGCAACGCCCCCGAATTGCTCGCGGCGCGCCGCGGCGACGCGGCCGCAGGACTGATCGCGCGGATCGAGAAAGCGGCTCACGCGTACCCGCACGCGCACGAGTACGCGGCGTGGCCGGGGCCCAATTCGAACACCTTCACGGCCTGGGTCGCGCGCGCGGTGCCGGAGCTGGAAGTGGACTTCCCGCCGACCGCGATCGGCAAGGACTATCTTGCCGACGGGATCCTCGGGTCGGCCCCGAGCGGCAGCGGGGTGCAGCTTTCGCTCGGCGGGCTGTTCGCGATCACGGCGAGTCCCGTGGAAGGGCTGGAACTGAACCTCCTCGGGCTCACTTTCGGGGTCAATCCCTTCGATCCGGCGCTCAAGCTGCCGCTGGTGGGCCGGCTCGGACCCGCGCGCTGAGCGCCTGCGGGCCCGTTGTGACGCTGCGGCGCCGGCAGCGGAACCTCCGCTTGTCAAATCAATCTTGACAGACTAGCATTGCGGCCCAATGAACTGCGCGCTGCGACTGGTCGAAATTTTCGGCAGCCAGGCCGATCTCGCGCGCGCGTTCCAGCTCGATCGCGCGGTGGTCAGCCACTGGGTCCGGGTCGGATACGTCCCGGCGCGCTGGGCGGGCGAGGTCGAGCGACTGACGAGCGGGCGCATCGGCGCGGTCGAGGTTCTCGACGAGGCGAGCGCCAAGAAACCGGTGCGCGTGAAGTCGCGCCCCGATGACGCACCTTTCGGGTTTCAGCAGGGGAGCCAAGCCATGAGCCATTTCGCGCCGAGCAAGCGCATCCAGTCGTTTCACCCCCCGCAGCGCACCCTCATGGGACCCGGGCCCACGGAAATCCATCCGCGCGTGCTCACCACGATGAGCCAGCCCGCCATCGGTTACCTCGACCCGGTATTCGTCGAGATGATGGAAGAACTGAAATCGCTGCTGCGCTACGTCTTCCAGACGCGCAATCCGCTGACCTTTCCGGTGTCCGGCCCGGGGTCGGTGGGGATGGAATTCTGCTTCGTCAACCTGGTCGCGCCGGGCGACAAGGTGATCGTCTGCCAGAACGGCGTCTTCGGCGGACGGATGCTGGAAAACGTCCTGCGCTGCGGCGGCATTCCGGTGGTGGTCGAGGACAAATGGGGCGAGCCGGTCGATCCGCAAAAGGTGGAAGACGCGCTGAAGAAGAACAAGGACGCCAGGATCGTCGCCTTCGTGCATGCCGAGACCTCCACCGGCTGCCAGTCGGATGCGAAGCTGCTCACGCAGATCGCACACCAACGAGACGCGCTGGTGATCGTCGATGCGGTGACTTCGCTCGGCGGCTCGCCGGTCAAGGTGGAGGAGTGGGAAATCGACGCCATCTATTCGGCGAGCCAGAAGTGCCTTTCGTGCACGCCCGGGTTGTCGCCGGTGTCGATCTCCGAGCGCCTGGTCGAACGGGTTCGAAAGCGCAAGGACAAGATCCACAGCTGGTTCATGGACATGAATCTGCTGCTCGGGTACTGGGGCGCGACGACGCGCACCTACCATCACACGGCGCCGACCAATTCGCTCTTTGCCCTGCACGAGGCGCTGCTCCTGATCCGCGAGGAAGGCCTGGAAAATTCCTGGGCGCGGCATCAGCGGCACCACGTCGCGCTCAAGGCGGGTCTCGAAGCGATGGGGCTCGAATTCGTCGTCGCGGAGAAGCACCAGTTGCCGCAGATGAACGCGGTGCGCTGTCCCGAAGGCGTCGACGAGGCGGCGGTGAGAAAAACCCTGCTCAACGAATTCGGCCTGGAGATCGGTGCCGGCCTCGGACCGCTCGCGGGCAAGATCTGGCGCTTCGGCCTGATGGGCTACTCGTGCCGGCCGGACAACGTGATGCTGTGCCTGTCGGCGCTGGGATCGGTGCTGGTCGACATGGGGCTGCCGCTGCACGTGGGCGATGCCGAAGCGGCTGCGCACGGCGCGTACGCGCAGATGCACGCGCGCGACGCGCAGAGGAAGAAGCGCGCGGCCTGACCGCTCCCCGGGCGCGCTGCCTGCGCGTCTGAGCGCCCTGCGCGAGTCGGCGTGGCAGGCGTTCCTGCGCACGCCCGGGGCCGCGCCCATCCCGGTTCGCTGAACCCGGCCGGCACCGGCCGATTCCGGCGGGCGCCGCGATCGCCTTCCGGTCGCAAGACGTACGTATCGCGGCGAATCGACCAACCGCCAAGTGCATTTCGGCGCAAAACGGAGGATCGTCCGGCGACGTAACGCGACCCGGCGGAATTCGGTCTGGCGCGTGACCCTCGTTGATGGAAAACCGATTCGGTCATATGCAGGCAATGGTTTCTCTTCGGCTCCGATCGAACGCCCGAGCGCTCGGTGCGGCTGCGCTGGCCTTGGCGCTGCTCGCGGTCCTGAGCGGCTGCAGCCAAGCGCCGCTGCGGCCGGGGACGGCGCATCTGTTCGCGCAACCCGAGCGTGCGCCGGCCTCGATTCCGGATCCGGTCCTCGGCACGCCGGTGCTGCCGCCGCCCGTTGCGGCGCCGCGGCTCGAAACCTACACCGTCGTCGTGCGAAACGTCCCTGTGCAGGAACTCCTCTTCGCGCTCGCGCGCGACGGCGAACTCGACGTCGACGTGCACCCCGGCGTGAGCGGCTCAGTGACGCTGAAGGCGGTGGACCAGACGCTGCCGCAACTCCTGGCGCGCATCGCCAAACAGGCCGACCTGCGCTACGAGATGGACGGCCAGACGCTCAGCGTCATGCGCGATACGCCGCACCTTCGCGTCTACCGGGTCGATTACGTGAATCTTTCGCGCGATGCGCGCAGCGTGGCGAATCTCGCCACCCAGGTGAGCGGGGCAACCGGCGGGGCCGCCAGCGGCGGAACCGCGGGCGCTGCGCAGAACAACTCCACCGCGGTCATCAACACGCAGTCGGCAAACCGATTCTGGGACACGCTGGTCGCCAATGTGCGCGACATGCTGCGCGATACCGACCGCGGGCCGGCGTCCACGGCCGCTGCAGCAACTCAATCGGAGGCGGCGACCCGCGAATCGTCATCCGTGATCGCGAACGCCGAGGCCGGCGTGTTGAGCGTCCGGGCGACCGCGCGCCAGCACGAAAAAGTCCAGGAGTTCCTCGACCTCGTCCTGTCGAACGCGAAACGGCAGGTGCTGATCGAGGCGACGATCGCGGAAGTCCAGCTCAACAACCAGTACCAGCGCGGGATCGACTGGTCGCGGCTGCGAACCGGCAGCTCGGGTTTTCAGGTGCAACAGTCCTCCGCGGCGACGCCCGCCGGCGTGGGCACGGGCGCCTTCGTCGTCGGCTACGCCACGGGCGGGCTCAATTTCACTTCCGCGATCCGCCTGCTCGAATCGTTCGGCGACGTGCGCGTGCTCTCCAGCCCGAAGATCAGCGTGCTGAACAACCAGACGGCGGTTCTCAAGGTCGTCGACAACCTCGTCTATTTCACCATCCAGGCCAATACCACCACCGCGGCCAACAGCCCCGCGGTGACGACCTTCAGCACGACGGTGAACTCGGTCCCGGTCGGATTCATCATGAGCGTCGTGCCGCAGATCAGCGATTCGGCCGGCGTGCTGCTCAATCTTCGCCCGACGATTTCCCGCAAGCTCGCCGACATCGCGGACCCGAACCCGTCGCTGGCGAATCCCTGCGGCGTCGGCGTGCAGAACTGCGCGACGCCGCCGATCTCGAGCCTGATCCCGGTGATCCAGACGCGCGAGATCGAGTCGGTGCTGCGGGTGCAAAGCGGGCAGATCGCAATGCTGGGCGGTTTGATGCAGGACGCGATGACCCAGGTCGAAGACGCGGTTCCCGGAGTCCGCCACCTGCCCGGCTTCGGCGCGCTTCTGGCGCAGCGCCGGGACTCCAACCAGAAGACCGAACTCGTGATCTTTCTGCGTCCTACGGTGATCCGCGATTCGAGCCTGCAAGGGGATTACGCGGGCGTGCGCGACTTGCTTCCTGGAGACAACTATTTCCTCAAACCCAATCCCGGCCGCACGACGGGAGGGGCGCCCTGAGATGAGCGCGCTGCGGGAAGCCCTGCGCAGGGCAGAGGCGCAGGCGCGACGCGAGGCGAACCGCGAAGTCGGGCGAGAGGATTCCGCCGCAGAGGCGCGTCTGTATCCGCAGCCCGCGGCCGATGCGCGCGACGCTCGCGGCGAAGACGCCGCCGCGCGGGGTGCGCCGGCGCTCGCGCTGGAACCGCTGCACGCGGTCGCGGCGAACGCCGGCGAAACACTGGCTGCGGGCGGAACTGCGCAGGCGAATGCTCCAGTTGCGATCGAGCAGGTGGGTGGGATCGCTCAGCGACGCCCCTTCCTATTCGCGATCGGGCTGCTCGCCGCGGCGGCAGCCGCGTTCGCAGCTTATTACTGGCAACAGATTCGCACCGTCGCCGCAACGCCTCCGGGCAGGCCGATGCCCATCGCAGCGGAGCGAATCGACCCGGTTCCGCGAACCCCGCCCCCGGATGACGCATTCGCCGCGTGGCCAGCCGAAGAAACGGTTTCCTCCGGCGCGCGCGCCGAAATCGAAGACCGGTCACGACCCTCCGAACCGCGTTCGCCGAAAACGCCGGTGAGTCCGCAGGCAACGCCGATCACGGTTTCGCACGAAGTGTCCGCAACCGTGTCGCCCGTTCCGCGCCAGACAGTGCGCGTCCATCCGCAGATCGAGGCCGGGTATGCCGCGCTCCAATCCGGTGACCTGGCAGCGGCGCGCGTTGCTTACCGGCGGGCGCTCGATGAAGAACCGTTGAATCGCGATGCGCTTCTGGGCATGGCGGCGGTCGAACGGTACGCGCGGCGCGACGCGCAGGCCGCCTCGTACCTGGAATCGCTGCGACAGGCGCATCCTGGAGACGCGCATGCGGTCGCCGGACTGATCGCACTGGCTGGCGAGCGCCTCGATCCGGCCCGAGCCGAGTCGCGTCTGAAAGCCCTGCTTGCGTCGAACCCGGACGCGCCTTCCCTGTACCTGCTGCTCGGAAACCAGTACGCGCGCCAGAGCCGGTGGGGCGAGGCGCAGCAGGCCTACCTGCGGGCCCAGGAAGGCGATCCCGGGAATCCGGACATCGCGTTCAATCTCGCCGTCAGCTTCGATCGACTGGAACAGCCGGCCAGAGCGCGGGATTTCTATGCGCGCGCACTTGAACTCGCCGGCGGCCGCGCCGCCACCTTCGCGCCGCAAACCGCGCTTCGGCGACTGCAGGAAATCGGCGACTGATCCGGGCGCCATCATGGCTCGCGTCGAACCGCGCCCCGGACGACGGATCGGGCAGGTCCTGATCGATCAAGGACTGGTCACCGCCGATCAGCTGCGCATTGGCCTGCTCGAGCAGTCGAAGTCGCAGTTGCGGATCGGCCGCCAGTTGATCGATCTCGGTTTCATCGCCGAGTCGGCGCTTCGCGACGCGCTCGCTGCGGCGCTCGGACTGCCGGCCGTGGATCTGGCTCAGGTGATCGCAGACCCGGCGGCGCTCGAAATGCTGCCGCGCGAACTGGCGACGCGGCATCGGGTGTTTCCGCTCGCCTACGATCGAGGTGCGCGCAGGTTCCTCGCTGCGCTCTCGGACGTGCGCGATCTCGCGGCGCTCGATCATCTGCGTGCGCACCTGGGCGGCGACGTGGTGGTCGAAACCCGCCTCGCCGGCGACGCGGAAATCGAGCGGGCGATCGAGCGCCACTACGGGCGTGAATGCTCGATCGACGGCATCCTGCGCGAGATCGAGACCGGCACGCGCGAGCGGCCGCCGAATTACGAAGATCGCGAAGAGGCGCATCCGGTCGCGCGCCTGATCGCCGCGCTGCTCGCCGACGCGGTGGAGCGCGGCGCCTCGGATATCCACTTCGAGCCCGAGCAGCATTGCCTGCGCCTGCGATACCGGATCGACGGAGTGCTGCGAACGGTGCGCAGCCTGCATCCCAGCTTCTGGCCGGCCATCTCCGTGCGCATCAAGGTGCTGGCGCGGATGGACATCGCCGAGAGCCGTTCGCCGCAGGATGGACGAATCTCGGCGACGCTCTCGGGTCGAATCATCGACTTCAGGGTCGCAAGCCTGCCCACGACGCACGGCGAGAACGTGGTGCTTCGAATTCTCGACCGGCACAAGGGAATCCTGCCCCTGGAAAAACTCGGTCTGCCGCCACCGCTGCTGCAGCGGCTCGAACGCATGATGGCGCGTCCGGAGGGCATGATCCTGGTGACCGGACCCACGGGCAGCGGGAAGACGACGACGCTGTACTCGATCCTCAACCGGCTCAGCACGGAGGCCGTCAACATCATGACGCTGGAAGATCCGGTGGAATACCCGCTGCCGCTGATCCGCCAGACCTCCGTGACCGAAGGCGCGAAGATCGATTTTGCGAACGGCGTGCGCGCCCTGATGCGCCAGGACCCGGACGTGATTCTGGTCGGCGAAATTCGCGACGAGGAGACCGCTCAGATGGCCTTCCGTGCCGCGATGACCGGCCACCAGGTGTACTCGACGCTTCACACGCACTCCGCGGCGGGAGCGATACCGCGGCTGCTCGACATCGGCGTGGCGCCCGATCTGATGGCCGGAAACATCATCGGCATCGTCGGCCAGCGGCTGGTGCGCCGTCTGTGCAACTCCTGCCGCCATGCCTACGCGCCGGACCGCAAAGAACGCGAACTTCTCGGAGCAGCTCCCGACGAGACGGTGCGGCTATATCGCGCAATGGGCTGCGAGCAATGCGACTACCAGGGCTATCGGGGGCGCATCGCAATCGTGGAAATTCTTCGCATCGATGCGCGCCTGGACGAGCTGATCGCGCGGCGCGCGAGCGTGCGG
>MERB01000026.1:30288-44127 GCA_001770475.1 Betaproteobacteria bacterium RIFCSPLOWO2_02_FULL_66_14 | reverse complement strand
AGGGGTTCGCGAGCCTCACCGAGGACGGCCTTCGTCAGGTGCGCGCGGGCGCAACGAGCCTCGAGGAACTCGCGCGCGTCGTGGAGTTGTCCGGTCGCGATGCCTAGTTCCCAGTGCTGAGCCCAGCGACGGCGAGCCGATGCCGCTCTATCGTTATCGCGCCATCGATGCCGCGGGAAAGCGCGCGAAGGGCCGCCTCGAAGCCGCGGACGCGAACGAACTCGAGCGCAGGCTCGCACGCCTGGGGCTCGAACTCCTGCGCGCGGCACCGCTCGGCGCGACCGTTCGGTTCGCTCAAAGTCGGGTCCGGCGACGCGATCTGATCAATTTCTGTTTCCACCTCGAGCAGCTTACGGCTGCCGGAATTCCGCTCATCGACGGGCTGCGGGACCTTCGGGACAGCGTCGACGACGCCCGGTTGCATCACGTCGCCACGCTCCTCGTCGATTCGATCGAAGGCGGCAAGAACCTGTCGCAGGCGCTCGCCGAGCATCCGGAAGTATTCGACGGGGTCTTCGTCAGTCTCGTGCGCGCGGGCGAGCACGCCGGAAGACTGCCGGAGATCCTCGCCAACCTCGTCGTGCGGCTGCGCTGGGAAGACGAACTCGCCGCGCAGACCCGAAAGCTGCTGATGTATCCAGTGTTCGTCGGCGGCCTGGTGACGATGGTGACCGTGTTTCTGATGGCGTTCGTTGTTCCGCAACTGGCGGGCTTCGTGCGCAATCTCGGCCACGAACTGCCCCTGCAGACGCGGGCGCTGCTCGCGATGTCGGAATTCATCGTCCGCTACGGCTGGAGCCTCGTCGTCGTCGCGGGGAGCCTCGCGTTCGTGATCCGCGCGCTGATTCGCCGCGATCCACGCCTGAGCGAGGCGTTGGATCGCTGGAAAATCTCCCTGCCGCTCATCGGCCCGATCGTTCGAAAGGTCCTGCTTGCGCGCTTCGCCTCGAGTCTCGCCCTCATGTACGCCTCGGGGATCCTGGTGCTCGATGCCCTGCGCTATGCAGAGGCGACCCTCGGCAACCGGGCGTTGCAGGACACGTTGCGCGCGGCGGCGCGGCGGGTTGCGGAAGGCAGCACGCTCGCCGGGGCCTTCGCCGAGTTCGAACTGCTGCCGCCGCTCGTCGTTCGCATGCTCCGGATCGGAGAACAGACCGGCGCCATCGACGTCGCACTGCAAAACGTGAGCTACTTCTACAATCGGGAGGTACGGGAAGCCATTGCGGCCTTCCAGTCCCTCATCGAGCCTGTGCTGACCGTGGCGCTCGGCGCGGTGCTCGGTTGGGTGATGCTCGCCGTGCTGGGTCCCGTCTATGACACTATAGCGGGGTTGAAGCTGTAGCGTCGCCGGAGGCAGTCGCACCGGACTCGCCGGGCGGCGAGCGAACCGTGGCCAACATCAGTGCGAGGGACGGAGACCACCATGAGCGAAGAAGAAGTCGTCCAATTCCTGCGAAGTCAGCCGCAATTCTTCGACCGCCATCCGGAACTCCTCGAATCGATTCTCGTCCCTCATCCCCACGGCGGCCGCGCGATTCCGCTCACCGAGCGCCAGATCCTCGGATTGCGCGAAAAAGTCAGGCTGCTGGAAGGCAAGCTGGGCGAATTGATTCGGCATGCGGAAGACAACGACGCCATTGCGGAAAAAGTGCACCGCCTGTCGGTCGCGCTGCTCGCCGCGCGCGACTTCCCCACCGGAGTACAGACGCTGTACCTGCACCTGCGCGAGGACTTTTCGGTGCCCCATGTTGCGCTGCGCGCCTGGAGCAAGGGCCTGCCGGAAGGCGCGCCCGAGGGCCGACCGGTCGAGGCCGATCTGCGCGATCGGGTGGAAAGCCTTTCCGGGCCGACCTGCGGTCCGGCGGCGCAGAGCCCGTTCCTCGCGTGGTTCGCGGAGAACCAGGACCACGTGCGCTCGCTCGCGCTGGTTCCGCTCGGCCAGACCCGCGCGTTCGGGCTGCTCGCCCTGGGCAGCGAGGACCCCAAGCGGTTCAATTCGGACATGGGAACGCTGTTTCTGCGCCGGATCGGAGAACTCGCCGCGGCGGCGGTCATGGCGCACCGATAGCGAGCCGCGGGTTGACGGAGCGTTCCACGCCCCCTGATTCCGACGCCGCCCTCGTCCGGGAGTACCTGGACGCGCTGCGCCATCAGCGCCGGCTCGCCCCCGGGACGCTGATCAACTACCGTCACGCGATCGAGCAGTTGCTGTCCTTGAGCAGCGGGATGCGGCTCGCGTCGCTCGAGGCCGCCCATTTGCGCCGTTTCGTCGCGCAGCTGCACGCGCGCGGCCTCTCGGGACGCACGCTGGCCAAAATGCTTTCCGGCTGGCGCGGCCTGTACCGTTGGCTCGTGCGGCATCGCGGATTGAGCGCCAACCCGGCGCAAGGCTTGCGCGCGCCGAAGTCTCCGAAACTGCTGCCCAAGGCCTTGTCGGTCGAGGCGGCGCAGCGCCTGCTCGGTTCGAAACCGGCCGAAGCGGCGGCGCTGATCCGCGACCAGGCGATGTTCGAGCTGATGTATTCCTCCGGGCTGAGGCTTGCGGAACTGGTGGGGCTGAACCTCGACGATGGTCGCCTCGAATTGCGCGAAGCGCAGGTGACGGTGACTGGCAAGGGAAACCGCACGCGCACCGTCCCGGTGGGAAGCCAGGCGAGGGCCGCGTTGCGTCGCTGGCTGGATGCACGCGAGCGGCTCGCGCGCCCGGGCGAGCGGGCGCTGTTCGTGGGCGAGCGCGGACGGCGCATTTCGCGGTCGCTCGTGAACCTCCGGCTAAAGGCAATGGCGCGGCGACAGGGGCTCGACGCCTCGGTGCATCCGCACATGCTCCGACATTCGTTTGCCTCTCACCTGCTGCAGTCCTCTCAGGATCTGCGCGCGGTGCAGGAAATGCTGGGCCACGCGAGCATCTCGACCACGCAGGTGTACACGCATCTGGACTTTCAGGCGCTCGCCAAGGTCTACGACGCCGCGCATCCGCGCGCGCGCAAGAAATGAATCCGGCACTGGTGTTGAAAGCAGGGCGCGAGAAATCGCTCCGCCGACACCATCCCTGGATCTTCTCCGGTGCGGTCGAGCGCATCGAGGGTGAGGCTGCGAGCGGCGACACGCTTACCGTGCGCTCTGCCGACGGCAAACCCCTTGCGCTCGCAGCCTGGAGCCCGAAATCCCAGATTCGCGCCCGGGTCTGGAGCTTCGACCCCGGAGCGAAGATCGACGCGGCGTTCTTCCGCACCCGCATTGCCGAAGCCGCAGCGTTGCGCCGGACCCTGGAAATCGACCGGCACAGCAACGCGCTCAGGCTGGTTCACGGCGAATCGGACGGACTGCCCGGGCTCGTCGTGGATCGCTACGGGGACGTGCTGGTCGCGCAATTCCTCTCGGCGGGGGCCGAGCGTTGGCGCGAGGAGATCCTGGATGCGCTGCGCGAAGCGAGCGCCTGCGAGGCGATCTACGAGCGATCGGATGCCGAGGTGCGCGCGCTCGAAGGGTTCGGCCCGAGAACGGGATTCGCGCGCGGGAACCAGAATGCGCGGCGCTGCGCGGTCATCGAGTACGGAATGAATTTCCGCGTCGACGTCGAGCGGGGCCAGAAAACCGGCTTCTTCCTGGATCAGCGCGAGAATCGCCAGCGCGTGCGCGAACTGGCTGCCGGGCGAGAGGTGCTCGACTGTTTTTGCTACACGGGAGGATTCGCCATCGCGGCACTCTCGGGGGGCGCGCACGGCGTGATCGCGGTGGACAGTTCCGGCGCGGCGCTCGAAGTCGCGCGCGAGAATCTGGCGGCGAACGCGCTCGAGCCGGACGCGATCGAATTCGTGGAGGCGGACGTGTTCGCGCACCTGCGCGCGCTGCGCGACCGGCGTGCGCAGTTCGGTCTGGTGGTGCTCGATCCGCCGAAGTTCGCCCCGACCGCGGCGCAAGCGCGCAACGCCGCGCGCGCCTACAAGGACATCAACCTGCTGGCCCTCAAGCTGCTCGCTCCTGGCGGGTTGCTGGCGACGTTTTCCTGCTCGGGCGGCGTGCCGATGGACCTGTTCCAGTCGATCGTGGCGGGCGCGGCGCTCGATGCGGGCGTGCAGGCGAAAATCATCGAGCGCTTCGCCGCCGCCGCCGATCATCCGGTGGCGCTCGATTTTCCCGAAGGCGAGTACCTGAAGGGCCTGCTGGTGCTGCGACCCTGAGCCGCGCCTAGTTCGCGCGCGCGCTCCGGGCGCCGGGGCGCATCCGTTGATCGTCGAGCACCTCGGCGAGGCGGGTCAGGAGCCTGCGCTCGGATTCGGTGTGCATCTCGTCCTGCGCCAGCAGTTCGAGAAAACGTTTCGCAAGCGTGCGCTCCTGCAAGCCGATGCGGGCCTGCATGTCGCGCCAGAGTCGCTCGGCGCCGACGAACACTTCTGAATCCGCGGACAAGGCGGCACCGGCCATCAGTGCGACCTGGGCGAACACCAGACGCGCCAGCTCGATTTCGTCGAGTCCGAAGGTTTCCAGTTCACGCCCGAAGCTCAGGCGCATCAGGAGGGCGAGTTCGCGCTCGCTTGGCGCAAGTTGCGCGCGCTCGTGAAGCAACGGATCCCCGGCTCGGTCGACAGGATCTCGAAGGGTTGGTTCCATCGGCACCATCGGCAGCCTCTCAGGTCGGTTGAACACTCGTTACGCCGCCACAATGCCATCGAGCCCCAAGGGGGCTAAGGGCAAAATCCACTTCTTGCCCTTTGGTATCGGTACTTTGGTCTCTCGGGCGGCCTTTGGCATCGATCTGGCGGCGGCCTGAGTTCCAGCGGCAGGCCAGGGCTCCGGTCAGGATTCGTTCCGCGGGCGGGTACGCGATGTCACAATCCGCCCCTCGAGAACACGACCTCCGGGGCACGGAGGACGGCGCGCTAGAATTCACCGCTTCTTCAACGGAGTCGGAATGGCGCAGCAGGACATGGTTCCGGTCACCATCCTCACGGGATTCCTCGGCGCGGGCAAGACCACGCTGCTGAACCGGATCCTGAACGAGGACCACGGTCACCGCATCGCCGTGATCGAGAACGAATTCGGCGAGATCGGGGTCGACAGCGAAATCATCGAGCGCGGCGACGAGCAGATCATCGAGATGAACAACGGTTGCGTCTGCTGCACCGTCCGCGGCGATCTGATCCGGATCCTTGGCGACCTCAAGGCGCGGAGGGAACGCGGGGATCTCCGCTTCGATCGCGTGGTGATCGAGACCACCGGCATGGCCGATCCCGGGCCCGTGGCGCAGACCTTTTTTACCGACGAGGACATCGGCGCCTATTTCCTGCTCGACTCGATCCTCACGGTGGTCGATGCGAAGCACGCACCGCAGCAGCTCGACGAGTTTCACGAGGCGCAGGAGCAGGTCGGCTTTGCGGACCGGATCCTGCTCTCGAAAACCGACCTCGTCGCGGAAAATGCGGCCGAGGCGCTGATCGAGCGCCTGCGGCGGATGAATCCGCGCGCCCCGGTGAAGAGAGTGCATTTCGGGAACGCGCCGATCGGCGAGATTCTCGACATTCGCGGCTTCAACCTGAACGCGGTACTGGATCTCGACCCGGAATTCCTGACCGACGCCCACCACGAGCACCACGACGAGGTGGAATCCTTCGCCTTCCGGTCCGACCAGCCGTTCGACGGCGACAAACTGGAGCAGTTCCTGTCCGGAATGATCCAGGTGTACGGGCCCGATCTGCTGCGTTACAAGGGCGTGCTGTGGACCAAGGGCAACGCGCGCCGTGTGGTTTTCCAGGGGGTGCACATGATGATGGGCGGCGACCTCGGCAAACCCTGGGCGAAGGGCGAGAAGAAGCGGTCGATCCTCGTGTTCATCGGCAAGAAACTGCCTCGGGATCTGTTCGTCGCCGGCCTGGAACAGTGCCTGGTACAGAAATGAGCCGTCGCCGTACTTCTGGCACAATGATTCCATGAGCATCGCGCGGCCCCTGCGGATCCTGCTGGCACTGATGCTGCTGTGCGCGCAGCAGCTGGCGTTGGCGCACCAGGTCTGGCATCTTGGCGACCGGAGCGGCCAGCCGGCGCAACAGCAGCTGTGCGACAAGCACGACGTGCTCGGCACCGTGGGTGGCGCGCTGAATGGCGCCGCGATCACGCTTGTCGCGGACGCTCCAGCCGGTTTCACGGTTTCCTGCGCTTGTCTGTCCGGGGCTTCGACGCCCGGGTTCATCCCAACTTCCCGGGGCCCTCCCTCGCTCCTCTGAGACGTCGTACGAGCGCGCACCTGCAGCCGGCGCGCCTTGCATCGCTTTCTTGGAAGGAGCCGACACATGCATCGCAGTACGTTGTGCGCCATGGCGCTTGCCGTGGTGTGGAGCGCGCCGCTTCCGGTGCGCGCGCAAGGCGCGGAATTGAGCATGATCCGCGAGGAAATCCGGCAGCTGAAGGATGCCTACGAGAAACGCATTCAGGGGCTGGAGCGTCGGCTGGCTGAAGCGGAATCGCGTGCCGGGAAGACCGAGCACGACGCTGCGCGCGCGGCAACGGTCGTCGCGCATCCGGGCGCCCGTGCGGGAGGCGAGAACGCGTTCAATCCGGCAATTTCGCTGATTCTGCAAGGAACGGCCGCGCGCAGTTCGCAGGATCCGGAAACCTACCGGATCAGCGGATTCGCGCCCTCCGGCGGGGAGATCGCGCCGGCGTCGCGCGGCGCGAACCTCGGCGAATCGGAACTGGTAGTCACCGCGAATATCGATCCGTACTTCCGCGGTCTGCTCATCGCGGCTCTCACACCCGAGAATGAGGTCGAGGTCGAGGAGGCGTTCTTCCAGACGCTCGCACTCGACCATGGACTGACACTCAAGGGCGGTCGGTTCCTCTCGGGAATCGGCTACCAGAACGAAGTCCACCAGCATTCTTGGGACTTCCAGGATGCGCCGCTTGCTTACAAGGCGTTCCTGGGCGGTCGCCGGAACGACGACGGCGTGCAATTGAAATGGGTGGCGCCGACCGACCTCTTCATCGAATTTGGTGCCGAGTTGGGACGCGGGCGCAGCTTCCCGTCCACGGCGCGCAGCAGGAACGCCGCGGGCGCGTGGACTGTTTTCGCGCACGTGGGTGGCGACATCGGCACAGGCACAGCCTGGCGCGCAGGCCTGTCGCACCTGCGGACGTCGCCCCGCGGCCGCGCGTTCGAGGATGCCGATTCGCTCGGCAATCCGGTGACGCAATCATTTAGCGGGCGGAGTAGGCTCTGGATCGCCGATTTCGTGCTCAAGTGGGCGCCCGGCGGCAACGCTGCGAAGACAAACTTCAAGCTGCAGGGGGAGTATTTCCGCCGCCGCGAGGACGGCCAGCTCAGCTTTGACGACACGGCTCGGGCAGCGCCTCGCTTCGGCGCGGTATTGAGCGATACCTACGCGAGCCTGCAGTCGGGCTGGTACCTGCAGAGCGTGTACCAGTTCATGCCGCGCTGGCGCATCGGCTACCGCTACGACCGGCTGAATTTCGGCCGCGTCGATAACGGGATCGTTGCCAACGGGCTCGGGCCGACCGCCGGCGACTTTCCGCTCCTCATGAGCGACCACAGGCCGGCACGGAGCACATTGATGTTCGACTGGAGCCCGACCGAGTTCAGTCGCATCCGGTTGCAGCTTGCGTCCGACAAGTCGCGCGTCGGGTTGACCGACCACCAGGCGCTCATCCAGTACATCTTCAGCCTCGGCGCGCACGGCGCGCACCGGTTCTAGAGGCCGCCATGAGACATCTCAGGGCGGCGGTTGCAATCCTGATCCTGGTTTGGGCACTGCCAGCGGCATCGGCGCTCAACATCTTCGCCTGCACGCCGGAATGGGGTGCCTTGGCGAAGGAACTCGGCGGCGCGAAGACGAATGTCTACGTGGCGACCACCGCGCTGCAGGACCCCCATCGCATCGAAGCGCGACCGAGCCTCATCGCGCGCGCGCGCAGTGCCGATCTCATGGTCTGCACGGGTGCAGAACTGGAGGTCGGCTGGCTGCCGTTGGTGCGGACGCAGTCGGGCAACGCCAGGATCCAGAGCGGCCAGCCGGGCTACTTCGAGGCGGCGACCCACGCCGACCTGCTCGAGAAGCCCGCGCGCCTCGACCGCGCAGCGGGCGATGTACACGCGGCGGGCAATCCACACCTGCACCTCGACCCGCGCAACATTGCCAGGGTCGCGATCGCGATGAGCGAGCGCATGGCGCAGCTCGACCCGCGACAGTCGGCGCAATACCGCGAAGGTGCGAAAGCATTTCTCGATCGCTGGCAGCGAGCGATCGCGCGCTGGGAGAAGGCGGCGGCGCCGCTCAAGGGCTTTCCCGTAGTGATCCACCACAAGAACCTCTCGTATCTGATCGGCTGGCTCGGGATGCGGGAGGTCGGCGCCCTCGAGCCCAGACCGGGCCTGCCGCCGACCGCAGCGCATCTTAACGAGCTGCTGGCGCGGCTCGCGCGTGATCCTGCCAAGGCCGTGATGCGTGCCGCATACAACGATCCGCGACCGGGCGATTGGCTCGCGGGGCGCGCGAGGATTCCTTCCGTGGTTCTGCCGTATACCGTCGGTGGCACCGAAGTCGCGCAGGATCTCTTCGGCCTGTTCGACGACACGCTCGCGCGCCTTCTCGAGGCCGCGCGATGAGCACGGAGCCGTTCCAGCTCGCCATCCTCTGGCCCGCGCTCGCCGCAGGCCTCCTCGTCACGGCGACCCACGTGCCGCTCGGCATCCAGGTGCTGAACCGCGGCATCGTGTTCATCGACCTCGCGGTGGCGCAGGTTGCGGGTCTCGGCGTCATCCTCGCCGGCCGGTTCGGCTTCGAGCCGCAGGGCGCGGCGGTGCAGATCGCTGCGTTCACGGCCGCGATCGCCGGCGCGCTGCTGCTGAACTGGAGCGAGCGGCGCTGGCCCGACGTCCAGGAGGCGATCATCGGCGTGACATTCATCCTCGCCGCCACGGGCGCCACGCTCGCGCTCGCGAGCAATCCGCAGGGAGCAGAGCACCTCAAAGACCTGCTCGTCGGCCAGATTCTCTGGGTCGATCCGTCCGCGCTTTGGCTGCCGGCGCTCGCCTATGCGCTGCTGCTCGCGGCGTGGTTCGGCATCGGCGCGGGGAGCGGCCGGTTCGCCTTCTACCTCGCCTTTGCCTGCGCGGTGACCGTCTCGGTTCAACTCGTCGGGCTGTACCTCGTGTTCACGACCTTGATCGTTCCGGCGCTCGCGACGCGTCGAATCGCGCGGGGTCGGATCGTTGCGGCCTACCTGCTCGGCGGCTTGGGTTATCTCGGCGGGCTGGGGTTGTCGATCGTCTCCGACCTGCCGCCGGGGCCACTCATTGTCTGGATCATGGCCGCGTTCGGCATCGCGCTGTTCGCCTGGACTTCACGCACGCCGAGTCGCGCCTTGCGGGCGGACTAGAATCGGGACTTCGACGACGGGGACCGCAGATGCTGCAATGGCACGGCACGACGATCCTTTCGGCGCGGCGCGGCGCGAGCGTCGCGCTGGGCGGCGACGGCCAGGTCACGCTCGGCGCGGTCGTCGTGAAGGGCGGCGCGAAAAAGGTGCGCCGCCTGTATCACGACCGGATCCTGGCGGGTTTCGCCGGCGGCACGGCCGATGCGTTCACGCTGTTCGAGCGCTTCGAAGCGAAACTCGACAAGCACCAGGGCAATCTGATGCGCTCCGCGGTGGAACTCGCGAAGGACTGGCGCACCGACCGCGTCCTGCGGCGGCTCGAGGCGATGCTCGCCGTGGCCGACCGCGAGCGCTCGCTCGTGATTACGGGCCTCGGGGACGTGCTCGAGCCCGAGCACGGACTGGTCGCGATCGGCTCGGGCGGCCCCTACGCGCAGGCCGCGGCGCGGGCGCTGCTCGAAGCGACCGAGCTTTCGCCGCGGGACATCGTCGAGCGTGCGCTCGGCATCGCGGCGGACATCTGCATTTACACCAACCATCATCGCAGCATCGAGGTTCTGGAGTGACGCCGTGAGCGGCATGACGCCCGCCGAAATCGTGCATGAACTGGACAAGCACATCGTCGGCCAGGACCGCGCCAAGCGCGCGGTCGCGATCGCGCTGAGAAACCGCTGGCGGCGCCAGCAGGTCGCCGAGCCGCTGCGGCAGGAAATCACGCCGAAGAACATCTTGATGATCGGCCCGACCGGGGTCGGGAAAACGGAGATCGCGCGGCGTCTCGCGCGCCTGGCGGACGCGCCGTTCATCAAAATCGAGGCGACCAAGTTCACCGAGGTCGGCTACGTCGGCCGGGACGTCGATACGATCGTGCGAGACCTCGCGGAAATCGCGGTGAAGGACGCGCGCGAGCACGCCATGCGGCGGGTACGCATGCGCGCGCAGGACGCCGCCGAAGAGCGGGTCCTGGACGCCTTGCTCCCCCCGGCGCGCGGTGTCGCTGCCCAGGAGCCGCCGGCCGAGGAGGGTGTCGCACGCCAGAAATTCCGCAAGAAGCTGCGCGAAGGCGAACTCGACGATCGCGAGATCGAAATCGAAGTGGCGGCGGCTTCGCAGATGGAGATCTTCGCGCCACCCGGGATGGAGGAACTCACCACCCAGATCCAGGGGATGTTCCAGAACCTCTCCGGCGGCCGGCGCAAGACGCGCAAACTGCGCATTCGCGAAGCGATGCGGCTGCTGACCGAAGAGGAAGCGGCAAAGCTCGTCGCGGAGGACGACCTCAAGTCGCGCGCGCTCGCCAACGTGGAACAGAACGGGATCGTGTTTCTGGACGAGATCGACAAGGTGGCGAGCCGCGGCGAGTACGCCGGAGCGGATGTCTCGCGCCAGGGCGTGCAGCGCGATCTGCTGCCGCTGGTCGAGGGCACGACGGTGTCGACGAAGTACGGAATGGTGAAGACCGACCACATCCTGTTCATCGCCTCGGGGGCCTTTCATCTCGCCAAGCCCTCGGACCTGATTCCCGAGCTCCAGGGGCGCTTTCCGATCCGGGTCGAACTCGACGCACTCGGGGTCGAGGATTTCGTCCGCATTCTGACGGCGACCGACTCGAACCTCGTCGAGCAGTACCAGGCGCTGCTCGCGACCGAGGGGGTGGTGCTCGAGATCGCTCCGGAGGCGATCCGCCGCCTCGCCGAGATCGCGCATGGCGTCAACGAGCGGACCGAAAACATCGGCGCGCGACGCCTGTACACGGTGCTGGAGAAGCTGCTGGAAGAGATCTCCTTCGAGGCCGGACGCCGGGGCGACGAGCGCATCCGGATCGACTCCGAATACGTCAATACGCGGCTCGGCGAGCTGGCCAAGGACGAGGATCTGGCGCGCTACGTCCTCTGAGCGCGCGGACGCCGGCGCGCATTCTTGATTAGAATCGCAGCGCGATGAACACTCGAGCGCAAGCGGCTGCCGGCGGCGCCGATCAGGCCCGCATCCTCGTCGAGGCGCTGCCTTACATCAAGCGCTTCCACGGCAAGACGATCGTCATCAAATTCGGCGGCAATGCCATGACCGACGAGGCGCTGAAGAGCGCGTTCGCGCGCGACGTCGTGCTGCTGAAGCTCGTCGGCATGAACCCGGTGGTGGTGCACGGCGGCGGACCGCAGATCGAGCAGCTGCTCGCGCGCCTGGGAATGAAGGGGGAATTCGTGCAAGGCATGCGCGTGACCGACGCGCAGACCATGGACGTGGTCGAGATGGTCCTCGGCGGACAGGTCAACAAGGAAGTGGTCGAGCTCATCAACCAGGCCGGCGGCAAGGCGGTGGGGCTCACCGGCCAGGACGGGGGGCTGATCCGGGCGCGCAAGATGCTCGTGCCCAGCCAGAGCAACAAGGACGAGCGGCTCGACATCGGCCAGGTCGGCGAGATCGAGTCGATCGATGCGGGTGTGATTTCAGCGCTCGAGATGAGCGGTTTCATTCCGGTGGTAGCACCGATCGCGACCGGGTCCGACGGCACGACTTACAACATCAACGCCGATCTGGTCGCAGGCAAGCTCGCAGAGGTCCTGCGCGCGGAGAAACTGGTCGTGCTCACCAACACTCCCGGGGTGATGGACAAGGACGGCAAGCTCCTGTCGGGACTGACGCCGCGGAAGATCGACGATCTGGTCGCCAGGGGCGTGGTCTCGGGCGGGATGCTGCCGAAAATCGCTTCGGTACTCGACGCGGCGCGCGCCGGCGTGCGCGCCTGCCATATCATCGACGGCCGGGTGCCCCACGCGCTGCTGCTCGAGGTTTTGACCGACGCGGGCATCGGCACGCTGATCCGATCCAAGTAGGCGCGCGGAGGGCCCGTCGCCCCGCCCGACCCCCTCCCGCAGCCACGCACCCATGCGCATCACCCGGCTACCGCCTTCACGGCGGGTGTGGATCTTCGATCTCGACAATACGCTGCACGATGCCCGGCCGCACATCTTCCCTTCGATGCACCTTCAGATCGGTGAGTTCATCAAGCGGACGTTCGGTGTCGACGACGCGGGAGCGGACGCGATGCGGCGCGTGTTCTGGTCGCGATACGGCACGACGCTGAAAGGGCTGATGCGACATTACGGCACGGACCCGAGGAAATTCCTGCGCGAAACGCACCGCTTTCCCGAACTCGCCGACATGCTGGTGCACGAGAACGCGGTGCGCCATTCGCTCGCGCGCCTCGGGGGCAAGAAACTGGTGTTCTCCAACGCGCCGCGCCACTACGTCGAGGAGGTGCTGCGCGCACTCGGCCTGGAGCGGTTCTTCGCGGCCGTGTACACGATCGAGAGCACGCGCTTTCGGCCCAAGCCGGCGTTCCAGGGGTTCCGCGTGCTGCTGCGAAACCACGACCTCGACCCGCACCGCTGCGCGCTGGTGGACGATGTCCTGGAAAACCTGCGCACGGCCAAGCGCCTGGGCATGTCGACGGTCTGGGTCGCTCCGGGTTCGCTGAAACGGCCGAGCTATGTGGACCTGCGCGTGTTTTCCGTGACGGAGTTGCCGCGCTTCGTCTTTCGCCACGCCCACGAGTAGAATTTTGCGATGCCGCGGGTCAAGGGAGAGCGGAAACTCGAAATCCTGAAGGCGCTCGCGCAGATGCTCGAGCAGCCGAAGTGGGAGAGAATCACCACCGCGGCGCTCGCCGCGAGGCTCGGGGTGTCGGAGGCCGCGCTCTACCGCCACTTCGCGTCGAAAGCCCAGATGTACGAGGGACTGATCGAATTCATCGAAAGTTCGGTCTTCAGCCTGGCGAATCGCATCACCTCGGATGAAGCCGACGGCGAACGCCAGGCCGAGAAGCTCCTCGAAATGCTGCTCGCGTTCGCCGAGAAAAATCCCGGGATGGTGCGCGTCATGACGGGCGATGCGCTCATCGGCGAGCACGAGCGGCTGCAGGTGCGCATGAACCAGTTCTTCGATCGATTCGAGGCGACGCTGCGCCAGAGCCTGCGCCACGCCAAAGCCGCGGCGGTCGGGAAAGCGGCCGAATCCGATACCGGCGCGCAGGCGGGCGCGATGCTCCGCTACGCCATCGGATGCCTGCACCAGTTCGCCAAGTCGGGCTTCACGCGCAAGCCGAGCGATAGTCTTACCGCGCAGCGACGCTATCTGCCGGTGTAGGTTCGGTCTAGGGCTGCGGCTGCTTTGGCCGAACCGCCGGCGCGCTGCACACTGCGCAGTGCGGATCCTTCGCCACCTTCACGGTTCTCCACTCGGCGCCCTTCGCATCGAGCAGCAAGAGCCGGCCGGCCAGCGTTTCGCCGATCCCGGCGACGAGCTTGATCGCTTCCATCGCCTGCAACGCTCCGGCAATGCCGGTGAGCGGCGCGAATACGCCCATCACCGCGCATTGGACTTCCTCGATCTCGCCGTCTTCCGGAAACAGGCAGGCGTAGCAGGGCGCATCCGGAGCTCGCA
>MERB01000026.1:21080-30281 GCA_001770475.1 Betaproteobacteria bacterium RIFCSPLOWO2_02_FULL_66_14 | reverse complement strand
CACCGTGACCTGGGCATCGAAGCGGATCGCCGCGCCGGAGACGAGCGGTTTTCGCAGCGCGACGCAGGCGCGATTGAGTGCGTGCCGCGTCGCGAAGTTATCCGAACAATCGAGCACCACGTCGGCTTGCGCGACCAGCCGCGCCATGGCTTCGGGCGCGACGCGCTCGGTGAGCGGTACGACAGCGACTTCGGGGTTGATCGCATTCAACGCGCTGCGGGCCGCCTCCGGTTTGGGCGCGCCGACGGATTGCGTCCGGTACAGGATCTGCCGCTGCAGGTTGGTGAGGTCGACGCGGTCGCCATCCGCGAGGGTGAGTCGTCCGATCCCGCT
This sequence comes from Betaproteobacteria bacterium RIFCSPLOWO2_02_FULL_66_14, assembly GCA_001770475.1. Lineage (GTDB taxonomy): Bacteria > Pseudomonadota > Gammaproteobacteria > Burkholderiales > SG8-39 > 2-02-FULL-66-14. Next base: position 29,948 of record MERB01000026.1, on the reverse strand, counting down.
CGCCGCGAGGTAAAGCGCCGCCGGGCAACCGAGGCCGCCCGCGCCGATCACCAGCACATGCGCGGCGCGCAACCGCTCCTGCCCCTCGACGCCGATCTCGGGCAGCAGGATGTGGCGGCTGTACCGCAGGAGCTGTTCGTCGTTCATCGCAGGATCGTAATCGAACCGCGTTTGCCCTGTCGCCGAAGGCTAAAATGCGCGGCCTCATGACGCCGCGCCGAGGGTTGATCGTCTTCTTGACCGGACTTCCGGGAGCCGGCAAGTCGACGCTCGCGCGCGCGCTTCGCAAGCGACTCGCGCAGGCGGGACGCACGGTCACGCTGCTCGACGGTGACGAGGTGCGAACGCTGCTCTCGAGCGATCTGGGCTATTCGCGCCCCGACCGCGACCTGAACGTGCTGCGCATCGGTTACGTCGCAGCGGAGATTGCACGTCACGGCGGCATCGCGATCTGCGCCCAGATCGCGCCCTATGCCGCAGCGCGCGCGGAAGTGAGGCGCCGGGGTTCGGCCGCAGGAAGATTCCTGTTGTTGTATGTTTCCACGCCGATCGAAGTCTGCGAGCGCCGGGATCCCAAGGGACATTACGCCAGGGCCCGCGCAGGGATCCTGCCGGAGTTCACCGGCGTGAGCGATCCTTACGAAGCGCCGCTCGACGCGGATTTGAGTATCGACCTGCAGGATTGTGCTCCGGAAGCGGCGGCAGAGCAGGTCGTCTCCCGGCTGCAGCGCGAAGGCCTGCTGGACTAAAGGCGTCGAGCTAGCCGCCCTGCTTGTTCTCGGCCACGGTCGCCGCGGGCTTGGTGAGCACCGGCAGGCCCTTGAGCCGTGAGATCGCTTGCGCGAGCTGAAAATCGTCCTTCGAGCCGAGTTCGAGCGGAGCGCGCGCCGCATCCGGCGCCGCGCCCGGGGGGTGCGGCTGCACGCGAGGTGCCGCGCTCTTGCCCGGCACGCCTTCTTCGCCGTTCGTCAGGTGGCGTTGCAGATCGGCCTCGCGAACGCGCAGCAGCGGCGCATCGCCGGGTTCCTCGACGTTGATGTCGGGCGCGATGCCCTTCGCCTGGATCGACCGGCCGGAGGGCGTGTAGTAACGCGCCGTGGTCAGCTTGATCGCCGTATTGTTGCCCAGCGGCATGATCGTTTGCACCGATCCCTTGCCGAAGGTTTGCGTGCCCATCACCACCGCCCGCTTGTGATCCTGCAGCGCGCCGGCGACGATTTCGGAGGCCGACGCCGATCCTCCATTGACCAGCACCACCATCGGTACCGTCTTCACCGCGGCCGGCAGCCCCTTGAGAACGTCGTCGCGCGAGCCGCGCGCGTAATCCTCCGCGCTCGCCGTGTATTTCCTGCGCGCGTCCTCGGTGCGCCCATCGGTGGAAACCACCAGCGCCTTGTCCGGGAGAAACGCGGCGGAAATCGCGACCGCCCCATAGAGCAGGCCGCCGGGGTCGTTGCGCAGGTCGAGCACCAGCCCCTTGACCGGGCCCTGCTTGTACAGGCCATCGAGGTGCTTCACCAGCGTTTCGGCGGTTCCCTCCTGAAACTGCGAAACCCGCAACCACGCGTAACCCGGTTCGATGAATTTCGATTTGACGCTCTGTACCTTGATGACTGCCCGCATCAGGCTGACCACGATCGGCTGTGCCACGCCCTTGCGCGCGATCGTCAGGACGATCTGCGTGTTGGGCTTGCCGCGCATGCGCTTGACCGCGTCCTGCAGCGTCATGCCCTTCACCGGCGTGTCGTCGAGCTTGATGATCAGGTCGCCCGGCTTGACTCCGGCGCGAAACGCCGGCGTGTCCTCGATGGGCGAGATCACCTTGACGAGGCCGTCCTCCATGCTGACCTCGATGCCGAGGCCGCCGAACTGTCCGTGGGTGCTGACCTGAAGATCCTTGAAGGCCTCGGCGTCGAGGTAGGCGGAATGCGGATCGAGTCCCGAAAGCATGCCGTTGATCGCTTCGGTGATGAGGCGCTTGTCCTCCACCGGCTCGACGTAATTCGACTTGATCGCGCCGAACACCTCGGTGAAGGCGCGCAATTCGGAAATCGGCAGCGGCGAGCGCATCGCGCGCTCGGCGATCGCCTGGAAATTCAGGCTCAACAGCACACCCGCAATCACGCCCGCGAGTATCAGTCCCAGCTGCCGGAATTTCTTACCCATCGATTCTGTCCTCATGGGGCACTGGCCGCGGGCAGGGTCAGCGGTTTCCGACCCAGCGCAGCGGGTCAAATGCCTGACCCAAATGACGTAATTCGAAGTATACGCCCGATTCCTCGCGGCCACCGCTCGCCCCCACCGTGGCAACGGTTTCACCCGCGTTCACCGTCTCGCCGGTGTGTTTGAGCAGCGATTCGTTGTTGCCGTAAACGGACAGGTAGGCCTCACCGTGATCGACGATCAGCAGGTTGCCGAAGCCACGCATCCAGTCTGAGTAAACCACGCGGCCCGCAGCCACCGCCTTCACCGGATCACCCTGCTGCGCCCGAATGAACAAACCCTTTGCCCGAGCGCCCGCACTGCGTTGGGCAGGAAATCGGCCCGCAAGTTCCCCGCGGACCGGCAGCTCGAGGCGCCCGCGAAGGCTGGCGAAGGGCACGCCCGGAGCAGGCGATGCCTGCTCGCGATCGCCCGGCTGGAATCCGGCGCCCGGGCGGCTTGCCAGGACGCGGCTGATCTCCCGGACGACGCGCGACAGGCGCTGCTCGTCGGCGAGCATCTGCTTCATTTCGCGGCGCCCGGCGCGCAACTCCACCGCTACGCGCTCGAGCACGCGCCGGCGCTCGCGCCGCTCGGCCAGCACTTTTTCGCGGTCGGCGCGCTGACGTGCCTCGATCTCGCTCAATTCGCGCGCCTGCGCCGCCGAATCGTCGCGCAGGCGTTCGAGTTCCGCCAGGTTCCCGCGTTGCGCTTCGATCGCGCGCGCCGCCGCCTGCGACAGGATGGACAGATAATGCATCTGTCGCGCGACCTCGTTCGGATCTTCTCCGGCAAGCACCAGTCGAACGACATCGGGTGCGCTGGCCCGCGAGCGCGCGACCAGCAGCTGGCCGAGCGCCCGCCGTCGTGCGGCGAGCCCCTGCTCGAGCGAACGGCGCCGGTCGCCGATCCGCGCGAGCGAGGTTCGCAACTGCCGCCCCTGCGCTTCGAGCGTCGCCAGCGCACGGGTCGCTTCCGAAATCGCGGTTTCCGAGGCGCGCAGCGCGTCGCGCGCTTCGCGGCGGTCGACTTCGCGACTGCCCAGTTCGGTGCGCAGTGCCTCGATGCGCGCCCGCAGCGCCTTGAGATCGTCTTCGCGTGTCGCCGTGACCGTCGCCGGCAACGCGGCGAGCACTACGGCGAATAGCAGGCGCGCGATCAGCCTCTGGCCTTGCCTTGCGCCGAGACGGCGGCGATGCGGCGCGCCACTTCGTCGGCGTCCCCGACGTAATAGTGCTTGAGCGGATGCAGATCCGCGTCCAGTTCGTAGACCAGCGGCATCCCGGTCGGGATGTTGAGCCCGACGATGTCGGCGTCGCTGATGCCGTCGAGGTGCTTGACCAGGGCACGCAGCGAATTGCCGTGCGCCGCGATCAGAACCCGCCGGCCCGAACGGATCGCCGGCGCGATGGCTTCGTTCCAGTAGGGCAGCACGCGCGCCACGGTGTCCTTGAGGCACTCGGTGCGCGGCAGTTGCGCGCCGTCCAATCCGGTGTACCGCGGGTCGCCCGCTGCATTGCGCGGATCCGCGGGCTCGAGGGCCGGGGGCGGCACGTCGTAGCTGCGGCGCCAGGCGAGTACCTGCGCGTCCCCGAACTTGGTCGCCGTTTCCGCCTTGTTCAGGCCCTGCAGCGCGCCGTAATGGCGTTCGTTCAAGCGCCAATGCTTCTCGACCGGGATCCAGTACAGGTCCATTTCCCCGAGCACCAGCCACAGGGTGCGGACCGCCCGCTTGAGCACCGAGGCGAACGCCAGGTCGAAGGTCCAGCCATCGGCCTTGAGCTGGCGACCCGCAGCGCGCGCTTCCTCGACTCCCCGCACCGAGAGATCGACGTCGGTCCACCCCGTGAAGCGATTTTCCCGGTTCCAGTCCGATTCGCCGTGGCGCAGCAGTACGAGCCTGAACATGGGTGAATTATAATTGCGCCCCATGAAACGGGACCGCCTGGATCTGATCGAGAAGCAGGAACACGTGGAGCAGGCGGCGCGCGCGCTCAAGGCGATGGCGCATCCCTTGCGCCTCAAGATCCTGTGCGTGATCAACGCCGCTGAAATGAGCGTTCAGGACATCGTTGCCGAAGTCGGAACCTCCCAGTCGAACGTGTCCCAGCACCTTGCGATCCTGCGCGAAAAAAGAGTCCTGCAGACGCGCAAGGAGGCCAATCGCGTCTTCTACCGCGTCTGCGACGAGCGAACGCTGCAGCTCATCGGCATGATGCGCGAGGTGTTCTGCGGCGACGGAAAGCGCTGATGGAGTTCGTCCAGAACAACCTGCTGCTGATCGCGGTGGCCTTTGCCTCCGGCGCGATGCTGATCTGGCCGCTGGTGCGGCGCAGCGCCGGTGGGCCCTGGGTGGGGACCCTGCAGGCGACCCACATGATCAATCGCGAGGACGCGCTCGTGCTCGACGTACGCGACGCCGCCGAGTATGCCAAGGGCCACATCCTCGGGTCGCGGAGCGCGCCGCTGGCGGAACTCGAGGGCCGGGTCGGCGAATTCGCGAAGCACAAGTCGCGGCCCGTGATCATCGCCTGCGACAGCGGCAACCGTTCAACCAATGCCATCGGGATCCTGCGGCGCCACGGCTTCGCGAACGTCTTCAACCTCGCCGGCGGCCTCGCAGCATGGCAGCAAGCGGGGTTGCCGGTCGAGAAGTAGGGGCCGGGCCCCTTGTCACGCGTACTGATGTACGGCACCGCCAGCTGTCCGTACTGCCGGTCGGCCGAGCGACTGTTCCGGCGCAAGGGCGTACACGAGCTCGAGCGCGTGCGCGTCGACCTCTTGCCCGAGCGTCGCGTCGAGATGGTGCACAAGAGCGGCCGCCGCACGGTGCCGCAGATCTGGATCAACGGCGTTCACGTCGGGGGCTGCGACGATCTGTATGCCCTGGAGGAAGCCGGAGAACTCGACCGACTGCTCGCCCGGATCGAGGGCGCGCCCCAAACCGCTGGATAGACCGAAGGATTTCCGTGACGACGACCGAAGCACCGCAACCGACCTTCCAGATCGAAAAGATCTACGTGAAGGATCTCTCGCTCGAACTGCCCAACGCGCCCCAGGTGTTTCTCGAGTCGGCGCAGCCGCAGCTCGAGGTGCAGATCCGGAACGATTCGCGGCCTTGCGGCGATGGCCTGTACGAAGCCGTCGTCACCGTCACGGTGACCGCGCGCGCCGGAGAAAAGACGCTGTTCCTCGCGGAAGCGGCGCAAGCCGGGATTTTCACCGTGCGCGGCGTTCCGGAGGGCGAGCTCGAGCCGCTGCTGGGCATTGCCTGCCCGAATATCCTGTACCCGTACGCGCGCGAGGCGATTTCCGATCTGGTGACGCGCGGCGGCTTTCCGCCCGTGCTGCTCGCTCCGGTGTCCTTCGAGGCGCTGTATGCGCAGCGCACGCAGGCCGCGGCAAACCCGCCGCAGCCCGCGAACTAGGCCTACTGGAGACGGTCGTCCCGTGCGCGCCGCACTCGCCCTGCTCGGTATCCTGCTCTGCGCGTTTGCGCAGGCGAGCGATTTCCGTTCGGTACAGGAGACCGCCGCGGTGCTGTACGACGCGCCCTCGCGCGCTGCCAAGCCGCTCGTGGTGGTCTCCAAGCACTATCCGCTCGAATTGATCGTCAACCTGGAAGCCTGGGTCAAGGTGCGCGATCACACCGGTGCGTTGGCGTGGATCGAAAAGAAGTACCTCAGCGAAAAGCGCATGTTGATGGTGACTGCGCCAACGGCAGAAGTGCGCGCGCGTCCCGAGGAGGGCGCGCCGCAGGCGTTCGTCGCGGTCTCCGGCGTCGCGCTCGAACTCGTCGAAATCGCACCGGGCGGCTGGTTGCGCGTGCGCCATGCCGACGGCGCCGGCGGCTACCTGCGCGCGACGCAGGTCTGGGGCGGCTGAACGGGCGCAATGGCGCGGCTGGCTGTCCTCGGGGCAGGCGCCTGGGGAACCTCGCTCGCCGCGGTGCTCTCGGCGCGCCATCGCGTCACGCTCTGGGCGCGCGACGCGGCACAGGCCGAAGCGATCGCGAGCGCGCGGTGCAACCTGCGTTATCTGCCCGAGATCGCGCTGCCGCAGTCGCTCGTCGTGTCGTCGGATCTGCGCCAGAGCATCGAAGGAACCGATCTCCTCATCGCGGCGACGCCGGTCGCGGGGTTGCGTGATCTCTGCACGCGCCTCGCAAACGTGCGCGTGCCGCTCGTCTGGCTGTGCAAGGGATTCGAGGCGGAAAGCGGCCTGTTGCCGCACCAGATCGTCGAGGGTAGCCGCGCGCCGGGGGTTCGCGGCGGTGCGCTGTCCGGACCATCGTTCGCGCTCGAGGTGGCGCGCGGTCTGCCCTGTGCGTTGACGCTCGCGGCGTGGGACGGTGAGTTTGCCCGGGCGGCCGCTGCGCTCGTGCATGGCGGGCGGTTGCGCGTGTATTTCAGTACCGATCTGGTTGGCGTCGAGCTGGGCGGTGCGATCAAGAACGTCATGGCGATCGCAGCCGGCATCTCGGATGGTCTCGGACTGGGGCAGAACGCGCGTGCGGCGCTCATTACCCGCGGTCTCGCCGAAATCACGCGTCTCGGCGTCGCGCTCGGCGGTAGCGCAGAAACCCTGATGGGGCTCTCAGGCGCCGGCGACCTGATCCTCACCGCGACCGGCGAGCTGTCGCGAAATCGCCGCGTCGGGCTCGATCTGGCGCGCGGTCGGCGCCTCGCGGAGATTCTCGCCGCACTGGGGCATGTCGCCGAGGGCGTGCGCTCCGCGCGCGAGGTGGCGAGGCTCGCCGCGCAGCGCGGCGTCGACATGCCGCTGTGCGCCGCCGTGAATGCGGTGCTCGACGGCCAGCTCACGCCGCCGGAGGCGGTTCAGGAACTCCTGGGACGCGACCCGAAGGAGGAAGCGTGAGTTCGCCTCACTGCGCGCCCTCGAAGCCGAGCTGTCGCCAGGCTTCGTAAGCCACGATCGCCACCGCGTTCGCCAGGTTGAGGCTGCGCGCACCCGATCGCATCGGCAGCCGAAGCCTCCTTTCCAAGGGGAACGCCTCGAGAATCGACGCCGGCAGGCCGGCGGTTTCCGAACCGAACACCAAGACATCGTCGCGCGCAAACCGGGGTTCGGTATGGCGCACCGCGCCCCGCGTGCTGAACGCGAAGCTGCGCCGTTCGCCGAGCGCCTCGCAGCAGCACGCCCAATCGCGATGCACCCGCACCTGCGCCAGCGCGTGGTAGTCGAGGCCCGCGCGCCGCAGTTGCCGGTCGGCAAGCGAAAATCCGAGCGGAGCGACCAGGTGCAGGCGCGCGCCGGTATTCGCCGCGAGACGGATCACGTTGCCGGTGTTCGGCGGAATCTCGGGTTGAACCAGGACGATGTCGAACATCAGTTCGGCGGCAGGGTTCTTGCCACCACCCAGTTGACCACGCTTGCGGCACCCGCGCGCTTCAGCGTCGCCGCGATCTCGTCGAGCGTCGCGCCGGTCGTCATGACGTCGTCGAGCACCGCGACCTGTGCTCCGTCCAGGGCGCCGCCCGCCTCGAAGGCCCCGCGCACGTTGGCGGCGCGCCGATCCCACGGCAGATCGGTCTGCGCCGGCGTTTCGCGAACGCGCCGGCACAGCTGCGGCGCCAGCGGCACGCCGGTCGCGCGGCCGACGTGGCGGGCGATTTCGAGCGCCTGGTTGTAGCCGCGATCGCGCAACCGGCCGCGCGCAATCGGCACCGGGAGCAGCCAATCCGGAGACCGCAGCGCGGTCAGGCGTTCGACGAGCAGCTGCGCGAGCAACGGCGCCAGCGCGAGTTCGCCGCGAAACTTGAGCGCCTGAATGAGCGCGTCGGCCGGAAACGCGTAGGCGAGAGCGGCGATCGTGGCCTCGTATCGAGGCGGATGCGAAAGGCACCGGCCGCAGACCGCCCCGCCTGGCGCGGGTAACGCGCAGCGCGGACAGCACTCGCCCGCAAGGCGCGGCAGATCGGCGTCGCAGCCCCTGCACAACAGGCCGGTCTTCGCAGCGCCGCGGCAAAGAAAGCAGGTGCCGCCGAACAACTGATGTGCCATGGCTTTCGCGACCCGCCCGAGCATCGCGCCATCTTACTTATACTGCGCCGCATGATCGATCCCTCGGTGGCGCGACTTCGGTTCTCGCGCGCAGCCGCGAGCTATGCCGCGGCCACGCGGCTCGAGCGCGAGATCGGGACCCGCCTGCTGGAACGCCTCGACCTGGTGAAACTCGCGCCGCGCCGGGTGCTCGATCTCGGATGCGGGCCGGCCCGGGAGGCGCGCTCGCTCGCCGCCCGGTTTCCGGACGCGCAGTTGCTGCTTCTCGATTTCGCGCTGCCGATGCTGCGCCTCGCGCGCCCGGCGCGCGGACTGCTCGCGCGGCTCGGCGGACGCCGCGAAGTCGGCGCCGTGTGCGCCGATTTCTCCCGCCTGCCGCTCGCCGGCGCAAGCGTCGGACTGGCGTTTTCGAACATGGCGCTGCACTGGGCGCGCGAGCCGCTCGCAGTGCTGCGCGAACTGCACCGGGTGCTCGCGGTCGAGGGATTGCTCACCTTCAGCACGCTCGGCCCGGACACGCTGAAGGAACTTCGCGCCGCGGCGGGCACGGCGCGCGTGCACGCCTTCGCCGACATGCACGACCTCGGCGACATGCTGGTCGCCGCGGGATTCGATGCCCCGGTGATGGACATGGAGCGGGTC
>MERB01000026.1:17385-21058 GCA_001770475.1 Betaproteobacteria bacterium RIFCSPLOWO2_02_FULL_66_14 | reverse complement strand
CGCCGCGCTCGAGCGCGGGCGCCGCGACGGCCGCTTTCCCGTCACCTTCGAAGTGCTCTACGGGCATGCGTGGAAACCTGCACCGGCGCGCGCCGCCGACGGGCGCGCCGTAATGCGTTTTCAGCGTCGCCCGAAAAACGGATTGCCGCCGCGTTGATCGGAGCGAAATCGACCGCTTTCATAAGGAGATTTTGTTGAGCGAGGCGCTTGACTGTGGTACCTTTCCGCGCTCCAAAAAAGGCGGTCCCCCCGCCGTGGCGACGGGCAGCGGTCCTCTAGCAGCAATCTGAACCTGGAAGGGATGGGGATGGGAAGAAGCACGGCACTTAAAGGCGCGTCGTGGGCGCTTGGCGTCTTCGCGGCGGCGTGTTCCGGCCTCGCGCTGGGGCTGGAATGGAATCTGCAGCCGGCAGCGAGTCCGATTGCCGCGGACGTGCACTCGCTTCACGAGTACGTGATGGTGCTCGTGACGGTGATTTTCGTCGGCGTGTTCGGCTTCATGTTCTATTCCGTATTCGCGCATCGCAAGGACCGGGGCTACAAGGCCGCGAAGTGGCACGAGAACACCACGGTCGAGCTGATCTGGACCATCGTTCCGCTGATTCTCCTCGTGGTCATCGCCTGGCCCGCGACCAAGGTGGTGATCGCGCAGAAAGACACCTCGAACCCCGACCTCACGATCAAGGTCACCGGCTACCAGTGGAAATGGGGCTACGACTACGTGCGCGGCGAGGGGGAGGGCATCAGCTTCATCTCGACGCTCGCGACGCCGCGCGATCAGATCGATGGGCGCGCGGCCAAGGGCGAGAACTACCTGCTCGAAGTCGACAACGAAATGGTGGTCCCGATCGGCAAGAAGGTTCGCATCCTCACCACCGCCGCCGACGTGATCCACTCCTGGTGGATTCCGGCGTTCGGCGCGAAGCAGGACGCGATGCCCGGATTCATCCGGGACATGCATTTCAGGGCGGACAAGCTGGGCGTGTATCGCGGCCAGTGCGTGGAACTCTGCGGCAAGGAGCACGGCTTCATGCCGATCGTGGTGCGCGTGGTTTCGCAGGACGACTACGCGAAGTGGGTCGGCGAGCGCAAGCAGGCGCTGGCGGCCGCGGCCGACGATCCGAACAAGCAGTGGACCGCCGACGAGCTGAAGGCGCGCGGCGAAAAGGTCTATGCGTCCAATTGCGTCGCCTGCCACCAGGCGAGCGGCAAGGGCACGCCACCCGCGTTCCCGGCGCTCGACGGCTCGAAGGTCGTCACCGGGCCGAAGGAGGCGCAGATCGACCTCGTCCTGAACGGCAGGCCGAATACGTCCATGGCCGCCTTCGGCAAGCAGCTGAATGACGTCGAACTCGCCGCGGTCGTCACGTTCACTCGCAACAACTGGGGCAACAAGACAGGTGACCTGGTGCAGCCTGCCGAAGTCAAGGCGGCGCGCAAGTGACTCGAAACGATACGGGATTCAGGATTCGGAGACCGCAATGAGCGCAGTTGTAGACACCCACGGCCAGGCGCACGGCGACGATCACGGGTACCACCCGAGCGGGATCATGCGCTGGATCACGACCACCAACCACAAGGACATCGGCACGCTCTACCTGTGGTTCAGCTTCACCATGTTCATGATCGGTGGCGCGATGGCGATGGTGATTCGGCTGGAGCTGTTCTCGCCGGGCCTGCAGTGGGTGAACCCCGACTTCTTCAACCAGATGACCACGATGCACGGGCTGATCATGGTCTTCGGGGCGATCATGCCGGCGTTCGTCGGCTTCGCCAACTGGCAGATCCCGATGATGATCGGCGCGCCCGACATGGCGTTCGCGCGGCTGAACAACTGGTCGTTCTGGCTGCTGCCGTTTGCAGCCTCGCTGCTCGTGATTTCGTTCTTCACGCCGGGCGGCGCGCCGGGCGTGGGCTGGACCATGTACGCCCCGCTCACGGTCCAGATGGGCGTCGGGATGGATCTCACGATTTTCGCGGTCCATCTGCTCGGGATGAGCTCGATCATGGGCTCGATCAACATCATCACCACGATCCTCAACCTGCGGGCGCCGGGAATGACGCTGATGCGCATGCCGCTGTTTTGCTGGACCTGGCTGATCACCGCCTACCTGCTGGTCGCGGCGATGCCCGTGCTTGCGGGCGCGGTGACGATGACGCTCACCGACCGGCATTTCGGCACCTCGTTCTTCAACGCCGCCGGCGGCGGCGACCCGGTGCTCTACCAGCACATCTTCTGGTTCTTCGGCCACCCCGAGGTGTACATCATCGCGCTTCCGGCCTTCGGCGTGATTTCGCAGGTGATCCCCGCGTTCTCCAGGAAGCCGCTCTTCGGCTACGCGTCGATGGTGTACGCCACCTCCGCCATCGCGATCCTGTCGTTCATCGTCTGGGCCCACCATATGTATACGGTTGGGATGCCGGTAGCGGGGCAGCTGTTCTTCATGTACGCGACGACGCTGATCGCGGTGCCGACCGGGGTCAAGGTGTTCAACTGGGTCGCGACGATGTGGAGAGGCTCGCTCAGTTTCGAGACGCCGATGCTGTTTGCGGTCGGCTTCGTCTTCCTGTTCACGCTGGGCGGCATGACGGGACTGGTGCTGTCGCTCGCCGCGGTCGACATCCAGCTGCACGACACCTACTACGTCGTGGCGCACTTCCACTACGTGATGGCGATCGGCGCCGTCTTCGCAGGGTACGCCGGGGTGTACTTCTGGTTCCCCAAGTGGACCGGGAAGATGTACGACGAAACGCTCGGCAAGTGGCACTTCTGGCTGTCGGTCGTCTTCATCAACATCACGTTCTTCGTGCAGCACTTTTCGGGCCTCGCCGGAATGCCGCGCCGCGTCCCGGACTATCCGCTGATGTTCGAGACCTGGAACAAGATTTCGTCGATCGGCGCGTTCGGTTTCGGCATTGCGCAGTTTCTGTTCCTGTACATCATCATCAAGGCGATCCGCAGCGGCGAACAGGCGCCCGAGAGACCCTGGGAAGGCGCCGATTCGCTCGAGTGGACGCATTTGCCGACGCCGGCGCCGCACCACTCGTTCCACACGCCGCCCGTCCTCAAGTAGGAAACCGGGGCGGAATGGGACGCGTCGCATGAGCCGAAACCTGAAGACCGCGCTGGTGCTCGTGGCGATCGCGCTCACGACGTTCTCGGCGATCATCGCCAAGTACTGGATGCTGAATGGCTGAAGCCGCGCCCATCGACGAGCGACGCGGGCGGGAAAACCGAAGGCTGCTGACGCGGCTTTCGATCGTCGCGGTGCTGATGTTCGGTTTCGGTTTCGCGTTGGTGCCGTTCTACGAAAAAATCTGCCTCGCCCTCGGCGTCAACTCGCTCGTGGAGCGCTCCGAGGCGCCGTCCAACACGCAGATCGACCGCACGCGCACGGTGACGATCGAGCTGGATGCGAACGCGCACGATCTGCCGTGGCGGTTCCGGCCGCTGACGGGCCACATCGTGGTGCATCCGGGGGAACTGGTGCACGTCGAGTACGAGATCGCCAATGTTCGAAGCGCGAAGATCACGGGGCAGGCGGTGCCCAGTTACGGCCCGGCGGTGGCGGGGCAGTACTTCCGCAAGCTCGAGTGCTTCTGTTTTCAGCCGCAGACGCTGGCGGCAGGCGAGACGCGCATCATGCCGGTGACTTTCCTCATCGACCCGGCG
>MERB01000026.1:0-17377 GCA_001770475.1 Betaproteobacteria bacterium RIFCSPLOWO2_02_FULL_66_14 | reverse complement strand
CCGACCACGACAACCTGCACCGTGGCCGCGGGGCTCCTCGGGGTGCGCCGGCGCGAAACGCACGAGGCCGAGGGTGCGCGCATCCGCCCGGTGCAGGTTGTCGTGGTCGGCATCATCGCCGCGGCACTTTTCGTATTGACGCTCGTCGGGGTCGTGCACCTCGTGACGGGCTGAACGGTAAAGACAGGCAGGGAGAACATCGATGGCACAAGGCGCAACCGACCCGAGGCGGCAGCAGCACTATTACGTGCCGCCGCCCATGCCGTGGCCGATCTTCGGCTCGATGGCGCTGTTCCTCATGGTGCTGGGCGGGGTCTTCGTGATGAACGGCACGAGCGCCGGATGGATCTCGCTCGCGGTCGGCGCCATGGTCATCCTGTACATGATGTTCCGCTGGTTCGGCGACGTGATCCGGGAATCCGAGAGCGGCACGTACCACGGCTGGGAAGACATGTCCTTCCGCTGGGGCATGAGCTGGTTCATTTTCTCGGAGGTGATGTTCTTCGCCGCGTTCTTCGGCGCGCTGTTCTGGGTGCGCGTGATGTCGGTGCCGGACCTCGCGAATCTCGAGCACACTGCGCTGCTGTGGCCCGGATTCGAGGCGCATTGGCCCTCCGCGGGCCCTGCGTTCGCAGAGAAGTTCTCGCCGATGGGCGCCTGGGGCATTCCGGCGATCAACACCATGCTGCTGCTTTCATCCGGGGTCACGGTCACGATCGCCCACTTTGCGCTGAAGCAGAACCGGCGCGGCCGGCTGAATCTGTTCCTGTTCCTGACGGTTGCGCTCGGCGTGCTGTTCCTCGCCCTGCAGGTGTACGAGTATGGGCACGGCTATGCGGATCTGAACCTGAAGCTCACCACCGGCGTCTATGGATCGACGTTCTACATGCTGACGGGATTTCACGGTTTTCACGTCACCGTAGGCGCGATCATGCTCAGCGTGATTCTCGCGCGCTGCCTATCGGGGCACTTCAAGCCCGATCACCATTTCGGCTTCGAGGCGGTCGCGTGGTACTGGCACTTCGTCGACGTGGTGTGGCTCGGCCTGTTCATCTTCGTCTATTGGCTCTAGCCGCCGCGGGCGGCGCGGGTCGTTCGGGTCGTCACCCGCGCCCGGCGGCGCGTGGAAGAAGGGGCTCGGCCCCCGGCCTACAGGCGGCCGGGAATGAGACCGAAGTAGTAAGCCGCCATCAGGAACAGAAACAGCGCAATCGACAGCCCGACGCGGAAAGCGAGCGCCTTCACCGCGCGCATCGAACCGCTGCGGTCGCGCACCACGAACACCAGCGCCGAGCCGAGGCTCGCCAGGATGAGCAGCAGCGCCGCAATCACGACGTAACGCATTCCAGCTCGGAGTTTAACGCGGCGACATGAGCCTGGGCGCTTACCGCTTTCGGCCGCGCTGGTGGGGTTTGGCGCTGGCGGTTTGCGGTTGCGCCGCGGGAATTGCGCTCGGTGACTGGCAGACGCGCCGCGCGGACGAACGACGTGCGGCCGCCGCCGAAATCGAGGCGGCGGCCAGCGCGCGCGCGATCGAGGTTCCGCAGCAACCGTTCGATGCGGCGACGCTGGTGCGAAAGCGGGTCGCCGCAACCGGTGAGTTCGATCCGCGCCACACCGTGCTGCTCGATTACCGGCTGCATCGCGGCCGCCCCGGCTTTCATGTCGTGCAACCGCTGCGCCTGGCCGAAGGCGGAGGGTATGTGCTGGTGCTTCGCGGCTGGATCGCCGCGGCGCCGCGCCGCGAGGAACTTCCGCAAGTCGTCACGCCGGCGGGCCCGCATCGCATCGAGGGCATCGGCCTGGAACGCCTGCCGCAGTATCTCGAGGCCGGCACCGCCGCGCCCTGCGCTCCCGGCGCCGTGCCCTGCGTCTGGCAGAACCTGAGCGGCGAGAAATTTGCCGCGTGGTCGGGACTGCCCGTCGCGCCGCTGCTCCTCGAGCAGCTGAGTCCGCTCGCCGACGGACTCGATCGCGACTGGGAGCGGGTCGAAACCGGTTACCGCAAGAACGAAATGTACGCGCTGCAGTGGTATTCGCTCGCCGCGCTGTCGGTCGCGCTGTTCATCCTCCTCAGCTTCCGGCGCGCCCGGCCAATCGATGGGTCCCGCTCTGCCTGAAGCGAAAGTGCGCAGCGGGCGGCGCACGCTGCTCGCGATCGCCGCAGTGTTCGCGCTTCCGGTGCTGGTGGGGTGGTATGCCTATCTCACCGGCCGCGTACCGGGAACGACATCGAATTACGGCACGCTGATCGCGCCGCGCCTGCTGACCGCCGAGTCCGTGGTGGCGCTGCGCGGGAAGTGGGTGCTCCTGCAGTTCGACGGCGGCGCCTGCGATTCGAACTGCGAGAAGAAGCTCTACTACATGCGACAGGTGCGCCGGGCCCAGGGGACGAACGCGCATCGCATCGAACGGCTCTGGGTCCTGACCGACGCGGCGACGCCGCGAAGCGAACTCCTCGCCGCGATCGAGGGCACGCGGATCGAGCGCGACGGCGCCTCGCTCGCCGCCGGATTTCCCGCCGGCGAGTCGCTCTCGGCGCATGTCTGGCTCGTCGATCCGCTCGGCAATCTGATGCTTCGCTTCCCGAGCGATCCGGATCCGGGGCGGATGGTGAAGGACCTCGAGCGCCTGCTGAAGTACTCGGGGTTCGGGTGACCGCATGCTAGAATCCGCGCCCTTCAGGCGGTTCAAGCCATGATTGCACAGTCCCTTTCATCGCCGCTCGCACGATCGCTCGCCCGGCGCGCGCGAGCGTTCTACTCGCTCACCAAACCGCGCGTCGTGCTGCTCATCGTGTTCACCGCGGTGATCGGGATGTTCCTCGCGACCCCGGGAATGGTCCCGCCGCAGATCCTGATCGCCGGGACCGTCGGGATTGCGCTCGTCGCGGGCGCGGCGGCTGCGGTGAACTGCCTGGTGGAACGGCGCATCGATGCCGTCATGCAGCGAACGCGCTGGAGGCCGCTGCCGCGCGGCGACCTGACTGCGCTGCAGACGTTCGCGTTTTCCGGCGCGATCGGCGGCCTGGGATTGTGGATCCTGCTGCAGTACGTGAACGCGCTGACGATGTGGCTGACGCTCGCGACCTTCGTAGGCTACGCCGTGGTCTATACCGTGATCCTGAAGCCGGCGACGCCGCAGAACATCGTCATCGGGGGCGCTTCGGGCGCGATGCCGCCGGTGTTGGGCTGGGCGGCCACGACCGGTGAGGTGTCCACCGAGGCGACGCTGCTGTTTCTGATCATCTTCGCCTGGACGCCGCCGCATTTCTGGTCGCTCGCGCTCTATCGCACCGAGGAGTACGCGAAGGCCGGCGTGCCGATGCTGCCGGTGACGCACGGCAAGGCGTACACGCGGCTGCAGATCCTGCTTTATTCGCTGATCCTGTTCGCCGTGGCGCTGCTGCCGTTTGCGACCGGAATGAGCGGCTGGCCCTACCTCGTGGCGGCAATCGCGCTCGGCCTTGCCTTCCTCGCCCATGCGATCGCGATCTACGTCGCCCACACCGATGCATTGGCGAGGCGCACGTTCCGGTTTTCGATCACTTACCTTGCTGCGCTATTTGCGGCGTTGCTCGTTGACCACTACCTGGCGCTCTAGTCTCGTCGCGCTGCTTGCCGCGGCGCTCGCCGCGTGCCAGCCGGCCGGCCCCAAATTCAAGAGCACCGACATCACCGGCGCGGACTACGGCCGCGAGTTCGCGCTGTTCGACCACCACGGCCAGGCGCGCACACTGGCCGATTTTCGCGGCCGCGCGGTGATTCTCAGTTTCGGTTTCACGCACTGCCCCGACATCTGCCCGACGATCCTCGCGGACTTGGCCGGCGCGGTGGCGAGCCTCGGCAAGGACGCCGAGCGCGTTCAGGTGCTGTTCGTGACGGTCGATCCCGAGCGTGACACGCGCGAGCTGCTGGCGGGCTACGTGAGCGCGTTCGATGCGCGTTTCCTCGGCCTGTACGGCGACGCCGAGGCCACCGCGCGGGTAGCGAAGGAGTTCAAGGTGTTCTACGAAAAGCGCAAGGCGGGCGACAGCTACTCGGTCGACCACAGCGCGCAGAGCTACGTGATCGATCCGAAGGGGCGGCTGCGATTGTTCGTCCGGCACGACCGCATTGCGGCGGATCTCCCGGGGGACCTGCGCGTGCTTCTGGCGGAGTAAGGCGCGCGCTTTTAGTGCGCGGCGGCGCCGGGCAGGACCCTTTGCCGTGGTGATGGTGCGGCGAGCAGCTTGCGCATCTTTTCCATTGCCTTCGCTTCAATCTGCCGGATGCGTTCGGCCGACACCTTGAACTCGGCGGCGAGTTCGTGCAGCGTCGCGGCATCCTTTTCCTTCAGCCAGCGCGCCGCGATGATGCGCCGGCTTCGCGGATCGAGCGAAACGAGAGCGCGCTTCAGGCCATCGCTCTGCAGGCGCTCGTCTTCTTCGGCCTCGAGGACCCGCGAGGGTTCCGCGTCGGCGTCGGTCGCGAGGTAATGGACCGGCGCATAGCCGGTTTCGTCGTGGTTTTCGTTCTCGAAGGCCACATCGCGACCCGCCAGCCGGGTTTCCATTTCGACCACTTCTTCCGGCTTGACCTTCAACTCGCGGGCGACGCGCCCGATTTCCTGGCTGCTCATGGGCGCGAATCCCTGTTTCATCGAGCGCAGGTTGAAAAACAGTTTTCGCTGCGCCTTGGTCGTCGCGACCTTGATCAGGCGCCAGTTGCGCAGGATGTACTCGTGGATTTCGGCCTTGATCCAGTGAATCGCGAACGACACCAGGCGAACCCCGCGCTCGGGATCGAAGCGTTTGACGGCCTTCATCAGGCCGATATTTCCTTCCTGGATCAGGTCCGCGTGCGGCAGGCCGTATCCGAGGTAACCGCGCGCCACGGCAACGACCAGTCGCAGGTGTGACAGGATCAGTTGGCGCGCGCCGTCAAGGTCGCCTTCGGCGCGGAAGCGGCGCGCGAAGCGCTGCTCTTCCTCCGCGCTCAGGACCGGGAAGCGGCTGACGGTCCGCACGTAGGCGTCCAGGCTGCCTACGGCCAGCGGGACCGGAACGGTCATGGGTAATGCCAATACGTCGTTCATCAGAGGTTCTCCTGGGCTAATTTTAGCACTCGAGACTTTTGAGTGCTAATCCGCGCTGAAGTTCCCAAGACATCAATTCTGACCCCAACGAATCAAGGCGTACGACGTAAGTGTACGCTCACTGACAGATAAGCGCCCAGCCACCCGAGGAGGGCGGCAAAGCCCAACAGGCCAGCCGCGTCCCCGAAGCCGGGAAACCCGAGTTCGAACGCGGACCCGTAGGCGGCGGCCAGGTTCCGCACCCCGACGTTCAGCGCCGCAAGCGCTCCGGCAAGGATGCCGAGTGCGACGAGTCCGCCGAGCGCGCCCTGCACCAGGCCAAGGTAGTAGAACGGCCGCGCAATGTAGCCGTCGGTCGCACCGATCAGGCGCGAGACTTCGATTTCTTCCGCATGGGTCAGGATCTGCAGGCGGATCGAATTGAACGTCACCGCCACCAGGCCGACTGACAGCAACAGAGCGATCACCCCGGTTGCGATCCGGCCGGTCGCCGTGATTGCCGCGAGCCGTCGCACCCAGGCCGAATCGCGCTGCACCTGGTCGACCGCCGGCAACTGCTGCAGGTCTCGGGCCAGCACTTCGAGGGCCTCGGGCGCGGTCGCCTTGGCGCGGACCACGAATGCGTCCGGGAGCGGGTTTTCTCCGAGGGCCGCGACGACCTCGGCGAGCCCCTCCGTAGCGCGCAAGGCCGCGAGGGCCTCGCCACGCGAAACGAACCGCCAGCCGGCAATGCGCGCATCCGAGCGCAGCTTCACCGAGATGGCGTCGATCTGCGCTCGCGCGGCATCGCCCTTCAGATACAGCGAGAGCTGGGGTTCCGGCGCAAGGCGCACGGTGAGGCTCTCGAGGCTGGCGAGCAGCGCATAACCGCCGGCCGGCAGCGCCAGCGCGACGCCGATGACCAGCGCATTCAGCAGCATGGTCGATTTGTGCGCAACCAGTTTCGCGAGCGAATGCGCGAACGCCCGACGATGCTGGCGAATCCAGGACCGGATCATGGCTGCAGCCTGCCCGCGGAGAGCCGCAGCACGCGGCGGCCGCAGCCTTCGATCAGCGCCTCGTCGTGGGTCGCGATCAGCACCGTAACGCCGACCTGGTTGAACGCGACGAAGATCTCCAGGATCGATCGCGCCGACTCGATGTCGAGATTCGCTGTCGGTTCGTCGGCGACCAGGATCGAGGGGCGGTTGACCACGGCACGCGCGATTGCGAGCCGCTGCTGCTCGCCGCCCGAGAGCTGCACCGGGCGGGCGCGCTCGCGACCCAGCAACCCGACCTTGTCGAGCGCAGCGCGCGCCCGGCGTTCGGCTTCCCTGGGCGAGTGATCGCTGAAGGCGAGCGGGAGGGCGACGTTGTCGTAGACGCTGCGGTCGTAGAGCAGCCTCTGGTTCTGGAATACCAGGCCCAGGTTGCGTCGCAGGTAAGGGACCGCGGCGCGGCGCAACGCGCCGACGTTCTGCCCGTTCACGAGGACGGTGCCCGCGCTCGGACGCTCGATCGCCGGAATCAGTTTGAGCAGCGTCGACTTGCCCGCGCCCGAACGCCCCGCGACGAACACGAACTCGCCCGGCTCGAGCGTGAAGCTGATCTCCTGCAGCCCCTGCTGGCCGCCGGGATAGCGCTTCGAGACCGCGGAAAAGCTAATCAACCAGCGCCTCGACGAAATCCCGCGCCGCGAACGGCCGCAGATCGTCGATGCCTTCGCCGACACCGACGAAATAAAGCGGCAGCGGCGCCCGGCGCGAATCGCTCGCGCGAGCCTGCGCGATCGCGCACACCACGCCGCCCTTGGCCGTGCCGTCGAGCTTGGTCATGACCAGCCCCGTCAGATCGAGCGCGCCGTCGAACGCCTGCACCTGGGCCAGCGCGTTCTGCCCGGTGTTGGCGTCGAGCACCAGCAGCACCTCGTGCGGTGCGCCGGGCAGCGCCTTGGCAATGACGCGCTTCACCTTGCGGATTTCCTCCATCAGGTGAAGCTGGGTCGGAAGCCGCCCGGCGGTGTCCGCGATCAATACGTCGATGCCGCGTGCCTGTGCCGCGGCGACGGCGTCGAACATGAGCGCCGCCGGATCGCTGCCCTGCTGTCCGATCACGCCGATGTTGTTGCGCTCGCCCCAGGTCGCAAGCTGCTCGCGCGCCGCCGCCCGAAACGTGTCTCCGGCCGCAAGCAGCACGCTCAGGCCCTGGGACTGCAGCCATTTTGCGAGCTTGCCGATCGACGTCGTTTTGCCCGAGCCGTTGACGCCGGCGATGACGATCACAAACGGCCTTGCCCGGTGCGCATCGAGCCTGTGTTCGAGCGGCGCGAGCAGCACGAGGAGCTCGGCCTTCAATGCCTGGCGCAACCGCTCGGCGTCCTCGACGCGTTCCCTGCGGGCGCGACTGCGCAGCCGCGTGATGAGCGTCGCCGCGGCATCGACTCCGCAGTCGGCGGTGATGAGCGCCGCCTCGAGTTCATCGTACAGCGCGTCGTCGATGACCCGGCGGCGCAGGATCACATCGAGGCTGCCGCCGACCGCCTGGCGCGTGCGCGCCAGTCCCGCCTTGAGCCGCGCCGCCCAGGAAGTCGCTGCTAACATGGATGCGTGAATTCTAACAAAGGGGCCCCGGAATCCCGGGGCCGCGGGCGCGTTCGAATCATCGCCGGCGCGTACCGGCGGCGCTGGATCGGCGTCGCGCCCATCCCTGATCTGCGGCCGACGCCGGACCGCGTTCGCGAGACGCTGTTCAATTGGCTCGGGCAGGATCTGAGCGGATTGTCGTGCCTCGACCTGTACGCCGGCAGCGGGGCGCTCGGGTTCGAGGCCGCCTCGCGTGGCGCCCCGCGCGTCGTGCTGGTGGAACGTGAGCGAAGCGCGTTCGATCAACTCGAGCGCAATCGCGCGCTGCTCGGCGCGGCGCAGGTGCAGCTCGTGGCCGACGACGCGTTGCGCTATCTCGCACGTTCGACCGAGCGCTTCGACGTGGTTTTCCTCGACCCGCCGTTCAGGCAGAATGCGTGGCCGGAACTCGCCGCGAGCCTTCCGGCGCGGCTGGCCGCCGGCGCGCGCGTGTATTTCGAGGCGCCGAAGCCGGCCGCGGTCGAGGCGCCGTGGCGTGAGTTGCGGCGCGGGCGCGCGGGAGACGTCAGTTTTCAACTGCTGCAATGGAACCCACATGATCCGAGCGGTGTATCCGGGAACGTTTGATCCCCTGACGCGCGGCCACGAGGAACTCGTGCGGCGCGCGGCGAGACTGTTCGACCACATCGTGCTTGGCATTGCCGACAGCCGCGCCAAGAGCCCGTTTTTCGGCCTGGATGCGCGCATCGACATGGCGCGAACGGTGCTGGCGGACTGCGCCAACGTGACGGTGGTCGGATTCCGCGGCCTGCTGATCGATTTCGCGCGCAAGCAGGACGCCGGCGTGATCGTTCGGGGATTGCGCGCCGCATCCGACTTCGAGTACGAGTTTCAACTCGCCGGGATGAACCGCAACCTCGACCCGACGATCGAGACCGTATTCCTCACCCCGTCGGAACAGCACATGTTCATCTCCGCGACGCTGGTTCGCGAGATCGCGATCCTCGGCGGCGACATTGTGAAATTCGTGCATCCGTACGTCCGCGGCAAGCTCGCCGACAAGGTGAAGCAGCTCGGCGGCTAGCGCTGGCAGCGCGGACAGTAGTACGTCGCGCGCTGGCCCTGGACGACGCGACGGATGGGCGACGTGCAACGCCGGCAGGGCTCGCCGTTCCGGTCGTAAACCGAATATTGAGTCTGGAAGCATCCCAGTGCTCCCGCGCTGTCGACGTAATCGCGCAACGAGGAACCGCCGGCGCGAATCGCGGCGCGCAGCGTGACGCGGATTGCCGCAGCGAGCCGCGTGCAGCGTTCGAGCGACAGGCGCCGCGCCGCGGTCTGCGGCCGGATCCCCGCGAGGAACAGGCTTTCCGAGGCGTAGATGTTGCCGACGCCGACGACCCTGCGGCTATCCATCAGAAACTGCTTGATCGAGGTGCGATGCGGCCGCGTGAGCCGGTGCAGGCGCGCCCCGTCGAATTCGCGCGACAGCGGTTCCACGCCGAGGTGGCGCATCAGCCGGTGCGCGTTTGGCGGCGCTTCGGTCCACAGGACGGCGCCGAATCTTCGTGGATCGCGCAGCCGTAGCAATCGCGGCGACGCGCCCGCGCCGGATTCACCGCTGCCCGCGAGCGCGATATCGATGTGATCGTGTCGTCCGGGCGGGGTGCCTGCATCGACCAGCCGCAGGCTGCCCGACATGCCCAGATGCACGATGAGGTGACCGCCATCGCAATCGATCAGCAGGTACTTGCCGCGCCGCGTCAGCGCGCGCACCGTGCGACCCGCGAGCCTCCGGACCGATCGCGGAATCGGCCAGCGCAGGCGCGCTTCTCGAACCGTCACGGCAGCGATCGTTCGGCCCACCAAATGCGGCGCGAGGCCCCGCCGAGTGACCTCAACTTCCGGAAGTTCCGGCACCGGTTTCCCCTTGCTTGTGCGGGGCACCAAATATACCTACACTGGGCGGCCCATGCGATTTCGAGCCCTGATCCTGTTGCTTGCGGCGCTCGCGGCATTCAACGTTTGGGCGCAGGTGGCCGACGATGACGACGACGAAGACGCCCCGCCTGCTGCCGCGACTTCACCGCAGCGAGACGACGAACTTCCCCTCCAGGACCTGAGCGAGTCTACGCTGTTCGGGCTGCTGCTCGGCGAGGTCGCTGCGCAGCGCGGCGAGTCGGAACTCGGCGCAAAGACCTACCTGGAGATCGCCAAACGAACGCGCGACCCGCGCATCGCACGGCGTGCAGTCGAAATCGCGAATTACGCGCGCGCCCCGCAGGTCGCGCTGGAAGCAGCGCGCCTCTGGCACGAGGTCGACGCGCGGTCGCCGCAGGCGCTGCGAATGCTCACCGCGCTGCTCGTAGGTGCGAAGCGCGTCGACGAAGCCGAACCGTACATGGCGAAACTGCTCGCGGCCGATGCCAACACGGTTGCACCCGGCCTGCTGCAGCTCGCGCGGCTGCTGGCGCAGAATCCGGACAAAGCGGCCAACCTGCGCGTCGTGCAGCGTCTGGCGTCGCGTTACGCCGAACTGCCGGAGGCGCATTACGCCGTGGCGCAGGCCGCGGTGACGGCGAACGACGAGCCCCTGGCGCTCGACGAACTGCGGCGCGCGAGCGAACTGCGCCCGGAGTGGGAGCAGGCGGCGATTTTCGAGGCACAGGTGCTGCGGCGCAAGTTGCCGCAGCTGGCTCTGGAACGGATGGCCGCCTTCGTCGCGAAGTATCCGAATTCGCACGACGCGCGCATGGCCTATGCGCGACTGCTGGTCGCCGAGCGGCGCTATGCAGAGGCGCGGGCGCAATTCGAATCCCTGCTCGCGACCCACAAGAACGACATGGACGCGATCTACGCCGTCGGCCTGCTCGCGATGCAGGCGAAGGAGTACGCGCTCGCCGAAACCAACTTCAAGCGGCTGCTCGATCTGGGTTATCGCGATGCCGACGCCGTTCGCTTCGCGCTCGGGCAACTCGCCGAGGAGCGCAAGGACTGGCCGCAGGCGCTGGAGTGGTACCGGGCGGTGCAGCGCGGGGACCAGTTGCTGATGGCGAGGCTTCGCGCGGCCAACGTGCTTGCGAAGCAGGGCAAGCTCGAAGAAGGGCGTGCCCTGCTGCGCGAGGGCGCCGCAGGCAGCCAGCAGCAGCGCATCCAGCTCCTCATCGCCGAGGCGCAGCTGCTGCGGGAATCGAACCGCAATCGCGAGGCGTTCGAGCTGCTCGGCGGCGCGCTGGAGAAGGAGCCCGATCAGCCCGAGCTGCTGTACGACCACGCGCTGACCGCGGAAAAGCTCGAGCGGCTCGACATCCTGGAATCGAACCTGCGCAAGCTGATCCAGGCGCGCCCGGACCATGCGCACGCCTACAACGCGCTCGGCTATTCGCTGGCCGATCGCAACGAACGCCTTCCCGAGGCGCGCAAGCTGATCGAACGCGCGCTCGAAATCGCGCCCGACGATCTTTACATCGTCGATTCGATGGGGTGGGTGCTGTACCGCATGGGCGATCTGAAGAGCGCGGCGAGTTTCCTGCGGCGCGCCTGGGAGGGCCGGCCCGATGCCGAGATCGGCGCCCATTTCGGCGAAGTGCTGTGGGTGATGGGCGAGCGCGGCGAGGCGGAACGCGTCTGGAAGGAAGCCGCCGACACGCATCCCGCGAACGAGACGCTGCAAAGGACGATTCAGCGTTTCGTCAAGTGAAGCTCGCGGCTGCGGCGAGATTTTGTGCCCTTTCGGGTGCGCTGCTGCTGGGCGCGTGCGCAGAACTTCAACTTCAGTTGCCCGCGGAAGAGCCGCAGTTCGAACTCGCCGGCCGAATCGCAGTGCGTTATCGCGACCAGGCGTCCAACGCGAATATCGCGTGGCGTCATGGCGAATCCGCCGATGAAGTCCTGATTACCAGTGCGCTCGGGCAGGGCGTCGCGCGCATCGTGCGCTCGGGCGGCACGGTGTCGCTTTTCGCTGCCGACGGCAGGGAGCATCGGGCGGCGGACGCGGAGACGCTCACCGAGCAGGTGCTCGGTTTCCGTCTGCCGCTCGATGGCCTCGCCGACTGGGTGCGCGGACGCGCGGGGCGCACGCCGGGGACCGAACTGCGCGACGCCTCAGGACGCCTCGCCGAGCTGCGCCAATCCGGCTGGACGATCCAGTTTCAGGAGTGGAGCCAGGACGGGCGTCTCCCCATCCGGCTGAAGCTGCTGTATCCGGGCCTCGAGCTGCGGCTCGCCATCTCCGAGTGGAAATGACGCCTGGATCCGACTGGTTTCCCGCGCCGGGCAAGCTCAACCTGCTGTTGCACGTGCTCGGCCGCAGGGACGACGGATACCACGACTTGCAGACGGTGTTCCGGTTGATCGACCGGCAGGACCGCGTTCGGATTCGTGTCCGCAAGGGCGGCGGCATCGGCTTCGATCCGCCGCTGGCCGGCGTCGCGAACGAAGACAATCTCTGCGTGCGTGCGGCGCAGCTTCTTCAGGCCGAAACGCGCACCACGCTCGGCGCCGATCTTTCGCTCGACAAGCAGTTGCCGCTCGGCGGCGGTCTGGGCGGCGGGTCGTCCGACGCCGCGACCGTGCTCCTCGTTCTAAACCGGTTGTGGGGCACCGGTCTGACGCGCGCCGAGCTGATGCAGCTGAGCCTGCGGCTCGGCGCCGACGTACCGGTGTTCGTTTACGGCCGGAACGCGGTCGGAGCGGGCATCGGCGAACGGCTCACGGCGCTCGAATTGCCGGAGGCGTGGTACCTCGTGCTCGTGCCTGCGGAGAACGTCGCGACGGCTGCCATATTCGGCGATAACGCGTTGACACGTAATACGAAACCTCTCACAATACCGCCCTTTTTCCGCGGCCTGGGCAGGAACGATCTCGAGGCGGTCGTGGTTCGCCGCCATCCCCTGATCGGGGCGCATCTGAACTGGCTGCGAACGCGCCGTCCGGATGCGCGCCTCACGGGGTCCGGAGCCTGCGTGTTCGCGGAGTTCGACGGCAGCGCGGCCGCCCATGCGATGCTGGCGGAATTGCCCTGGGGCATGCGCGGGTTCGTCGCCAAAGGCCTCGGGCTCCATCCGCTGCACGACTGGGCGAAGTAAACGATCGACGGATGGGGAGTAGCCAAGCTGGTCTAAGGCACCGGATTTTGATTCCGGCATTCCTAGGTTCGAATCCTAGCTCCCCAGCCACTACATAAAGCGAACGGAAGGCACGCGAACATGGCCTCGATGCCGCTGGAACGCCTCATGGTGTTCACGGGAAACGCCAGCCCGCGCCTCGCGCAGGAGGTGGCGAAGCACCTCAATCTGTCGCTCGGGCGCGCGATCGTCGGGCGTTTTTCCGACGGCGAAGTGATGATCGAGATCATGGAGAACGTCCGCGGCAAGGACGTGTTCGTGCTTCAGTCCACCTGCGCGCCGACCAACGACAACCTGATGGAACTGCTGGTGATGGTGGACGCGCTCAAGCGTTCTTCCGCTGCCCGCGTCAGCGCCGCGATTCCGTACTTCGGCTACGCCCGGCAGGACCGCAGGCCGCGCTCGGCGCGCGTCGCGATCAGCGCCAAGGTCGTCGCCAACATGATCGCTTCGGTGGGCGTGGCGCGGGTTCTCACCATGGACTTGCATGCCGACCAGATCCAGGGGTTTTTCGACATCCCGGTGGACAACATCTACGCCGCGCCGGTGCTGCTCGGCGACGTGTGGCGACAGCGCTACGACGATCTGATCGTGGTGTCGCCCGACGTCGGCGGGGTGGTGCGCGCGCGGGCGCTCGCCAAGCGCCTGGAGTCGGACCTCGCGATCATCGACAAGCGGCGCCCGAAGGCGAACGTCTCGGAGGTGATGAACGTCATCGGCGAGGTGAAGGGTCGATCCTGCGTCATCATGGACGACATGGTGGACACCGCCGGGACGCTGTGCAAGGCGGCGCAGGTGCTGAAGGAGGAGGGTGCGACCAAGGTGGTGGCGTATTGCACCCACCCGGTGCTCTCCGGAGGCGCGGTCGAGCGGATCGCGGCTTCCGAGCTCGACGAACTGGTCGTCACGGACACGATTCCGCTCAGCGCGGAAGGCGAGGCCTGCGCGAAAATCCGCCAGCTTTCGGTGGCCGGGTTGCTGGCGGAAACGATCCTGCGGATCTTCACCGAGGATTCGGTGAGTTCGCTTTTCACCGAATGACGGCGCGAACGAATTCGAGACATTGACGCGGAGTTTTCTCAACGTTGCCGGTGGCTGGTCGCGGTTCCGGCGGCACTTTCAGACAGGAGTGTGAACATGAAGTTCGAAATCAACGCGCAAAAGCGCGACACGCAGGGAACGGGTGCGAGCCGCCGTCTGCGCCTCACGGGCAAGGTCCCTGGCATTCTCTACGGCGGTACGGCGAGCCCGGTGAACATCATGCTCGACCACAAGGAACTGTTCCGGCATCTGTCGAACGAGAAGTTCCATGCCTCGATCCTGACGATGCAGCTGGAGGGCGCCGCTGAGTCGGTGCTGCTGCGCGCCTACAACATGCACCCGTTCAAGGCGCAGGTCCAGCACGTCGACTTCCAGCGCGTGCTGCGCGATCGCAAGATCCACATGAAGGTGCCGCTGCACTTCGCGAACGCGGAAAACTCGCCGGGCATGAAGGAACAGGGCGGCGTGGTCAACCACGTGCTCAACGAAATCGACGTCTCGTGCCTTCCGGACGACCTGCCGGAGTTCATCGAGGTCGACATGGGCGCGATGAAGGTCGGAGATTCGATTCATGCCAGGGACTTGAAGTACCCGGGCGGGGTCGAGCCGGTGCTGCACCGGAATGAAAACCCGGTGATCGCGACGCTCATCGTGCCGTCGCTCGTGACCGAGGAAGAAGAGGTCGCCGCCGCGGAAGCCGTGCCGGCTGCCGGCGAAGTGCCGACCACGGAGCAGGCCGTGCCTGCGGAGCCCGCCGAGGATGCAGGCGCCGACAAGGCCGAGAAGAAAGAGAAGAAGTAACCCCTCTCCACCAACCGTCCAATGCCGCGCGGGGTCCGAAGCCTCGTGCGAGCGGACGCACTGGCAATGACAATTCGACTCGTGGTTGGCCTGGGAAACCCGGGCAGGGAATACGAACGCACGCGCCATAACGCCGGCTTCTGGCTGGTGGAGCGGTTTGCGGCATCGACTGGCGTGATCCTCCGCAAGGATGCGAAATACCAGGCGCTGGTCGGCCGGCACGCGCCAAGTGGCGCCTGGGTTCTGCTGCCGCAGACCTTCATGAACGTCAGCGGCCGGTCGGTGATCATGCTGGCCGGCTTCTTCAAGATGGCGCCGGCCGAAATTCTGGTGGTGCACGACGAATTGGATTTCGTTCCCGGCGTGGCCAAGTTGAAGCTCGGGGGCGGCATCGCCGGACACAACGGACTGCGCGACATCTCGCAGCGGCTCGGATCGCACGAGTACTGGCGGATGCGAATCGGCATCGGTCACCCGGGCGACAAGGACGCGGTGCACGACTACGTCCTGGACAAACCGGCGCCCGAAGACCGCGAGGCGATCGACCGGGCGATCGCGACCGGCGTCGACGTGTTGCCGCTGTGCCTCGCGGGCGACCTGCAGGGCGCCATGCTCAAGCTGCACACGCGGGAAAAGAGTTGAGTCTGCGCTGTGGCATCGTCGGCTTGCCGAACGTCGGCAAGTCGACGCTCTTCAACGCGCTCACCAAGGCCGGAATCGCCGCGGAGAACTATCCTTTCTGCACCATCGAACCCAATGTCGGCATCGTCGAGGTCCCCGACCCCCGGCTGAGGCAGCTCGCGGCGATCGCGAAGCCGCAGCGCGTGGTGCCCGCCGCAGTCGAGTTCGTCGATATCGCCGGCCTGGTGGCGGGCGCCTCGAAGGGCGAGGGCCTGGGCAACAAGTTCCTCACGCACATCCGGGAAGTGGATGCGATCGCCCACGTGGTGCGCGCGTTCGAGGACCCGAACGTCGTGCACGTCGCGGGCAAAGTGGATCCGCGCTCGGACATCGAGACCATCCATACCGAGCTCGCGCTCGCCGATCTGCAGACGGTCGACAGGCAACTCGCTCGCTACGCCAAGGTCGCCAGGATCGCCGGCGACAAGGACGCGCAACGCCTGGTGGCCGTCCTGGAGAAAGCCCAGGGCGCGCTTGACCAGGGCAAACCCGCGCGCACCGTCGATTGGGCGAAGGAAGAACTCGCGGTGCTCGACCCGCTGTTTCTCCTCACGATGAAGCCGACGCTCTACGTCGCCAACGTGTCCGAGCACGGCTTCGAGGCGAACCCGATGCTCGCCGCGATCGAGACCTGCGCCGCGGACGAAGGCGCGCAGTCGGTCGCGATCTCCGCGGCGATCGAAGCGCAGATCGCCGATATGCCCGAGGAGGACAAGCGGGTCTTCCTTGCCGACATGGGCATGGTCGAACCCGGTCTCGACCGCTTCATTCGCGCAGGCTACAAGCTCCTCGGCCTGGAAACGTTCTTCACCGTGGGGCCGAAGGAGGCGCACGCCTGGACGCTGCACATCGGCCAGACTGCCTCGGAGGCGGCGGGGTCGATCCACACCGACTTCGAACGCGGCTTCATCCGCGCCGAGGTCATCGCGTGCGAGGACTACATCGCCTGCGGTGGCGAGCAGGGCGCGAAGGCCGCCGGCAAGATGCGGCTCGAGGGCAAGGACTACGTCGTGCAGGACGGCGACGTCATCTATTTTCGTTTCAACGTCTGATGTCGCTTACGCTTTGCCGCCCCGGCGAGACGGCCGAGGCCCCGGTGGGCGGACATGCTCGACCAATGGCAAAAGGGCGATGACAAGGTGACGCCGATCAAGCACAAGGCCGCCGTCTGATCCGCGCATACCCGGCCGCTGCATTTATCCAAGCCAACACCTCGGCGAGCAGCTCAAGGGAGTTTCAACGTCCCGCCACGGATTGCCGGAAAAGCGGAACGGTATTGTTAAACCTATCGCTGAGTGATAATATAAGCCATGTTCGGTGGTTCCGACCGTCGTTCCCATAGGCCGGATTCGTCGTTATCCGTTCTTCTTGATCTGGACGGAACGAAGATCGGGGTCGGGACGCAGTACTGGGTCAAGATCAGCGCGTGGGTCATCGAGCCCGACGAGGCACGGCCGCATGGCCTTCGCTATGAACTGACCCTGCACGATGCCGGCAATCGGCGGATTCTGGGTTTCGACAACGCCCACGCGGTGAAACGCCCGGGCGGTCGATTTGTCGAACAGCCGCGTGCCTATGATCACCGGCACCTCGGACCGAAAGACGCCGGAGTGCCTTACCCGTATGTGAGCGCAGGCAAGCTGGTCGGGGATTTCTGGCAGGCTGTCTTCAAGGCATTGGACGAACTGGGAGAATCGTAATGAGCATAGTCAAAGCCATCCGTGTTGGCATCATGCCGTTGGAGCGTGTGCGCGATTACACCGTCGCCATCGCCAAAGGCACCTACAAGCGCAAACCGACGGAGCCCAAGATCTGGTTTACGTCGATCAAGTCTTTTGCCGCCGTGTTGTCCGACGAGAACCGCGAGTTGTTGCGGATCATCTACGACGAGCAGCCCGAATCCATTGCCGACCTGGAACAGATGACAGGACGCAAAGCGAGCAATTTGTCCCGTACCTTGCGCACCATGGCGAATTACGGATTGGTGCGCCTGGAAGACGGATCGCAGGGCCGCGGACGGCGTGCCGTGAAACCCGTGGCCGTCGCCCGTTGCGTCAATCTGACCCTGGATATCGGCTTCGGCGACAAACC
>MERB01000025.1:10393-14870 GCA_001770475.1 Betaproteobacteria bacterium RIFCSPLOWO2_02_FULL_66_14 | reverse complement strand
CTCTTCAGGGTTAAAGCAAGTTCGCAAACTCACTTTATCCCCACCGCCCCTTAAAAGGCGGTGGGAGGCCGGCTAGATGATTTTCAGGTCCGAGACCTGACCCCGCCTTGCCGTCTTGCGCGGTGCTCGGGCATCAGGCCCCAGTACAGCAGCGGCATTGCGAAGAGCGTCAGCAGCGTCGAGAAACCGATGCCCCAGACAATTGCGGCGGCGACCGGGCCCCAGAGGAGCGAATGTCCGCCCAGGCCCACGGCGAGCGAAAACAGTCCCGCGATCGTGGTCGCGCTGGTGATGATGATCGGCACGACGCGCCGGCGCGCGGCGTACACGGCCGCGTGCAGCACGCTCATGTGCGCGCGCCAGCGGCTGTTGGCGGCGTCGATCAGGACGATGGCCGAGTTCACCGCGATGCCGGTGAGGGCGATCACGCCGTAGAGCGTAAAGAGCGACAGCGGGTTGCCCGAGATGAGCAGCCCGTACACCACGCCGGTGAACGCAAGCGGCACCGTGACGAGGATCATGGCCGGCTGCCAGTAGCTGCGGAACTGCGCCGCGAGGATCAGGTAGATGAGGCCGATGCCGAGCAGGAACAGCACCTTCATCGCGTCGAGGCTTTCCTGGATGTCGTCCAGTTCGCCTGAGAAATCGAGCGTGGTCGTCGGATAGCGCGCGCGGACCTTCTCCCAGGCGGCGCGAATCGCGTCGTTCACCGCGACCGTGTCGGTGAGCTTGCGCTCGATGTCGGCCTCGACGGTGAGCGAGCGGCGCAGGTTGTAGTGCTTGATCACGCCCTTTCCGGTGCGCGTCTCGGCAGTGACCAGCGCGCCGAGCGTCGTGCTGCGCGCGGGCGCGCCGGCGGCGGCACGCAGGGCGACCGGGTCGTCGAGCACGCGCGCGATGTCCGCTTCGCCGCGCGGCGCGGCGCGCACGCGGACTTCGAGCTTCTCGCCCTGGTCGCGCATCTGCGTCACGATTTCGCCATCGACGTGCAGGCGCGCAAGGCGCGCCACCAGCCCGGGGTGCAGGCCCGAGGCGCGCAGCGCCTCCGCATCCAGTCCGAGCACGAGTTCCGGACGGCCGGCGATGTCGTCGTCGGTGACGTTCTTCGTGCCGGGCACGGCGCGCACGATCGCGAGCATGGCGTCGGTCGCCGCGCGCAGTTCGGTGGTGTCGTCGTTGCGGATCCGGACGCGCACCGGCTTCGTGACCGGCGGGCCGCCGGAGAGCATGGTGAAGCTCAGTCGGCCGGCGCCCGGAAGCTTCTCCAGGTCGGCGCGAATCGCATCGACGATCTCGCCCACGTCGCGCGAGCCGTCGCGGCGCGGCGCGAGCGACACGATCACCTGCCCGTAGGCGTCGCCGTGCAGCGGCTCGGTGTCGGTGAACTTCACTCCCGCGATCGAGGTGAGCGCGCGGGCTTCGCCCTCGCGCAGGCGCTTGCGCACTTCGCCTTCGAGCGTTTCGACACGCGCGAGCGTGGTCTCGATCGGGGCGCCCGCGGGCATGTCGACGTTGACGTAGAAAATTCGAATCGGGTCGAAGGCGAAGAATTCGAGCCGCACCAGGCCGCCGGCGACCGCCGCGCCCGCTGCGCCGATCGCCAGCACGATCACCGCCGCGAAGCGCCTCGGCCGGCGCATCACGTAGAGCAAGGCGCGGGAGTACTTGACCCGCAGCAGGTGCGTGTAGCGGTGGCGCAGGCGCTGCATCCGCGTCGGCTTGGACAGGTCGAGATTGAGCGCGACCACGTGCGTCGGCAGCATCCAGTACGCTTCGACGAGACTGATCGCAAGCGTGAGCGTCACGACGAACGGGATCACGAACATGAATTTGCCGACGATCCCGGGCAGGAGCATCAGCGGCAGGAACGCGGCGATCGTGGTCGCCACCGAGGACGTCACGGGCGCGACCGTCTCCTTCAGCGCGTCGATCGCCGCAGCCAGCACGGGCTGCCCGCGCTGCACGCGAAAGTAGAGCGCCTCGACCACCACCACCGCGTCGTCGACGATCATGCCGAGCACGATCACCACGCCGAGCAGCACCGAGATGTTGAGCGTGAATCCGGTCGCGTACAGCACCCCGAAGGCTCCGGCGAGAGAGAACGGAATGCCGAGCGCGATCAGCAGCGACACGCGCGTGCCGAGAAACAGCCAGCAGGTCGCGAGCACCAGCACGAGGCCGAGCGCGGCGTTCGATTGCATGACGTTGATCGCGCTTTGCGTCGGCACGGTCTGGTCGTCGGTGAGCGAAAGGCTCAGGCCCGAAGACGCGAGCAGGGGATTCTTCTCGGCGGCGTAGGCGTTGATGCGCTCGATCAGTTCGAGGGTGTTGGTGTAGCTTTTCTTGGTCACGGAGAAAAGCACCGCCGGCCGCCCTTCGGTGGAGGCGAGGTTGCGCGGCGTGGCGCGCGAGCGAGACGCGCTGGCGACGCTGTCGAGCGGAACGCGCTGTTCGGTTCCGGGCACCGCCACCGTCAGGCGCGCGAGGTATTCGGGGTCGGCCGCCTGGCCGATCATGCGCACGAGCCACGCATCGTTGCCCGCGATGCGTTTGCCCGCGAAGGTGTCGCGGAACCACGCGCCCACCGCATCCGCGAGGTCGGCGGCATTCAGGCCGCGCGAGGCGAGCCGCTGCGGATCGAACTCGACGAGCAGCTCGGGATCGCGCAGACCGAGCGGGAACACCTGGTCGACGCCCGTGATGCGCTCGAGGTCGGCTCGGATGGCGAACGCGGTTCGGCGCAGGGCTTCGTCGTCCGCGCGGCCGGTGAGCAGCACCTGGGCCGTCGGAAACCCGTTCGAGGTCGTGATTTCCATGACCCGCGGGTCGTTGCGCACTTCGGGCGGCAGTTCGGTCTTCGCCTTGTTCTGGATTTCGCGTCGAAGATCGTTGACGCGCTTGTCGAAGACGCGCTCGGGAATGTCGCGGAAGCGCACCAGGATCGAAGACACGTTCTCGCGGCTGCTGGAGACGACGAAGCGGATGTCGGCGACCTGCCGGATCGCGTCCTCGAGCGGCTGCGTGACGCGCTTCTCGACGTCCTCGGCCGAGGCGCCCGAGAGCACGGTGGTGATGTTGACCCAGTTGAAGTTGATTTCCGGGTCCTGCTCGCGCGGCAGCAGCGCGTACGCCATCGCGCCCATCAGCAGCACCACCCCGAACGTGATGTTGGCGAACGGGTGGTTACGGAGCAGCAGCTCTACGAACTTCATGATCGCAGGCCGCTGGCTACCTGGAAGCGGTCGCGATGCGCTGGCCGTCCTGCAGCGCGAGGTGGCCGCTCACGAACACGCGCGTTTCGGCGGGCAGTTCGGCCAGCACGGGACGGCCCTCCTGCGCCTGCGGCAGCGGGCGAAAGCGCGCCACGCCCGCATCTTCCACGAACACGCCCAAGCGACCGTCGCGGCGCACCAGGGTCTCGGCGGGCAGATGCGCACGTGGGTCGCGCCACGCGATTCGCCCCGCCGATCCGGGCGGCGCGGGATCCCCGGTAAATGCGAGCCTCACCTCCACGGTGCGCGCCTGCGGGTCGACGGCCGGGGAGATGCGAATCAGCCTGAGCTTCCGGGGGCCTGCGCTGCCGGTGAAGCGCACTTCTGCGGCCTGCGCGAGCGAGCCGCGGTCGGCGGGCTGGACTTGCGCTGCGACCTCCACACGCTCTGCGTCGGCGAGCGCCGCGAGCGGCACGCCCGGCGTCGCGAACTCCCCGACGCTCGCGATCCGCTGCCGCACGATGGCGCGAAACGGCGCGTGCACCATGCACTTGGTGACGGCGCGTTCAGCGGTGGCGAGCTGCGCCTGCGCCTGCGCGCCGTCGGCGCGCACGACCTCGAACTCGGTTTCGCGCGCATCCAGCGCTTCCCTGGAGAAATAGCCCTTGGCGCCGAGTTCGCGCGCGCGCCGCAACTGCTGTTCGGAGAGCTCCTGGCGGGAGCGGGCGGCGTCGTGCGCGGCGCGCGCGCGGGCGAGCGAAAGTTCGTGGTCGCGACAGTCGAGCTGCGCGAGCACCGCGCCGCGCGCGATCGTCTGCCCGACTTCGATCGGCAGCGCGACGATGCGCGCCGCGATTTCCGCGGCGATGCGCGACTCGTTGAGCGCGACGGCCTGAGCGGATGCCTCGCGCTCGGGGTAGATCGCGATTTCGGAGAGCGGTCGCGCGGTCTGCGCAAACGCAGCCGGGGTGCCGAGTGCGGCGGCAAGCAGCAAAATCGGGGTCAGGTCTCGCATCGAAAAAATCGGGGTCAGGTCTTGCATCGGCACGCCTTATGGCCATGCTCGCGGGTTCGACGCGCCAATGCAAGACCTGTCC
Organism: Betaproteobacteria bacterium RIFCSPLOWO2_02_FULL_66_14; assembly: GCA_001770475.1. Taxonomy (GTDB): domain Bacteria; phylum Pseudomonadota; class Gammaproteobacteria; order Burkholderiales; family SG8-39; genus 2-02-FULL-66-14. Next base: position 10,561 of record MERB01000025.1, on the reverse strand, counting down.
CCGGTCGAGGAGATGGTGGAGGCGGCGGGAATCGAACCCGCGTCCGCAAGCCCTAGACAGTCAGGACTACATGCTTAGCCCGATCATTTGGATCTCGCCTTGCGACCGCCGACCGGCAGGCTGACGCTTGGCCAGTCGCTTCGACGGATCCACGCGGGGAAGCGACCA
>MERB01000025.1:6258-10337 GCA_001770475.1 Betaproteobacteria bacterium RIFCSPLOWO2_02_FULL_66_14 | reverse complement strand
GACCAGTGCAGCGTCTAGCCGGTATTAGGCGGCTAGAGCGAAACGCTCGTCGTTGGCGTTTGTAGGTGTTTCCAGATGGATTTACGAGGTCACTGGTCCTCGGCATGCCCTGTGCTGCGTCGCGACCCACGTCGAAGCCTGGTCGCCCCCATGTGCTGCAGTTGCTGAGACCGATTATCTCATGCGGAGTTCAAAGCAGCGCGATCAGGTCGGAGGGCTGCGCGATCACCGCTTCCGCGTTCCATTCGCGCGGCGCGCTGCCCGTGCCGAGATAGCCGTACTCGACCGCGACCGAACGCATTCCCGCGGCATGCGCTGCCTGCACGTCGCGCAAATCGTCGCCGACGTACCAGCAGAGCGATGGATCGATCGCCAACTGACCCGCCGCGTGCAGCAGCGGGGCGGGGTGGGGCTTGATGTGCCCGGTCGTGTCGCCGCAGACGACGCAGCCCGCGCGGCCGTCGAGCCCGAGCGCAGCCACGATGCGCGGAGTGAAGCGCGACGACTTGTTGGTGACGATGCCCCACGCCAGTCCGCGCTGCTCGATCGCCGCGAGCAGTTCATCCATGCCCGGAAAAAGCCGCGTGTCGGCGCACACTCGCGCGTCGTAATTATCGAGGAAGGCCTCGCGCATCGGCTCGTAGTCCGCGTCTTCCGGCAGAAGGTCGAAGCCGACGTGCAGCAGGCCGCGCGCACCGCTCGAGGCGTACCGCCTTCCGGTTTCCAGCGGCAGGTCGGCGAGGCCGCGTTCGCGACGCAATCGGTTGAGCGCTTCGAGCAGATCGGGCGCGGTGTCTGCGAGCGTGCCGTCCAGATCGAACAGCACGGCGCGCGCGCTCCGCTCAGGCATCCTTCACGCAACGCAGCAGGTAATTGACGCTGCAGTCTTGGCCGAGCCGGTAATGCCGCGTCAACGGGTTGTAGGTCATGCCGATCAGTTCTTCGGCGCGCAGCCTCGCGTCGCGGGACCAGCGTGCGAGTTCGGAGGGCTTCACGAAGCGCGCATAGTCGTGCGTGCCCTTGGGCAGCAGTTTCAGCAGGTATTCGGCGCCGATCACGGCGAAGAGATACGCCTTCGGGTTGCGATTGATGGTGGAAAAGAAAATCTGCCCGCCTGGCTTCGCGAGCTTCGCACACGCTGCCACCGTGCTCGAGGGATCCGGCACGTGCTCGAGCAACTCCATGCAGGTGACGACATCGAACCGCCCCGGCTGCCGGTCGGCGATCGATTCCGCGGACTCCAGTTCGTAGGTCACCGGAAGCTCGTCGCCTTCCAGCAGGTGCAGTTGCGCCACCTTGAGCGCCTTTTCCGAGAGATCGATGCCGGTGACGCGGGCTCCGCGCCGCGCCATCGATTCGCTCAGGATGCCGCCGCCGCAACCGACGTCGAGCACCTCCCTGCCATCGAGCGGCGCGCGCTCGGCGATCCACCCCAGGCGCAGCGGATTGATCTCGTGCAGCGGGCGGAATTCGCTGTGCGGGTCCCACCAGCGGTGCGCCAGATCGCTGAATTTCGCCAGTTCGGCCGGATCGAAGTTCATGGGGTCAGAGTCACCGCTCAGAGGATACTCGGGGTCAGAGTAACCTTTCGTTCGAAAAGTTACTCTGACCCCACTCCAAAAAAAAGCCCCGCCGAAGCGGGGCTTTCGTTGAGGAACTGCGCGGGATCAGTTTACTTGCGCGTTCCGATGACTTCGATTTCCACCCGGCGGTTCTTGGCGCGACCTTCCTTGGTCTTGTTGCTCGCCACGGGCTGCTTCTCGCCCTTGCCTTCGGTGTAGATGCGGTTCGGCTCGACGCCCTTCGACACGAGGTAGGCCTTCACCGATTCGGCACGGCGCACCGACAGTTTCTGGTTGTACGCATCGCTGCCGATCGAGTCCGTGTGGCCGATCGCGATCACCACCTCGAGATTGACCGCCTTCACCTTCTGGGCGAGATCGTCGAGTTTCGCCTTGCCTTCGTTCTTGATCACCGACTTGTCGAAGTCGAACAGAACGTCCGCGGCCAGCGTCACCTTTTCAGCAACCGGCTTGGGCGCGGGCTTCGGCGCAGGCTTCGGCGGGGGTGGCGGCGGCGGGGCCGGTTTTACGACAGGCGCGGGCGGTGGCGGGGGTGGCGGTTTCGGAAGCAGATCCGCGTCGCATTCCTTGGTCGCCATCGCGGGCGTCCAATACCCGGCGCGCCAGCACTGGCCCACCGAGTTTTTCCACGCTGCGCCGTTCGTCGCCGGATTCGTCCAATAGCCGGAAGTCTGGGCGGTCGCGTCAAACGCGATGGCCGAGATCGCAACGCCGGCGGCGAGAACAACAACGGGCGTCAGGATTCGTTGGTTCATGATCTCCTCTCTGTGTTTATTCGAAATTTGTTTCTATTCAAGACGCTGGAGGGGTCTTTAGGGAATTCTGCCACAACTCGCCCCGCATGTCCAAGTCAAATCGGGCGGAATTGACCAAGGTTCCGTCCGCAACCAACCGCTTGCCCCCGACCCAGACGTCGCTGACGTGCTCGCGGCCGGCGGCATAGACGAGATGCGAGACCGGGTCGTAGCAGGGAACGAGTTCCGGTCCGGAAAACCGAACCGCGGTCAGGTCGGCCCATTTGCCGGGAACGATCGAACCCATCGACTGATCCAGGCCAAGCGCCTTCGCCCCGGCGAGCGTCGCCGCGCGCAGCGCCGCGTGCGCGGGCATCGCCTCGGCGTCGCGCGCGACCGCCTTCGTCAGGAGCGCCGCCTGGCGCATTTCCTGCATCATGTCGATGCGGTTGTTGCTCGCGGCGCCATCGGTGCCGAGCGCCACGTTGACCCCCGCCCGCATCAACCGTGCCACCGGCGCAAATCCGCTCGCCAGCTTCAGGTTGGAGGACGGGCAGTGCACCACCGAGCAACCGTGGCGCGCAAGCAACAGTATTTCCTCTTCGGTCAGGTGAACGGCGTGAACCGCGATCAAACCGGGGCCCAGAAGTCCCAGGCGGTGCAGCCGCTCGATCGGGCGCACCCCGTGCTCGGCGACCGAGCGTTCGATCTCGTCCTCGGTTTCGTGCAAATGGATATGTACCGGGACGTTTACCTCGCCGTCCAGTCGGGCGATACGGCGAAAAGTCTCGTCCGACACCGTGTAGGGCGCGTGCGGCGCAAAACAGAACGCAAGCTGCGGGTGATCGCGCCAGCGGTCGCGCAGCGCGAGGCCCTTGTCGAGATAGGCGTCCGGATCGGAGGCATACGACGAGGCGAACTCCACCACGATCATGCCGAGCGCGGCGCGCATGCCGGAGGCGAGCACGGCATCGAGCGCCGCCTCGGGATAGAAATACATGTCGTTGAAGCAGGTGGTTCCACCGCGCAGCATCTCGGCGCAAGCGAGCATCGTGCCGTCGTGGACGAACCGCTCGGAGACGTGGCGCATCTCGGCCGGCCAGATGTGCTCCTTCAGCCAGCGCAGCAGCGGCAGGTCGTCCGCGATGCCGCGCATCAGCGCCATCGCCGCGTGCGTGTGCGCGTTCACGAAGCCCGGAATCAGGACGTGTTCGCGCAGATCGATCGTCTCGCGATCCGGGAATCGCGCGATCGCCCGAGCTGCGGGAAGCACTGCCTCGACGCGAGCATCGCGCACCGCCACGACGTGGTCGTGCAGCACGGCGCCTGCGGGTTCGACCGGCACCACCCAGCGGGCGCGAAGGAGAAACGAATCGGGCATCGCAGCGATCGGAATCGTGGCCGCGCGAAGTATAGCGGGACGCGTTCGAGACGCGCGCGCGTGATAAAATTTCACGCTTCGCCGCCGCTTCCCGAGCATCACTTCTCAAGCCCTGCCGATGGAGCAATTCGCCAAGGAAACGCTGCCGATCAGTCTCGAAGAGGAGATGCGGCGGTCGTACCTGGATTACGCCATGAGCGTGATCGTCGGGCGTGCGCTCCCCGACGTGCGCGACGGGCTGAAGCCGGTGCACCGGCGCGTGCTTTTCGCGATGCACGAGCTGGCGAACCACTGGAACCGCGCCTACAAGAAGTCGGCGCGCATCGTGGGTGACGTGATCGGCAAGTACCACCCGCACGGCGACTCCGCGGTCTACGACAC
>MERB01000025.1:0-6247 GCA_001770475.1 Betaproteobacteria bacterium RIFCSPLOWO2_02_FULL_66_14 | reverse complement strand
CCGCATGGCCAAGATCGGCCACGAGCTGCTGGCCGACATCGAGAAGGAAACCGCCGACTTCGGACCGAATTACGACGGGGCAGAGACCGAGCCGCTGATCCTGCCGTCGCGGCTGCCGAACCTGCTGGTGAACGGCTCCTCGGGCATCGCGGTGGGCATGGCGACCAACATCCCGCCCCACAACCTGCGCGAGGTGGTCGATGCCTGCCTGCTGATGCTCAACAACCCGCGCTGCCGCATCGAGGACCTGATCAAGCTCGTGCCGGCGCCGGACTTCCCGACCGCGGCGATCATCTATGGCGTCGCCGGCGTTCACGAGGGATACCTCACGGGCCGCGGCCGCATCGTGATCCGCGCGAGAACCCACTTCGAGGACATCGGAAAGGGCGACCGGCAGGCGATCGTGGTCGACGAGCTTCCCTACCAGGTCAACAAGAAGGTGTTGCTCGAGCGGATCGCAGAGCTGGTGACCGAAAAGCGTCTCGAAGGCGTCTCCGACATCCGCGACGAATCCGACAAGCAGGGCATCCGCGTCGTGATCGAGCTGAAGCGCGGCGAGCTGCCGGAAGTGGTGCTCAACAATCTGTACAAGATGACGCAGCTGCAGGACACGTTCGGCATGAACATGGTGGCGCTGGTCGACGGCCAGCCGAAGCTGCTCAACCTGCGGGAACTGATCGAGGCGTTCATCGCGCACCGGCGCGAAGTGGTGACGCGGCGAACGATCTTCGATCTGCGCAAGGCGCGCGAGCGCGGCCACCTGCTGGAAGGCCTGGCGGTCGCGCTCTCGAACGTGGACGAGGTGATCGATCTCATCAAGCGCGCTGCCTCCCCGGCGGAAGCAAAAGCGGCGCTCACCGCCCGCACCTGGAATTCCGAACTCGTGAAGGAGATGCTTGCGCGCGTCGCGGGTTCGGGCGGCACGCTGCAGTTCCGCCCGGAAGGGCTCGCCGCGGACCTCGGCCTGAAAGGCGAGGACTACCGGCTTTCGGAGGAGCAGGCGCAGGCGATTCTCGACCTGAGGCTGCAGCGCCTGACCGGACTCGAGCAGGACAAGATCCGCGAGGAGTACCGCGAAGTGATGGCGGCGATCGCCGATCTGCTCGACATCCTCGAGAAACCGGCGCGCATCGTCGCGATCATCGCGGGCGAGCTCGAGGCGATCAAGCAGGAGTTCGGCGATGCGCGCCGCAGCGAGATCGTCACCACGACGGAGGACATCTCGCTCGAGGACCTGATCGCGCCGCAGGACATGGTGGTCATGTTCTCGCACGGCGGATACGTCAAATCGCAGCCGCTCGCCGATTACCGCGCGCAGCGGCGCGGCGGCCGAGGCCGGCAGGCGGCAGCGATCAAGGAAGACGATTTCATCGAGCGGCTGTTCGTCGCGCATTCGCACGACTACCTGCTGTGTTTTTCCAACCGCGGGCGCCTGTACTGGCTCAAGGTGTTCGAGGTGCCGCAGGGCAGCAGCACCAGCAAGGGCAAGCCGGTGGTCAACGTGTTCCCGCTCGAAGAGGGCGAGAAGATCACCGCCGTGGTGCCGGTGAGGGAATTCGACCAGAACCACTACGTGTTCATGACGACTGCGGGCGGAACGGTCAAGAAGACGCCGCTGTCGGAGTTTTCGCGGCCGCGACCTTCGGGAATCATCGCGGTGGGACTCGGCGAGGGCGATTACCTGGTCGGGGCGGCGCTCACCGACGGCAGGTACGACGTGATGCTGTTTTCATCCGAGGGCAAGGCGGTGCGCTTCCCCGAGGAGGAGGTGCGGCCGATGGGACGGCAGGCGACCGGCGTGCGCGGCATGCGCCTGCCGGAGGACGGCAGCCAGCGCGTCGTGTGCATGCTCGCTGCCAACGACGAATCGAAGGCCGTCCTGACCGCGACCGAGAACGGGTTCGGCAAGCGCACGCCCATCGGCGAGTACACCCGCCACGGGCGGGGGGGCCTCGGCCTGATCGCGATCCAGACGAGCGACCGCAACGGCTCGCTGGTCGGCGCGGTCCTGGTCGAAGACAGCGACGAAGTGATGCTGATTTCGACGGGCGGGGTGCTGATCCGGACCAGCGTGACCCAGATCCGCGAGCAGGGGCGTTCGACGCAGGGCGTGACGCTGATCGCCCTGGGCGAGGGTGAAAAGCTCGCCGGCGTGGAGCGGATCGTCGAGCGCGACGCGGTGGATGGCAACGGCAACGGCAACGGCGGTGGCAGCCGCGGCAACGGCGAGGACGCAAATGGCGAACCCGGGGAAGGGGGCGCCGGTAGGGCGCCGGATCCGGGCGAAGGGACGCCGCCCCCGGTGCATTAGCGCGCCGGCCCACCAATTCGCAGGCGGTTTGATGTCGATCATGGGCGACGGCCCCGAATTTCGGTACCTGTCCGTTCACCCGGCGCAGGGGCGCCGGGCGATGGGGCCGAACCAAGGCCGAACAACAACGCAGCCGTCTATTGCCGTGGAGGTCTACTGACCCATGACACGCATCGTCAATTTCAGCGCAGGACCCGCGGCGCTGCCCGAGGAAGTTCTCGCGCGCGCCGGGGACGAAATGCTCGACTGGCACGGTTCGGGCATGTGCGTCATGGAAATGAGCCACCGTGGCAAGGAGTTCATCGCGATCGCCGCCGAGGCCGAGCGCGATCTGCGCGAACTGCTCGCGATTCCGGCGAACTACAAGGTGCTGTTCCTGCAGGGCGGCGCGACGCTGCAGTTCGCGCAGGTGCCGATGAACCTGCTCGCCGGGCGCGGCAAGGCCGATTACGTGCTCACCGGCGAGTGGTCGAAGAAAGCCGCCAAGGAGGCCGCCGCCTTCTGCGACGTCGGCACCGCGGCGACGAGCGAGGATCGCAAGTTCTGCTGCGCACCCGCGCAGGGCGAGTGGCGCGTGCGCGGCGACGCGGCCTACGTCCACTACTGCTCCAACGAAACCATCGGCGGCGTCGAGTTCCATTGGGTCCCGGAGACGGGGACGGTGCCACTGGTCGCCGACGCCTCGTCCCACATGCTGTCGCGACCGGTCGAGGTTTCGCGCTTCGGGCTGATTTACGCCGGCGCGCAGAAAAACCTCGGACCCGCCGGGCTCACGATCGTGATCGTTCGCGAGGATCTCATCGGCAAGGCCGCGAAGGGCACCCCGACCGTGATGGATTACAAGTTGCAGTCGGACGCCGACTCGATGCTCAATACGCCCCCGACCTACTCGATCTATGTCGCGGGGCTCGTCTTCAAGTGGCTGAAGGGAATCGGCGGACTGGCGGAGATGGAGCGGCGCAACGCCGCCAAGGCGAAGCTGCTTTACGATTGCCTCGATGCGAGCGCCTTTTACGCCAATCCGGTCGAAAAACGCGATCGCTCGCGCATGAACGTGCCATTTACGCTGGCGGACGCGAAACTCGACGACCCCTTCCTCAAGGGCGCGGCGGAACGCGGCATGGTGCAATTGAAGGGGCACCGCTCGGTGGGCGGGATGCGCGCGTCGATCTACAACGCGATGCCGCTCGAAGGCGTGCAGCGCCTGGTCGATTATCTGAAGGAGTTCGAAAAACGTCATGGCTAAACCAGTGGACAGAAAAACCGAAGTGCTGGTGCTGAACCAGATCGCACAGGTCGGCCTCAAGCGCATGCCGGCCGAACGCTATTCAATCGTCACCGAGGCGAAGTCGCCGGAGGTGGTGCTGGTGCGCTCGCAGGAACTGCACGGGATGGCATTCGGCGCCAACCTGAAGGCGGTGGGCCGCGCCGGCGCGGGCGTGAACAACATTCCGGTCGCCGAACTCTCCAAGCTCGGGGTGCCCGTGTTCAATGCGCCGGGTGCGAATGCCAACGCGGTGAAGGAACTGGTGGTCGCGGGCATGCTGATCGCGGCGCGCAACCTCGTTCCAGCGCTCGAATTCGTCAAAGGGCTGGACCCTGCGGCCGCCGACCTTCACAAGCAGGTCGAGAAGGGAAAGGCGAAGTTCGCGGGCGTCGAACTGCCCGGCCACACGCTGGGCGTGATCGGCCTCGGCAAGATCGGCAGCCTCGTGGCCGACGCCGGAATCCGCATGGGCATGCAGGTGCTCGGCTGCGACCCGGAGATCACGGTCGACGCGGCCTGGAGCCTGCCTTCCCAGGTGCGCCGCGCCGGCTCGGTCGAGGAGGTGCTGAAGACGAGCCATTTCGTCACGCTGCACGTGCCGCTCGGCGCCAAGACGCGCAATCTGATCGGCCCGAAGAATCTCGAACTGATGCGCCAGGGCGCGATCCTGCTCAATTTCTCGCGCGACGGCGTGGTCGACGACGAGGCCGTGGTGAAGGCGCTGCGCAGCCACCGGCTGAAGTGCTACGTCACCGACTTTCCGTCGGGGGCGCTGGTCGGGGAACCCGGCGTGGTGGCTTTGCCGCATCTCGGCGCATCGACCCGCGAAGCCGAGGACAACTGCGCCGTGATGGTGGTCGATCAGGTGCGCGCCTACGTCGAAGACGGGACGATTCGCAACGCAGTCAATTTTCCGGACGTGGAAATCGCCCGCGAGTCGCCGTTCCGCCTCGCGATCGCCAACAGCAACGTCCCCAACATGCTGGCGCGGATATCGCAATCCCTGGGCGACCGCGGCATCAACATCCACAACATGCTGAACAAGTCCCGCGGCGACATGGCCTACACGCTGGTCGACGCGGACAGCGTCGTGCCTGCCGATGCGCTCGATGAGTTGCGCGGCATCGAGGGGGTGCTCTCGGTGCGGTATCTCCCTGCGTCCGACGACGGCGCTGCATGAGCGACGACATCGCGCCCCTGCGCCGCGAGATCGACGCGCTCGACGACGAGCTGCTCGCGCTGCTCAATCGGCGGGCCGATCTCGCGCGGCGCATCGGCGCGCTGAAGCAGGGAGCTCCGGCCTATCGTCCCGAGCGGGAAAGCGAAATCCTGAGGCGCGTCGGCGAGCGCAACCCGGGACCTTTGTCAGCGGAACGCGCGGCCGCGGTGTTCCGCGAAATCATTTCCGCCTGCCGCGGCATGGAAGCGGTGCTGCGCGTCGCCTATCTCGGGCCGGAAGGGACCTTCAGCGAAATGGCGCTCCGCAAGCAGTTCGGCCACGCGGTCGAGACCGAGCCCTGCGCGTCGATCGACGAGGTGTTCCGCGCCGCCGAATCGGGCGGCAGCCAGTTCGCGGTGGTGCCGGTGGAGAATTCGAGCGAAGGCGCGGTGGGACGAACGCTCGACCTGATGATCCGCACGCCGCTCAGGATCTGCGGCGAGGTCGCGCTGCGAGTGCACCAGAACGTGCTGCGGCGCGCGGCGGACGGGGACTCGGGTCTCGAAGGCCTGCGCCGCGTGTACTCGCATCCGCAGTCGCTCGCGCAATGCCACACCTGGCTCGGAGCGCAGCTGCCGCTTGCCGAACGCGTGCCGGCGGCAAGCAACGCGGAGGCGGCGCGGCTCGCGGCCGGCGAGGCCGGCGCCTGTGCCATCGGCCCCGAAATCGCGGCCGAGCGCTATGGTCTTGCGCTCGTTGCCGCCAACATCGAGGATGAACCCAACAACCGCACGCGCTTCCTCGTGCTCGGCACGCTCGCGCCGGAGCCGACCGGCCGGGACGCGACCTCGCTCGTCATGTCGGCGCCCAACCGGCCGGGCGCGATGCACGCGCTGCTGACGCCCCTCGCGAAACACGGGGTCAGCATGACGCGAATCGAATCGCGCCCGATGCGAGTCGGGCAGTGGGAGTACTACTTCTTCGTCGACCTCGAGGGCCATCGCGCCGATGCAGCGGTCGCCGCGGCGCTCGCCGAGCTGGAACGGCTTGCGCCGCTGCTCAAGGTCCTCGGTTCCTATCCGGCTGCCACGGACTGATCATGGACCTCCAGGAACTCTCTCCCGCCTACGTACGCTCGATCGCCCCGTATCAGCCCGGAAAGCCGATCTCCGAGCTGGCGCGCGAGATGGGTCTCGACGAAGCGAAAATCGTCAAGCTCGCGTCGAACGAAAATCCGCGCGGCATCGGACCGCGGACGCGCGCCGCGATCGACGCGTCGCTGCGCGACCTCGCGCGCTACCCCGACGGCGGCGGCTTCGAACTCAAGCAGGCGCTCGCGCGGCGTTTCGGCGTCGAGCAAACGCAGATCGTGTTGGGCAATGGCTCCAACGACGTGCTGGAACTGGTGTCGCTCGCCTTCCTCGCACCGGGCACCTCCGCGGTGTACTCGCAGCACGCCTTCGCGGTGTATCCGCTTGCGACGATGGCGCGAGGCGCGCGCGGCATCGCC
>MERB01000024.1:54637-72103 GCA_001770475.1 Betaproteobacteria bacterium RIFCSPLOWO2_02_FULL_66_14 | reverse complement strand
GTGGCGCGCTACTTGCGAGCGAGGAAGACGATCGCGCCGGTGAAGTTGAACGTGCCGCGGTTGATCGGGGTCGGGAACGACCCAGGGATCGCCTGAGCGCTGGCGGGGTCGGTCAGGGCTTGGCGCCCATTTGCGATTTGGCCTGGCCCACCGACGCCGTACTGCTTAACCGCCCCAATTCCATCTGGCCGCCGCGATAGCCGAGCGTGGCAGCCTTCCGATAGCGCTCCTTGGCCTCATCCGTCCGACCTAGTTTTTCCAGGGCGAGACCAATGCGATGCTGGGTAATCCCGCTTTTCGGCTCGACGACGGCGGCGGCACGGAAATTCGTCAACGCCTGCTCATACCGCCCCATCTGATAAAGGATCGCGCCCCGGGCATACAAACAGTGATGTGCGCGAGGGTAGATCGCCATGCATCGATCTGCAACGGCCAGAGCTTTGTCCGGCTGTTCCGTGTAGAGATATTCGCGACCAAGGTTGTAGAGGACGCGCGACCCCCAGGGAACCGGCTCATCGGGCAGCCTCGCCGCCGCGTCCTCCCACAGCAGCAGCGCGCTTGAGAATGTCCCAAGCCGGTCATGCGCCTGATAGAAAATCAGCGGCACCACCAGCGCGAACGCCCCCAGGGCAACCCGGGTACCCAATGCGTCGACGGCTGCAGCCACGGCGATGACGATTCCCGGCGCCCAGAGATAGCTACGGTATATGACGAACGGTTCCTGAAAGCGGAGCACGCTCAGTTCGACCAGAAACAGGATCCACGCGTACACCAGTCCGAAACCCGCGACGGCCGCGCGCCCCCCTCGCCGCAGCATCATCGCCGCGATGGCCCCCCAGATCACGAAAGCGGCGATCTTCAAACCTCCCCAGGCAAGCGACCACGACGCCGCTAGATCGATGCGGAGATCGATGGCCATGCGATGCGTATCCGGCCAGATCCACAAGGCAACATACCTGAAGAACAGGCCCAGTTGCGTCGCCGCGCTGAAAGGCCAGGTGAGCGATATGCCCTCGACGCCGTCAACTGAAAAGGACTGACTGGAAATCGCATCGACATGGGGCTCGTAAGGCTGACCGAGAATCTGCCGCAGCATCAGAAACACGATTGCGACCGCAGGCGCGGACGCGACCCAATACAGCAGAACGTGCTTGATCCGAGCCTTGGAGTCTGCCGTCGCAAGGTACGCGAGCGGAAGGGCCACCAGTGGCAGAAGGATGCTGTGCTCCTTTGCCAGCACGGCAAGCGAAAAGAGCACCGCAGCAGCGATGGTGCCGGCTGATCGATTGTCCTGCATCGCGCGCAAGAGAACCCACAGCGAGAGCAATCCAAACAACGTCGACAGTACGATGCTGCGTTGCACCAGGTACCCGGCCGCGTACACCGATGCGGGGTGGAGCGCAAACGTCCCTGCCGCAAACAGTGAGCAGGCCACCACACGGCGGTACTCGGCTTCCCCAAGTCTTCGCCCGCCGCGCCGAGAAGTGACGAGCAGTAACTCTCGCGTCAGGCCGTACAGCGCAAGAGCGCAAGCAAGGTGAAGCAGCAGGCTGAGAAGCCGGTGCAATTCAATCCGGCCGAAGAGGACCTCCACTGCCGCCAAGGAGAAGTACGCCGGCGCCCGAGGTAGCAGCCCGAACGGATGAGTCGCAAAATAGGCAAACTTGTTTCCAAAGAAAAATACGTGGTCATCAAACACCAGCGGGTTGTGAAGAAACGGCAAGTACAGCAGACCAGTCAGAAACGCGAGCAATGCAATCGCGGCGACGTCGATGTGAATTGGCACGCCTTTGGCGGACCAGAAGGGCTTCCGGATCATTGCATAAAGGGTATCGCTTAATCGCAGGGCGCGGCTGAGCGCAGTTCGTCTGGGAGCGTCAGAATGACGATCATCTTCGGAATTGCCCACGTCCAACTCTGCGCAAGATCGTGGGATCTTGCGCCCGGCTGCGTGTTCGCGTAGTGATCGCCTTCCAATTGGCGACCCTCTTCGGATCTTGCCTAGCAGCGCATCGGAATACTGTTAAGGTGCTGCGGTTTGATCAGCAGTCGGCAAAAAAGAAAAGGCACCCTTGGGTGCCTTTTCTGCGTGAGGATTTCTAACGCAATCAGCCGCGGCAGGATCCCGGGAGATACTTTTGATTGAGGTCGGTACCGTCAACAGTGCTACCGCATCGCCAGCCAAACAGCGAAGTGCCAAGGTCCGTCGTGGCAGCAGGAGTAGTACCGTTTTTCAACGGCGTCAACGTCACTTTCTTGCCGTTGACATCGGTGTTGATGCCAGTCACCGTCGCAGTCACTATACCTGCCTGAGTCGTAGTAATTGACGCAACGTATTTCGAAGCCTGAGTCGTCTGCTCACAGCCCCAAGCGTTCGCGGTTACCGCGGACGCGCCAGTCTGATACACCTCAGTAATCGAGGTTCGGCAGGCGCTCATACCGAGAATCACCTCGGATAATTTCGACCGAATCGTGTAGTCCTGGTACGCCGGAAGCGCGACCGCGGCCAAGATGCCGATGATCGCAACGACGATCATCAGTTCGATCAACGTAAAGCCCTGCTGGAGGCGACGGGTCATGTAAATATCCTTATCAGGTTGGTTTCAAGCATCGCTACACTACCACGTCTAGCAATTTCAATGCCAGCGCGATGCAACGGAAAAACATCCTACAGTCAAACGCTTATGTCGTTGGTGCCATCGCCACGCCCGCGGAAGCTGACAAAAATCGTCACTTATTAACATTTTTGCGCTTCGCCTTTGCGGCGATCGTGCTGAGCGCCACGAGTTCGTGGGTGAAGGCATCGACGAACGGTTTGCGATATCCAGCCTCGGCAAGCGACCACTTTACACGGTTTCCCAGGCGGGCCGTCCGATAAACATTCAAGTCAGTCGACTTCGCGAACGCCTCTACGCGGGAGAAGATCGCGCGGTGCGTTTTCTGCAGTTTCTCGTTGGCCTTCCGTTCGGTCGCCTCGACCCCTGCCGGCGGGAATCGCCGCAGCATGTCCGCAACCAACGAATCGGCGAAATCGTCGACGTCCTTCGTGCGAAACCATTTCAGAATCATGGCGGATAGCGTTGGAGGATATCATCCCCTGGATTTCCGTATGGGATGGGCATTGTGTTTGACTGGATGCGTGCTCTCGGGAGGAAGGTCGCGGGCCAATCACCTGCCGGCGCAGAATCACGGGGGATGGCGGATGCCGAACAGCGTCCATCTCAGCATCTGCGGGACGATTCAGTCCTACTGGAGCGCGCGATGCGTGCTCACCGGGATGACCAGCTTGAGACTGCCGCGACGGGTTATCGCGAGGTGCTCGCGAACGATCCGGGCAACATCGACGCGCTGCACTTCCTGGGTTTCGTCTCCTTCCAGCGTGGACGCTTCGACGAGGCCGAAGCGCTGATCTCGAGAGCGCTCGCACTGAACGAGCGCAACGTCCCGGCGCGTACGAATCTCGGCAAGGTGCTCAGCGCGCGCGGCGAGCGGCAGCGTGCAATAGCCTGCTACCGGGGCGCGCTGGAGCTGGCGCCCGAATATCTTGACGCCAAAATCCAGCTGGGGAACGCCTTGGTCGCGTGCCGCGAGTTTGAGGAAGCGGCCGCCTGGTTTCGATCCGCGCTGTCTCAGGCGCCGGAGGAAGCGTCGCTGCTTCGCTCGCTCGGCGCTACACTCAACGAACTCGGTGAACCGCTCACCGCGGCCGAAACCCTCCGCGCCGCGATCGATCTCGATCCCGAGGTCGCGGAAGCGCATCTCGAGCTCGGAACGTCGCTTCTGAACCTGAACCGCCTGCACGAGGCAATCTCGGCGTATGGCGAGGCCTTGCGCATCTGTCCGGATTCCGCCGTGGCGCATTACAACCGCGGTGTAGCGTACCGGGAATTGCATAGGGCGGCGGAGGCGATCGACGCCTTTCGCGCGGCGATCAGGCTGAATCCGAATCTCGCCGAGGCCTGGTACGGGCTGGGTCACGCGTATTTGGATGGCGACCGAATGGACGAGGCGCGATCGAGCTTCGAGCGGGCACTCGCACTCCTGCCGAGTTTTGCGCAAGCGCGCTGGTCGCTGGCCATGTCGGCGATACCGAGCGTGCTGACGGAGGGCGACGATGTGAGCAAATTCCGCGGCGAATTCGCGCGGGAACTCGACGCGCTCCATTCCTGGTTCCAGGGGGAGCGCGCGATTTTGGGGCGCGACGCGGTTGGCGTTCAGCAGCCGTTTGCGCTCGCCTATCACGATGAAAACAATCGCGATCTGCTGGCACGATACGGCGCGCTTTGCGTGCGCCTGATGGAGCATTCGTCGCAGCGGCGAGAACGGCCCGTTCGCAACGTGTCCGGATCGCTAAGAGTCGGCGTCGTCTCGCAGCATTTCCGCAGTCACTCGGTCTGGACCGCGATTCTCCGGGGGTGGATCGGCCAGATCGATCATCGGCGCTTTGCCATGCACGCCTTTCATCTCGGCGGCTCCGAGGACGCCGAAACGGCCTACGCGAAAACGCACACGGCTAGCTTCGAACGCGGCCCGAGACAACTCGAGCAGTGGATCGCGTCGATCGCAAAGCTGCGGCCGGATGTGCTCATTTATCCCGAGATCGGAATGGAACCTATGGCCTTGAAGCTGGCCAGCCTGCGGCTCGCCCCAGTCCAGGTCGCGGCCTGGGGACATCCGGAAACCACCGGGCTGCCGACGATCGATTTCTTTCTCTCTGCGCGGGACCTCGAATCGCCAGGTGCAGAGGCGCATTACACCGAGCGCCTGGTCGCGCTGCCCCACCTCGGCGTATACCTTGAACCGGTTCGCGTCGAACCCGAGTCACCCGACCTGTCGCGATTGGGGATAGACGATGGCGTGCCGCTTTTCGTCTGCGCCGGAACACCATTCAAGTACGCGCCCGCCAGCGATCCCGTATTTGCGGGAATCGCGCAGCAACTTGGAAACTGCCGTTTCCTGTTTTTCGAACATTGGACGCCGGGTCTTTCGGAGCGATTGCGCCGCCGACTGCTGTCGGTTTTCGAACGTGCTGGACTGGATTTCGAGCGCCACGTCAGCTTCCTACCATGGCAGACGCGTTCAGCGTTCTACGGCGTGATGCAGCGCGCGGACGCGTACCTCGATACCATCGGTTTCTCGGGGTTCAACACCGCGCTGCAAGCGCTCGACTGCGAACTGCCGATCGTCGCATTCCAGGGCCGATTCATGCGGGGTCGGCTTGCGAGCGGGATCCTGCATCGCGCCGGGCTTTCGGATCTGGTCACCGATTCCGCAGAGAGTTACGTCTCGCTGGCCGTTCGGCTTATCGAGGACGGGAGGTACCGCGCCGCCGTTCGTGGTCGCATGCGCGCGGCGCGCAACCCCCTTTACCGCGACTTGGCGCCGATTCGTGCCTTGGAGGACTTTCTCGACCAGGCCGCGCGCGAATGCCGTGGCTAACTCCTGCGGCTGCCCGACCTGGATTTCGGCGGCGCAATTCGGGTTCACGGCGAGCCAGCGCGCCCCGCGACCTCGAGTCTTGTGGGCCACTCGAGGCAATCGTCCACCCGGGGCAGCGCCACGGATTCACTTGCGGTCGTCAGTATGACGGTGGCATACGGTGGCCGCATCTGTTGCAGCACGACTGCGCCACCATCGTAAAACTCGATGCGGAATTCGAGCGATGCGAAATTCGTCCCGATCCATTGCCCGGGGTGGCGCACGAGGGCAAGCGGCGCGCCCAGATACTTAGGGCATGCGGCGGCAAGCGGCACCAGTCGCGCCCTGAAATCGCGCAGCACCTTTAGGGCCGCGGCCTGCTCACTGGCGGACGAGGCCCGCAACTCACACACGATGTACTCGGGCGCGTTGCCGCGGTAGCCACGCGAGAGAAGACGATCGATCCAGGCCCACTCGGTGGCCGGAACTTTCAGTGGTATCAGCGTGCAGGGTGTCGCAGTGAACTCCAGGCCCCACAGACTTAGGTGCTCTCCGAAGTAGCGTTTGATCGAGTGAGCCGCCGGATCGCTCTGCTGTGTGAAGTAGAAGTCGAATACTCCGTAAATGCGTCGATTTGGCACATCCATCAACCGCCTCGCACGCTTGCTGCCCGGTCCGTCGGGCTGAATCGAATACTGGCCGACCAGATTCACGTGATTGGAGTCAGGGTGCGTTCGCGGCACGAGAGCCGATGCCGTCTGATAGCCAAACGTGAGGAAGACCACCGGCTCTTGCGCTATCCACTCCGGCGCGTCCCAGTCGAAATAACTCGACGTCCACGAACCCGAGGTCCACCGCGGCAGAGCAAAGGACGCCTGCTGCAGCGCAACTTGCCAAGCTACAACCGCGGCAGCGATGAGAGCGACATGCCGCACCGGAAGCAGGCGAAGGAGCAGCGCGCCGCAGATCGGCCCTCCAAGCAGGAACAGCGAGACCCCATACCGACCGTTGCAGGAGGTGGCAAGCCAAAGGATGACGCCAACGCCAAAGAAGGTCACGATGAACTTCCGCGCGGGACCTTGTACAGCCGCGGATGGGGGACGCCGGGTAATGCGCCGGTACGCAAGCGCAATCGCCAGGGCGAGTGCCGTGGCCACCAGCAGAGCCGGACGCACGTCGGGCAGTCGCCTTTCCACATAGACCCAGTCTGCAAATCCAGCCATGCGAAACGGCAGCGTGAGCAAGCGCTCAAGACCGTCCGGAACAAATCCTGTCAGTGGCAGGTTATCCGAGGGAAAGTCCGGCGATCGAAAGATACCGTTGAACAACGGGAATACCGGGTTCGCGAATTCGCGGAAATTGCGCCATCCCCAGGGTGCAAAGGACATGAACCAGCCTGCGGCCGCCGCAGCGCAATACGCACCGAGTGCGCCCAACCGACTTTCGCGGCGCTCGAAACGCGAAACGCCGATCGCAAAAGCAAGCGCCGCGACGTAGATCGCATTGTGAAATCGCATTCCCGTCGCAACACCTGCGAGCCACGCGCCGGCCATCAGCATCGGAATCCACGGAGACCGCGCCTCACGATTCTCGAGACTTACCGCAATCAGCCAGAGTCCGCCCAGGATCAGCACGCTGGTTGAAAGATCCGCAAACGACGTACCAACGAGCTGCCAGTAGACGGGCGCGATCGCACCGAGCAGCCAGATCGCCATCAGCACCACCCGATCGCGAGCGCTGACGGCGGGGCCCAGGAGGAGCCGGCTCAGAAACAGCAGCAAGACGAGGTTGAGCGCATGAATTGACGCATGGATCGCGGCATTGAGCACCGGTGGAACGCCATGGCTGTCGAGCCAAACTAGCAGCGCATAAGGGAGCGGTGATTGGTATCCCTGAAAACTTGCCGGCAGGAAGTCGAGCGCCGTGCGGTCGACGAACGCGGTGTGCCCGAGGTAGTAGTGATAAGTGACCAGGTCGAAATTCAGATCCTGACCATCGGCGATCGCCCGCAGAATCGAAGCGAAGGTGGCGACAAGCGCCACACCCAGCCAGCCATACGAAACGTACCGGCCCGGTTCGCGTCCCGGCGCGATCAAGTCGGGGGTCCGATCGAATCGCGCCGCGAAGACGACGGGGCGATGATCTGATCCGCGAGCAGGACGTAGAATTCTCGCGCGCGTCGGTTCATCGTCTCGAGGATCAGACCAGTTGCAAGTGCGACGACCCCGACCAGACCTGCACTCACCGCCAGCACGGCGCGCGCGACGCCGACGACGTGACCCAGTTCCATGAATTCCCGCACCACCGCAACTCCGACAATGGCGCTGGCGGCAACGAGAACAATTCCGATTAGGCCAAAGAACTGCAACGGCCGGTAATCCTTGAACAACCGCAGGATGGTCGCCAGGACCCGAGTCCCGTCCCTGATCGTACGCAGCTTGGATTCGCTGCCCTGCGGCCGCGTGCCATACGCGACCGGAACCTCGACGATCGGGATGAAGTGATTCAGTGCGTGCAGTGTGATCTCGATTTCGATTTCAAAACCACGGCTCAGGACCGGCATGGTCTTAACGAATCGCCGGCTGAAGGCGCGATACCCCGACAGCGCGTCCGTGAGCCGGGCGCCGAACAATGCGTTTATGGCGCGGATCACGAGTTTGTTGCCGAACCGGTGCCCCGGCCGGAAACTCGCGACCTCGTGCTGCAGGAGCCGCGTCGCGACCACCATTTCGGCCCTTCCGTCGACGAGCGGCGCGATCAAGTCGCGCGCCCGGTCCGGCGGATAGGTCAGGTCGCCGTCCACCATGATCAGCACATCGGCGTCGATTTCGCGGAACATCACGCGGACCGTCTCGCCCTTTCCGGGCGACGGCACCGGATGCACCATGGCACCGCATTGGCGCGCAATCGCCGCGGTATCGTCAGAACTGCCGTTGTCCAGCACATGGATCGACGACTCTGGCAGGCTGCGGCGAAACGCCTCGATCACCGCGCGTATCGTCGGTGCTTCGTTGCGGCAGGGAATGGCGACGGCGATGGTCGGCATCGTGTGGTGTAATGCCAGAATCCGTTATTCTATTGCAGCACTCACAATGGCGCTGCCGACCGTGACCACGCGTACGCCGTTTCCGATGTTCGCCGGGATGCGCCTCGTGAGCGTGGCGCGAGACTGACGCACCACGGCATGTTTCACTGGCTGTCGAAGAGATTTCCCTTGTCCAAGGCGCCGGATTCCAGTGAGACGCAGGCTGCATCATCGAATGTCGCGGCCGATTCGTCGCTCACAACGGGAGACGCCGAATCGCATTTCGTGCGCGGCAACAACCTTGCCGGCCAGGGTCGCCTCGAGGAGGCGATCGAGTGCTACCGGCGTGCGCTCAAGTTGCGCCCCGCGTTCGCGGAGGCGTCCTGCAATTTGGGTACCGCATTGAAGGAACGCGGTTTTCCTGTCGACGCCATCGCTTGCTACGAGGACGCCATCCGACTGCGACCAGGGATGTCGGAAGTGCACTTCAATCTCGGGCTCGCGTTTCAGTCGATCGGAGAATTTGCGCGCGCCATGGCGTGCTTCCAGCAGGCGGTCGCGCTGGATCCGCGCTCAGCCGATGCGCGATACGCCCTTGGATATCTCCATGCCAACGAGGATAGCCGCGAATCCGCGCTGCAGTGTTTCGAGCAGGCGCTGGTGCTGAACCCAGAATACGCCGAGGCGCGCTGGGGCTTCGCCATGTCGCAGCTGCTGGCCGTCTGCGGGCCTGCCGACGACGCCGAACGCGGCAGAGCAGCGTTTTCGCGGGAGCTGGACCTGCTGGATCGCTGGTTCGATGGAGGACGCGGTGAAGCAGGCGCTCGAGCGGTCGGCAGCATTCCGCCATTCCGGCTCGCCTATCACGGGACGTCCAATCGCGAGTTGCTGCAGAGGTACGGGGCGCTCTGCTCCCGGATCATGGCGGAGTGGGCCAAACGGCGGCCGTCACGTCTTGCTGCCAGACGAAATGCCGGTGAACCGGTTCGTGTCGCCGTCGTATCGCGATATTTCAGGCAGCACTCGGTTTGGAACGCGATCGTCAAGGGATGGTTCCGAAACGTCGACTACAAACAATTCGTGCTGAGTGCGTTCTGCCTTGGCCCGGATCAGGATTCAGAAACCCGCGTGGCGCAGGCGCACGCCGCGAATTTCGAGCAAGGAACGAAATCCCTGGCGGAGTGGGTCGAAGCGATTGCAAACGAGGAACCGCACGTCGTGATCTATCCGGAAATCGGCATGGACCCGATGACCCTGCGGCTTGCCGCGCTGCGCCTTGCGCCCGTCCAGATCGCCGCTTGGGGACACCCGGAAACCACCGGGCTTCCCACGATCGACTACTACCTTTCGGCTGAGGATTTCGAACCGCGGAACGCGCAGGAACATTACACCGAACGCCTGGTTTCACTGCCGGGCCTGGGTTGCTTTACGGAGCCCTCGGGCCTCAAGCCCGCGGCCCCGAGCTTGGGCCGCTGGAACCTGAGTCCTGACCGGCCCCTGCTTATCTGCCCGGGAACTCCATTCAAGTACGCGCCGGGAGACGACGAGTTGCTCGTGCGCATTGCAATGCGCCTCCCGAAATGCCAGCTCGCGTTCTTCACATATCGGCAGGCGGAGCTGTCGCAGCGCCTGCAGCGCCGTCTGGAAGCCGCGTTCCGGGATTCGGGCGTCGATCCCATGCGGCAGCTTCGATTTCTGCCCTGGTTGGATCCGGCCGAGTTTCACGGGCTTTTGCGCCACGCTGACGCCTGCCTCGATACGATCGGATTCTCGGGATTCAACACCGCGATGCAGGCGATTGAATGCGGATTGCCGATCGTCACCCTCGAGGGTCACTTCATGCGCGGCCGATTTGCCTCCGGAATCCTGCGACGCCTGGGGGCCCGTGAACTCATTGCGCAGGACCGCGAGGGATATGTCGATCTCGCCGTGCGACTGGTCCAGGACAAGCCGTTCAGTCAGAATCTGCGGCGCCATATCGCCGAGCATCGCAGTACCTTGTATTGTGATCTCGCGCCGATCCGCGCGTTGGAGAAACTGCTGTTGGAAGCCACGGCCTGATGTCCGGCCGGATGGCCGCGCCTGCGGCGATCGGAAGTCTGTGTTGAGCGCTCTGCTTGCGCGCATATCGGGCGCGTTCCGCGCAAGACGGCGCGACCGTGCGCTGAAGCTGATCGCCGACGGCCGGCGTGCCGAGGATGCCGGAAATCTCGCCGCCGCCCGCGAGTGCTACCGCAGGGCCACATGGTTCGCGCCGAATCACGTATCCGCTTACGTCAATCTCGGCATTGCCCTCGCGGCTTCGGGTGATTCGGCCGGCGCCACTGCCGCGTACGAGCAGGCTCTTGCTATCGATCCGCTCGACCCCTATGCGAACTACAACCTCGCCAGCCTGCTTTACCTCCGTGGCGAGCACATGCGCGCGGAACGACTGTTATTGGCCGCACTTCGGTCGAAGCCCGAATTCGTCGAAGCGCTCGTCACGCTATCAAACGTTCTCGATGCACAGCGAAGGACGCCCGAGGCGGCAGGCGCCCTCGAAACCGCCCTTCGTCTGCAGCCCGATTCGGCAGGAACCCTGTTCAACTACGGCCTCGCGCTGCGAAAACTGAGGCGTGGCGACGAGGCTGCCGCCGCGCTGCAGCGGTCGCTGGAACTCCAACCGGGACAGGTCGACGCGCTCGATGCCCTGAGCGCAGTTCTGCGTGAACAGGGACTGATGCAGGAGTCGCTCTACCCGCTTCGCCGGGCGCTCGAACTTGCGCCCCAGCGATTCGATCTCGGCTCGAGAGAGTTGTACGCGCTCAACAAGGACGAATCGTTGAGCGGCGCGCAGATTTTCGCGCGGCACCGAGAGTACGGATCGCGACTGGAACGCGCATTCCCGATGCGCTTTTCCAGCTTTGCTGGCGAGCCGCATCCCGATCGGAAACTTCGAATCGGCTACGTTTCGGGCGATTTTCGGTACCATCCGGTTGCCCAGTTCCTGCTCGTGCCTCTACAGCACGGCAACCGGTCCGGATACGAGGTTTTCTGCTATGCGACCTCGAGCGATGTCGATCCGGTGACCGAACGCGTGCGTGCCCTGGCCGACGCGTGGGTGGAATCGTGGCTGCCAACGGATGCCCAGCTGGCCGATCGGATTCACCGCGACGCCATCGACATCCTCGTCGACCTGTCTGGCCACACGGGAATGTTCCGCCTGGCGATGTTTGCGCACCGCCCTGCCCCGGTACAGGTCGCCTGGCTCGGCTATCTGAACACGACGGGGCTGACGCAGATTCAATACCGCATCTGCGACGCGCGAACCGATCCGCCCGGCGTCTCGGACCCGCTGCACACGGAAGCGCTGGTTCGCCTGCCGCACAGCCAGTGGTGCTACCGCCCGTACCTGGAAATCGAAGCCGCAACTACGCCGCCCTGCGTTGCGCGCGGATTTGTGACTTTCGGCTCCTTCAACCACGCGGCGAAGATTTCCGGCGACATGTGCTTGCGCTGGGCCGAAATCCTGCGCCGCCTGCCCGACGCGCGGCTTGTCATCGTCGGCATTTCCTCCGCGGCCAAGCGCGCCGCGCTGCAGTCGGCGCTGACTTCGACCGGAATCACGCCGGCAAGGCTAACCATTCTCCCAAACCTGCCCCTCGACGAATACGCGCGGTGGTACAACTCAGTCGACATCGCGCTCGATACGCTGCCTTACGGCGGGGGCACGACGACGTTCGATGCCTTGTGGATGGGCGTTCCCGTCGTCACCGCGACCGGCAGCACGCCAGTATCGAGAAGCGCGGCGAGCATCGTCTCGCTGCTCGGCCTGATCGAATGGATCGCGCCGTCGCCACAGGAGTACGTCGACGTCGCGGTCGAGCGCGCTCGCGATCCGGCGACGATCGCCAGCCTGCGCGGCTCGCTGCGCCAGCGCTTGCGTAGCTCCCCCCTGATGGACGAAGAGCGATTTACGCGCGACCTCGAAGAAGCCTATCGGGGCATGTGGCGACGATGGTGCGCCGGCAACGACGCGCGATGAAGGAGGACGCCTGCTGCGCTGCATCCGCCCGCCGGTGTGCGTCGGAAATACCGCGTCAGTTCGCTGCGCCACGACACCAGTCGTGCCACGCCCCTCTCAGGAGTCTTTCAAAATCGCGCGCGAATCCTGGCTCGTCCATGAGCGGCGATGCTCGCATTCGCGCGCGAAGCGACCCGCGAAGGTGCGCCAGCCCCTCGCGGTCGCCCGCGCGCTCGACCGCCAGGCGAACGTATTCTTCGTGCGTCGCCGCAACCCAGTCGTTCAGACCCAATGTGCGAAGAACGCTCGCGGCACTGCGCGAGGGCGGTCGTTCACCAGGCAACGTCAGGACCGGCACGCCCATCCACAGAGTATCGCAGGTCGTCGTTCCGCCGCTGTAGGGAAACGTGTCAAGTGCAATATCGACCGACCCGATGGCGCGGTAGTAATCATTGAGCGGCAGGTGCGGCGTTAGCGTAATCCGCGTTGCATCGATTCCATATCCGGACAGGTCCCGCAGCAACTCGTCGCTGGCCCTCCCCTCGGAAATGCCAAACACCGCGAGCTTGGCAGATGGCAGGCGCGCCAGGATCTCGGCCCATGCGCGGCGAACGGGCGCCGATACCTTCGCTGCCTGGTTGAACGAACCGAAAGTGATGCACCCACTGCGTTCGCTCGGAAGAAAGGGTACTGGCGCGACTGCCAAGAACGGGCGGTAACACCATTGACTGCTCGGCAGCCGCAGCAGACGTTCGGTGTGCAATCCGTCTGCCACCCCGGGCGGATCACTGTGCCGGTCACAAACGCGGTACTGGATTCGCGTCAGGCCAGTCGTATTGAGGTATCCAAGCCACGCCATCTGTACTGGCGCCGGCCGATGCGCGAACGTGGCTAGCCGCGAAATCCCGGAGTGTCCCGACAGGTCCACTGCAATGTCGACTCCATCACTCTGAATCACTTCGGCCAGTTCGCGGTCGGTGAGCGCTCGCGCGTCGCGCCAGCCATCGGCGTACCGGCGTACATTTCGAGTGTATTCATCCTCGGTGTCTCCGGACGAATAGCAGAAGATCTCGATCTTCGCTCGATCGTGGTGCTCGAGCAATGGAAGCATGAACAGCGTCACCGGGTGACAGCTGAACTCGCCCGAAACAAACGCGACGCGAAGGCGGCGCTCGACATCCTTGCCGTTTGCGTACGATTCCGCGATTGGCGAAACCACGCGTTCCAGTCGTTCGCCAAACGCCCGGTGCCGGTCGAACAGGTCGTGCGCCGAAATCGACTCCGAGAAATTCAAAGCGAGGAGCTCGAACGATTCGAGATCGAACCGCTCTGGCAGATGTTTCCTTCCAGTTCGACAGAGTTCGATCAACCCATCGATGCGCGACAGCCGGTGCAGAATGTTTCCGAGCATCCGGTACGCAGGCGCGTATTTCGGATCGAGCGCAAGCACGCGTCTTAAGGCAGCCTCCGATTCGTCCAGCCGCCCGGCAGCAAGCAGGCTGACGCCATAGTTATACCGCGCGTCGGCCCAATCCGGTTGCCGCTCGAGCGCGGCCTCGAGCGCGGAAAGCGCCTCCGTGAATCGCCCCGCTCGATGCAGGTGCTCATAGCGCGCCGCGTACGCCGCGGCCTGATCTTCAGGGTGCGAATGCAATCCGGTCGAAGTCGTGCCGTTTTCCCCGCGCGGACCATCGGTTCGGCACCAGCGAATCCACATTTCACGATAGGCATGCTCCAAATCGCGCGCGAATCCAGGCTCGTCCATGAGTGGCGATTCGCGCATGCGTACGCGAAGCGACCCGCGCAGCCGCGCCAGCCCGTCGCGGTCGCCCGCGCGCTCGACCGCCATGCGAACATAATCCTCGGGCGTCGCCGCAATCCAATCGCCCAGACCGACGGCGCTAAGCACGCTCGCCGCACTCCTTGATGGCGACCGCGCCCCGGGGAGCGTCACGACCGGTACGCCCATCCAAAGCGTATCGCAGGTCGTCGTACCGCCGCTGTAGGGAAACGTGTCGAGCGCAATATCGACGTCCCGAAAGGACGCAAAGTAATCGTCCAGTGCTCGATACGGCAGTATCGCGATGCGCGGCGATTCGATGCCAGCATTCGCAAAATCCCTGCTCAGCGTTTCGCGCGCCATCCCATCAGAAACCCCCGAAACCACCAAGCGAGATTCCGGCACTCGCGAGAGGATTTCGCTCCACAATCGGCGAACTCCTGGAGAAAGTTTTGCGGGCTGCGCGAAAGATCCATAGGTCACGAACCCGTTTCGGTTGCAAGGCGACCCATCCGCTGGAGCCACATTGATGAACGGCCGGTAACACCACTGGCTGTATGGCAACCGAACGAGGCGTTCGGTGTGGATCTGCTCGGCGGTTCCCGGTGGGTCGCTGTAGCGGTCGCAGATCCGGTACTGGATTCTGGTCAGCCCGGTGGTGTTCAGGTATCCCAGCCAGGCCGCCTGAACAGGTGCCGGTTGGCGCGCAAACAGCTCGAGTTGCGAAATCCCCGAATGCCCGGAAAGATCCACCAGGATGTCGATCCCATCGCTTTCGACGAGTTCCGCGAGTTGTTTTTCGGAAAGTGAACTGGCGTCGTGCCAGACGTCGGCACGCGCCGACAGTTTCCGCGAGTACTCGTCGTACCGGTCGCCGACCGAGTAGCAGTGAATTTCGAATGCGCTCCGGTCGTGCCGCTCGAGGAGCGGCAGCATGAACAGCGCGACGACGTGAAAGCAGAAATCGCCCGAAACATAGCCGATTCTCAGGCGCCGGTCCGGATCCGGTGAATTGGCGAAAGACAGAGAACGTGCAGGGTAGGCGGCCTCAATGCACTCGCCGAAGTGCCGGTGTCTTTCGAACAGCACCTGGTCCGTGATCCGTTCGCTGAAATTGAGCGCGAACAGTTCCGCGGACTGCAACTCAAGGTTCTGCGGATTTCGCGCTCGGGCGGCTGCGTAGACTTCGAGTGCCTCGTCGATACGTGTCTGGCTGAGCAGCACGCTCGCCAGCATCTTGTGGCCCAGGACGAAACCGCCATCGATCGCGATGACGCGTTCGAATGCGGCCTCCGCGTCGCCCAGTCGCCGCAGGTTCTTGAGCAGCAGGCCGTAGTTGTACAGCGCATCGACGCGGTCGGGCTGCTGCAGAAGCAGCGTCTCGATCTCCGCGAGCGCGGCAGGCAGATTCCCCTGAGTCTGCAGAACATGGAACAGCGTCGCGCGCGCTTCGTCGTGCTCCGGCATCAGTTCGAGAACGCGGCGCAGATGCCGCTCGGCCTCCGGCAGCGCGTTCCGTCCCTTCAGCAGCGTCGCGAGCTGCAGGTTGGCGTCGACGCTCGCCGGATCCGCAGTGCATGCGCGCCGCAGCGCATCTTCGGCCTCGACCAGCCGCCCCCTTGCGATCAGCAGCGTGCCGTATCGGTACAAGGCTCCGAAATTGCCGGGTTGGTACACGAGCGCGCGCTCCAGCGCCTCGGCCGCCTCAGCGGCGGCGCCGTTCGCCTCCAGCACCGCCGCAAGAATCACGAGCGCCTCCGCAAAATCAGGCTTGTGCTGAAGCGCGGCGCGCAAATGGTGCTCGGCGTCGTGCAGAGACCCACCGGTCATGAGCACACGTCCCAGGTTGTAGTGCGCGTACGGGTTGCCGGGCTCGATGACCAGCGCCGCCTGCAACGCGGCCACTGCGCCCTTCCGATCGCCTGATGCCGACAACCCGATGCCGAGATTGAGATGGGCCTTGGCGTACTGCGGCGCCGCCGCCACCGCCGCCCTATAGTGCACGCAGGCATCGGCAGGACGCCCACCATCCTCGGCCTGATTGCCGAGTGCGATGAGACGGTCCGCTGCAGCCTGCGCAGTTCCGGTGGGCGGCCCGGCGGGGCGTGACGCGGAGCGATGACGTGCGAGTCGCTCGATCAGGGTTCGCAGCATGCGGGCCATAAGCGGCGCTCCGCCGGTGCGGCGCGCCATGAAGACGGTTTAGGGCGCAAACCCCGGAATCTTCGAGTGATCCACTTCGTCGATCTGCTCCGGGTCGAGGTACATCTCCGCGTAGCGCAAATACACCTTCCTGCGCACGAACACATCGAAGAGGTCCGGGTCGACGTGCCCGTTGAGCTTGAACCTGCCCAGGATCTGCAGCGACTCGGTGAGCGTCTTGCCCTTCTTGTACGGGCGGTCCTTGGCCGTGAGCGCCTCGAAGATGTCCGCAATTCCCATGATCCGCGCCTGCACCGACATCTGCTCGCGGGTGAGGCCCTTGGGATAGCCCTTGCCGTCCATGCGCTCGTGGTGGCCGCCCGCGTATTCCGGGACGTGGAGCAGGTGCTTGGGCCAGGGCAGCGCCTCGAGCATGTTGATCGTCGACACGATGTGGTAGTTGATGATCTTGCGTTCTTCCTGCGTCAGGGTGCCGGCGCGGATGGTGAGGTTTCCGACTTCCTCCTCGCTCAGGAACGGCGAGTCGTTGCCGGCAACGTCGGTCCAGCGGCATTGCGCGATCCGCCGCACGCGCTCGATGTCCTCGTCGCGCATCGCCTCGCCGCCGACATTGCACGTTCGGAGGAATCTCCGATCGTCGTCGAGTTGCGACAGCCGCTCGCGTAACCTCGCTTCGACGGCATCCTGCTGCGCGCGCGGTGCGCCGCGCGCGGCGAGCACCGCCTGTTCGCGAAGCGCCGCCACCTCCGCGTCGCGCTTCAGCACCTCGAAGCGGGTGTCGAGCACGTGGATCCGGTCGTAGATCGTCTGGAGCTTGGTCGCCTTGTCGACGACGTGCACGGGCGTCGTGATCTTGCCGCAATCGTGCAGCAGGCCAGCGATCTTCAGCTCGTAGCGGTCGCGATCGGACATGGCGAAGTCGGCGAGCGGCCCTTCGCCGGTTTCGTTGGCGGCCTCCGCGAGCATCATCGTGAGCGTCGGCACGCGCTCGCAGTGTCCGCCGGTATAGGGCGATTTCTCGTCGATCGCGGTGTTGATCAGCTTGATCAGGGACTCGAACAGCGCTTCGAGCTGGTT
>MERB01000024.1:44055-54603 GCA_001770475.1 Betaproteobacteria bacterium RIFCSPLOWO2_02_FULL_66_14 | reverse complement strand
CCTCTGGTCCGATGCCGAGAACGTGCCGATCTCTCCCGGCCGGGCGCCTTCGGCGTTGATCAGCTGCAGCACGCCGATGATCTCGTTCTCGTGGTTTTTCATCGGCACGGTCAGGAACGACTGCGAGCGGTAGCCGGTCTTCTTGTCGAAATTGCGCGTGCCCGAGAAGTCGAACCCCTGCTCCGAGTAGGCGTCGCCGACGTTGACCGTCTTGCCGGTGAGCGCGGCATACGCCGCGACCATGCCGTGGTTCGGGCGCCCCTGTGCGTCGCGCAGCTGGATCGGATAGAAAGGAACCGGGTTGCCGCTGGTCCCCCCGAGGTAGTACTGCAGGCTCGTCGTGCGCACGATTTCGAAGCGCAGCGTGCCTTCGTCCGTCACGCGGTACAGCGTGCCGCCATCGGCACGCGTCACCACCTTGGCGGCGGTGAGGATCGATTCGAGCAGACGGTTGATGTCCCGTTCGGCCGAAAGCGACGCGCCGATCGAATTGAGCTGCTCGAGGCGATGGACCAGGTCGTTCTCGTCGCCCCCCGGCCCCGTTGCGGCCGCACTCAGAACGCGCTCGACCTGGGTGCTCATGACATGAGGCGCGCGCCTACTTGATGCACACCGCGCGTACTTCCTTCATGTGCGTGACTCCCATCAGCACCTTTTCGATGCCGTCCTGCTTCAGCGTGTGCATCCCCTCCTCCAGCGCCACCGCGAGAATCTGCGCCACGCGGGCGTGCTCCTGGATCAACTTCTTCAGCGCGTCGGTCGCCACGAGCATTTCGTGCAAGCCGAGGCGGCCCTTGAAGCCGGCGTTGCACTTGTCGCAGCCTACGGGCTTGTACAACGTCAGCTGGCCGCGATCGTTGCCGTAATTCTTGACCCAGTCGTTGTAGACGTTTTCCATCGCCGCCTTCGGGTCGGCCTTGAAGGTCTCGGTGTTCTGCAACTCCTCGCAGTATTCGCTCAGCAACGCCTTGATCTCCGCCGGGTCCGGCGTGTAGGGCTGCTTGCAGGAACACAGCCGCTTGGCGAGGCGCTGCGCGAGGATTCCGAGCAGCGCGTCGGCGAAGTTGAACGGATCCATGCCCATGTCGAGCAGCCGGATGATCGATTCCGTCGCCGAATTGGTGTGCAGGGTCGCGAACACCAGGTGCCCCGTGAGCGAAGCTTCGATGCCCGTGCCGGTCGTTTCCTTGTCGCGCATCTCCCCGACCATGATGATGTCCGGGTCCGCCCGCAGGAATGCCCGCATCACCGCGGCGAAATCGAGGCCCGCTTTCTTGTTCACCTGTACTTGCCGGAGTCCCTTCTGCGTGATCTCGACCGGGTCCTCCGCCGTCCAGATTTTCGTGTCGGGCGTGTTGAGGTACTTGAGCACCGAGTGCAGCGTCGTGGTCTTGCCAGAGCCAGTGGGCCCGCAGACGAAGAACAGCCCGTAGGGCTTTTCCACCGTCTTCTTCAGCCGCTCCTCGGTCAGCTTGGTGAGGCCCAGTTTGTCGAGCGGAATCGGCTCGCCCGCCGCGAGCACACGCATCACGACGTCCTCGACGCCACCCTGGGTCGGAATCGTGGCGACGCGCAACTCGATGTCCAGCGGACCGTACTTCCTGAACTTGATCTTGCCGTCCTGGGGCTTGCGCTTTTCCGAGATGTCCAGGTCGCACATGATCTTGATGCGGGCGACGATCGCGTTGCGATAGCTGGGCGGCACCTCGATGTACGGCCCCAGCGCTCCGTCCTTGCGGAACCGGATCTCGGTCTTCGCTTTGCCCGGGTAGGGCTCGATGTGGATGTCGGTGGCGCCCTGGTTGTAGGCGTCGATGATCACCTTGTTGACCAGTTTGACGAGTTCGTTGTCGGCGGCCGCCGAGACGTCGTCGGACGACGCGAGGTCGCCGCCCTCGTAGGTCTCGTCGTCCATCCCGGAGAGAATGTCGCCGATGTCCCCGGAGTCCATCGACTCCATGCCGTAGAACTGGTTGACGATCTCCTTGAATTCCTTCTGGGTCGTGACGCGGTAGACGATCTTCGCCTTGGGAAACACGTTGGCCGAGATGCGCGAGCTGCGAATGCGCTCCGGATCGAGGCACAGCACGACGAGCCCCTCCTTGGTGTCGTCGATCGGCAGCCACTGGTTCTGCTCGACGTATTCGCGCTTCAGGTTCTTCAGCAGGTCGAGCGGCTTGATGCGTTCGGCCTTGAACGGCTCGTAGGGCACGCCGAAGAACTTCGACAGCGCCTGGCCAAGCGCGGGAATCCGAACCTGGAACTCCTCGATCAGCACCTGCTCGATGTCGAGCGCCTTCTTGCGCGCCTGCCGCGCCGCCAGTTCGTACTCCCCGGCCGACAGAACGCCGTCGGAAATGAGAAACGCGTACTTGGTTCGAACCGCCTGCGGGCGCTGGCGCTGCTTGAAGGCGATCGCGAGCGTCTGCGAAAGCTCGGCGACCCCTTCTTCCGTGAGGTGGCTGAAGGGCATTCCGGCCCGGTTGTTGATGAGCTGGATCACGCCGCCCAGTTCCTGAGACTGCGGATCGATGATGGGCGCGACCAGCAACTGCTTGGTGCGGTACCCGGTGCGCTTGTCCACCTCCTGCAGAAAGCGCAGGTTGGGATTGATCGCCTTCAATTCAGTTTCGTCGTAAACGTCGCGGATGTTCACCAGCTTGCGCGACAGCGCGACGTAGCCGGCGATCGAATGCTCCGCGACCGGAAGCTTCAGGTCCTTGAACGAGTTGAGCCCGGTCTTCAATTTGGAGATGATCGACTGCTTGTCTTCGGAAAGCGAGTAGATCGTGAGCCGGTCGGCGTTGAAGAGCGCGCAGATTTCCGCGCTCAGCTCGAGCATGATTTCGTCGATGTTGCTGGTGGCGTGAATCTTGTTCGTCACCGCCTGCAACTGCTTCTGCGACGCCAGCCTCGCGTTGACGTCGGGTTGCGTGACGGATTGCTGGCTCAGCACTGCGCTCATTACGTACCTCCGGCCCCGTTGCCGCGCTGGGGCTTTGAGAGTTTATCCTAGACTCCGGCGGTCGAAGATTCAACCGCGCCAATTCAGCGTCAGCCCGCCGAACCGCTCTGCGCGCCTCGCAGCCCGCCATCGAGCAGCCAGACCTTGAATCCGCGTTGGGCGAACAGGAATGTCGCCGCCGAACTGCGACGCCCGGTCTGGCAGTACACCACATACTCTGCGTCCGGATCGAGCACGGTGAAGCTGTTGCGGACTTCCCCGAGCGGAACGTTGATCGCGCCGGGCAGGCGATCGTGCTGATACTCCGACGGATAGCGCACATCGAGCCACAGCGCGCCGCGCTCGACCTTCGCGCGCGCCTCGGGCCAGCTCAGGCGGTGCAACAGCGGCTCGGCGAGCAGTTCCATGAAGTCCCGCTTTGCCAGGCGCAGCAGTTCTCCGTCCGCGAGCATCGTGACGGTCGCATTGCGCTTCGCTTCCGAGACGAGCGCTTCCTCGCCGAACGCGTCGCCGCTCCTCAGCTCGGCGACTTCCATTTTCACGCCGCCGACGACCCGCTCGACCCGGCACTTGCCCGATTCGATGGCGTAGAACCAGTCGCCTTCCTCGCCTTCCCGCACCACGGCCTCGCCGCCGCGCATCGTCACGCGCTCGAACCGGCGCAACAGCTCCTCGATGTGAGCGGCCGGCAGGCGCGCGAACACGCCATGGCGCAGGTTGGCGAGCGAGAACGCGCCCGCGCCGGCCTGTGGCTCGCCGCGAGCGGCTTCGCCGATCGCGCGTCCCGCGCCACCGCCGGCCACGGCTTCGTTCCAAGTGATTGCGATGTCAACGGCGTCGTCGTCGATCTGCAGCAGTTCGAGATCCGTGATCGCCTTCGAGCGCACCACGGTCGTCTGGCCCCGATTGAGCGGGTGCAGACCATCGCCGCTGCCGCCGACCACGACGACCGAGCCGCCGCCCGCGAAGTACAACAGGATCTCGCCGCGCAGCAGGAACAGCGTCCGGTCCTTTCCGGCAAGGGCGGCAATCGGGTCGTCGCCCCTCGCGGCACGCGCCAGGTACATCGCTGACGCCAGTTCAGCGAGCCGGCCAGGCGTCAACGCTGCGAGCGGCGCCAGCCGCGCCAGCCGGTCGAGGTCGATGCCGGGGCCGGATTCCGTGGGCGCGATCATCGCGCTAGAACTCGATGACCTGTCCGTTTTGCAGCATGCGGGGGCTGAATTCCCCGACGCACTCATCGATCTCCTGCATCGTGAGTTCGATCTCGCCGGGTTTCAGGTGCGTAATCCAGATATCCGTATCGCGCTGCAGCATGCGCAGTTCCTCCGCCAGCATCGACGGGCACAGGTGCTTGGACACTTCGGCGAGTTTGCGCTCCTTGTTCGAGAACGCCGTCTCGATGATCAGCGCGCGCAGGTTGCCGATGCGGTTCACGATCCGCCACAGATTCTCGTTCGGTCCGGTATCGCCGGTGAATACGAGGCTGCCTTTGCCGCTGTCCAGGTGATAGCCCACCGCGGGCACGGTATGGTTCGCCGGGAGAGGGGTGAAGGCCCGACCCGCCACCGTCACCGTGTGCCCGACCTCGATTTCCGAGTAGCACATGAACGGCGCTTCGGGCGTCGGGATCTCGCTGAAATCGGGCCAGATGGACCAGTTGAACAGGTGGCTCTTCAGGATCTCGATCGTCGCCGCGGTGGCGTGCACCGTGATCGGCTTCGAGCGCATGCCCCCGACCGTGTCGATCAGGAACGGGATCGAAGTCACGTGATCGAGGTGCGAATGCGTGACGAACACATGGTCGATTCGCGTCAGCTCCGCAAGCGACAGGTCGCCCACGCCGGATCCGGCGTCGAGCAGGATGTCGCCGTCCACCAGGAACGAAGTCGTGCGCAGCTGACGTCCGCCGATTCCGCCCGAGCAACCCAGTACGCGCAAACGCATCGTCGGGTCCTATTTCTCGTCGAACGCGGTGACGCCGGTCCATCCGGCGGGTGGCGCCTTGCGGCGAAACTCGGCCACTCGCTCGGCGTACAGACGGTACAGCTCGAAATCCGGCCTCATCCGCTGCAGGTTGAGCAGGTTCAGCTCGACCGCGTCCCACTGCTGCGCCCGGTAGGCGCGAATGGTTTGGTGCCAGAGCTTCAGTTCCTCGACGGCGTCGTGCGGAACTTCGCTCTCCAGCCCGATCGGCTCGAAAATGCTCACCGCCGCGTCCTTGCCTTTCACCTTGATGCGGTCGACCTCCCGGAACACCATGTCCTTGATCGCGTTTCGCGTCGTCTCGCCGACGAGAATCCCGACGCCGTAATACTTGGTGCGGCCCTCCAGGCGAGAGGCGACGTTGACCGCGTCACCCATCACCGTATACGCGCGCCGGATCTGCGAGCCCATGTCGCCGACGCGAACGTTGCCGCTGTTCAGTCCGACGCCGATCTTGAGCGTCGGCCAGCCGCGCGCCTTGAACCGTTCGTTGAGCGAGGCGCATTCCTTCTGCATGTACATGCCTGCGAGGACTCCGTTCCTCGCGTGCTGCGGGTCTTCCACCGGAGCACCCCAGAATGCCATGATCGCATCGCCGATGTATTTGTCGAGCGTGCCGTGGTACCCGGCGCGGATGATTCCGCTCATCGTCGTCAGGTACTCGTTGATGTACTCGCGCAGATCCTCGGGCTTGAGCGCCTCCGAGATGCTGGTGAATCCGCGCACGTCCGAAAAGAGGATCGTGAGCTCGGCGGCGCGCGGCTCCATGTTGTACTTTTCCGGATCCGCGGCCATCTTGTCGACGAGTTCCGGCGGCACGTACTGGCCGAAGAGCTCGGTGAACTGCCGCTTGGAGCGCGATTCGACGAAATATCCGTAGGCCATGTTGAGCGTGTACAGCGTCCCGATCATCAGCACCGCGGTGGCAAGCGGCAGAACCGTGTGCACTTCGGTCCAGACGACCACGCTCAGGGCGACGACCGCGGCGAGCGCGGCGAACGAGGCCACCGAGGCCCACAGCGCCGACATCATCGGGATGAGGAAGGCGAGCATCGCACCACCGAGCACCAGCAGAACGACCTCGGCCGCCAGCATGTACGCCGGCTTCTGCTTGATCCGCCCGTCGAGCATTCCGGAGAGCAGGTTGGCGTGCACCTCGACCCCGGGATACACGCTCGCCACCGGCGTCGTCCGCAGGTCCTGCAGCCCCGCGGCCGTCGTTCCGACGATCGCGATCTTTCCCTTCAACTTTTCCACCGGGACGCGATCCCTGGCGACATCGACCAGCGAGATGTACGGAAAGCTGAACTTGTCGCCGCGATAGGGCACCAGCGCGCTCACCGTCTCGTCCACCGGCACGACCAGCGGCCCGACCTTCAGCCACTCGAGCCCGCCGTAGCTCCGATGCACGAAGCTCTCCTCCGGGAACCCCGGCTCGACTTTCGGCTGCCCGAGCAGCGTGCGCATCATCGCGAGCGAAAGCGACTCGTAGTAGGCGCCTTCGAATTCGACCAGCATCGGGACGCGCCGCACGATGCCGTCGGGATCGGTGTAGGGGTTGAAATGCCCGCCGCTCGCGGCGTTCTTGAGCAGCTCGGGAAGATTGCCGATGTATCCGTCCCACTGCGTGAATCCGATGCTGCGGCCCGTGAACGTCCCCTTCGGCAGGACCGGCTCCGGAATCGCTCCGATGTGCTTCGCGCCCGCCTCGTTGTTCAGCGTATACCCGAGCACGACCGGGCGGCCCTTCAGGCTCTTCGCGAACAGCCCGTCGTAGTCGAGTTCCGGGCGCATCCGCTCGAATGCCTTCTGGAACTCGGGAACGTTCTTCAGTTCCCTGCCTGCAAACTGCTCGAGCGTCCGGATGCCGGAGGAATAGTCCGCTTCGGCGAACACCACGTCGAATCCGACGATGGCCATCTCGTACTTCAGGAACAGCTTGTCCATCAGCTGCGCCATCAGGTCGCGCGGCCAGGGCCAGTGGCCGAGTTCCTGCAGGCTCTTCTCGTCGATGTCGAGGACGACGATGCGTTCGTCGAGCGAGCGCGGCATCGTCAGATTGAGCCGCGCATCGTAAATGATGTTGTCGATCTGCGTGATGAATCCGATCTCGTAGAAACGGACCACGTGCCCGAGGAACACGAACATGACCGCCAGACCGAGCGCGATCCGTATGATGTGCTGTTTCACTCAGGATTACCGGGTAAGTGCGCGGCCGGGTCGGGGTCGCGCGGGGCGGTCAGCCCCTGAGGAAGAATTCCATCTTGACGCCGGCAAGCTCGACCAGGTCGTGATCCTTGAGCGCGTGAGGCGCCGTGCCGATCGGTTGCCCGTTCACTGCCGGATGCTGTGTCCCCTCCACGTGCGTGATGAAATACCCTTGAGGCCGGCGCGTCAGCACCGCGACCTGGACACCCGGCCTGCCGAGCGTCGTCAGCGGCTTCGACAGTTCGAGTTCCTTGCCCGCGTTGGCGCCCGACAGTAGCTGGATCGCACCGAGCAGGGGCTTCTGCGCCACGGCGGGCGCGGAGGCGGCCACCGTCGGCCGTGCCGCCGGAGCGCCCGGCGCGGCTGCTTGCGCGCTCGCCGGAGTGCTTGCCGGCCGCGGACTTTCCGCGCCTGGCGCCACCTTGGGAGCGGCTGCGCCCGGTGACCGGGTGGCTTCCGCTGACGGCGCCGCCGGCGGTGTGGCGGGTGGCGCCTGGACCGGCTTCGAATCCCGGTCCGCGATCCCTGCCGCCGTCGCGCTCGCGACGGCCTGCTTCACGGCCGCGGCGCGCACGGCCTCGGCCGTGCCGGCCTGGCCGCCCGCCGCCATCGCCTTGGCCTGCTCCGCCGCGGCGCGCATCGCACCCGGTCGAAGCACCATGGTTTTTTCGAAATCCGCCTTGTCCACGGCGGGCGCAGCGGCCGGTTTCGGCGACGAATCCTGCACGAATTTCAGCTTGTACTTGCCCAATTCGATGACATCGTTGTTCTGCAGGAAATGTTTCTTGACGGTCTTGCCGTTGACCTGCGTCCCGTTGGTGCTGTTCAGGTCTTCGAGGAAACAGTCGTTCAGGATCGAGACGATGACGGCGTGTTCGCCGCTCACCGCGAGGTTGTCGATCTGGATGTCGTTCTGGGGCTTGCGACCGATGGTGGTGCGCTCCCTGGAGAGCGGGATCTCCTTGAGCACCTGGTCATCCATGCTGAGTATCAGTTTCGCCATGTCCGGCCCCTGGAATTCATTTTAGCCACGCAAACAATTTGCCCATGACGCCGCGCGGCCCCGGGTATTCCCTCAGGACGCGCACGAGTATAACCGATACGTTATCGCGGCCGCCGTTGTCGTTGGCCATCTGCACGAGCTGCTGCGAGGCCAGATCGAGGTTGCTGCCGAAAGCGCGCAAGGCCTCTCCGATCTCCTCGTCGCCGACCATGTCGCACAGTCCGTCGGAGCACAGCAGGTAAAGGTCTCCGGGCACCACCGGGTACTCGTGCACCTCGGGTTCGATCTGCGGATCGATCCCGAGCGCGCGCGTGACCAGGTTCTTGTGCTGCGCGTGCTTCGCCTGCTCCTGCGAAATCAGGCCCGCGTCGAGCTGCTCCTGCAACAGAGAATGATCGCGCGTGACCTGCGCGAAGTCCCCGGCGCGAAGTCGGTACAGCCGCGAGTCTCCGAGGTGCGCGACCAGCACCTTGTTGTCGTAAAACAGGCACACGACGAGCGTCGTGCCCATGCCGGCGTACTGGGGTTGGCTTTGGGCGGCCTGGAAAATCGAGACATTCGCCTTGACCACCTGGTCGCGGACCATGCGCGGGGCGATCGCGATGTTCGTCACCGGATCGAGCGTGTAGGGCGGAGTCCGGGCGAGCAGCTGCTTGATCTCGCTCGTGATCACCGAGGTCGCCATCCCGCTCGCGACCTCGCCCGCGTTGTATCCGCCCATGCCATCTGCAAGCACTACGAGACCGCTCGCTGCGTCGGCAGCCACCGAATCCTCATTGTGCGAACGCACCATGCCGGGGTCCGTGCAACTCGCGATTTCGAGGATCTGGGTCAGGTCCACGGCGTGCGCCCTAGATTTCGATGTCGACGCTCTTCACGCCGCCCGTCGGGACCGAAACGACGCCGGCCATGGTCGCGGCGCGCAGCGCCTGCGCGAATTCCTCGCCGCTCTGGAATCGCTCGTCCGGATTTTTCGCCAGCGCGCGCGCGAGAAAGCCGACGATCCCGGGCGTGAGCTCGGGGCGAAGCGTGGAAATGTCGGTGGGCGCCTCGTTCGCGATCTTGAACATCAGCTGCGCCATCGACTCGCCCTCGAACGGCAACCGGCCCGTCAGCATCTGGTACAGGCTCACGCCCAGTGAAAACAGGTCGCTGCGACCCTCGATTTTCATGCCCGCAAGCTGCTCGGGCGACATGTAGGACGGCGTTCCGAGCACCATGCCGGTCCTGGTCTTCGAGGAATCGGTGAGCCGCGCAATGCCGAAATCCGTGAGCTTCACCGTGTCGGTATCCGGGTGATACATGATGTTGGCCGGCTTGACGTCGCGGTGCACCACGCCCTGGAGGTGCGCATAGCCGAGCGCCTCGGCGCAGCGCGCAACCACCGAGACCGCGCGATTCGGATCGAGCAGGCTCGCCGGCTTGCAGAAGGGCACGAGGTCGCCGCCCTTCAGCAGTTCCATCGCGATGTAGCACAGGTCGTGCTCCTCGCCGGTGTCGTAGATGGTGACGATGTTCGGGTGCGACAGGCGGCCGGCGGTCTGCGCTTCGCGGAAGAACCGCTCCTTCACTTCGGTCAACTCGTCCGCCTCGAACTCCTGCGACAGCGCCATCGTCTTGATCGCAACGACGCGACCGATCTTCGGATCCTTGCCGAGGTAGACGACGCCCATGGCGCCCTTGCCGAGTTCCTTCAGGACTTCGTAGCGCCCCAGCATCGGCTTTTCCACCGTGCCGTCCTGGCCGAGGATGCTCGCGTTCGTGCGCCCGCTCGCCCCGGCGCCGCCAAGCATCACGGTTTCCGACATCTGTTTCGCGCGCGAAAGGCGCTGTTCGAGGTCGCGGAACTTGGGAGCGAAGCCATGCATGTGCCGGAACACCGCCTCGGCCTTGTTGAACTGGCGCTTGCGCTCGAAATCGAGCGCCAGGTTGTACAGGTTCTCCATCAGCGCCTCGGACAGCGGGACCTGGCGGAACTTGTCCCACGCCATGTCGAGCTGCCCCTGGCCCTGGTAGGCGAGACCGAGCATGCGATTGGATTCGGCCGAGGTTTCGTCCGACTTCACCTTGGCGCGCTCCGTGACGATGAAGCGCTTGGTCACCAGGGCGACGTGACCGACGAGCAGCAGCGTTCCGGGAAACATGAGCTGAAGCCACATCGCCTGGCTCGTCATGAGGACGTAGTGGGTCACGATCAGCGTGACGAGAATGCCCCCGGTGATCCCCGCTGCGGGCCCCGCTGCGAGGCGCGGAAGGATCGCGACCAGGTACGCCGCCACCAGCAGCATCAAGGCCCACTCGACCGGCGCCGCCCATCCCGGCACGACGAAGAAGTGTTCCTGCAGGATCGACGACACCGAGTGCGCCAGCGTGAGCACCGGGGCCA
>MERB01000024.1:33333-44044 GCA_001770475.1 Betaproteobacteria bacterium RIFCSPLOWO2_02_FULL_66_14 | reverse complement strand
CCGTCGCGCCGGTGAGCACGATCTTGTCGGCGTATTTCGCCGCCGGAATCTTTCCGGAAATGACGTCGTAGAACGAGTCCACCGGAAATGCGGCCTTCCCCTCCCGGTTCTTGTAGAAGTAGGTGTGCATCAGCAGGTCCGGGTCGGTCGCGATTTGCAGCTTGCCCAGCGACACGCCCTCGCCGAGAGAAACCCGGATGTCGCCGGGACCCAGATTGAGGCTGCGCGCAGCGATCATCATCGACAGCGACGGAAACAGTTTGTCGTAGTAGGTCAGCACCAATAGCTCGCCTCGCCGTGCGCCGTCCACGTCCAGATTGGGATTGAGGTGACCCAGTCCGGCCGCGGCGCGTCCGATGTTTTCGATCGGTACCTGCACCGCGGAGGTCGCGGGCGGAAACATGCCGCCGCCGCGCGCAGCCGCCACGGCGTTTTTCTGGACGAAATCCGGCAACGGTTGATCGGGCTTGCCGCGCGGCTCACCGAGCGTGAAGAGAATCGGCAGCAGCACGTTGCCCGCCCTCGCATAACTTTCGGCGAGCGTGCGGTCGGGATTGAGCTGCTGCTCGGCCTCCCTGAGAATTGCGGCGAATTCACCCAGCGGCCCGCTCGGCGCGGCGGCGACCGCGCCGCCGTCGCCCGCAGGAGCCGCGTCGCCGGCCGCCGCGGACGTCTTCTGCACCAGTTCGAGCAGCTTGGTGATGTAACGATATCCCGGGTCGAGTTGCGGCTCGCTGAAGAAAACCGTGTTCGCGACGACCTTTGCCTTGCCGCCCGCCAGCAGATCGGTCAGCTTTGCATGCACCTCCCGCGACCAGGGCCAGCGGCCGATGTTGGCGATCGATTCGTCGTCGATGGCGACGACCGCGATGCGGTCCGAGGGCGTGCGCGACGAAGCGAGAACGCCCATGTCGTAGGCCTTGCGTTCGAGGCTTTGCAGCAGGTCCGATCCGCCGGCGAACACCATGACCACCACGACGACCACGCCGAGGAACCAATCGGTTTTCCAGAAGCCGGCCTTCATGGACTTCATCACCGGTCACCCCTCCCACCTGCACCCTCGCCGCGAGGCACTCTACGCGCCGGGGCAGACTCGCAAAAATTCTACGCGATGGCCCTATGACCAGGGCCTGCCAGACTTCGCGGGCGCCAATCGCCAAACCATCGTGCGGAGCCCTTGGCGCGCGGCGCGTCAGCGACGCGGTCGAATCCCGCGAAGCTCGCCGGAAAACAAGGGTCTAGGCTGCATTCTTGCAGCAATTTTTCAGCTACGTCAAATGTTTGGAAGCGATCGGCGCCCAGCCGGCCGCGCCCGGTACGCAATCGCGCGCGGCGATCAAGTCCCGAGGATCTGCCCTGCGCGAATGGCGCCGGAGGCGACCAGGTCCGCCGCCGCGACCTTCTTGCTTTCGCCGAGCTTGGCGCGAAGCACTTCGATGCGACCACCTTGCGCGGTCACTTGAAAAGACTGCTCGGTCACGGCGACGATTTCGCCGATCTTGCCCTGCACGGCCCCGAACGTGCGCACCGGAATCTTGCGCGAATCGAAAATCTGCAGTTCCTTGCCCTCCGCGGTCGTCCAGGCCGCCGGCGCCGGGTTGCAGCCCCGAACCAGATCGAAAATGAAATCGACGTGGTTCGCCCAGTGAATTCGAGCTTCCGCCTTGCGGCACCACCCTTCGTAGGTCGCCTGCGATTCGTCCTGGGGATATTCGTGGTGCCTGCCGGCGCTCACGAGGTCCGCTGCTTCGAGCATCGCCTCGACCCCCATCGGGAACAGGCGTTCGAAATACACGCTCGCCAGGGTGTCGTCCGGACTGATGTGCGTCGACTTCTGCAGGATCACGGGCCCCTCGTCGAGCCCATCGGTCGGCCTGAAGATGGTGAGCCCGGTCCGGGTCTCGCCGCGGATGATCGGCCAGTTGATCGACGACGGTCCGCGGTACTTCGGCAGCAGCGAGGGGTGGTACTGGATCGTGCCGTGCTTCGGAATGCCGACGAAGTCCTGCGGCGCGAACTGCAGCACGTAGGCCATGATCCCGAGATCTGCGGCGAGCGCGCGCAGCGCGGCCTTCGCCTCGTCGCTGCGCAGCGAGGCGAACTGGTGGACCTTGACGCCTTTCGCCTCCGCCGCCGCGCGCAGCGCGTCGGGCCTCGCGCCGGGTTTTTCCGGCGCGCAGAACACGCCCGCGACTTCGTCGCCCCGGCCGAGAAACGCTTCCAGTACCGCTTTGCCAAAATCCTGTTGTCCGATGATCGCGATTTTCATCACGCGGCCTTTTTCGGTGGATTGCTGAACGCACCGGCGGTCTTGAGCGCGGAGATTCTTGCCTCGTCGTAGCCGAGCACTTCGCGCAGGATCTCCTCGTTATGTTCGCCGAGCGTAGGCGAGCGCTCGACGCGCGCCGGCGAGTCCGAAAGCTTGATCGGCATGCCGACGTTCCACCACTTGCCCCGCTGCGGGTGATCGAGCTCGACCATCATGTCGCGCAGCTTGACGTGCTCGTCGTTGAACAGGTCCTCGGTGCTCATGATCGGTCCGCAGGGCACGTTGAGATCGTTCAGGATGCGCATCATCTCGCGCTTGTCGTGCCGCAGGGCGAATTCGCCGATGATCTCCCACATGTCGACCTGGTTCGCGCGCCGGTCGGCGATCGCGGCGAACTTCGGGTCGGTGGCGAGCCCCGGCATGCCGACTTCGGGCCCGATGCGCCTGGCGAGCGCCTCCCAGACCGCTTCCTGCACCACGACGTAGATGAAATCGTTCGGCCCGCCCGGTCGGCAGCGCACCGCGTTGCCGAGCTGGCCGCCGCCGGAGTCGTTGCCTGCGCGCGGCGTCGCCCCCATGCCCTGATGCGTGCCGACCGAGTATTCCGACAGCGCCCCGCGCCACAGGCGCTGGTGGTCGCGCCACTTGACCCTGCAGAGGTTCATGACGCCGTCCATCATGGCGACTTCGACGTACTGTCCCTTGCCCGTGCGGTCGCGCTGGTGAAGCGCCGCGAGCAGGCCGATCGCGAGATGCAGGCCGGTGCCGGAGTCCCCGATCTGCGCGCCCGTCACGTAGGGCGGCGCGTCGGGTACTCCGGTCGTGCTCATCGATCCGCCCATCGCCTGCGCGACGTTTTCGTAGGCCTTGAAGTCGGCGTAGGGCCCGCTCGAACCGAAGCCCTTGATCGATCCCATGACGATTCGCGGATTGATTTCCTGGATCTTCTCCCAGGTGAATCCGAGGCGGTCGAGCACACCGGGACCGAAGTTCTCCATCAGGATGTCGCTTCGCTTCACCAGCTCGACGAACACCAGCTTGCCCTCGGCGGACTTCATGTTGACCGTGATCGAGCGCTTGTTGCAGTTGAGCATCGTGAAGTAGAGGCTGTCGGCGTTCGGCACGTCGCGCAACTGCCCGCGCGTGGCGTCGCCGTGCGGCGGCTCAAGCTTGATCACGTCGGCGCCCATCCACGCGAGCAGCTGCGAGCAGGTCGGGCCCGCCTGCACGTGGGTCATGTCGAGGATGCGTACGTCCTTGAGTGCTTCCATGCTGATCTCCAGAATTTCTGCGGCCGCCGAGCGCCGCCTGCGCTCGCTCAACGGCTCGCCTTAACTCTTCTTTCCGCTTTTCGGGTTCAGGTTCGTGATGCGACCGCTTTCGGTGCCGGCGGCCTCATCGATCACGGCATTGACGAGCGTGGGCCGGCGCGACCGGATCGCCTCTTCCATGGCCTTGCGCAACTCGCCCGGGGTCGTGGCGTGCACACCTGCACCACCAAAGGCCTCCATCAACTTTTCATAGCGTGCGTTCTTGACGAACACGGTCGGCGCAACATCGGGACCGCCGCCCGGATTGACGTCCGTGCCGCGGTAAACGCCGTTGTTGTTGAGAATCACGACGCAGACCGGCAGGTTGTAGCGGCAAATGGTCTCGAC
This sequence comes from Betaproteobacteria bacterium RIFCSPLOWO2_02_FULL_66_14, assembly GCA_001770475.1. Classification (GTDB taxonomy): domain Bacteria; phylum Pseudomonadota; class Gammaproteobacteria; order Burkholderiales; family SG8-39; genus 2-02-FULL-66-14. Next base: position 40,117 of record MERB01000024.1, on the reverse strand, counting down.
TTCCATGCCCGAGAAGCCAAAGGCGCTGTCGCCCTCGATCGCGATCACCGGCTGCCCGCTGACCACGGCGGCCGCTACGGAAAAGCCCATGCCGATGCCCATCACGCCCCAGGTGCCGACGTCCAGTCGCTTCCTCGGCCGATACATGTCGACGATGCTTCGCGTGAAGTCGAGCGCGTTGGCGCCTTCGTTGACGAAGCACGCGTCCGGGTTGGCCTTGACGATGTCGCGCACCACGGCGAGCGCGCTGTGAAAATTCATCGGCGTCGGATCCTTCGCGAGGGCCTCGGCCATCTTGGCGATGTTTTTCGCCTTTCGCTCGGCGATGGCGGTGAGCCAGTCAGCCGGCGGCCTGGTCCAGTTCGGGCCGATGCCGGCAAGGAGCAACGACATGCAGGAACCGATGTCGCCGACCACCGGGGCGTCGACGCGGACGTTGCTATCGGCTTCCTGCGGCGAGATGTCGACCTGGACGAACTTCTGGCCGCCCCAGGCCTTGTGGTCTTTGCCGCCCCAGGTCTTGCCCTTGCCGTGCGAAAGCAGCCAGTTCAAGCGGGCGCCGATCAACATCACCACGTCTGCTTCGGGCAGCGCATAGGAGCGAGCGGCGGCAGCGGACTGCTCGTGCGTGTCGGGCAGCAGGCCCTTGGCCATGGACATGGGCAGATAGGGGATGCCGGTGCGCTCCACGAAGGCGCGGATGTCCGCGTCCGCCTGCGCGTAGGCGGCACCCTTGCCCAACAGGATCAACGGACGCTTTGCGCTCTTGAGCAGTTCGAGGGCGCGCTGCACGGCGTCCTGGGCAGGAAACTGGCGCGGCGCCGGATCGACCACTTCGATCAGCGATCTCCTGCCGGCGTGCGCATCCATGGTCTGAGCGAAGAGCTTCGCCGGCAGGTCGAGGTAGACACCGCCCGGGCGGCCGGAGGCGGCGGCACGGATGGCGCGCGCGATGCCCACGCCGATGTCCTCGGCGTGAAGCACGCGGAATGCGGCCTTGGCGAGCGGCTTGGCGATGGCCAACTGGTCCATCTCTTCGTAGTCGCCCTGCTGCAGGTCGACGATCTCGCGCTCGCTCGAGCCGCTGATGAGAATCATCGGAAAGCAGTTGGTGGTGGCGTTGGCGAGAGCCACCAGACCGTTGAGGAAGCCGGGGGCCGACACCGTCAGGCAAATGCCCGGCTTCTGCGTCATGAACCCGGCGATGGCGGCGGCGTGGCCCGCGTTCTGCTCGTGGCGGAACGAAATCACCCGCATGCCCGCGGCCTGCGCCATGCGGGTAAGGTCGGTGATCGGGATGCCGGGCAGACCGAAAATCGTATCGATGCCATTGAGCTTCAGGGCATCGATGACCAGGTGAAAGCCGTCGGTCACCGGGGACGACGCCGCGGTGGTCGTGCCGGGATGCTGTTGCACGTCGCTGGTTGCGGCGACTTGGGATTCTGCCGTGCCCATCAGGAACTCCTTCAGTGCGCCAACGATGCGTTGCGGGAGATCGATATGGTAGAAACTCGCGCTCGATTATGGCCTTGACTGCGGTCAATCTTTCTCCGTCTAATGCCGCCGCCGCGATGACCTCGATTCCCTCGCATCCGCAGCGCAACACCATCCGCCTCCAGCTGCGCCAGAACCCGCTGCTCGCGGCGCTGCGCCGCGACCAGTGGGAGGAACTCGAGCCGTTGCTCATCGTCGGCGATCACCCTAAGGGCGACCATCTGGTGCATCAGGGCGACGAGGAGATGGAGCAGATTTTCATCCTGGACGGCATGCTGAAGCGCGTCGTCTCCAACCCGGAAGGCCGCGAAATGATCCTGCGGTTCGCCGGCGACACCGAGATGGACACGTCCTACGCGGCGTGGCGCCTGCGCAGACCCATTCCCTACTCGATCGTGGCCGTCACGCGGGTGCGCACGGCCCAAGTGCCGATGGCGCAATGGGTCGAATTCCTCTCGCGGCACGCGGAACTCAAGGCCCGCTTCGAGTACGAGGTGATGAAGTTGATGTCCGAGGTGATGGCGCACACCATCACGCTGCACCTGCTCGATGCGCCCGGCCGGCTGTCGCGCTTTCACCGCAAGCATCCGGAACTCGCCGGGCGCATCCCGAAGAAGGAACTCGCTGCCTACCTCAACCTCACGCCGGAAACCCTGTCGCGACTGAAGCGCCGGTTCGGCCGCGACTTCTGACGCCTTTTCGCGGTTCTCCCACCTCTCGGGACTTTCGCAAGGGGCGCGGCGACCGCGTCATCGCTGCGGTCTGAGTGTCTCGGCCTTTCCGGCAGAAAACGCCGGAAAAGCCGAGATCGTGTGAAAGGCAACGGAATTCCACGCTTTGCTTTTCCCACCTCTCGGGACTTCGGCGTCTTCTGCCGAAGTCCCGAGACCCGGGGACTTTCGCAAGGGGTGCGGCGACCGCGTCTTCGTTACCGTCCGGATGTCTCGGCCTTTCCGGCAGAAAACGCCGGAAAGGCCGAGATCGTGTGAAAGGCAACGGAATTCCACGCTTTGGTTTTTCCAGATCTCGGGACTTCGGCGTCTTCTGCCGAAGTCCCGAGACCCGGGGACTTTCGCAAGGGGCGCGGCGACCGCGTCATCGCTGCGGTCTGAGTGTGTCGGCTTTTCCGCAAACCCAGCGGAGAAGCCGAGATCGTATGAAAAGCAAAAAACCCTTCCGAGCGTCTAATCTCCCCGCACCCGCTTCACCGCCCAGGTCACGAGGGGCCAAGCGAGCAGCACCAGCGCCAGCGTCGTGATCGATCCGACGAGCGTGTTGGAGAAGAACACCGATACCTCGCCCTGAGACATCAGCATCGCCTGCCGGAACGACGACTCCGCCCGGTCTCCGAGCACGATCGCGAGCACCAGCGGTGCGAGGGGGTACTGGAGTTTCTTGAACAGGTAACCCAGCACCCCGAACACGACCATCATCCAGACGTCGAACATGGCGTTGTGCACGGTGTAGGCGCCGATCGCGCAGATCACGAGGATCACCGGCGCGATCACCGAAAACGGCACCCGCAGGATCGCTGCGAACAGCGGCACGCAGGTCAGGACGACGATCAGGCCGGCAATGTTGCCGAGGTACATGCTCGCGATCAGGCCCCACACGAAATCCTTCTGCTCGATGAACAGCAGCGGCCCCGGCTGCAGACCCCAGATGAGCAGGCCGCCGAGGAGCACCGCGGCCGTGGGCGACCCCGGAACGCCCAGCGTGATCATCGGCAGCAGCGCCGAAGTTCCGGCAGCGTGCGCCGCGGTCTCCGGCGCCACCACCCCTTCGACCATGCCGGTGCCGAACTTGTCGCCGTCGGGCGAGAAGCGGCGCGCGACGCCGTAGCTCATGAACGAAGCCGGCGTCGCGCCGCCCGGCACGATCCCCATGAAGCAGCCCACTGCGGAGGAGCGGATCGAAGTCAGCCAGTATTTCGGCAATTCCTTCCACGTTTCGATGACCACCTTGAGATTCAGTTTTGCCGACGTGCCCTTGAACGCGAGTCCTTCTTCGAGCGTAAGGAGAATTTCCCCGATTCCGAACAACCCGATGACCGCGACCAGGAAATCGAATCCGGTCAGCAGGTGCATCGAGCCGAAGGTCAGCCGGAGCGTTCCCGTGACCGGGTCGGTGCCGACGGCGGCGAGCGCGAATCCCAGCATCATGGAGGCGAGCGTCTTGAACGGCGGCTCCTTCGACATGCCGATGAATGCGCAAAACGTCAGCAGGTAAACCGAAAAGAATTCCGGAGGGCCGAACTCGAGCGCGAACTTGGCGACCACCGGGGACAGGAACGTGATCACGATGACGGCGACGAAGGCGCCTACGAACGACGACGTGAACGCGGCCGCAAGCGCCTCGCCCGCGCGTCCCTTCTGGGCGAGCGGATAGCCGTCGAAGGTGGTCGCCACCGACCAGGGCTCTCCCGGGATGTTGAACAGGATCGAGGTGATCGCGCCGCCGAACAACGCGCCCCAGTAAATGCACGACAGCAGGATGATCGCGGAGGTCGTGCCGCCGGGCAGTTGCGCCATGCCGAAGGTGAGCGGCAGCAGGATGGCGACGCCGTTGGCGCCGCCCAGACCCGGCAGGACGCCGATGATGACGCCGAGCACCACGCCGACGAACATCAGCGCGATGTTCTTCAGCGACAGCGCGACGGCGAAGCCGTGCGCGAGGGACTGGAGCTCGTCCATCGTCAGTTCAGTCCGAGCAGCGCTTCGAGCGGACCCTTCGGCAGGGGAATCCTGAACCAGCCCTCGAACACGAGGAAGAAGAACACGCTATTGCCGATTCCCACCAAGGCGACCTTCCACCAGGCGTACTTGCCCAGCCAACGCATGAAGAACCCGATGAACAATGCCGAGGCGACGTAAATGCCGATCCAGCCGATCGCCGCCGCATAGATCGCGGCGGGAATCAGCACCGACAGCACCAGTTTCAGCTGACCGACCTCGACGAAGCCGATGTCGCGCTCGGGCCGCATGCGCAGTCCGCGCACCAGGTTCAACACTGCGGAAACGCAGATGATGAGCCCGATGTAGAACGGGAAGTAACCCGTCTGCGGGCCGTCCTCGGCCCACTTCGCGCCCAGGCGCGCGCTGTCGTACACGACCAGCGCGCCGAGCGCGAAAAACGCAAGCGCGACCCCGATTTCGGCGCTCTTCAGGCCGAACGCGGGCCGGTCCTGCGGACCCTGGGACATGAGCGTGCCTGCCCCTGCGTTACTTGCTGCCGGCGATGAAACCCGCGCTCTTCATCAGAGCAACGTGGCGCGCCTCCTCGCGTGCCACCCAGTCGGCGTATTCCTTGCCGCTGAGCGCCGTCTGGTTGAACGCGCCGCGCTCCATCAGGTCCTTCCACTCCGAGGTCGCTCGCACCTTCTTGAACAACTCGACGTAGAAGTTGACCTGCTCGGGAGTGACGTCGGAGGGCATGAAGATTCCGCGCAGCATCAGGTAGTCGACGTCCAGCCCGCCTTCCCTGCAGGTCGGGATGTCGCCCCAGGACATCTTTTCCGTGACCTTTGCGGTATACGGCATGCGCTTCGGGTCGAACACGCAGAGCGGCCGCAGCGTGCCCGCGCGCCATTGCGCCACCGCCTCGATCGGATTGTTCACCGTCGAATCGACGTGCTTGCCGACGAGCTGCACCGCGACGTCGCCGCCGCCCTTGAACGGGATGTAGATGAACTTGGCGCCCGTCTTCTGCTCGATCGCGGCGGTGATGATCTGGTCTTCCTGTTTCGACCCGGTGCCGGCCATTTTCATCTTGCCGCCGGCCTTCTTTGCCGCCTCGATGTACTCCTTGGCGCTCTTGTACGGGGTCGCCGCGTTCACCCAGAGCACGAACTGGTCGAGCGCGAGCATCTGCACCGGCGTCAGGTCGCGCCAGTTGAACGGCACCCCGGTCGCAAGCGGCGTCGTGAACAGGTTCGACAGCGTGATGATGATCTTGTGCGGATCGCCCTTGGAGCCCTTCACGTCGAGAAAACCCTCGGCGCCGGCGCCGCCGGACTTGTTGATCACCACCACCGATTGCTTCATCAGGTTGTGCTTCGCGATGACCGACTGCACCACGCGCGCCATCTGGTCGGCGCCGCCGCCCGTTCCGGCCGGAACGATGAATTCGACCGTCTTGGTCGGCTCCCAGGCCAGCGCGGCGGTCGACGCGAACGCCACCATTGCAGCAACGCCTGCTCTCAGGATCGTGTTCTTCATGGCTCCTCCCCCTCTCGTCGTTGGACCGGGCATTGCGTCAACGCCGAACCCGGCGATTCCGTGACGTCGGTCAATCTCCGCATTCATGGCCGGCAGGCACCTCTTGCGGGTCTCAGCGTACCACCATCACTGCGATCTTTGCATGCAACAGCACTTTCTGCGTCTCGCTGCCAAGCAGCACGCCGGACACGCCGCGGCGACCGTGCGAGGCCATGACGATCAGGTCGCACCCGCGTTTCGCCGCCGTCTCGAGAATCGACTCCGCGGGGAAGTCGCTCGTGACGCGCTCCAGCGTGCAGCGCACGCCGGCCTTCTTCGCCTGGCCGGCAATCGCACCCAGGTATCGTTTCGCGGCGGCATCGATCACCGCCGCGTGCGCCTGCGGCGTCGTGAAACCGACGGGCACGAAGTGACGGTATACCACAGGCGTCGCCGGCGGTGAGGCGAAAAACCCCGTGACGCGAGCGCCGAGCGCCTTCGCCAGCCGCATGCCCGCGCGCACCGCGCGCGCCGAGATCGGCGAGCCGTCGGTAGGAATCAGGATATGTTTGTACACGGTTTCCCCTTTAGTTCGCGTACGGCAGCACCCAGATGAGCATCCCGAGCGCGTAGCACACCCCTGCGCACAGCAGGGTGAACGGGATGCTCCAGCTGAGAAACTCCCGCAGAGAGATCTTGCGGTCCTCCTCCCTCTCGGCCAGAGTCAGCGCGACGTAGAGCGCGGGCGCACCGGCCACGGTCAGGTTGCTGCCCAGCGTGCCCGCCCACAGCAGCATCCAGTACAGCGGCCAGGGCTCGATGCCCGCCTGGCCCAGATCGCGGATCGTATAGAGGAAAGTCAGGATGTAGGCGTCGTGCTCCACCAGCCCCACGATCGGCACCGTGACCCAGTACAGCACGGTTGCGCCGAGCGCGTAGTTCTGGGCGAACAGCGGCTTCATTGCCGTGGCGAGCATTTCCAGGAGGTGCGTCTTCTCCAGCCCGCCGACCAGCGCGAACAGCGCGATGTAAAAGAAGATCGCGCGCCAGTCGAGTTCCTGCAGCGTTTCCTCGAAGCTCGGCGCCTTGACCCG
>MERB01000024.1:30711-33318 GCA_001770475.1 Betaproteobacteria bacterium RIFCSPLOWO2_02_FULL_66_14 | reverse complement strand
CGCGCCGAGAAAATGCAGCACCAGGACGAGCGACAGCGCGCCCGAGAGCGCGATGAACCCGAGCTTCATGCCGATCCACTGGCGCATCGACATCGCGATCACGGTGCCGAAGAACCACAGCAGCACGATCGCCGCGAACAACGGGTTCGGGATCCTCGCATCGATGCCGAGCGACCCGATGTCGGTCACGCGCGCACGCCCGCGGAACCCGTAGGCGTACATCGCGGCGAGCGTCAGCACGAAGGTGGCCATCAGGATCGGGAACGACGATGGCCGGCCGTGCTGCCAGATGAAGTCGAAGAATTCCGCGCCGGCGACGCTGTGCAGCATCTGCGGCGGCAGGTCGCCGATGATCAGCGCCGTGCCCATGAAGTTGGCACCGAACCCGATCATCAGGATCACCGGCGTCGCGGCGAGCTTCATGGCGCGCGCGAGCGGCAGCGCCACCGGCGCCATCATCAGGATGGTGACGACGTTGTCGACGAACATCGAGATCATGCCGGCGAGAAAGGTGAGGATCAACACCAGCAGCCCGGGGCGTCCGCCCGAAAGCCGCAGCGCCTGCACCGAAAGCCAGCTCGGCACGCCGGTCTTTCCGAAGTAGCCGGCGATCAGCCAGATCGCGACCAGGATCGCCATCACGTTCCAGTCGACATAGCCGAAGGCGTCGGTTTCGGTCATCACGCCCGCCCAGACCATCGCCGCCACGCCGATCAGCGCCGCGAGCGTGCTGTCGACCACGTTGCTGACGACGATCAGGATCGTGATCGTGAAAATCCCGAGCGTAAGCCACTGCGCTGCGTCCATCGAGAGGGATGCTCCCTGCGAGGTGATCGAGTCTACAACGGGAAGCGCGGCCGGCGCCGCGCCGCGAGGCTAGAACAGGCCCACCACCTTGCCGTCGATCAAATCGATCTTGCTTGCCGAGGGCACCTTCGGCAGTCCCGGCATCGTCATGATGTCACCGCAGATCATGACGATGAATTCGGCCCCGGCCGCAAGCCGCACTTCGCGCACGTTCACCACGTGGCCGTCGGGCGCGCCGCGCAGCTGCGCGTCGGTCGAGAAGGAATACTGCGTTTTCGCGACGCACACCGGATACCGGCCGTAGCCCTCCTCCTGCAGCCTCTTGATCTGGTTGCGCACTTTCGCATCGGCGGTCACTTCCGAGGCGCGATAGACGCGCTTGGCGATCGCGTTCATTTTCTGCCAGAGGGGATCCTTGTCCTCGTAAACGAAACGGAAGCCGTTCTTCGCCTCGCACAGTTCGACCACTTTGCGCGCGAGATCCGCCGCGCCCTTGCCGCCGTCGGACCAGTGCGTGGCGAGCACCACCGGAACGCCGAGCCTGGCCATGCGGCTTCGCAGCACTTCGAGTTCGGCGGCCGTGTCCTGCGTGAAGCGATTGATCGACACGACGCACGGAATGCCGAAGACGTTCTGCACGTTGTCGACGTGCCGTTCGAGGTTCACCAGCCCCTTTTCCAGCGCGGCGATGTTTTCCTTGCCGACTTCCTTCACGTCCACGCCGCCGTGGTACTTCATCGCGCGCACCGTCGCCACGATCACCGCCGCGCCCGGCTTGAGCCCGGCCTTGCGGCACTTGATGTCGACGAACTTCTCGGCGCCGAGGTCGGCGCCGAATCCGGCCTCGGTCACCACGTAATCGGCGAGCTTGAGCGCGGTGCGCGTCGCAATCACCGAATTGCAGCCGTGCGCGATGTTGGCGAACGGCCCGCCGTGGATGAACGCCGCGTTGTTCTCGAGCGTCTGCACCAGATTCGGCTTCAGCGCGTCCTTCAGCAGCACGGTCATCGCGCCGTGCGCGTTCAGCTCGCGCGCGTGCACGGGCTTGCCGTCGCGCGCGTAACCGACCACGATCGCGCCGAGCCGCTTCTTCAGGTCTTCGAGCGACGTGGACAGGCAGAAAATCGCCATCACCTCGGAGGCGACGACGATGTCGAAGCCGTCTTCGCGCGGATAGCCGTTGGCGGTGCCGCCGAGCGCGACCACGATGTCGCGCAGCGCGCGATCGTTCATGTCGACCACGCGCTTCCACTGGATGCGGCGCAGATCGATGCCCAGTTCGTTGCCGTGGCTGATGTGGTTGTCGATCAACGCCGCGAGCAGGTTGTTGGCCAGCGCGATCGCGGAGAAGTCGCCGGTGAAGTGCAGGTTGATGTCCTCCATCGGCACCACATGCGCGTAGCCGCCTCCGGCCGCGCCGCCCTTGACGCCGAACACCGGCCCGAGCGAGGGCTCCCGCAGGCAGATCACGGCCTTCTTCCCGATGTGGTTCAGCGCGTCGCCCAGGCCGACCGTGGTCGTCGTCTTGCCCTCGCCCGCGGGCGTCGGGCTGATCGCGGTCACCAGGATCAGCTTGCCGTCCGGGCGCGCCTTCAGCGAATCGACGTATTCGAGCGAGACCTTGGCCTTGAAATGGCCGTAGGGCTCGAGATGCTCCTCGGCGATGCCGAGCCTGGCGAGCGCGACTTTGGAAATTCGCTGCAGTTTCGCAGCCTGCGCAATCTCGATGTCCGACGGCATTCTTGTCCTCCTTCAATTGGGGCGCCATTGTCCATTCGGCCTGTCGCGCCGGGCCTTGAC
>MERB01000024.1:236-30693 GCA_001770475.1 Betaproteobacteria bacterium RIFCSPLOWO2_02_FULL_66_14 | reverse complement strand
TCGCTTGGCGATCATTCCGAAAAACCGGAGATGTCAGGAAAAGCAAACCCGCGCCTACCCTTGAATTTCCGCCAGCGCGCGCCCCTTTCCATATCCCGGATCCGCAGGACGCGTGCCGCCCCGGGTCGCGCGCACCGCGCAGTACTTGAACTCGGGGATCTTGCCAATCGGATCCAGCGCCGGATTGGTGAGCAGGTTGGCCGCGGCTTCGTGGAACGCGAACGGGATGAACACGACGCCGCGCGGCGTGATCCCATCGGCGCGCGCATAGAGCGCAATCCGGCCGCGACGCGATTCGACCGTGACGAGGTCACCGGGGCTCGCCTTCAGCGCCGCGAGATCGAGCGGATGAAACGACGCCACCGGTTCCGGCTCGATTGCATCGAGCACGCCCGAGCGGCGCGTCATGGCGCCGGTATGCCAGTGCTCGAGCTGTCGGCCGGTGATGAGCACCATCGGGTAGTTCCGATCGGGCCGCTCGTTGGCGGGAATGAGGTCCGTCGCAGGGACGAACCGCGCGCGGCCGCTCGCCGTCGGAAACGAATCCACGAACACCACCGGCTGCCCCGGGTCGCCTTCGTTCGGGCAAGGGTAGGTCACCACGGAATCGCGCTCCAGCCGCGCCCAGGTGATTCCGGCAATCGAATTCATGCCCTTGCGCATCTCCTCGAACACCTCGCGCGGATGCGCGTAGTTCCACTCCAGGCCGAGGCGCCTTGCGATCTGGTTGATGATCCAGAGGTCTTCCTTCGCCTCGCCCGGAGGCGCGATCGCCGGACGGCCGAGCTGCACCATGCGATCGGTGTTGGTCACCGTGCCGGCCTTCTCCGGCCAGGCGGTCGCGGGCAGGACCACGTCGGCGAGCGCCGCCGTTTCAGTGAGAAAGATGTCCTGGACCACGAGGTGTTCGAGGCGCGCGAGCCCCTCGCGCGCGTGCGCCGCCTCGGGATCCGACATCGCCGGGTTCTCGCCCATGATGTACATGCCGCGGATCCGGCCGTCGTAGGCGGCGTTGACGATCTCGACGACCGTGAGGCCGGGTTTCGGGTCGAGCTTCGCTCCCCAGAGCGTCTCGAAACGCCGCAGGGCGTCGGCGTTGTCGACGCGCTGGTAGTCCGGGAACACCATCGGGATCAGGCCCGAGTCGGAAGCCCCTTGCACGTTGTTCTGCCCGCGCAGCGGGTGCAATCCGGTGCCCGGCCGGCCGATCTGGCCGGTCGCGAGCGCGAGCGCGATCAGGCACCTCGCGTTGTCGGTGCCGTGCACGTGCTGCGATATCCCCATGCCCCACAGGATCATCGAGCCGCGCGAGCTCGCGTAGAGCCGCGCCACCTCGCGGATGGTCTTCGCGGGGACGCCGCAGATCGGCGCCATCGCCTCGGGCGAAAAGCGCTTCAGGTTCTCCTGCAGCGCCTCGTAGCCGGAAGTGCGGTCGCGGATGAATGCTTCGTTCGCGAGCCCTTCGGTGACGATCGTGTGCAGCATCGCATTGAGCAGCGCGACGTCGGTGTCGGGCTTGAACTGCAGCACGTGCGTCGCGAAGCGCGCGAGTTCGGTGCGGCGCGGGTCCGCGAGCACCAGCTTTACGCCCTGCTTGACCGCGTTCTTGATCCAGGTCGCCGCGACCGGGTGGTTCACGGTCGGATTGGCACCGATCAGGAAGATCACCTCCGCCTTCAGCACGTCGCTGACCTGGTTCGACACCGCGCCCGAATTCAGTCCCTCCATCAGCGCCGCCACCGAGGAGGCGTGGCACAGCCGCGTGCAGTGATCGACGTTGTTGCTGCCGAACCCGGTGCGAACGAGTTTCTGGAAGAGGTAGGCCTCCTCGTTCGAGCCTTTCGCCGAGCCGAACCCGGCGAGCGCGGCGCGGTCTGCGTCCCGGATCCTCTTCAGTCCGGCCGCGGCGCGCTCGAGCGCCTCCTCCCAGCTTGCTTCGCGGAACACGTCCTGCCAGCGCGCCGGGTCGAGCGTCGCGTCGGCGGATTTCTTCGCCCCTGCCTTCCGCAGCAACGGCTTCGTCAGCCGGTGCGGATGGTGCGCGTAATCGAAACCATAGCGGCCCTTCACGCACAGCCGCCCGTGGTTCGACGGCCCGTCGCGGCCCGTCACGAACGCAATGACATTGTCCTTCACGTGGTAGGTGAGCTGGCAGCCCACACCGCAAAACGGGCATACGGAATCGACTTCGCGATCGATTTTCTGCATCCCGGCGCCGCGCGCCGGCATCAACGCGCCCGTGGGGCAGGCCTGCACGCACTCGCCGCAGGCGACGCAGGTGCTCGCGCCCATCGGGTCGTCGAAATCGAACACGATCTTCGAGTGCTCGCCGCGGAACGCGTAGCCGATGACGTCGTTGACCTGCTCTTCGCGGCAGGCGCGCAGGCAACGCGTGCACTGGATGCAGGCGTCGAGATTGACCGCGATGGCGGAATGCGAAACGTCGCGCGGCGGCTGCGAGCGCGGCGCAAAGCGCGGCGAACCGACCTGGAGGCGTTTCGCCCAGAGCTCGAGTTCGGAATTCGGACTGCGCGCCTCCTTCGGCATGTCGGCGAGCAGCAGCTCGAGCACCATCTTCTGCGACGCTCGCGCGCGCGGGCTCGCCGTGCTCACGTCCATGCCGGCGGAGGGCTTGCGGCAGCAGGACGCGGCGAGCACCCGTTCGCCCTTCACTTCGACCACGCAGGCGCGGCAGTTGCCGTCGGGGCGCAGTCCCGGCGCGTAGCACAGGTGCGGAACCTCGATGCCGTGGCGCCGCGCGGCTTCCAGGATGGTCTCCGCGGGCTCGGCGGCGATCTCGCGGCCGTCCAGCTTGAACGCAACCGTCATGTCACGACACCTCGCGCGAAAAGTGCTTCATGACGCTGAGCGCCGGGTTGGGCGCCGCCTGGCCGAGGCCGCAGATCGAGGCATCCATCATCGCCTGCGAAAGTTCGTTGAGCAGCGGCTGGTTCCAGCGCGGTGCCTGCATAAGCGCGAGCGCCTTCGCCGTGCCGACGCGGCACGGCGTGCACTGCCCGCAGGACTCGTCGCGGAAAAACCGCATCAGGTTGCGCGCCGCGTCCGAGGCCCTGTCGCGCTGCGAGAGCACCACGATCGCCGCCGACCCGATGAAGCAGCCGTGCGGCTGAAGCGTGTCGAAATCGAGCGCGAGGTCGCCCAGGGTCGCGGGCAGGATGCCGCCCGAGGCACCGCCGGGCAGGTACGCATGGAAGCTGTGGCCCTCCTGCATGCCGCCGCAATACTCCTCGATCAGTTCGCGCACCGAGATGCCTGCGGGCGCGAGGTGCACGCCGGGGTTCCTCACCCGCCCGGACACCGAGAACGCGCGCAGGCCCTTGCGCTCGCGCCGGCCGTGCCCCGCGAACCACGCCGCGCCGCGCTCGACGATTTCCCGCACCCAGTAGACGCTTTCCATGTTGTGCTCGAGCGTCGGCCGGCCGAACAGTCCGACCTGCGCGACGTACGGCGGCCGCAGCCGCGGCATGCCGCGCTTGCCTTCGATCGACTCGATCATGGCGGACTCTTCGCCGCAGATGTACGCCCCCGCACCGCGCCGAAGGCTGATCGGCGGCAGCGCGCAAGGCGGATCGCGCCGCAGCCGCGCGAGTTCGCGCTCGAGCATCGCGCGGCAACCGGCATACTCGTCGCGAAGATAGATGTAGATCTCGCCCACCCCCGCGCACCACGCGGCGACCAGCATGCCCTCGAGAAACCGGTGCGGATCGCGCTCCAGAAACACGCGGTCCTTGAACGTTCCGGGTTCGCCTTCGTCGATGTTGACCGCCATCAGGCGCGGCTCGGGCTCGGCCGCGACGATGCGCCACTTTCGCCCGACCGGAAATCCCGCGCCGCCGAGCCCCCGCAGCCCCGAATCCTCGAGGATGCGCGTGATTTCGTCGCGGGTGCGCCGGCCGGCGAGGCAATCGGCGATCAACCGGTAGCCGCCCGTGCCGCGGTATTTCGCGTAGCCCAGGGAATTGGGCAGCGCGCAGCGCGTCGCGCCCTGGTTCACCGCCTGGCGCACCGCTTCCGGAGTTGCCGGGCCGATCGGGTTCTGGTGCACGACCGCGACCGGCGCCTGGTCGCAGCGTCCCACGCACGGCGCCGCAACGACCCTCACCTCGCGCCCGAGAATCCCGGGAAGTCTTTTCAGGAGCGATTGCGCGCCGGCGAGCTCGCACGCGATCGAGTCGCACACGCGTACCGTCAGCGCGGGGATCGCGTCTTCGCCTTCCTTCACGACGTCGAAGTGGTGATAGAAGGTCGCGACTTCGTAGACCTCGGCAAGCGACAGGCGCATTTCCGCGGCGAGCGCGGCCAGATGCGCAGCGGAAAGCTGGCCATAGCGGTCCTGCAGCCGGTGCAGGTGCTCGATCAGCAGTTCGCGGCGTCTTGGCTCGGCGCCCAGCAGCGCGCGCACTTCTTCGAGCGCCTTCGGATCGGTCGAGCGGCCCTTCGGAGTCGAACGGATTTTCATCTCGGCGTGGATTATCCTGCGCACTGCCCGCGATATTGCTTGACTGCGGTCAAGCGCGCCAGCGGGCACCTTCCTCGATGACGCGGCCCGCTCGCGCCAGTTCCTCGAGGTGCTGCTCGATGCATCGCCGCTCGGCATCCGCGTAATACAGGTCGTCGGCGTGGCGCGGATAGACGAACCGGTGCGCAACCAGTTCCTCGAGCGTCGACGGCGACTCCCGCAGGCAGGCGACGATCGCCTGTTCGCGGGCGTCGAGCCGGGCGCCGAACGCGGCGAGAAGCGCAAGAAACGTCTCGCGGTCGGTAACGACGCCCTTGTGGTGCGAGGTGATCCAGGTTCGCGCCGGCAGGTCCTTCACGGCTTCGAGCGTGCGCCGAAATTCGGCGAGGCTGGAGGTCGCGTCGCCGTAATACGGGCCGAACGAGGACAGGTCGATGTCGCCGATGAACGCGATCGCGCCCGGCTCGACCAACAGCACGCAATGCCCGCTCGTGTGTCCCGGCATGTGGACCGCGCGCACGCTGACCCCGCCGCCGAGGTCCCAGGACGCGCCGTCGGGATACGCGATCGCGTCGGGTCGCGGCACGTAGTGGAAATCGCGCTCGATTTTCGCGCGCATGCGTTCGAGCACCTCGGGCCGGTAACCATAGTGCTTCGCGAGCCCGTCCCAGCTGCGCGCCGCATCGACGTCCGCCTCGTGCGCGTACACGCGCGCCCGGCCCAGGCGGTGCAGTCCCGCCGCGTGGTCCTCGTGCATGTGCCCGAGCACCACCAGGTCGGCGGCGAGCAATTCGCCGTCGAGGCGGTTCGCCACCAGCGGCGTATCGAAGGCGGCAAGCGTGTCGGCGCCGCGCACCAGCACCTGGTTGCCGTCCGGATACTTGCCCGACTTTTCGCCGAAATGAACGCTGACCGGGCCTAGCTTCAGCACTGGAATTTCCGTCGCCATCTCGTTGACCCTGTACCGCGCAAGGTCGCGCGGCTTGTCAAGTGTACACTCGCGGCCACGCCCACGATGACGCAAACGCCAAAGGAGATCAGCCCCGAGCGGCTGCTCGCGCTCGTCGCCGAGGTCGCGCGCGAAGCGCATCCGAAGTTCGACTCCGACGTCGGACTGGACAGCTCGCTCGAGCGCGAAATCGGGCTCGACAGCCTCGCCCGGGTCGAACTCGTGCTGCGCCTGGAGCGCGAGTTCTCCACCAGCCTGCCCGAGCAGGCGCTCGGCACCAGCGAAACCCCGCGCGACCTGCTGCGCTTTCTCCTGGGGAGCGCGGGACATGCCCCGCGCGCCGCAGACGTGAGCGTCGCCAGCCTCGTTCAATCCGAAAGCGTGCGCCCGCCGCGCCATGCGCAGACCCTCGTCGAGGCGCTCGAATATCACGTCGAGCGCCAGCCCGACCGCCTCACGGTGCACCTGTACGAGGAAGGCGCGGAACATCCGATCACCTACCGCGCCTTGTGGGAAGGCGCGCTCGGCTATGCCGCGCACCTCGCGGCTGCGGGCCTGCAGCCCGGGCAGATGGTCGCGATCATGCTGCCGACCTGCAAGGAATACCTGTACTCGTTTTACGGCGTCCTGCTCGCGGGCGGCGTTCCGGTCCCGCTGTATCCGCCGGCCCGGCTGACGACGATCGAGGACCACATGACGCGCCACGTCGGCATCCTGAAGAGCGCCGGCGCGACGATCATGATCACGATCCCGGAAGCGAAGGCGCTGGCGTACCTGCTGCGCGCGCAGGTGGAGAGCCTGCAGCTGGTGATGATGCCCTCCGACCTGGAAGGCGGCGCTGCCGGATTCCCGCCGGTGCGCGGCAAGCCGGGCGACATCGGTTTCCTGCAGTACACCTCGGGCAGCACGGGAAATCCCAAGGGCGTGGTGTTGACGCACGAAAATCTGCTCGTCAACGTCCAGGCGATGGGCAAGGCGGCGCTCACCAGTTCCTCGGACGTGTTCGTGAGCTGGCTGCCCCTGTATCACGACATGGGACTGATCGGCGGGTGCTTCGCCACCATGTATCTCGGCTTTCCGGTGGTGCTGATGTCGCCGCTCGCGTTCCTGTCGCGCCCGGCGAGCTGGATGCGCGCGATCCATCGACACCGGGGGACGATTTCGGGCGGACCGAATTTTTCCTACGAACTGTGCCTGCGCCGCATCGCCGACGAGGACATGGAAGGCATCGACCTCTCCTCCTGGCGGTTCGCGTTCAACGGCGCCGAGCCGGTGAGCCCGGAGACCATCACGGCGTTCGTCGAGCGGTTCGGACGGTGGGGTTTCAAAAGGAACTCGATTTCGCCGGTTTACGGACTCGCCGAGTGCACCGTGGGCGTATCGTTCACCACGCCGGGCGAACCGTGGCGGATGGATGCGCTCGATCGCCTCGCCTTCTCGCGCACCGGCGAAGCGGTGCTCGCGCAACCGGACGATCCCTCCCCGCTCAAGGTCGTCGGCTGCGGCCACGTGATCGAGAATCACGATCTGCGCGTGGTCGATTCGGCCGGACTCGAATTGCCGGACCGCCAGGAAGGGCTGCTGCAGTTCCGCGGCGCATCCGCCACCTCGGGCTATTACCGCAATCCCGAGGCGACCAAGGGGCTGTTCGCGGGCGACTGGGTGAACACGGGCGACCGCGCCTACCTCTCCGACGGCATGGTCTACATCACCGGGCGCGAGAAGGACATCATCATCCGGGGCGGGCGCAACATCAGCCCTTACGAACTGGAGCATGCGGTGGGCGACCTCGCCGGCGTGCGCCGGGGCTGCGTCGCCGTGTTCGGCAGCAAGGACACGATGAGCGGCACCGAGCGCGTGGTGGTGCTTGCCGAGATGCGCGACCGGGATGACTCGCGCCACGACGACCTCAAGCGCATGATCAACGACCTCGCGGTGAACCTGATCGGCGCGCCGGCCGACGATATCGTGCTCGCGCCGCCCGCGACGGTGCCGAAGACTTCGAGCGGCAAGATCCGCCGCGTCGCGGCGCGCGAATTCTACGAGCGCGGTCCCGCGTCGGTGAAGCCGCAGGCGGTGTGGCTGCAGTTCGTCCGCCTGGTGCTCGCCGGCGCCGCGCCGCAACTGCGACGCGGACTGCGCGCGGCGCAAGGGGCGCTGTTCGCCTTGCGTGGTTACCTCGTCTTCGGCGCGCTGTTTCCGTTTGCATTCGCCGCCGCGGCCGCTGCGCCGGCGCGCGTCTGCTGGACCGTGGGAAGCGCGGTGTCGCGCTGGTTTCTGCGCCTCTCGGGAATTCCGGTCGTCGTCCGCGGGCTCGAGAACCTGCGCCAGAGTAAACCCGTGGTGCTCGCGGTGAACCACACGAGTTACCTCGACGCGGTGGTGATCCTTTCGCTGCTCGAATATCGCGGCTACGCGTTCATCGCCAAGCGCGAGTTCGAGGCCAACGTCCTGATGCGGACGCTGCTCGCGGGGTTCGGCACGCGCTTCATCGAGCGCTTCGACCTTGCGAAAAGCGCCGCGCATGCGGGCGAACTCGCGCAGGCCGCACGCGAGGGTGCCTCGCTGATCGTGTTTCCGGAAGGCACGCTCAAGCGCACCACGGGCCTGATGCCGTTTCGCACCGGCGCCTTCCTCGCCGCGGCGCAGGCCGGCGTTCCGGTCGTGCCGGTGGCGCTGCGCGGCGTGCGTTCGGCGCTGCGCGACGGCACCTGGTACCTGCGCCGATCCGCGGTGGCAGTGTCCGTCGGTGCGCCGATCTCGCCCAAGGGCGACGACTGGAGTGCGGCGCTGGAATTGCGCGGTGCCGTGCGCGCGGAAATCCTCAGAGCCTGCGGCGAACCCGACCTCGCCCCGGGCGGTGGTGCAGCGCCATCCCCCGACTCGGTCGACGGCGAACAAGCCTGACGAACCGAGCGGCTACTTCAGGATCCTGAGCAGGTTGTAGTGCGCATCGGTGAAGGTCGGCAGCTCGGGCCGGTCGGCGATAGGCGCGGCCGCATCTTTCAGCGCCGGCGCTTCGAGCAGCGCCCGGTTGCGCGTCACGATCACCTGGTCGGTCGAGGAATACCAGTAGTCGGCGTCCTCCGTGTCCGTGGGCCAGTCCGACACCAGCACGGCCTCGAATCCGAACTCGGTGGCGAGGCGCTTGACCACCGGCATGAGGTTGACGAACCGGTTGGTCGCCTGGAACACGATCACGCCCTCGGGCCTGAGGTGCTTGACGTACAGCGCCATCGCTTCGCGCGTGATGAGGTGCATCGGGATCGAGTCGCCCGAGAAGGCGTCGACGCCGATCACGTCGTAGGCCCTCGAGACGTCGCGCTCGAGCGACAGGCGCCCGTCACCCAGCACCACCGATGACTTCGCCGCGCCTTCCTTCAGAAACGTGAACTCGCGTTCCGCGATTTCCACCACGCGCGGACTGATCTCGTAGAACACGAACTCGTCGCCCTCGCGACCGTAGGCCGCGATCACGCCCGCGCCAAGCCCGATGATGCCGACCTTGAGCGATTCCCCCGGGCGAATCGCGCGCAGGCTGCGAAAGGTTCTTCCGTACCCGGTGTCGGGGCCGAAATAGTCGCTCGGCCGGTTGCGGAAATCGCGGCCGAGCAGCTGCCCGCCGTGCATGATCGAGCCGTGGTACATCGCGCGATAGGGCACCGGGTTCGAATGATCGCGCGTGCGCACCACGCCGTAGAAATCGCGCTCCATGACGCGGACGTCATGCACGTAGTCCGCGATGCCGCGCCCGACGAACGCCGTGGTCACCGCGAGCACCGCGAGGCCCGCAACGCGCAGGGCGCCCCGGAACCGCGCGAACGCGAGCAGCGCAAGCGCAACGAGCGCGATGCCGTGCTCGAAGTAACCATGCAGCACGAGCGGCGCCACGATGGCGACGAGCACCGCGCCTGCCGCGCCGCCGAGCGCGAGCATCAGGTAGAAGCGGGTCAGGTGGCGCGGATCGGGCCTGAGCAGCGCGAGTTCGCCGTGGCACCACATGCACGCCGCAAAGAGCCCCGCCAGGTACACCGGCACCGCGACCCACAGGTCGAGCGAATTCATGGTCCAGGCCATCGCCGGCGCAAGGACCGCGAGCGCCGGAACGAACACGGCGCGCCGGTACCAGCGCGGGTGGTCGAACGCCAGGATGAAGCTCACCAGGTAAAGCGACAGCGGCAGCACCCACAGAAAGGGAACGCTCGCGATGTTCTGCGTGACGTGGTTGGTCGTCGCGAGCAGCATCACCGAGCCCATGGCGGACAGCGCAAACCAGCTCAGTTGGGCGCGAAGCTGCGGTGGCGCCACGTGCGTCGACGCGGCCGGCGCAACCGACGGAAAAACGCCGACCGAGCGCCACGCGATGCTCGCGCACAGCGCGACCAGAACGACGTACAGCCCGGACCAGAGCCAACCCAGTTGCGGCAGGGTCAGCGCCGGCTCGAACAGGATCGGGAACCCGAGCAGCGCGGTGAGCGAAGCGAAATTCGAGAGCGCGAACAGCCGGTAGGGCACCGCGCTTTCGAAACGCCGCCAGTACCAGGCCTGCAGCAGCGGCGTGGTCGTCGAAAGCAGAAAGTACGGCAGGCCGATGGTCGCGGCGAGCAGCGCGAGGATGGCCGCGATCGGCGCCTCGTCGCCCCGGGGCTTCCAGCCCGCGGAGGCGAGAATCGGCAGGAACGCAAGCGACGCCGCGAGGAGCGCAACGTGCAGCAACGCCTGGCGGCGCGGGCCGAGGCGCGTGCCCAGGTCCGCGTAGGCATAGCCCGCGAGCAGCGTGGTCTGAAAGAACACCAGGCAGGTGGTCCACACTGCCGCCGAACCGCCGAACCACGGCAGGATCTGCTTGGCGATGATCGGCTGCACCAGGAACAGCAGGAACGACGACACGAAGATCGTCGCCGCGTAGGGCAACACCGCCCAGAGGGTGGCCTCAGTGCGGCCACCGATCGGAACTGCGGACAAGGAAGCGGCCCGGCTAGCGCAGGACCGACCTGAGCGTGCGGCCCATCTCGGCGGGATTTCGCGTGACGCGGATTCCGCACGCTTCCATCACCGCGAGCTTTTCCTGGGCCGTGCCCTTGCCGCCCGAGATGATCGCGCCCGCGTGGCCCATGCGCTTTCCCGGCGGCGCGGTCACGCCGGCGATGAAACCGACCACCGGCTTTCTCATGTTCTGCTTCGCCCAGTGCGCCGCGGTCTCCTCGTCGGAGCCGCCGATCTCGCCGATCATCACCACCGCATCGGTGCCGGGATCGTCGTTGAACAGTTGCAGCACCTCGAGGTGCTTGAGTCCGTTCACCGGATCGCCGCCGATGCCGACCGCGCTCGACTGCCCGATGCCCAGTTCGGTGAGCTGGGCCACGGCCTCGTAGGTGAGCGTGCCCGAGCGCGACACGACGCCGACCCGGCCTTCGCGATGGATGTGCCCGGGCATGATCCCGATTTTCAATTCGCCGGGCGTGATGACCCCGGGGCAGTTGGGCCCGAGGAGCAGCGTCCTGCGGCTCTCCTTTTTCATGCGGTCGCGCACGGCCACCATGTCGCGCACCGGAATCCCCTCGGTGATGCAGATCACGAGATCGAGATCCGCCTCGACCGCCTCCCAGATCGCGCCCGCTGCGCCGGCCGGAGGAACGTACACGACGGACACGTTTGCGCCCGTTTGCGCCTTCGCCTCGCGCACCGACCCGAAAATCGGGAGGCCCTCGAAATCCTCGCCGGCGCGCTTCGGGTTGACGCCCGCGACGTAGCACTTCCGCCCGTCGGCGTATTCGCGGCTTGCCCGTGTGTGGAACTGTCCCGTGTTGCCGGTGATGCCCTGCGTGACGACGCGGGTGCTGCGATTGATGAGGATGCTCATTTCTTCTTTCCCTTCGCGCCCCGCGCCGAGGTTCGCTTCGCGCGTTTTCGTTCGGGCTTCGGCTTCGCCTTCGAACGCGGTTTCGACTTCGCCGCCGCGTTCTTCCCGGGCGCCTTTTTCGCGCGCGCCTTTTTCGCGCGCGCAGGCGCTGGCCGCTTCACCGCACGCCTGGCGGAGGTGACCGCCTTCACCGCCTGGACCGCCTTCCGGCCCGCCTCGCCCATGTTCTCCGCCGAGATGATCGGCAACCCCGAGTCGGCGAGGATCTTGCGGCCGATCTCCTCGTTGGTGCCTTTCATCCGCACCACCAGCGGCACCGAGAGTTTCACTTCGCGCGCGGCGGCCACGATCCCGGCGGCGATGGTGTCGCACTTCATGATGCCGCCGAAGATGTTCACCAGGATCGCCTTGACCCGCGCGTTCGACAGCATGATCTTGAACGCCGCGGTCACCTTCTCCGCGGTGGCGCCGCCGCCGACGTCGAGAAAGTTGGCCGGCTCGCCGCCGAACAGCTTGATCGTGTCCATGGTCGCCATCGCGAGGCCGGCGCCGTTCACCATGCAGCCGATGTTGCCCTCCAGCGAAATGTACGAAAGATCGTGCCTGGAGGCCTCGATCTCGAGCGGGTCCTCTTCGTCGAGGTCGCGCAGCGCCACGATTTCCGGGTGGCGATAGAGCGCGTTGTCGTCGAAATTGAGTTTCGCGTCGAGCGCGACCACGCGGCCGTCGCCGCTGACGATGAGCGGGTTGATTTCAGCGAGCGACGCGTCGGTCTGGTCGAAACAGCGATACAGCGCCTGCAGCAGCGCCGCAGCCTGCGAATTTGCCGCCTCCGGCACGCCGATGCGGCGCGCCACCTCCGCCGCCGGTTCCGCGGCGAGCCCGGCGGCCGGGTCGATGAACACCTTGTGGATCTTCTCCGGGTGCCTGGCCGCGACCTCCTCGATGTCCATCCCGCCTTCGGAGGAGGCCATCAGGCACACGCGCTGCGTCTGCCGGTCGACGACCATGCCGACGTACAGTTCCTTGCGGATGTCCGCGCCTTCCTCGACCAGCAGGCGCCGAACCTTCTGTCCGCCGGGGCCGGTCTGGTGCGTCACCAGCTGCATCCCGAGAATCTGGCGCGCCTTTTCGCGCACCTCGTCGAGCGATCGCGCGACCTTCACGCCGCCGCCCTTGCCGCGCCCGCCTGCGTGAATCTGCGCCTTGACTGCCCAGACGCCGCCGCCGAGCTTGCGCGCCGCCTCGAGCGCCTCGTCCACGCTGAAGCACGCGAAACCGCGTGGCGTCGCAACGTCGAACTTGCGCAGCAGTGCCTTCGCCTGATACTCGTGAATCTTCATGCGCTGAGTTTCCTCTCGCCCACGTACCACTTCGGATAGAGCCTTTGCACCGTGCTGCCGGTGGTGTCCAGCGCATGGCAGGCGTCGAGCTGGAAGGGCTTCGACCCGTCCTCGCGTTCCTCCTTCATCTCGCCGGCAAGCGTCTGGATCGCGGCCGTCGGAAAACCGCCGAGCATCTCGGTGAGATGCGTGCAGCCGAGCACCCCGCCGACGCGCTCCCGCACCGAGCGGCTGAAGCCCTGCAGCAGATTGAGCCCGATGAGGCTCCGGTAGACGTCGCCGAAATTCTCGCAGCCCCCGGCGTAGGGGTAGGCATCGGAGACCGCCACCACGTCGCGCACGTTGAAGTTCGCGTCGATCGTCATGCGCAGCCACATCTCGTGCACCGGCTGCCCGGCGCGCCGCACGCCGGTCTTGAGCGCGTAGTCGTGGCTCTTGACGTCGTGGAGCTGGCCCTCGATGTCCCAGAGGCCGTCGGCGCGCTTGTAGCCCTCGAAACGCAGGCGCCGCGTGTGCGCGAGTTCGCGCGAAATCTCCGAGACAGGCAACGGCATAGGGGCGCGCATTCTAGCATTTGGCCCCTGCTAGAATTGCCCCATGTCGTGCATTCTCGCGCTGGACCAGGGCACCACGAGTTCCCGTGCCATCGTGTTCAGCGAGCAGGGCGCGCCGATCGCCTCCGCGCAGCGTGAATTCCACCAGTATTTTCCGCAACCCGGCTGGGTCGAGCACGACGCGATGGAGATCTGGCACAGCCAGCGCGACGTCGCGCGAGAGGCCGTCGAGAAGGCCGGCATCGAGCCGACCGAGCTGCGCGGCATCGGAATCGCCAACCAGCGCGAAACCACCCTGATCTGGGATCGCCAGACCGGCGAGCCCCTCTACAATGCCATCGTCTGGCAGGACCGCCGTACGGCGGGGCAATGCACCGAGCTGCGTTCGGCGGGCGTCGAAACGATCATCCGCGAAAAAACCGGGCTCGTGATCGACCCGTATTTCTCCGCGACCAAGATCGGCTGGCTGCTCGATCACCTCCCCAACGCGCGCGCGCGCGCCGAACGCGGCGAGCTCGCCTTCGGCACGATCGACACCTGGCTCGTCTGGCAGATGTCGCAGAGCCGAACGCACGTCACCGATCCGTCGAACGCATCGCGCACGATGCTGTTCAACATCCACACCGGGGACTGGGACGACGAATTGCTGCGCATCCTGCGCGTGCCGCGGCCGATCCTGCCCGACGTGTACCCCTCGGCGCACGTCTTCGGGATGGCGGCGCCGGAGTTTCTCGGCGAGGCGATCCCGATTTCGGGAATTGCCGGCGACCAGCAGGCGGCACTCTTCGGGCAGGGCTGCCACCGCGCGGGAATGGCGAAGAACACCTACGGCACCGGGTGCTTCATGCTGATGCACACCGGGCAGCGCGCCGTGATCTCGGCAAACGGACTGGTCTGCACTGCGGCCGCGCAGATCGGGCGGGCGCGCGATGCGCGCGACACCGAGAAGGAGTACGCGCTCGAAGGCAGCGTGTTCGCCGCGGGCTCGGTCGTCCAGTGGCTGCGGAACGAGCTGCACTTCTTCCGCACTGCGGCGGATATCGAGGCGCTCGCCGCGAGCGTCCCGGATAACGGCGGCGTTTACTTCGTTCCGGGATTCACCGGCCTGGGTGCGCCGCACTGGGACCCGTTCGCGCGCGGCTTGCTGATCGGCCTCACCCGTGGCAGCACGCGCGCGCACATTGCACGCGCGGCGCTCGAATCGATCGCCTTCCAGAGCGCGGACGTTCTCCAGGCGATGCAGCTGGATTCGGGCGAGAAGCTCAGCGAGCTGCGCGTCGACGGCGGCGCAGCCGCGAACGATCTGCTGATGCAGTTTCAGGCCGACATCCTGGGCGTTCCGGTACTGCGGCCGCGCGTGGTCGAGACCACGGCGCTCGGTGCCGCGGCTCTGGCCGGGCTCGGCACGGGCCTGTGGTCTTCGCGCGATGTGCTGGCGTCGAACTGGGAGGTCGAGCGGCGCTTCCTCCCGCAGATGAATGCCCAGGCCGTCACGGATCTCATGGCGCGCTGGCGCGAAGCGGTGCGCCGTTCGCTTCGATTTGCGGAGCTGATGTAAGTCAGACCGGCGCGACCCGCCCCCAGACGCGGCGCGCAAATTCAGGGTAGTTCCCGGCAATCTCCCGCGCCACGGGGCCGCGCAGCAGCGCGAGTTCCCCTGCGGACGGGGTCGGCGTCGAGGCGAGCGGTTCCGCGAGATCGTAGTCGAATCCGGTCCGCGCGCGGATTTCTGCCGAATCGTGGCCCGGATGCGCGCTCTCCAGCCGGAATCTCGTTCGCTCCGCCTGCCAGCGAAACAGCGCCATCCCCGTGAGGAGCGCCTGCGGCCCGCCGCGGCGCCACACCCCCGCCGCGCTCACCCCCGGTGCCGAGACGAAATCCACCTTCGGCACCAGCACGCGGGGGCTGTGCTCCTCGCGAAACAGGATCGTGCGCCGCGCGGCGAAGTACATGAACGCCGAGCCGAAGGATCCGGGAAAGCGGCGCCCGCCCGCGCGCACCAGATTGACGTTCGCCCTGCCGTCGATCTGCGCGGCGCCGAGAAAGAACACGTCGATTCTGCCCTGGCCCGCGAGATCGAAAAGCTCGCGCGAACCCTCGGTGAACGGATTGCCGGCGCGCTTGTGCAGCAGCGACACGCGCAGCGGCCGGCCCTGCGCGAGAAGCAGCGCGCAGGCCGTGGCCGGAATCGGCGACGCCGCCCCGACTGCGACGTGCGCCGCCTCCCCGATCAAGCGTGCGACGGTGCAGGCGAGGAGTTCCTCTCGCGCGTACTCCGCCATACGAACTCCTCCAGATAGCGCTCGAATCCTTCCCGCGTGCGCGCGACCCGGCCGTAGTGCGCGAGGTGCGCGTCGTCGATCGCGTAGAGATCCACGACCCCGAGCGGCCAGGCGCCGCGCGCCGCGGGCGCTGCCGCCGTAACGTAAACCGAGGACAGCACGCCGGGCGCGAGCAACTCGTCCTCCAGCATGTCGCCATCGCGCAATTCTTCGTACGTGACATAGGTGCGCCGCGACGCGTGCGCGATCGTCGCCAGTTCGCGCCGCCGCCCGATCCAGACGTTGCCCGATCGATCGGCCCAACGTGCATGGAACAGCGCAATGTCCGGCTCGATCGCGGCGGCGAGGACGATCGGATCGGGCTCGGAAGTCAGCGGGTTCTGGATCACCTTCCAGTCGCTGCGCTCGGTGACGAGGTCGGAGCCGATCACGCCGCGCAGCGGCATGAAGGGAACGCCTTTCTCGGTCGCCTGCAGTCCCGTGTGGACCATCGGGCAGGTCGAATCGACGACGCGCAGCGCGCCCGATTCCACGGCCTCGGTGAAGCGCGGCGCAGGTCCCGCTTCGCCGAGCGAAACCGCGCTCGTTTCCACCGATTCGACGCAGCCTGCACCGATCAGCAGATCCGCGCCGTATCCGAGGACCGGCACGCCGAGGAGCCGCAGCCCGCGCGCGCGACGGCGCACGAGTGCGCGCACGACCTCCGCCGCGACGAGCGAATAATCGGGAGGCAGCGCGACGAACGCGCCGTCCGGAACCTGCGCCGCAATCGCCTGCGCATCGGCCAGGAACCGGGGCGCGTTTGCCGCGAGGTCCGCCATCAGCCGCTGTGCGGGAAACCCGCGGCGTCGTTGAGCGCCGCAATGGTCATCGGCGTGTTCGCGGCGAGGTCCTTCGCCGATCGCGCCTGCTCCTTGCCGCAGCCGCCGCATTTGTAGACCGGCAATTCGAATTCGACCTTGAACGCGGGGGATTCCGGGTATGCGAGGTCGAAGGAGAAACTGCCGTTGCGCCCGGGCTTCGCCGCAAGCTCCGCGCCGCAGGCGCAGTGGTACTTCTTGAACAGCAGCCCTTTCGGTTCCCCGGCCGCAATGCTCGGCACGCAGCGATCACGCAGTTCGTGGATGAGCCACACCATGAATTCCCGATGCACCGGCGCCGCGTGCCCCTTGGCGCACTTCAGGACGGGCAGGTCGACCGCGTGCAGCTTCAGATCGGAATCTCCCGCCGACACCCGTCCCAGCACCCCGGGTTCGAGCAGATCGCTACATCTCGCGCAATGCCTCTGCTTGGTTGCCATCTCTTCCCTCCGTCGTGAATGTCATCCCGTCCCCCCCACGGTCAGCCCCTCGATTCTGAGCGTCGGCTGGCCAACGCCCACCGGAACGGTCTGGCCGTCCTTGCCGCAGGTGCCGATGCCGGGATCGAGTTGCAGGTCGTTGCCGATCATGCTGACGCGTGTCAACGCGTCGGGACCGTTGCCGATCAGCGTCGCGCCGCGAATCGGATGCTTGAGCCGGCCGTCCTCGATCAGCCACGCCTCGGAGGCGGAGAACACGAATTTGCCGTTGGTGATGTCCACCTGCCCGCCGCCGAAACTCACCGCGTAGATGCCCCGGCGCACGCTGGCGAGGATCTCCTCCGGCTCGTGCGGCCCCGCGAGCATGTAGGTGTTGGTCATGCGCGGCAGGGTCGGGTGCGCAAAGGATTCGCGGCGCCCGTTGCCGGTGAGCGGCATCTTCATCAGGCGCGCATTGAGGCTGTCCTGGAGGTAGCCGCGCAGCACGCCGTCTTCGATCAGCACCGTGCACTGCGCCGGATTGCCCTCGTCGTCCACCGTGAGCGATCCGCGCCGCTGCGGCAGCGTGCCGTCGTCGATCACCGTCACCCCGGGCGCGGCGACGCGCTCGCCCATGCGGCCGGAAAACGCCGAGCTGCCCTTGCGGTTGAAATCGCCTTCCAGCCCGTGCCCAATGGCTTCGTGCAGCAGGATTCCCGGCCACCCCGGGCCGAGCACCACGGTCATGGTGCCCGCGGGCGCGGGCTTCGCCTCCAGGTTGAGCAGCGCCTGCGAGACCGCGCGCTCGGCATACGATGCCAGCACTTCGTCGGTGAAGTGCGCGTAGTCGGTGCGCCCGCCGCCCCCGGCGACGCCCGATTCGCGGCGGCCGTCCTGCTCGGCGATCACCTGCAGCGACAAGCGCACCAGCGGCCGCACGTCGGCAGCCACTACGCCATCGGAGCGCGCGATCAGCACGACTTCGTACTCGCCGCCAAGCGACGCCATCACCTGCACGATACGCGGGTCGCGGTTGCGGCACAGGCGCTCGAGTTTCTCGAGCATCCGGACCTTGTCCTCGGCTTGGAGCGAGGCGAGCGGGTCGATCGGCTCGTAGCGACGCGGCACCCGCTGCCGCGGCACGATCCGCGTGCGGCGCGCGCTGCCCGAGCGCGCGATCGCGCGCGTTGCACGCGCGGCGTCCTCGAGCGCCTCGTAGCTGATCTCGTCGGAGTGCGCGAGCGCGGTCTTGTCGCCGGTGATGGCGCGCACGCCCACCCCCTGGTGGATCGCGAAACTGCCGGATTTGACGATGCCCTCCTCGAGGCTCCAGCCCTCGGAGCGCGAATACTGGAAGAACAGGTCGGCGTAATCGAGGCGATGCCGGCACAGCGTTCCGAACACGCGCTCGAGTTCGTTCGAAGCGAGTTCGTGCGGCGCGAGCAGGCAGGCATCGGCGGTTGCGCGGAGGACGTCGGTATCCATCAGGCGAGCCTTCGGTTGGAGTGCACCGGCAGGGATTTTCTCACCTCCGCGAGCCGATTCGCGTCGATCTCCGCAATCACCACGCCTTCGCCTTCGGCCTGCTCGGCGAGCACCTCGCCCCACGGACCGGCGATCAGCGTGTGCCCATGGGTGCGGCGCCCGTTGGCGTGCAGCCCGCCCTGGGCCGGCGCCACCACGTAGGCGAGGTTTTCGATCGCCCGCGCGCGCAGCAGGGTTTCCCAGTGCGCAGCGCCCGTGGTTGCGGTGAACGCAGAGGGAACGAACCAGACATCGACCGGCGGGTCGCTGCGGTAAAGCTCCGGAAACCGCAGGTCGTAGCAGATCGAAAGTCCGAGCCTGCCGAACGGGCTGTCGAGCGCGACCGGGGTGTCGCCCGGCTCGATGCTGCGCGCCTCGTCGTAGCGCTCGTCGCCCGCGTCGAAGGTGAAGAGATGAATCTTGTCGTAGCGCGCCACGCGGCGGCCGTCGCGATCGAACACGAGGCAAGCGCTTCGCGCGCGCGCCGGATCCGCGCACTCGATCGGAACGGTTCCGCCCACGAGCCAAAGCCGATGGCGTTGCGCCATCCCGGCAAGGGCATCCTGGATCGGGCCGGATCCGTCACGCTCGCGCACGCGGACCTTGTCGGACTCGTGACGGCCGAGGATGCAGAAATACTCGGGCAGTGCGACGAGGTCCGCGCCGTCCCCGGCCGCCTGCGCGACCAGGCGCGCCGCGGCGGCGAGATTCGGCGCCACCTCCGGCGCCGACACCATTTGCACCGCGGCGATGCGCGCGTGCGGCATCAGTTTCTCGGCAGGAAGGACGACGAAGAGTCGCCGCCCGCCGGCGGTGGAGGGACGATCTTCTCCACCTTCGGTTCGCTCCAGCTTCCGCTCACCGTGTATTCCACCGAAAAGATCTGCCCGATCGGGTCCTTGAGCACCGCCTGCCCCACGGCCATGCCGATCGCGACCGCTGGATTGACGATGGTCGCGATCGTCGTGACCCCGCGCCGCATGCTCGGCACGACTTTCGCGAGCAGGTTCTGCGTTTCCCTGCCGAGATCGACATCGCCCTTCATCGACACCTCCGCCGCCGAACTCTTCACCTTCAGATCGTCGGAGTGGGCCACCCCTTGCGCCAGCGTGAACGCGCCCGAAATGGTGTCGAACGGATACCCCCTGGCGGTGGCTTCCGCGAAATTGAGGCTCACCGCCGAGAGCAGCCGCCCGAGCCCCGCGTCCAGGTGCGGAAACTGCCCGCCCTCGGCGTGCAGCGAGAGCTGGCCCGCGAGACTGCCATAGTTCACCACGGTGGGCTCGCCGCTCCACTCCAGCCTGCCCTCGAGCGTTCCCTTGCCGCCCGCGACGCGATCCGGATATCCGAGTCGCTCGAGGAGTTTCCCGATGTCACTCGATTCGACTTTCAGATCGAGTGCGGTGCGCGGCGCCACCCCCGTGCGCACCGTGCCGCGCCCCTGCAGCGAGCCTTCCGGATTCACGACACCGAATTTCTCGATGCGCCAGACCGGGCCCTCGTGCTGCGCCACGACCTCCACTCGCCCAAGCCGCATGCCACGGAAGGTGAAGCTCTCCGCCAGCAGGTCGACCGCCGGCAATTCCGCGCTCGCCGTGGCCGGGGGTTCCGGGTAGTTCCCTCCCGGCGCATCCCCGGGAATGCTGAAGTGCTTCATGCGCGCAATCAGCCGCCCGCGCCCCTCGGAGCGATACGAAAGTTCGCCCGCGAGTTCCTTCGCGTTCAGGTTCGCGCTCCAGCTCGCGGCTTCGGCCGCGCCCCGCACCGCGACCTCGTTCAGGCGCTTTCCGAGAATGTCGAGTTCGCCGATCCGGACGTCGAAGCTCGTGGCCCCGTCGCCACCGCTGGCGCCGAGGTACGGCCGCCATCGATCCAGGTCGAGCGAGCGCAGGCTGCCCTGGATCGCGACACCGCGGCGCTCGGGGACGCGCGGCGCTTCACCCGCGCCCGGGCCGAACAGCACGCCGGCGCGCTGCAGCGTCATCGCCTCGCCCTGCTTCGCGCGATGGAAATCCGCGGCCACGATCGATCCTACGGTGAGCGTGATGCGATCGCGATCGGCGCCGGGAAACACTTCCGCGCGAAGCGGCAGCGTGTCCACCGCAGCTTTCGAGAGCGGCGGCGGCAGCGTGCTCGCGACGCCGCGCAGCGGCGATTCGAAGGTGATCTGCGTGCGGCCTGCACTCACCGCCACCGTCGCGGTGTACGGCGCGCCGCCGACGAGCCGCGTGCGCCACGGATGGTCGAACAGCGTCGCAATGCCCGCGACCGTCGCATCGCCTTTCGCCACGATGGTGACGCCCGATTGCGGGCCGCTGCCTCCCGAAATCGCCACCGGCCCGCCGAAGAGCTGGCCGCGCACGTCGTTCACGGTCATCGAGGATTCGGTGAAGTTCACCCGCCCCGCTGCGCGCTCGATGGGCGGCAGGCGCGAATCGACCACGATGGTGTTGCCGCTGAAGCGATATTCGCCGGCAACGCGCGTTTTCGCGAGGTCTTCGAGCGGCAGGTCGAGCCTGAGTTGCAGGCGGCCGCGCCCCTCGGCGCGAACGGAATCGCTCAGACCGTCGATCGTGCGGCGCACCGGGCTGCGCCGGATGTAGTCGAGGAACTCCGCAGTCGGCCCTTCCGCCACCCCGTTCACGCTCAGCACCGTGTGTGCGGCGAGCAGGCTCGGAATCGCCACGCGAACGCCCGACATTTCCGTGCCGAGGATTTTTCCGCTGCGCCCCGTGATTTCCATCCGGTCGCCCTCGAACTTCAAATCCGCGCTGACCTCCTCGATCCGCGGCCAGCCGGTGGCGTAATCGAGCACCCCGTCCTTGACGCGCGCGGCAACGAGGAACTGGCCCTTGGAGGCATCGACAAAGGGAAAATCACGCAAATCCCCCTTGAGGTGCAGGCGCACGTCGTTCGACTGGCCGCCGAGAATCGCGCTCGCGAGCCATGCCCGCGTCGCCGCGCCGAGAATTTCCGGGCGCGGCAGGTATTTCGCGGTGTGCCGTCCGTCCGCGCGGATCAGTTGCGCCGAGAGATTGATCGCCCCGGGTCCGGCACCCGTGTACAGATACGTGCCGAACGCGGTGCCGGCGAAATGCTCGTTCGAGTAGCTCAGCCCGGGAATCCGTATTTGCAGCGGCTCGCCGGTCCTGCGGTCCCACTGCACTTCGCCATCGAGTGCCTGCAGCGCGATGCGCGGATCGGGAAACACCGCCGGCAGGTCGATCTCGAGATTCGACGACGCGAGCCGCAGGTTGCCCTTCGCTTCCGACGCATCGATTCGCCCGGTCAGGCCCGCAAATCCCGGCACCTTGCCCCAGGCGTTCATCCCGAGCCCTGAAAACCGGGCGCGCGCGCTGTAAGTGAGCGCAGCGGGAAGCTCGCCCGTCCAGTCGAACCGCGCATCGGCGAGTTCGCCCTTCGGAGCGAGATCGGCGAGCAGTTTTCTCAGGTCCGCGGGAATCGGCAGGAACTCGGCCAAATGCGCGAGCGGCGCCAGTTCGATCTGCTCTGCAACGAGCGACCCGCGCTCCGCCCCGCCAGCCTCCGGGCGCTGCCAGGTGACGCGAAAACTCGTCGACTGCATCGCCGCCCCGCGCTTGCCCTCGAGCGCCAGACCGCGAACGCCGAATTCGTAGCCCTGGGCAGTCTGCCTGCCCTGCAGGCGCCCGCGCACCGACGACACCTCGAGCACCGGCAACTCGGCGCCGAGACGCACCGCGGCGCCGGTCAGCGCGACGTCCGCCGTCGCGCGCGTCACACGGCCCTGCTCGAGGCTCGTCCATACGCGCAGCGCCCCCTGCCCTTTCTTCACGTCGAGCGGGTAATCGACCCACGACCGCCACCCGGCGAGATCGGTGTAGCCGAGTTCGGCGAACAGGCGCCCGTTCCACGCCGCGAGTTCGGTCACCGAGCGGCCGATCAGCTCGGCACGCAATTCGAGGCTGGTTCCGAGTTCACGCGGTGGCCGCGCCGAAAGGCCGACCGCGTGCGTGTCGCCGTCGTTGTACAGGCGGAAGTCGAGCGCTTCGAGCGCGAGCGGCAGCGCGCCGCGCTGCTCGTCCAGCCATTCGATGCCGGCGTCGCGAATCTGGATCTCGCGCTGCGCGAGCACCCAGTCGGCGAGGCGCCCGTCCCCGCCCTCCTGCGTCAGCCGGATGCCGGCCACGTGGATCGCACCCTGCGCGTCGCGCCGCAGCTTCAGCCGCGGGCGCTGGATCGAGAGCGAGTGAAGACGCAGATCCCAGTCGGTGAGCGAGCGCCAGGACACCACGTTCTCGACCTCGGGCAGAACCAGCGCCTCCTGGCCGTCCGGGTCGAACACCCGCACGTCGGTGAACCGCAGTTGCGGTCTGAGGCCACTCCATCCCGCCTCGATCACCCCGACCGTCACTTTCAGGCCGAGCGAACGCGAAACCGCAGACACGATATCCTCGCGGTATCGCTCGACATTGGGCAGCAGCCAGTAGCGCGCGACGAGAAGGGTGAGCGCGCCGGTGAAGAACGCGCCCCAGGCAAACACTTCGAGTGCGCGCAACCAAAGCGGCGCCCGGTTGATCCCGGTTCGCGTTTGCGTTTGCATCGGCGCCTTTTGGCAGGGCATTCTATCCGTAAATGCAGGATCCACTTCGCAAAATCGGCCTTTCGCGGTACGCCGGGCAGCAACTCGCGGCGCACCCCGAGTACGTTTCCGAAATCAACGCGGCGCGGGCTTTCGGCGCCGACGAGATCGCAGGCGGACTCCGGGGCGCCGAAACCGACGACGAAACCGCGCTCAAGCGCCGGCTGCGCCGGCTGCGCCAGCGCGTGCTGTTGCGCGTGATGCAGCGCGACCTCTCGGGCGCGGCCGATCTCGCCGAAGTCTGCGGGACGATGAGCGCGCTCGCCGACGCGTCCATCCGCTGTGCGCTCGAATGGGCCGAGCGCTCGCTCGGCGCCCCGCCCGGGCAACTCGTCGTCGTCGGCATGGGCAAGCTCGGCGGGCGCGAATTGAACGTGTCCTCCGACGTCGATCTGGTGTTCGTCTATCCCGACGATTCCGGCGGGCACGAGCAGTTCGAGCGGCTCGGGCGCAAACTCATCGCGCTTCTCTCTGAGATCACTGCGGAGGGGTTTTCGTTCCGCGTCGACATGCGATTGAGACCCTACGGCGAGTCGGGTCCGATCGCCGCGAGCTTCGATGCGCTGGAGACCTACTTCTACACCCAGGGCCGGGCCTGGGAGCGCTACGCCTGGATCAAGGCGCGCCCGATCACCGGCGCGCGGCACGACGAACTCGACGCCGTGGTGCGGCCGTTCGTCTATCGCAAGTACCTCGATTTCGCCACGCTCGCCGCGATGCGCGGACTGCACGCCGAAGTGCGGCGCGAGGTCGCGCGGCGCGAACTCGCCGGCCACGTCAAGCTCGGCCCCGGCGGAATCCGCGAGATCGAGTTCGTGGTGCAGGCGATCCAGCTGGTGCGCGGCGGCCGCGATCCGACGCTCGCGGTCCGGCCGACGCTGCAGGCGCTCGCTGCGCTCGGCGAACGACGGCTGCTTCCCGAGGAAGCCGCGCGAACGCTCGCGGACGCTTACGACTTCCTGCGGCGCCTCGAACACCGCCTGCAGTATCTCGACGACGCGCAGACGCACACGTTGCCCGAGGACGAAGAGGATCGCGCGCGCATCGCCTCCATGGCGGACTTTCCCGACTGGGCGGCGCTCGAAGCGCGCCTCGCAGAAGTCCGCGCCAACGTGACCCGCCATTTCCAGAACGTGCTCGCGGGCCCCGCGCCCGAAGGTGCGCCCGCCGCGTGGCCCGAACATCCACGGGCGGACGCGCTGCGCCGAAGCCAGCGTTACTCGGCGCTCGCCGAAGATTCGCGCCGGCGGATCGACCAGCTCGTGCCTTCGCTCGCCGCGGCCGCCGCCGACACGCCGGATCCCGACGCCACCATCGCACGCGGCATCGACCTGATCGAGGCGATCGCGCGGCGCGCGGCGTATCTCGCGCTGCT
This sequence comes from Betaproteobacteria bacterium RIFCSPLOWO2_02_FULL_66_14, assembly GCA_001770475.1. Taxonomy (GTDB): domain Bacteria; phylum Pseudomonadota; class Gammaproteobacteria; order Burkholderiales; family SG8-39; genus 2-02-FULL-66-14. The sequence goes on along the minus strand of MERB01000024.1, from coordinate 6,423 downwards.
GGCCGAGCGGCCCGAAGCGCTCGAGCGCGTCACCCGGATGATCGGCGCCTCGAGCTGGGCCGCGGAGTACGTGACGCGGCACCCGTTGTTGCTCGACGAATTGCTCGATGACCGGGTGCTCTATTCGCCGCCCGATTGGCCGGCGTTCGAAGCGGCGCTGCGCGCGGCGCTCGATGCGGCGCAGGGCGACACCGAAAGGCAGATGAACCTGCTGCGCGAGCACCACCAGGGGCAGGTGTTCCGCCTGCTCGCACAGGACCTCGCGGGCCTGCTCACCGTGGAAAAACTCGCCGATCACCTGTCGGAACTCACGGACCGCGTGATTGGCGTCGCGATCGCAGAGGCGTGGCGGCTGGTACGCGCGCGCCACTGCGAAGCGCCGCGGTTCGCGGTGATCGGCTACGGCAAGCTCGGCGGCAAGGAACTCGGCTACGCCTCCGACCTCGACATCATCTTCCTCTACGCAGACGAGGACGAGGTTGCGCAGGAGAACTACATCCGCCTCGCGCAGCGCCTGAACAACTGGCTCACGCTGCGCACCTCCTCGGGCGCGCTGTTCGACACCGACCTGCGCCTTCGCCCCTCGGGCGACAAGGGGCTGCTCGTGATTTCGGTCTCGGGTTTCGAGAAGTACCAGGACGAAGCGGCCTGGGTCTGGGAGCACCAGGCGCTCACCCGCGCGCGCTACTGCGCGGGCGACGCGAAAGTCGGCGAGGAGTTCGAAGCGATCCGCCTGAAGATCCTCAAGCGGGAGCGCGACCCGGAATCGCTCGCGATGGAAGTGCTCGCGATGCGCGGGAAGATGCACGCCGCGCACCCCAACAGGAGCGATCTCTTCGACGTCAAGCACGACGCGGGCGGCATGATCGACCTCGAGTTCATCGTCCAGTTCCTCGTGCTCGCGCATTCGCACGTGCATCCGCGCCTGACCGGGAACCTCGGCAACATCGCGCTGCTGCGGATTGCCGCCGAACTCGGGTTGATCCCGGCGGAACTCGCGGAACGCTGCCGCGACGCCTATCGCGAATTCAGGCGCATCCAGCACGCGCTGCGCCTGAACGGCGCGCAGTACGCGAGGGTGCCCGGGGAACAGGTGGCAGCACAGGTGGAGGCAGTGCGGGGGTTGTGGCGGGCGGTGTTCGGCGGTCCGGATCGATGAGACGATTCGCAGCGGCGCCCACGATCCGGCGGCACCGCAGTGCTATGATCGAATTTGGACTAACCAGAATGGAGATCGCCCCATGGAACGAGTCGGAATTTACGAGGCCAAGGCGAAGCTGTCCGACCTCGTGGACCGTGCTGCCCAGGGGATGGAGGTCACGATCACGCGGCACGGCAAGGCGGTCGCGAAGCTGGTTCCGGCGCGCTCTCGCGCCGCGCCCGGCCGCGCAAAGGTGTTCGATGAGATCGACGCCTTCGCCAGAACCGTGAAAGCGCGGCGTTTCAATCTGCGCAAGGTGATCGAGTCCGGCCGAGGGTAGTGGCGTTCGCGCTCGACAACTCGGTCCTGGTCGCCTGGCTCGTGCCTTCGCAGGCGAATGCCTACACGCGCCGCTGCAACCAGCGCGCGAGGCGCGAGTCGATGCTCGTCCCGGCTCTCTGGGAAGTCGAGTTCGCGAACGTGTTGCGGGTCCTCGTGGCGCGCAGGATCTTGAGCCGACATCAGGCTGAAACGGCGTTTCAGCACGCCGCACGGCTGCCCCTGGGCGTGGACCGCCAGCCGGTGCCGCCGCGCAGGCTGTTCGAGCTGGGCGAGCGCCACGGCATCAGCGCCTACGACGCCGCGTATCTGGAACTTGCGGAGCGGCGCGGCGTACCTCTCGCGACCCGCGATGCGCGCCTCGCGCGCGCCGCGCATGCGGCGGGGTTGCATCTTTCCTGACCGGAGCCGCCCACGGCAATCGAGAGCATCGATGCGAGGCTGCGCGGCGACGTGAAGACGCCGGCGGCACGGTTCGGCGCCTCTGCCTCCATTAGCAACCCCCTGACCGATGCACCCGTACGGCGACGGGACCCGCGTGTCCGCATCCGCTAAACCAACTCTCGCAGGCCTCTCGTCGAGCCCCGGCAAGCACGTCGAGCCCGTTGACGCCCGCATGCTGGTGCTGATGCGCTGTCTGCTCGCCTTCACCGCGCTGGCGCTCCTCTGGCTGGAAGAGGTCGATCCGGGCGAATTCACCCGGGTGACCTACGGCTCGCTCACGCTTTACTGCCTCCACAGCGCGGTCGTCGCGCTCGTGTCGTACCAGTCCGGATGGCCGGCGCCCTCGCGAGCGCTGCACTGGATCGACATCGTCTTCTTCACCAGCCTGGTCTCCCTCACCGAAGGCGCGAACAGCCTGTTCTTCTACTTTTTCTTCTACCCGATCCTCATCGCCTCACTCGCCTGGGGATTCCGGGAAGGGATCGCGGTGACGACGGCTTCGATCGTCCTGTTCTTTGCGTTGGGCCTGTATTTCGCGCCTGACAAGGAATTGTTTGCGCTTCATCGCACGCTGGCCCGCGTCGCCTATCTCTTCGCCTTCGGCTACCTGATCGCCTCCCTCGGCGGCTACGAGATCAAGCTCAAGCGTCGGCTGCGACTGCTCAAGGACGTCAACGACGTCGCGGACGCGCGGTTCGGCTTTGACGAGGTGGTGGGACGCAATCTCGACCGTCTGCTGGATTTTTACGCGGCGGATTCGAGCCTTCTCGTGCTGAAGCACCCGGGCGATCCGCCCCGCTTCGTCCTGTACCAGGCCTCGCGCAGGAAGCCGGGGCAGGGCTCGATCGCGAACGCGATCACCGAAAGCGCAGCGCGTGCGCTGCTTGCGCTGCCGGAGACGATCGGCGCGAGCTACCGGGGGCGATGGGCGTCGTGGCTGCCGCGAATCCGCCGGCACGTCGCGATCGACCTCGCCCGGCAGGTGAAGTCGCAGGCCTTCCTTTCCGAGTCCGAGGCGCTTGCGAACCTGCTCGATGCGCGCGCGCTCCTCACCGTTCCCTACGCACGACCCGGCAGCACGCGCGGAAGGCTGTTCGTCGCCTCCGCGAGGCACGGATTTCCGCCGATCGAGATCGAATTCCTGGCGCAGGTCCTGGATGCCATGGCGGCAGTGCTCGAGAACATCGTCCTGACGGAGCAGCATTTCGGGAAGGCGGCATCGGACGAGCGCGCCGCAATCGCGCGCGACCTGCACGACACGACGATCCAGCCCTACATCGGGCTGAAGCTCGCGCTCGAGGCGCTGCAGCGCGAAGCGGGGGAGCGCGAGCCGATTTCGCGCCGGATCGGGGAACTCGTGGAGATGGCCGGGATGACGGTGCAGGACCTGCGCAAGTACACGCGGCAGATCCGGGAGAGGACGCAGATGCCGGGCGAGGCGCTCGCCGCGGCGGTGCAGATGCACTCCGAGCGATTGACGCGCTTCTACGGCATCGTGGTCGATGTCGCGTGCGACGTCTCGGCGCAGATCGACGGGCAGCTCGCCACGGAAGCGTTCCAGATGGTGTCCGAGGGCATCAGCAACGTGCTGCGGCACACTGCGGCGAAATCCGCTTTCGTCGTCCTGCGCGAAGAACCTTCGACGCTGCTGATTCAGATCGGCAACGCAGCGCCGGAGCCCTCGGACGCCGCGCCCACCTTCATGCCGCGATCGATCCACGAACGCTCGCTCGCGCTCGGTGGAACGACCGCGGTCGGGCGGCGCGCCGATGGCTATACACTGGTCGAAGTCAGACTGCCCTTGAAGTGAGCATGCCCACCGCGAACCCGCCAGCCATCCGCGTCTTCATCATCGACGACCATCGCACGATCCTGTGGGGGCTCGAACGCCTGATGGCGAGCGCGAAACCGCCGATGACGGTGGTCGGCAGCGCCACGCATTGCGCCGCCGCGCTCGACCTGCTCGGCGAGGTCGAGCCCGACGTGATCCTGCTCGACCTCGACCTGGGGAAGGAAAGCGGGCTCGACGCGATTCCGAAGCTCGCCGCGAAATCGTCCGCAAGGATCCTGGTGCTCACCGGGGTGCGCGACAAGAAAGTGCACGACCAGGCGGTGCTCGCGGGGGCGCGCGGCATCGTCGAGAAGGAATCGCCCGCCGAGACGATCCTCGCGGCGATCGGCAAGGTGCACGCGGGCGAGCTCTGGCTCGACCGCGCCGCCGCGGGCCGGCTGTTCGTCGAGATCTCGCGCCGCGACGCCCCGCCGAAACCCGACCCGGAGCACAGGAAAATCGACTCGCTCACCGACCGGGAGCGCGAAATCGTCGCCGCCGCCACGGCGAACGCGGGCGCGAACGCGCGCGCGATTGCCGAGTCGCTGGGCATCAGCGAATCCACCCTGCGCAACCACCTCACGTCGATCTACTCCAAGCTCGGCGTGGACAGCCGGCTCGCGCTCTTCGCCTACGCCCACAAGCACGACCTCGCCCGGCCGAAATCCTGAAGACGCCGCAAGAAAGCCAAGCGACGGGGAGTGTCGCGCCCGCCTGATTCGTGGGCGCGTGATCCCGCCGGGTGCGCAGGAGGTTCCTCCTGCGATCCGCCGCGCTTCCTGGTCGAATCCTCCTCCCACACGGGGGAGTCCGCGCTCATGCGCTTCACGGTACCCGCGCGTACGCTCTGCCCCCACACAGTACGCAGTGCCAATCGCGGAGGCGACGAAGTTGGAAAAACGAAAAGAAGAACGGGTCATCGCCTCGCTGCCGGTGGACTTGGGGAGCACGACGGGTGTCACGCGCGACGTCAGCGTATCGGGCGTGCGCTTCGAGACCGACGCGCACTACGCGGTCGGCAGCCCGATCAGCTTCGCCGTGCAGCTCGATTCGCCGGGAGGAAAGATGCTGCTGAAGTGCCGTGGAGAGATCGTCCGGGTCGAGCCCCGCGGGGAGCGCGTGGGCGTGGCGGTGAGGATTGCCGAGTCGACGGTGGAGGCGGTGCGGTAGTCGATATGAGCACGCTTTGCAGCGATCAACGACTGGCGAAGTGCACGCAAGTCCGTAAATTTGCGTAGGCGTCTGGACGCCGAATCAAGACGCACGCGATGTACTTAAAGGAGATAGAAAATGGCAACGAATGACATTTATGGCACGCAATTTGATGACACGATCATTCTCCACGACACCGAGGGTGGAGCACAAAGTGCTGTTTATGGTGGTTCCGTTAAGGGCCGCAAGTTTGCCAAGAAAACCTTCGACACCGATAGCAGCTTCCAGAATGCGGTCTATGCCGGGGAGGGCAATGACAAGGTCATCGGAAGCACAAACGCAGATGCGGTCGACGGTGGCAACGGAAATGACATGATTTACGGCGGCGGGGGCGATGACCTACTGGTCGGCGGCAATGGGCAGGATACGGTTGTTGGAGGCTCGGGCAACGACAGGATCGGTAGTGTTGCGCCTGGTGCCGAGAAAACGAGTGACAACGGTGGGGACCTGCTCATCGGCGACGGCTTTGATCCGCGGGTCGTGAATGGCCAAACGTCATCGACGCTGACAGATCCAGTTACCAATTTTGGCGAGGACGAAATACATGGTGGCAATGCTGGCGACAGGATCTTTGGCGACAATGAAGATACAGATCCCAATGCTGGCGGCGCCAGCGATTCGATCTATGGTGGCAACGGCAAGGACACGATTTACGGTGGGGGTGGTGACGATCTAATTGAGGGCGAGAATGGGAACGACGAGATTCATGGTGGGAGTGGAAATGACGACATTATCGGCGGCGCCGGAGCCGATCAACTCTGGGGTGATTCGGGTGCCGATTGGTTCATTTACGAACAACAGTCCGATTCGTCCGGGACAGAGGTCGACACGATCTACGACTTCGAGGCGGGTATCGACAAAATAGATCTACAAGCCCTCCTTGGGCCGACGGATTTGGAGTGGGGTGATACTGGTACACCCCTGCCCATCAACGGTGTTTGGTATGTGAAGACCGTGGACGCCAGTGGCAATCAGGTCACGTTGGTCTACGCCGATCTCAATGCCACTCCGGGGACTCCTGAACTGGCGATCAAACTCATGGGTTGGTATGACTTGACGATGAATGATTTCGTGGGACTCAAGGACACGACAATCACCATCGACACGGTTGCCGGCGACGATGTGATCAATGGCACTGAGGACGACGCAGACGTAATTATTTCCGGCACGACTACAGGGGTGGAAGACGGCCAAATTGTAACGGTCACGTTAAACAGCGT
>MERB01000024.1:0-186 GCA_001770475.1 Betaproteobacteria bacterium RIFCSPLOWO2_02_FULL_66_14 | reverse complement strand
AGGCTGCCGCCGATGCGCTTTTGGACCAAGCCTACACAGTTTCAGCAGGAGTCGCCGACGCGGTGGGAAATGTTGCGAGCAGCTCGCGGTCTATCACGGTCGACACCACGGCCGATGTGGGTGCGGACCTCGCGCTGACGATTGCGGCCTCCGACCTGGTGACCAACGACGCCGAGAAGACGAGCG
>MERB01000023.1:93994-107575 GCA_001770475.1 Betaproteobacteria bacterium RIFCSPLOWO2_02_FULL_66_14 | reverse complement strand
TTCGACATCTTCTCCTCGTCGACGCGCACGAAGCCGTTGTGGATCCAGTAGTTCACGAACCTGTGCCCGGTGGCGCCCTCGGACTGCGCGATCTCGTTCTCGTGGTGCGGGAACTGCAGGTCCTGGCCGCCGCCGTGGATGTCGAAGTGCTCGCCGAGCAGCGCGCAGCCCATCGCCGAGCACTCGATGTGCCAGCCCGGCCGCCCTTCGCCCCACGGTGAGGGCCACTTCGGCTCGTCGGGCTTGGAGCGCTTCCACAGCACGAAATCGAGCGGGTCTTCCTTCGCGGCGTCGACCTCGACGCGCTCGCCCGCGCGCAGCTCGTCGAGCGACTTTCCGGAAAGCGCGCCGTAACGCGGGAACTTGCGCACCGCGAAATTCACGTCGCCGCCCGCATCCTGATAGGCGAGCCCCTGCGCCTCCAGCCGCTCGATCATCGAGAGCATCTGCGGCACGTACTCGGTCGCGCGCGGCTCGTGGTCCGGCGCCTGGACGCCGAGGGCGGCGAGATCCTGGTTCATCGCGCGCACGAAGCGCTCCGTCAGCGCGCCGATCGGTTCACCGTTCTCGATCGCGCGGCGGATGATCTTGTCGTCGATGTCGGTGACGTTGCGCACGTAAGTGAGGCGAAAGCCGCTGGCGCGCAACCACCGCTGCACCATGTCGAACGCCACCAGCATGCGTCCGTGACCCAGATGGCAGTAGTCGTATACCGTCATGCCGCAGACGTACATCCGCACTTCGCCGGGCCGGATCGGAACGAACTCCTGCTTTTCTCGCGCCAGCGAGTTGTAGATTCGCAGCATGCTTGATTTCCGCGGCGTCGACCGCCGGTTCGATTGTGAACGCACGGCGCCTGGTCTAGAATTGCGCTCGCTGCAGGCTCTCCGAAAATCATAGCACGGCCCCGCACGGCCACGCCGCATCGCGCCGCGGACCGTATCGATCCGAAGGAAAGACATCATGAATCCGTTCAAACTGATCAAGCCCCTCGTGGCGCTGTCCGCCGTGGCCGCCGCCGGCGCGGGACTCGCGGCCGATCCCCAGGTCGACATCCAGACCAGCGCCGGCACGATCCGCCTCGAGCTGTACCCGGAGAAGGCGCCGCAGAGCGTGGAGAATTTCCTGCGATACGTGAAGGAAACGCATTACGACGGCACGGTGTTTCATCGCGTGATCCCGGGATTCATGATCCAGGGCGGCGGCTTCGATCGCGCTCTGAAGAACAAGCCGACGCGCGACCCGATCCGCAACGAGGCCGAGACCGGCGTCAAGGCGGGATTGAAGAACGACACCGGCACGATCGCGATGGCGCGCACGCGCGATCCGCATTCGGCGACCGCGCAGTTCTACATCAACGTCGCCGACAACGCGTTCCTCAACTGGGGCGATGCGCGCGGCGACGGCGTCGGCTACGCCGTGTTCGGCAAGGTCGTATCCGGGCTCGACGTGGTGACGAAGATCTCCAAGGTTCCGACGGGCCCCTCGGGGATGTTTCCGAGCGACGTTCCGCGCGAGGCCGTGGTCATCGAGAAGGTCACGTTGGTTCCCGCCAAGAAGTGATGTGGCGCAGGCACTGTTCATTTCCGATCTGCACCTCGCGGGCGAGCGTCCGGAGACGAGCGAGCGTTTCTTCCGCTTTCTCGGCGACGAGGCGACGCGCGCGTCGGCGCTGTACATCCTCGGCGACCTGTTCGAATACTGGACCGGCGACGACGAACTGAGCGCCGCCGACGGCGAGCCGCTGGCGCGTCAGGTCGCCCAGTCGCTGCGCCGGCTGTCGTCGGCGGGCGTCTCGGTCCAACTGATGCACGGCAACCGTGATTTCCTCATCGGCGGAGGGTTCTGCGCCGCGAGCGGCGCGCGGCTGATCGACGATCCTGCGCTGGTCGACGTCTGTGGTACGTCCACGCTGCTCATGCACGGGGACACGCTGTGCACCGACGATCACGACTACCAGGCGTGGCGCCGCACTGCGCGCTCGCCCGGCTGGCAGGGGGATTTTCTCGCGCAACCGCTCGAGTCGCGGCGCGAATCGGTCCGCCAGATGCGCGCGCGCAGCAAGGCGGTGATCAGCGGAAAACCCGAAGCCATCATGGACGTCACGCCCGAGGCCGTGCAGGAGGCGTTCCGGCGCCACGGGACCCGCCGCCTGATTCACGGTCACACCCACCGCCCGGCGCGGCATCTGCTCGAGGTCGACGGCATGCAGCGGGTGCGCTGGGTGCTTCCGGACTGGTACGGCGCCGGCGGCTACCTCGCCATCGACGACGTGGGCGGGCGGCTGGTCGCCTTCTAGCCGAGCCCCCGCGCGAGGTCCGCCTCGATATCGTCCACCGCCTCGAGGCCCACGGCGACCCGCAGAATGCCTTCCGTAATGCCGGCCGCGGCGCGCGCTTCCGGAGTGATGCGGCCATGCGTCGTGGTTGCTGGATGCGTAATCGTCGTCTTGACGTCACCGAGGTTGCCCGTGATCGAAATCAGGCGCGTCGCATCGACCACCTTCCACGCGGCTTCGCGCCCACCCTTCACGTCGAACGACACCACGGCGCCACCGGCGCGCTGCTGCCGCATTGCGAGCGCATGCTGTGGGTGTGAGGGCAGCGCCGGATGCAGAACGCGCAACACCTTCGGGTGCGCCTCCAGGCGTCGAGCCAGTTCGAGCGCGCCCGCCGACTGGGCGAGCATCCGCAGCTCGAGCGTCTCGAGCCCCTTCAGCGCTACCCAGGCATTGAACGGCGAAAGGCTCGGGCCGGCGGTCCGCAGGAACGGCAGCATCCCCTCGCCTACGAGACGCTTCGATCCGCAGACCGCGCCGCCGAGCACGCGGCCCTGCCCGTCGAGATACTTGGTCGCGGAATGCACCACGAGGTCCGCGCCGAGTTTCAGCGGTCGCTGCAGTGCCGGCGTGCAAAAGCAGTTGTCCACCACGAGCAGCGCATCTGCGTCGTGCGCCACGGTGGCGATCGCCGCGATGTCGGCGACTTCGATCAGCGGGTTGGAGGGCGTCTCCAGAAACAGCAGCCGCGTGTTCGGTCGCAGCGCCCCCCGCCAAGCGGAGACGTCGGTCGCCGGGACGAACGACGTCTCGACGCCGAAACGCCCGAGAATGCCGCCGAACAGCGTCACGGTCGAGCCGAACACCGCGTTCGAGCACACGACGTGATCACCCGCCTTGAGCAGAGACATCGCCGTCATCAGGATCGCCGCCATGCCCGAGGCGGTCGCGAGGCAGCTTTCCGCGCCCTCGAGCGCGGCGAGCCGGTCCTGGAACATCGTCACCGTCGGGTTGGTGAATCGCGAGTAGACCGGCCTGTCGGTGCCGCCGCCGAAGCCCGCCGCCGCCTGGGCCGCGGACTCGAACACGAAGCTCGAGGTGAGATACAGGGCTTCGGCGTGCTCGCTGAACTGGCTGCGCTGCTGGCCGGCGCGCACTGCAAGAGTCGCCAGCGAATCGGGGTGGCTCATGGTCTCGTCCCCACAGCCTGCGCCAGAAATGAAAAACCCGGCCAAGCGGACCGGGTTCGTGTCGGCACGCTTTAGCTGAATTTGTAACGCGCCCGCAAGCTGTGGCTCAAATCGGCGCGATGCGCGGACTATATCAGATTCAGTTGGCGGTGACGAGATTGAGGTCGAGCTGGGCCGCCTCGTCCTCGTCCGAGTCGCGCTGGGCGTCGCGGCGGTTCTCGATCTCGGCCAGGTAGTCGCTGGTGACATCGCCCGTGACGTACTGGCCGTCGAAACAGGACGCCTCGAACCGCGTCAGCTTCGGATTGATGCTGATCACCGAGTCCTTGAGCGCGTCCAGATCCTGATAGATGAGTGCGTCGGCGCCGATCTCGATGCCGACTTCGTCCTCGCTGCGGTGGGCCGCAATCAGCTCGGCGCGCGTCGGCATGTCGATGCCGTAGACGTTCGGAAATCGCACGGGCGGCGCCGCCGTGGCGAAGAAGACTCGGCGAGCGCCCGATTCGCGCGCCATCTGCACGATTTCGCGGCTGGTCGTGCCGCGAACGATGGAATCGTCGACCAGCAGCACGTTCTTGCCGCGGAATTCCATCGCGATCACGTTCAGCTTCTGCCGCACCGAGCGCCTGCGCACCGCCTGACCCGGCATGATGAACGTCCGCCCGATGTAGCGGTTCTTCACGAAGCCCTCGCGGTACGGCACGCCCAGCCCGAGCGCCACCTGCAGCGCGGTCGGACGGCTCGAGTCCGGGATCGGGATCACCACGTCGATGTCCAGGTCGCGGTGCTTGCGCGCGATCTTGCGCACCAGCCGCTCGCCCATGTTGAGGCGTGCCTCGTACACCGAGACGCCGTCGATCAGGGAATCCGGGCGCGCGAGGTAGACGTATTCGAAAATGCACGGGTTGAGCGAGGCGCGCGGCGCGCACTGCTGGCTGTAGAAGCCCCCGTCCTCGTCGATGAACACGGCCTCGCCCGGCGCGATGTCGCGCAGCAGGCGAAACCCGAGCGCATCCACCGCAACCGATTCGGAGGCCACGATGTACTCGGTGCCCTGGCCGGACTCGTTGTAACCGATGACCGCGGGGCGGATGCCGTACGGGTCGCGGAAGGCGAGCACCCCGTAGCCCGCGATCATGGCGATCACGGCGTAGGCGCCGCGAACGCGCCGGTGCACCGCGGACACCGCGGTGAAAATCGTCTGTGGATCGAGGCGCAGCCGGACCGAGGCGTTCTCCAGCTCGTGCGCCAGCACGTTGAGCAGCACTTCGGAATCGGAATTCGTATTGATGTGCCGCAGGTCCTGCCGGAACATCTCGTCCTTCAGCGTGTCGGTATTGGTCAGGTTGCCGTTGTGGCCGAGAACGATTCCGAACGGCGAATTGACGTAGAAGGGTTGCGACTCGGCCGAGTTGTGCGCCGAGCCGGCGGTCGGATAGCGACAGTGGCCGATCCCCATGTTTCCGGGCAGCGCGCGCATGTTGCGCGTGCGGAATACGTCGCGCACCAGTCCGCCGCCCTTGTGCATGTGAAACGATTTTCCCTGCGCGGTGACGATGCCCGCAGCGTCCTGTCCGCGGTGCTGCAGCAGCAGCAGCCCGTCGTACAGCAACTGGTTCACCGGTGAACGCGCAACGATGCCGAGAATGCCGCACATGGGGCGGAGCGCGATCCTTTCAGTGTGCGAGGGCGCGAGCCCCAGCGTGGTTCGTGATCTCAATCATAGCGCAAGCGCTCCGCAAAGGACTGCGGAAGATAGCTCTTGAGGGCAAGCGCGGCATGCGCGGCCGGCGCGCCGACCAGCGAATCACGCCAGACCGGTTCGCGCGGCAGGCTCGTCAGGCCGGCGAGCAACGCCGCGGCCATCACGATCAGAACGCCGCGCGCGAGCCCGAAAACCGCGCCCAGCGTGCGGTCGAGCGACGCCAGGCCGACCGAGTGCACGGCCTTGGACAGCAGCAATGCGAGGAGCGTAGTGATCACGAGCGAAGTCACGAAGATACCGACGAAGGCGATCGCGATCCTGAGTTCGGGCGTGGAAATTTCTTGCGGCAGCAACGCTCCCACCGGCCCGGCAAACAGGTTCGCCGCAAGAAACGCGATCACCCAGCCGAGAATCGAGATCACCTCGCGCACCAGTCCGCGCCAGATGCCCCAGACGATCGAAAGAAGCATCGCACCGAGCACCGTGTAATCGATCCACGTCATGGTTTCGTCAGCACCCTTCCGGGCTTGAGTCCGATTCGCTCCAAGCGCCGCCGGGCGTCTTCGGCCGACTCGCGGCTGGAATACGGCCCGACCCGTATGCGCGTCACCGTTCCGCCCGCGGTCGCCACCGGCTCGGTGTAATGCGGCAGGCGCGCCGACTTCAGCTTGGCAACCAGTTCCTTCACCTTGTCCGGCTGCGCGAGCGCGGCGACCGGCACGACGAACTGCTCGCCTGCAGGAGTGGCAGCAGGCGCCGCCGTCGCCGCGGACGACGCGACGGGCCTTTCCACGGGCTTCGCAGAAGCTTTCGGCTCGATTGTCTGTGCGCGCTTCTCGGGGATCCTCGCCGGCTCCTTGGCTGCAGGTTCAGCCCTGGCCTTGGCGTCATCGGGCTCCGGCGCCTTGGCGGCCGGCTGCGCAGGCTCTGCAGGCGGCGCGGGTTTTTCGACGGCCTTCGGCGCCGGCTCCGCCGCCGGTCGCATCCCGGCTCCCGCTTTCGGCGAAAAACTTGCGCCATCCTCCGAAGGAATGCGCACGTTCACGGGCGGGACGCCCGACCTGGGCTCCGGATCGAACACCATCGGCAACACGATCGCGGCGAGCAGCACAAGCGCAATCGCGCCGACGAGGCGTCGGCGCCCGCGGCGCTTGAGAGCGTTTACGTCCTGGGATTCAGCCATCGCTCCGCGGAAACAGGCTGGCCATCGCTTCGGCGACGGTCAGAAACGATCCGAAAACGATGATTTTATCATTCTCCCCCGCCTCGCTTTGCGCGGCGGCGAGCGCCGCCGCAGTTTTCGCGTGAACCACGATGGGTGCGGAAACGCCGGCTTGCGCGATGCTGGCGGCCAACTCCGCTGCGCTCGAACCCCTCGGCCCTTCGAGTCCTGCGACATGCCAGCGCGAAATCCTCGAAGCGATCGCGCGCGCGACGCCCGCCACGTCCTTGTCGCGCAACATGGCGAAGACCGCGATCGTCTGCGGAGCGTAGCCGCTCGCGGCGACGTTCTTCGCCAGGATCGCGGCGGCCTCCGGATTGTGCGCGACGTCGAGGATCACCTGGGGGCGCCCGGGGAGTACCTGGAACCGCCCCGGCAGCGTGACGTTTGCCAGTCCGCGACGCACGTCCTGCATCGCGACCGGCATCCGGTCACCGAGTGAATCGAGCGCCGTCACCGCGGCCGCCGCGTTGCGCAACTGCGTCGCGCCGCGGAGCGCCGGGTGCGCGAGCCCGGCACGCGATCCTGCCGGTCCCCAATAGGACCACTGGCCGTCCTGCTCGCGATAGCCGAAATCGGGCCCGAAACGGATCGTGCGCGCTCCGATGCGCGTTGCCTCCTGCAGCACGGTCCCCGGAGGATCGGGTTCCGCGATCACCGCCGGCCTGCCCGGACGGAAGATTCCGGACTTCTCGCGACCGATCGACTCGCGCGTATTGCCGAGGTATTCGACGTGATCCAACGCCACGCTGGTGAGGACGGCGCAGTCGGCATCGAAGAGATTCACGGCGTCGAGCCGCCCGCCCAGACCGACTTCCAGAACCACGGCATCCAGCGTCGAACGGGCGAAGATCCAGGCTGCCGCGAGCGTTCCGTACTCGAAATAAGTCAGCGGCACCTCGCTGCGCGCCGCCTCCACGACCCCAAGCGCCTCGCACAGTTCCGGGTCAGCGGCGTCCTCGCCGCACACGCGAACCCGTTCGTTGTAGCGCATCAGATGGGGCGAGGTATACAGGCCGACGCGGTATCCGGCCTCCCGCAGGATCGATTCGATCATCGCGGACGTCGACCCCTTGCCGTTGGTGCCGCCGACCGTGATGATCGGGCACGCAAGCGCGCTTCCAAGCCGCTGCCAGACGGCACCCACGCGTTCCAGGCCAAGCGCGACCGACTGCGGATGCTGGCGCTCGATGAACCCGAGCCACTGCCGGAGGTTGCGCGTTTTCAAGCGACGCGCCGGTGACGGCGCAACTCTACGATGCCGCGTCGGCAGGGCGCCGAAGCAGCAGCGCCAGCAATCTGTGCAGCGCGTCGCGCATCTGGCGCCGGTCGACGATCAGGTCGATCGCGCCTTTTTCGAGCAGGAACTCGGCGCGCTGGAATCCCTCCGGAAGTTTCTGCCGCACGGTCTGTTCGATCACCCGCGGGCCGGCGAAGCCGATGAGCGCCTTCGGTTCGGCGATGACGATGTCGCCGATCATGGCGAAGCTCGCCGAAACCCCGCCCATGGTCGGATCGGTCAGCACCGTGACGAACGGCAGGCGACGCTCGTCCAGATCGGTGAGCGCGGCATTGGTCTTCGCCATCTGCACCAGAGACAGCAACCCCTCCTGCATGCGCGCGCCGCCGGACGCCGTGATGCAAACGAGCGGCAGGCGCTGCTCGATGCAGACCCGCACCGCACGCACGAATCGCTCGCCGACGACCGAACCCATCGAGCCGCCGAGGAATTCGAACTCGAATACCGCGAGCACCACGCCGAGCGAACGGATCGAGCCCTGCATCACGATGAGCGCGTCGGTCTCGCCGGTCTGCGCCTGGGCTTCGGCGAGCCGCTCGGAGTACTTGCGCGAATCGCGGAACTTGAGCCCGTCCACCGGGGTCACTTCGGCGCCGATTTCGAACCGCCCCTCCGCATCGAGCAGTGCGTCGATCCGCGTGCGCGCCCCGATCCGCTGGTGATGACCGCACTTGGGACAGACGTGAAGGTTTTTCTCCAGGTCCGCGGCGTAGAGCACGACGTCACAGCCCGGGCACTTGGTCCACAGACCTTCCGGAACCGTCTTGCGCGGTCCCGAGCCGCGCTGGATTTTCGGCGGCAGGAGTTTCTGCAGCCAACTCATGCGTCGAGCGCCTCGCGGATTGGCCGCACGAAAGTACGCGCCCGCTCGACCAACTGCTCGTCCGGCGCGCCCTCCAGTTCCTGGATCAACCGGCTCGCGATCACCACAGCGTCGGCCCCGCGGGAAATGCGCCTGGCCGACGCCGCGTCGCGGATGCCGAATCCCACGCCGATCGGCAATTGGGTCGCGGCGCGAATTCCCGGAAGCCGCGCGAGCACTTCGTCGACGTCCAGATGCCCCGAGCCGGTGACGCCCTTCAGCGACACGTAATACACGAAACCGCTGCCTAAGCGCGCGACCTCCGCGACCCGGCCCGCAGTGGAAGTCGGCGCCAGCAGGAAGATCGGGTCGAGGCCGTGGCGCTTCGCGAGCGCCGCGAACTCGCCGCACTCCTCCGGCGGGTAATCGACCACGATCAGCCCATCCACTCCGGCCTCGCCCGCCTCGGCGATGAACCTCCCCTCGCCCATGGATTCGATCGGGTTCGCATAACCCATGAGGACGACCGGCGTTGCCGTGTCGCGCGCACGGAACCTCCGGACCATGTCCAGCACGTCGCGCAAACTCACGCCCTTGGCGAGCGCGCGCTCGGAAGCGCGCTGGATCACCGGTCCGTCGGCCATCGGATCGGAAAAAGGCACCCCCACTTCGAGGATGTCCGCGCCGGCCTCGACCAGGCCGTGCATCAGCGGCACGGTGAACGCAGGGTCGGGATCGCCCGCGGTGACGAACAGGATGAGCGCCTTGCGCCGTTCGGCCTGCAGCGACGCGAAGCGGGCTTGGATTCGCGACATGCTCAGAGCGAAATCCCGGACAGGCGCGCCACGGTATCGATGTCCTTGTCGCCGCGCCCCGAGAGATTCACCAGCAGCAGCCGGTCACGCGGCAGCGTCGGCGCAATCTTGGCAGCGTGCGCGATCGCATGCGCCGATTCGAGCGCCGGGATGATTCCCTCGAAGTGGCACAGATCGTGGAACGCCTGGATCGCCTCGACGTCGCCCACCGCGACGTACTCGGCGCGACCGCTGTCCTTGAGCCAGGCGTGCTCGGGCCCGACGCCGGGGGAATCCAGCCCCGCCGAGATCGAGTGTGTTTCCGCGATCTGCCCGTTCGCGTCCTGCAGCAGATACGTGCGGTTGCCGTGGAGCACCCCCGGGCGTCCGGCGCACAGCGATGCCGCGTGCCTGCCGCTCGGTATTCCTTCACCCGCCGCTTCGACGCCGATCAGTTTCACCCCGGGATCGGGCACGTAGGCGTGAAAAATCCCCATCGCGTTGGAACCTCCGCCGACGCAGGCGATCACCGCGTCGGGCTGGCGTCCCGCAAGTTCGGGCATCTGCACGAGGCATTCGCGCCCGATGACCGACTGGAAATCGCGCACCATCATCGGGTACGGATGCGGACCCGCGACCGTGCCGATGATGTAGAAGGTGTTCTCGACGTTCGTCACCCAGTCCCGCATGGCCTCGTTGAGCGCGTCCTTCAGCGTCTTCGAACCGGATTCCACGGGCACCACCGATGCGCCGAGCAGTTTCATGCGAAACACGTTCGCTGCCTGCCGTTCGATGTCGGTCGACCCCATGTAAACGACGCATTCCATGCCGTAGCGCGCCGCGACGGTGGCCGTTGCGACGCCGTGCTGTCCGGCGCCGGTTTCCGCGATCACGCGCGGCTTGCGCATTCGCCGGGCGATCAACGCCTGTCCGACGGTGTTGTTGATCTTGTGCGCGCCGGTGTGATTCAGGTCCTCGCGCTTGAGATAGATCTGTGCGCCGCCCAGATGTTCGGACCAGCGGCGCGCGTGGTAGACCGGGCTGGGCCGGCCGACGAAATGCTTCAGTTCGTGACTGAGTTCCTGCCTGAACGCCGCGTCGCTGCGGCAGGCCTCGTAGGCATCGCGCAGTTCCCCGAGTGCATGCATCAGCGTTTCGGCGACGAACACGCCGCCGTACGGGCCGAAATGGCCGCGCGCGTCGGGAAGGTCAGCCGTCTGCATCACGGACCTCTCGAACGAAGGCATCGATTCGCGACGCATCCTTGACTCCCTTGGCGGATTCGACGCCGCTCGACACATCGACGGCCCAAGGCCTGAGCCGCCGGACCGCGGCGGCCACGTTGCCGGGCGTCAGGCCGCCGGAAAGCACCAGCGGCCGGTCGCCGTGCGCGGGAAGCAGCGACCAGTCGAACCCGGCACCCACGCCGCCGTATTCTTCCACCCAGGCGTCGGCGAGCCACGCGCTCGCGTCAGGATACCGGCGCCAGTATTCTAGCAAATCGACCCCCTGCCTCACGCGGCAGGCCTTGATGTAAGGGCGGCCGAAACTGCGGCAGAATTCCGCCGGTTCATCGCCGTGGAACTGCAGCAAGTCGGGCGATACCGCGGCGATGACCGATTCGACCTCCGCCCGCGGCGGATTGACGAACAGCGCGACCGAATCGAGAAACGCGGGCGCGGCGCGGCGCAGCGCGCCTGCCTGCTCGATCGTCAGGCAGCGCGGACTCGGTGGAAAGAACACCAGACCGAAGGCATCCGCGCCGGCTGCGGCGATGGCCTCGAGATCCTGCTGCCGCGTGATCCCGCAGACCTTGATCCGGGTTCTCATGCACCCTCGGGAAGCATCACCTGCCTCGCGGTTGCCGGGAGATTCCAGTCCGGCGCGTATGCGACGGATTCCAGGTACAGCCCGGCGGGCGAAAAGGTCGGCGCCGCCAGACGACGATCGCGCGACTCGAGGACTTCCCGGATCCATTCGGGCGGACGCCTGCGGCAACCGACGTAGACCAGCGAGCCGACGAGGTTGCGCACCATGTGGTGGAGAAACGCGTTGGCGCAAAACGCGAAATCGATGCGTTCTCCGCGGCGCGAGACGTCGATCGAGTGCAATTCGCGAACCGGCGTGCTCGCCTGGCATTCGGCGGAACGGAACGCGGAAAAATCGTGGGTGCCGACCAGGTGGACCGCTGCCGCACGCATCGCCCCGGCGTCGAGCGGCGCGTGGCACCACCCGACGTGGCTCGCCGCGATCGCCGGGCGCACCGGGCGGTTGAGCAGGAGGTAGCGGTAACGTCGTGCGAGCGCGCTGTAGCGCGCGTGGAAATCGGCCGTCGTCTCGCGCGACCAGAGCACGGCCACTGAATCCGGAAGCATCGCATTGACGCCTCGCACCCAGGCGCTCTCGGGGCGACTCGCCGCAGTCTCGAAGTGGACCACTTGTCCAAGCGCGTGCACGCCGCGATCGGTGCGCCCGGCGCAGGTGACCGCCACGCGCTCGCCTGCGATCGCCGCCAGTGCAGTCTCGAGCGCGTCCTGGACCGTGCCACCACCGGACTGCGTCTGCCAGCCGAGGAAGCGGCTGCCGTCGTACTCGATGCCGAGTGCAACTCTCATGCGGACAAAAAACAAAGCCGCGGTCGCTTGCGCGCCGCGGCCTTTTCGGCCTGCGTCACTGCCGGAACTATCCGAGTTTGGCGAGCATGCGGTTCGCCTCTTCCTGCTGCGCCGAGTCGCCGTCCCTGACCACTTCGTTCAGCAACTCGCGCGCGCCGTTCTTGTCGCCCATCTCCTGGTAGGCCTTCGCCAGGTCGAGCTTGGTCGCCACTTCCTGCCATTTGGGATCGATCCCGGAGGAGGCCGCGCCCGGCGCGCCCAGATCGAGGTTGACCGAGCCGAATTCCGGTTTCGCGTCTGCGGACGGCGAATCGCCTGGCTTGCCTGCGCCGATATCGAAATCCAGATCGAAGTCCATTGCAGCCGGCTCCTGTGGCGCATCCTTCGCCGCGGGTGCCTTTCCGGCCGGGGTTTCCTGCGTCGTCGAACCGATGTCGAAATCGAGCTTCGGGGGAGCCTGCAAGTTCTTCGAGTCCATGACCAGCGTATCGCCGGGCTTGAACGTCTTCCCCGGTTCCTCGCCCTGCGTCAAAGATCCGATATCGAAATCGACCGATGGCTCGGCCGCTCCGGATTCAGCACCGCCTGCCGGCGCGCCGCCCAAGTCGAAATCGAGTGTCGGTGATGCAGCAGCCGGCGGTCCAGAAGCCTCTTCGGCGGCCGTGCCTGCGCCGTACAGACCGTTTCCGGGGTCTACGGCGCGACCCAGTCCCACCGCGCGGGTCCATTCCGCGCCCGAACCTCCGGTCAACTCCTTCACCTTGAGGGCGGTGCGCTCGAACGCCGACTTGTCCTTGCGCTGCGCGTAGATGTCGAGCAACTTCACGTGCGCCGCGAGATGACTGGGATCGTTCGCGAGCGCGTCCTTCAAAATCGATTCTGCCTGGGCGTCGCGCCCGTAGGCGAGATAGACGTCGGCCTCCGCGATCGGGTCGACTTCATCGCCGCCCGCGTGCGCAACCGCTGCCGGCGCAGCCGCAGGCTCGTTCACCTGCGGCGCCGCCGCCGCGGCCGCTGCAGCGGCCACAGAAACCGGGGAACGCTCGGGCACAAGCGTCGCGAATCCACCGCCCTTCGACTGCGTCGCCTTCTTCCGCCGCCACTGCCAGGCGCCGTACCCAGCCAGCAGCACGATGACGGCGCCGAGTGCTGCAAGCGCAACCGGGTTTTCCAGGAACTCGTCGACGAGACTCGGCGGAGGCGGTTCCACGGCTTTCGCCTTGGCCGGCGCCGGTTTGGGTGCCGGCGCAGGTGCCGGTTTGGGCGCCTCTGCAGCAGGCTTCGGCGCGTCTGCGCCGGGCGCAGGTGCAGCGGGTTTCGGAGGTTCGCTCGCAGCCTTCGCCGGTTCCGCCGCCGGTTTCGGGGCCGGCGCCGCCGGCGTTTCCGCTGCGGGCTTGGCTGCCGCTTTTTGCTCCAGCATCGCGAGTTGCTGGTTCTTCATCGCAACCAGTTTCTGCAGGTCCACGACCTGTTTCTCGAGGTCAGTGACCCTCGACTGCGACTCCTTCAGCGCGCGGCCCAGAGAAACCTTTTCGTCCTCCGCCACTGCGCGCGCAGTGGGCGCAGAAGACTTGGTGGCGTCGACCTTCGAGAGCTTGATCTGATCCTTCGTGTCTTTTTCCATCGGCTCGGGCGGCTTGGGCGCGATCTTTCCAGGCGACTCGCGCTCGGCTCG
>MERB01000023.1:90886-93984 GCA_001770475.1 Betaproteobacteria bacterium RIFCSPLOWO2_02_FULL_66_14 | reverse complement strand
CCGCCACTGAAGCCCCGAGGCTCTGGCGGTACTCGTCGAACCCTGCCGAATGCGAACGGACCGTCCGGGTCGCCTCGGCGGGGTCGATCGCCGCCGCCGCCGCGCGATCCGGGATCTTGAGAATCTGCCCGGCTCGCACCAAGTACATGTTGTTGCGGATGAACGCCGCCTGATTGGCCTGATAGAGCGCGACCAGCATCTGGTTGACCGAGACGCCCGAAGCCTTGCTCTCGCGCGCCACCTTGCTCAAGGTGTCGCCGCGTCGCACCTGATAGGTCGCAGCCGCCGCCGGCGTGGTCGCAACCGGCTTCGCTTCGACCGGTGCGGAAGGTGGCGCGGGTTTCGCGACCGGCGATGGCGGTGGCGCCACGGCCACGGGTTGCGGCGGCTTGTATTCCGCAGGATCGAGCAGGAAGGTGTATTCCCTGACCAGTCGACCACGGGACCACTGAAGTTCCAGCAGGATCTCGAGGAACGGTTCGTTGACCGGTTGCGTAGTGCTCAAACGCAGGATCGGCCGCCCTTCGCGCCGTTCGAGCGCGACCTGGATGTTGAGCACCACCGGGGCGATCTGGATGCCTGCCGCCTGGAACGCGTCCAGCGGCGCAATGCGTGCGTTCAAACCGTCGGCTTCACCGGGCTGCAGGGAAACGATCGCGACTTCGGCACGCAGAGGCTGGCCAAGCGCCGATTGAACCGTGAGTCGCCCCAGGCCTGCAGCTTGAGCGATCCACGGCAGCAGCAAGCACGCAGCGACCAGGAGCCGGAATGTCGTGTGCGCTCTTAGCACGGGGTCCACCCTGAGGCTATTCTTTGGGATCGGGAACCATAACATCATGGCATTAGCCCTGCAAGCTGAGAGATTTTCTGGGTTTGCCGGGCTTGCGCCCCGACTCGACAGGAAAAATCGCCTCGGGGCGAATCAGTTTCGAACCCCCGATTCGATCAGGATATGGAGCATTCGCCGGAGCGGTTCGGCTGCGCCCCAGAGCAACTGGTCGCCGACCGTGAAGGCCGCGAGATAGTCCCCGCCCATCGGCAGCTTGCGCAGGCGCCCGACCGGCACCGGAAGCCTGCCGCTGACCGCCGCAGGCGTCAGTCCGGCCAGGCTTTCCTCTGCGCGGTTGGGCACCACGCGCACCCATTCGTTTCCCTCCGCGATCATGTTCTCGATCTCGTCGATCGGCACGTCGCGCTTGAGTTTGACGGTGAGCGCCTGGCTATGGCAACGCATGGCCCCGACCCGCACGCAGATTCCGTCCACCGGGATCGGGCGCTCGCTGCGCCCGAGGATCTTGTTCGCTTCCGCCTGAGCCTTCCATTCTTCGCGGCTCTGCCCGTTGCCCAGGTCCTTGTCGATCCAGGGCAGCAGGTTAGCCGCAAGCGGACGGCCGAGGTTCTTCCGCGGCAGCTCGCCGCCGCGCAGCGCCTCGGTCACGCAGCGATCGATGTCGAGCGCGTTTGCGCCCGGATCCGCAAGCAGATCCTTCGCCGCGCCGCCGAGGTAGGCCATCTGTTCGACCAGTTCGCGCATCTGCGCGGCCCCCGCTCCCGAAGCCGCCTGGTAGGTCATGCACGTCATCCACTCCACCAGGTCGTTCCGGAACAGCCCGGCCATCCCCATCAGCATCAGGCTGACGGTGCAGTTCCCGCCGATGAAATCCCTGCGTCCCGCGCGAACCGCGTCCCGGATCAGCGGCAGGTTCACCGGATCGAGGATGATCACCGAATCGTCCTTCATCCTCAGAGCACTCGCAGCGTCGATCCAGTGCCCCGTCCACCCTGAGGCGCGCAACCGCGGATAGACCTCGTTGGTGTAGTCGCCACCCTGGCAGGAAATGATCACCGGCAACGCCTTGAGCGCGTCCAGGTCGCGTGCATCGCTCACCGCGGCGACGTCGCGCCCGATGCCGGGCGCTTTTCCGCCCGCCTGGGAGGTGGAAAAGAACACCGGATCGACCTGCTCGAAGTCGCGCTCCTCGCGCATCCGCTGCACCAGTACCGATCCCACCATGCCCCGCCAACCGACGATTCCCACGCGCAACATTTCCGGCTCCTCAGTTCAAAGTCTGGCGGCGACGGCTTCGCCCATTTCCTCGGTGCCGACGCGCCTGCCGCCTGCAGAATGGATGTCGGCCGTGCGGTAGCCCTCGCGCAGCGCCTGCGCCACGGCGCGCTCGATCCGCGCGGCAGCTTCCGGCTGGCCGAGCGAATGGCGCAGCATCATCGCGGCCGAAAGAATGGTCGCGAGCGGGTTCGCGATTCCGCGCCCGGCGATGTCCGGCGCCGATCCGTGGATCGGTTCGTACAGTCCCTTGCCGCGCGCATCGAGCGACGCCGACGGCAGCATCCCGATCGATCCCGTGAGCATGGAAGCCTCGTCGGAGAGAATGTCGCCGAACAGGTTTCCCGTCAGGATGACGTCGAACTGCTTGGGGTCGCGCACCAGCTGCATGGCGCAGTTGTCGACGTACATGTGCTGCAGTTCGACCTCGGGGTAAGCCTTCGCCTCGAGGACGACGACTTCCCGCCAGAGCTGCGAAGTCTCGAGCACGTTCGCCTTGTCGACCGAGCAGAGCTTTCGCCTGCGGTTTCTTGCCGCCTCGAAGGCGACGCGCGCGATGCGCCTGACCTCGCTCTCGCGGTAACGCATGGTGTCGAAGCCTTCGCGCTCGGCGCCATCGACCACGCGGATCCCTTTCGGCTCGCCGAAGTAGATGTCGCCGGTCAGTTCGCGCACGATCAGGATGTCCAGCCCGGCGACGATCTCGGGCCGCAAGGCCGAGGCCGACACGAGTTCCGGATGCACCTGCGCGGGCCGCAGGTTGGCGAACAGGCCGAGCGCCTTGCGCAGGCCGAGGATCGCCTGCTCCGGGCGAAGCGATCGTTCGAGCGCATCGAACCGCGGATCGCCCACCGCGCCGAACAGGATGGCATCTGCGTCGCGGGCGAGCGACAGGGTCGCATCGGGCAGCGGTTTGCCGCTTGCCTCGTAGCCCGCGCCGCCCACCGGGGCTTGCGTGATCTCGAGCGGCAGCTCGAGGCGCGCGAGCACCTTGAGCGCCTGCGCGACGATTTCCTGCCCGATGCCGTCTCCC
>MERB01000023.1:81382-90859 GCA_001770475.1 Betaproteobacteria bacterium RIFCSPLOWO2_02_FULL_66_14 | reverse complement strand
ATCCTCGAACACGCGGATCGCGTCGGCGTGGCGCAGCGTCAGGCCGATATCGTCGAAGCCGTTCAGCAGACAGTACTTGCGGAACGGATCGACCTCGAAGCGCATCACCTTGGCGCCATCCTCGGTGGCCACCCTCTGCCCGGCGAGATCCACCGCGAGGCGAAACCCCGGAAACGCGGCGCAGTCATGGAACAGCGCATCCACCTCGATCTCGGAAAGCACCACCGGCAGCAGCCCGTTCTTGAAGCAGTTGTTGAAAAAGATATCGGCAAACGAAGGCGCGATGACGCAACGGAAGCCCGCGTCGAGCAGCGCCCAGGGCGCGTGCTCGCGAGAGGACCCGCAGCCGAAGTTCTTGCGTGCGAGCAGGATGCCCGCCCCCCGGTAGCGCGGGTGGTTCAGCACGAAATCCGGATTCGGCGCTCGCCGCGCAGGATCCTGGCCCGGCTCGCCCGGATCGAGATAGCGCCAGGCGTCGAACAGGTTCGGCCCGAAACCCGTGCGGTGAATCGATTTCAAGAACTGCTTCGGGATGATCTGGTCGGTGTCGACGTTGGCGCGGTCGAGCGGCGCAACGAGGGCGTTGAGCAGCGTGAATCGTTCCATCAGCGCCACTGCCTCACGTCGACGAAGTGCCCTGCGATCGCCGCGGCCGCAGCCATCGCGGGCGACACCAGGTGCGTTCGTCCGCCGGTTCCCTGCCGTCCCTCGAAGTTGCGGTTCGACGTCGAGGCGCAGCGCTCCCCCGGTTCGAGCCGGTCGGCGTTCATCGCGAGGCACATCGAGCATCCGGGTTCGCGCCATTCGAAGCCCGCGTCGCGGAAAATCCGGTCGAGCCCCTCGCGCTCGGCTTGCGCCTTCACCAGCCCGGAACCCGGCACCACCATCGCGAGCCGGATGTTCGGCGCGACGCGCCTGCCACGCGCGACCGCCGCTGCGCTGCGAAGATCCTCGATCCGCGAATTGGTGCACGATCCGATGAAAATCTTGTCGAGCGCGATGTCCTGGATGGCCGTATTGGGTCGCAGGCCCATGTATTGCAGCGCGCGCTCCATGCCCTCGCGCCGCTGCGCGTCGCGCTCGCGGTCGGGATCGGGCACGCGTTCGTCGACCGCCACGACCATTTCGGGGGACGTGCCCCAGGTGACCTGCGGCCGGATGTCCTCGGCGCGCAGCGTCAGCTCGCGGTCGAAGCGCGCATCGGAATCGCTGCGCAGGGTCTTCCAGTGCGCCACGGCGGCATCCCAGTCCGGCCCCGTGGGCGCGAACGGGCGCCCCCTGACGTATTCGATCGTCGCCTCGTCCGCCGCGACCATGCCGGCGCGCGCGCCGGCCTCGATCGCCATGTTGCACACCGTCATGCGCCCTTCCATCGAAAGGGCGCGGATCGCGCTGCCGGCGAACTCGATCGCATGTCCGGATCCGCCGGCGGTTCCGATGCGACCAATGATCGCGAGTGCAATATCCTTCGAGGTGACGCCGCGTCCAAGCGCTCCCTCCACCGCAATGCGAAGGTTCTTCATTTTCTTCGTGATCAGGCATTGCGTGGCGAGCACGTGCTCCACTTCGGAGGTCCCGATGCCGTGCGCCAGACAGGCGAACGCGCCGTGCGTGCTGGTATGGGAGTCGCCGCACACCACCGTCATCCCGGGAAGGGTCGCGCCCTGCTCGGGACCGATCACGTGCACGATGCCCTGCCGGCGATCGAGAAACGGGAAATACGCCTTGGCCCCGTACTCGCGGATGTTCGCGTCGAGCGTTTCGATTTGCGTGCGCGAAATGCGATCGGTAATGCCGGCGATGCCGTGCTCCCAGCCCGTCGTCGGCGTATTGTGATCGGCGGTCGCCACCACCGAATCGATTCGCCAGGGTTTGCGTCCGGCGAGTTTGAGCCCTTCGAAGGCCTGCGGGCTGGTGACCTCGTGAACCAGATGGCGGTCGATGTAAAGCAGCGCGGTGCCGTCGTCCTCGACGCGCACGACGTGATCGTCCCAAAGTTTGTCGTAGAGTGTCTGGCCGGCCATGATGCGGTGGAATTTTATCGCAGCGCGGGGCGCCGCGAACTGCGCTTGGCGCCGAACGCGCGTCGCGCGGTCGTCGCTCAGTGGGCGCCGCGAGCCTGCCGGTACAGCGGCGCAACCAGGTCGGCGTATCCCTTGAGATCGCCCAGGCGAGTCTCGGGCGACGGGTGCGTCGACAGGAATTGCGGCGGCCGGCTGCCGCCGCGCGCCTGCATCTTCTGCCACAGTCCGATCGCGGCGTAGGGATCGAATCCCGCGCGCGCCGCCAGTTCGACGCCGATGCGATCGGCCTCCTGCTCGTCCTGGCGCGAGTTCGGCAGGTTGTAGGTGACGTCGAGCACCACGCGCGACAGGTCGATCGCGGCGCTCGAGATGCCGAGCGCGGTGCCGACGACGGCAAACCCGATGCCCTGCGCGTAAGCCTTCGAGACGCGCTCGCGTCCATGCTCGCGCAGCGCGTGCGCAATCTCGTGACCGATCACCGCAGCGAGTTCGTCGTCACCAAGATGCAGCTCGTCGATGAGGGCCGAGTAAACGCCGATCTTTCCCCCCGGCATGCACCAGGCGTTCAAATCCCTGGATCCGATCAGGTTCACCTCCCACTTCCAGCCCGGAGCGTCCGACCGGAACGCGCCGGTCTGCGCAATCAGCCGTTGCGCCACGCCGCGCACGCGCGCAGCCTGCGCGGGATCGGGGTTGAGTTGCCCCTTCCGGGCCGCCTCGACGGTCACCTGGCGGTAGGCACGCTCGGCGCTCTGGTTCACTGTCGCCGAGGACACCAGCATCGATTGCTCGCGGCTCACTCCCACGACCCCCGGCTGGGTCGTTTGCACGGTCTTGCAGCCCGCAGCCAGCAGAATGAGCCCCGCGCACAGCAGTTTCCGCATCAGTAGCGACTCCCGATTACAAACGAACTTTCCACGCGACGAGCATCGCGCCCGCCAGTCCGAACCCGGCGCTCGCGAGGAACGTCGGTCCCGGCCCGAAAGCGCCCCAGGTCCAACCCGCCAGCAGCACTCCGGCCATGCCGCCGAGCCCGTACGAAATGCTCGCGTAAAGCGCCTGCCCGCGGACCGCCAGGGCCCCGGTGAACAGGCGATGCACCGCAGCCACCGATGCCGAATGATACGCGCCGAAGGTGAGCGCATGCAGCAGCTGGGCGAGCACGAGCAGCGCGAGCGAATCGACGCCCCAACCGATCGCGGCGAAGCGCGCCGCCGCGGCAGCAAAGCTCGCGAGCAACATCGCGCGCAGCGTGAAGCGGCGGAACAGCGCCGGCAACGCGACAAACAGTGCGATCTCCGCCACCACGCCGAGCGTCCAGAGCAACCCGACGACCGCCTTCGAATACCCGGCCTCGACCAGGTAGATCGAATAGAACGCGTACAGCGCACCGTGAGCGGCCGTCATGCAGAAGCACGCGGCGAACAGTGCGGCCACACGTGGGTCGCGCAGGAGCCGTCCGATTCCGGGCGCCTCGGACTCCGGCGACGGCGCGGCGCCTCGTGGCAACGCAACCGCGCTCGCCGACGCAACCAGCATCCAACCGATGACGATAGGCAAAAGGAGCGCGACCGGCGCGTGATCCAGCAGCGCGCCGACCGCGAGCACGCTCGCGATGAATCCGACCGATCCCCAGAGACGCACCGGTCCGTAGCCGCCGACGCGCGCGCCGAGAACGTTGAGCGTCATCGCATCGACGAGCGGCAGCACCGCCGAGGTAAACAGCGCCGTCAGCGCCACGCAGGCGAAGACCGCGCGCAAGTCGCCTGCCGCGGACAGCAGCGCAAGGCTTGCCGCGGCCATCGTCGAAAGCAATGCGACCAGGCCGCGCCGGCCGCCGAACCGCCGCGTGCTGCGAAGATCGGCGATCCAGCCCCAGGCCGTTGGCGCCACGACGCGCATCACCGCCGGCAGCGTCAGCACCGTCGCGATCTCGGCAGGCGTGAATCCGCGCGCATCCAGCCAGAGAGGGAAGTACGCGACGAACGCGCCGAGGTGACAGAAGTACGCGAAGTAAAAACCGGCCAGGCGGGCGGTCACCGACATGTGCGGCGGATGTTACACAGGCCTCGCGTCATGGCCCTGCAACCGAGACGCGCCATGCTCCAGCACGCGCCGTTGCGCGCCGCGCCCCAGCCTTCGCGGTTCAATCCGCCTGGGGTGTTCCGGGCGCGCCCGGTCGAATCACAAACCGGATCGCGGACAGCACGTCGCGCGCGAAGGCGAGTTCGTCGCGACCGCCGCGCGCGGCGGCGCTGATTTTGTCCTCGAGCAGCAGTTGTGCCAGGCCGTGGACCAGCGCCCAGGCCGCGACCGAGGCATCGCGTGCCCCCGTGGAACGCACTTCCCGTTCCAGCGCTCCCGCCAGGCCGTCGAACACGCGCGTGGCGACCTCCCGCAGCGCCGGATGGCGCGCGATTCGCACGGTGCCGCCGAACATCAGGCGAAAACGCTGCGGGTGCGCCAGGGCGAACGCGACGTAAGCCTCGCCCATGGCGCGCAGATCGCCTGCCGTGCGCGCGGCCTGCTGCGCGCGCCCCAGCATGGCGAATCCTTCCGCCGCGAGTGCCGCCAGCAGGCTCTCGCGCTCCGGGAAATGACGGTAGGGCGCGTTGTGGGAAACCTGCGCACGCCGCGCCAGATCCCGCATCCTCAGGCCCTCGACGCCCTGCTCCTCGAGAACCTTTCCCGCGGTCTGCAGGACCGCGCCCGCCAGATCGCCGTGGTGGTAGTCAGTTCTCGCACGCTTCGATGTTGACATTGACTACATTGCCCGTTAAATTCATGTTGTCATTGACAACATAGCACATTCGGCGTGATCCGGGAACTGACTTTCGCCAGCGCCATCCACCTCGCTGCGGTGCTGCCCGCGGTCGTCCTCGGAGCGGCACAGATGTTGCGGCCGAAGGGAACGCGGTCGCATGTGGCATTGGGTCGCGCCTGGGTCGCCGCCCTGGGAATCGCCGCGGTGTCTTCGTTCTGGATCACGGGGATCAGCAGCGGTGGGCGTTTCTCGGTGATACACCTGCTGTCCATCTTCGTGCTGTTCAACCTGGCGGCCGCGATCTGGTTCGTCCGCCGCGGCAACGTGTCGGCGCACCGGAAATTCATGATCGGCACCGTGCTCGGTCTGATGGGCGCCGGGGCCGGCGCCCTCGCCCCGGGGCGCTTCCTCCACCAGTTGCTATTTTGACTTCCGCGGCGCGTAGGGATTGCGCCCGGTGCGGAACTCGATCGCGAGCGGCGTGCCGACCAGCTTGAAGGTGCGGCGAAACACGCCCTCGAGGTAGCGGCGGTAGGCGTCGGAGATGTGATCGAGCGAATTGCCGTGGATGATGATGCGCGGCGGATTCGATCCGCCCTGGTGCGCGTAGCGCAGCTTGGGCCGCGCATAGCCCTTGCGCGGCGGCGCCTGCCGCGCGACCGCTGCGATCATGGTTCGCGTCAGGCGCGGCGTCGACAGCTTCGCCATCGCGGCGGCGTACGCCGCGTCCACGGACCGCATCACCGGGCCGAGGCCCTTACCGTCGAGCGCGGAGATGAAATGCAGCTCTGCGAAATCGAGAAAGCCGAGTTTCCAGACGAGTTCGGTCTTGATTCGCGCGCGCAGATCGCGGTCGGCGGCGTCCCACTTGTTCACGGCGATCACCACGGCGCGCTCGCGCTCCAGGATGAACCCCGCGACGTGCGCATCCTGGTCGCTCACGCCCTCCAGCGCATCAAGCACCATCACCGCGACGTTCGACGCCTCGATCGCCTGCAGCGTCTTGACGATCGAAAAGCGCTCCACGTCCTCGCCCGCCTTGCCGCGTTTGCGCAGGCCCGCGGTGTCGATCAGCGTGTAGCGCCGGCCGGCGCGCTCGAACGGCACCTCGATCGGATCGCGGGTGGTGCCGGGTTCGGCGAACGCGATCACCCGCTGCTCGCCGACCAGCGCATTGACCAGTGTGGACTTCCCCACGTTCGGCCGCCCGACGACCGCGACCCGCGGATGGTCGTCCTTCTCGTAGACCTCGCGCTCGGGCGATTCGGGGAATTTCGCCAGCACCGCCTCGATGAGTTCCCTGACCCCCTCGCCGTGCGCCGCCGAGATTGCCGCCGGCGCGCCCAGCGCCAGCTCGTGAAACTCGCCGATCGCGGTTTCGTGCGCCATGCCCTCGCTCTTGTTTGCCGCGACCCAAACCTGCTTCTGGAGGCGGCGCAACCGTCCGGCGATGACGCGGTCCCCCGCAGCGAGGCCGCTGCGTGCGTCGGTGATGAAGACCACCGCGTCGGCCTCGGCGATCGCCTGCTCGGTCTGGCGCGCCATCTCGACGAAGATGTCCTCCTTCGCCGCCGGCTCGAGGCCACCGGTGTCGATCGCGAAGAACGGGCGGCCGCCCAGGCGGCCTTCCCCGTAATGGCGGTCGCGCGTCACCCCGGGAACATCGACCACGATGGCGTCGCGGCTGCGCGTGAGCCGGTTGAACAACGTCGACTTGCCGACGTTGGGCCGCCCGACGAGGGCGATGACGGGCTTCACGCGTTCCGCCGTGCGGCCGCGATCACTGCAGGCCGAGCGCAAACAGGCCGCCGTTTCGGGTCTGCACCAGCAAGCCGCCGGGAATGGCGATCGGCGCGGCGCGCATCGGGCTGCCGTCGGTCGCGATGCGAGCGACGAACGCGCCCGAGTCGCGCGACAGGAAATGCACGAAGCCTTCGAGGTCGCCGATCGCGATCTCGGCGCCGAGCGGCCGCGGCAGCGTCAGGCGCCGGTTGGCAAGCCGATCCTGCTTCCACACGCTGCGGCCGTCGCTGCGATCGAAAGCGTGCACGGCGCCGGATTGATCGCTCAGGTAGGCGTGGCCGGCGTCGATCGATACGCCGGTCAGCGTGGAGATGTCGCGAGCCCACTGCTGCGTTCCGCTTTGCCACTCGTAGCAGGCGATACGGCCCTGGAATGCGCCCACGCAGACTTCGCGGCGCTGCATTGCGGGCTCGCCGACGACGTCGGTGACGCGCTCGAGTTCCGTGGCGCCCTTCGGCAGCGCGACGGTCACTTCCCAACGCAACGCGCCAGTGTTCGTGGTGAGCGCGATGAGTTTTCCGCCGGGGAATCCGCCGAATACGAATCCTTCGTGAAGCGTGACGCCCGCCGGCATTCGCACCGAGAGCGACGAAGCCGCGCGCTGATAAACCCAGCGCCGCTTGCCGTCCGCCGCGTTGAACGCAAAGACGCGGCTGTCGGCGCTGCGCACCACCACCAGGTCGTCTCCGACCACCGGTCGCGCCAGCACCTCGCTCGAGACGCGCGTGCGCCAGCGCGGGGCACCGTTCTGCGCTTCGAGCGCGATCACTTCGCCTTCGTCGGTCGCCACCACAACCACGCGGGCGTCGGCGCCGACGCCCGCCGAGAGCCGGGCGCCGGCGTTGGCTCGCCAGCGCACCTGTCCCGTCGCGGCATCGATCCGCACCACCGTGCCGTCGCGCGCCGCTGCATAAACGCTGTCACCGGCGAGCATCGGCTCGAACACGAACGTGTCGCCACTGCCGACGTTCGCCGTCCACAGCGCCCGCACACTGCGAGTCGCCGCGATCGGCGTCAGCACGGCGGGCTTCGCGCCTTCGGGCTGCGAGGCGAACCAGTCGAGCGGATTCCAGCTCGGTGCGCTGGAGCATCCAGCCAGCGCGAGGATCACGAACGCAGCGGCAATCTTGCGTGCCATCATCAGCCTCCGAGCGCGTCGATGCGCAGTTGCAGGCTTTGGCGTAACGCGTCGTTCCCCGTTCCCGCCTTGTTGAGCGCTTCGCGATACGCAGCCTTCGCCTCGCTCGCCTCGCCTTTGGCGAAGAGCACGTCGCCGCGCGCAGCCTCGAACTGCGCGGCGTAGGCACCTGCGGGTTTCGCCTCGAGCTGCTTGAGCGCCGCGTCGTAGGCCTTTTCGTCGAGGAGTAGCGCCACCAGTCGAAGCCGCGCGAGATCGCGGAAGTCCGCGGAGGTCGCGCGCTCGATCACCCACTCCAGCTGCGCCTTGGCATTCTTCGCCTCGCCGCGGTCGGCGAGGAACCGTGCACTGGTCAGCGTCCCCATCGCCGCGTAAAGCGTCCGCGGATAGCTCTCCGCGAGGGTGCCGGAAGCATCCCGCACCGCCTTGGCATCACCCGCGCGCACGCCTCTTGCCAGAGACTCGTACAGCGCGCTCGCCTGGAACGCGTGGTTGCGCTGGTACCAGTTCCAGCCCTGCCAGGCCGCGATGCCCAGCGACACCGCCGCGATCAGCGCGAGGACGAAATTGCCGTTGTCGTGCCACCACCCTTTGAGCGTGGCGAGCTGTTCCTGTTCTTCGAGATCCAGATTCTGCGGTGCCATGTTCAGTTGCCCTCGAGCAGTTGCGCAAGGCGCGCGGTGAGTGTGGCGCAGGATTCGCGCCGCTGTGGCCGGCCGTCGCGCAGCGGCTTGAGCGTGACTTCAGAGGCGCGGACTTCGTCTTCGCCGACGATGAGCGCGAGCCTCGCACCGCTGGCGTCGGCCTTCTTCATCTGGGACTTGAAACTGCCGCCGCCGGCGTGCTGGATTACCGCGAACCCCGCGCTACGCAGCGAATCGCTCAACGCGAGCGCCGACTCCAGCGCACCCTCGCCCTGATGCACGACGTAGGCATCGGGCGCACGCGCACCCGGCGCGTGGCCCGAATCACGCATCAGCGCGACGAGCCGTTCGCAGCCCATCGCGAATCCGATCGCAGGGGCCGGCTTGCCGCCGAGTTGCGCGAACAATCCATCGTATCGCCCGCCGCCGCAGACCGTGCCCTGCGCGCCGAGCGAGTCCGAAATCCATTCGAACACGGTCAGGTTGTAATAGTCCAGCCCGCGCACCAGCTTCGGATTGATCGTGAACCCGACGCCCGCGCCCGCCAGCAACTTCTTCAGGCCGTCGAAATGCGCGACCGACGCCTCCCCGAGGTAGCGCATCATCTCCGGCGCGCGCGCGACCACCTCCTGCACCACAGGATTCTTCGAATCGAGCACGCGCAGCGGATTGCTGTGCAGGCGCCGCTTCGCGTCGGCGTCCAGGCGCTCGGCGTTCGCCTCCAGGTGCCTGACGAGGTCGGCGCGGTAGCGCGCGCGCTCCTCGGGCGAGCCGATCGTATTCAGTTCCAGGCGGACGCCCTCGAGCCCGAGTTCCCGCCAGAGTCGCGCGCACATGACGATCAGTTCAGCGTCGACGTCCGGTCCGGAATAGCCGAGCGCCTCGACCCCGTACTGGTGAAACTGGCGATAGCGGCCCTTCTGCGGACGCTCGTGCCGGTACATCGGACCGGAATACCAGAGGCGCTTGGGTCCGTCGTAGAGCAGATTGTGCTCGATCGCCGCGCGCACGCAGGACGCCGTGCCCTCCGGTCGCAGCGTCAGATCCTCGCCGTTCAGCTCGTCGCGCCAGGAATACATCTCCTTCTCGACGATGTCGGTCGAC
>MERB01000023.1:59795-81366 GCA_001770475.1 Betaproteobacteria bacterium RIFCSPLOWO2_02_FULL_66_14 | reverse complement strand
CAGCGCTCGAGCCACCCCTCGATCCGGCGCTCGAACGCGAGCCACAGCGCCGCTTCCTCCGGCAGCACGTCGTTCATGCCGCGGACCGCCTGCAACGGCTCGCTCACGACACGGCCTTGATGCGAATCGAGTGCTCCTGGCGATGCCGCACGGCGCCGGGCGCGAAGTTCCGCCGCACGTATTCTTCGACCAGAGCCATGAATTCCTCCGGAATGCGCTCGCCTTTCAGCGTCACGGTCTTCTCGCCGTCGACGTACACGGGCGCGA
This sequence comes from Betaproteobacteria bacterium RIFCSPLOWO2_02_FULL_66_14, assembly GCA_001770475.1. Taxonomy (GTDB): domain Bacteria; phylum Pseudomonadota; class Gammaproteobacteria; order Burkholderiales; family SG8-39; genus 2-02-FULL-66-14. The sequence continues at coordinate 81,099 of MERB01000023.1, read as the reverse complement.
CCGGAAATTCGTTCGTGCCCGGCAGGCTGATGCCGATGTCGGCGTGCCTGGACTCGCCGGGTCCATTGACGACGCAACCCATCACCGCGACGCGCATCTCGGCGACGCCCGGGTAAAGCTCCCGCCAAGCCGGCATCTGCGCGCGGAGATAATTCTGGATCCGGTCGGCGAGTTCCTGGAACACCGTGCTGGTGGTGCGCCCGCATCCCGGGCAAGCGGTCACCATCGGGGCAAACGATCGCAACCCCAGGCTCTGCAGCAGTTCCTGCGCAACCAGGACCTCTCGCGTGCGGTCGCCGCCGGGTTCCGGAGTGAGCGAAACCCGGATCGTGTCGCCGATCCCCTCCTGCAGCAGCACCGCCATGGCGGCACTCGAAGCGACGATGCCTTTCGATCCCATTCCGGCCTCCGTCAGGCCGAGGTGCAGTGCGTAATCGCAGCGGCGAGCGAGTTCGCGGTAAACCGCAATCAGGTCCTGCACGCCGCTCACTTTGCAGGAGATGACGATGCGCTCCGCCTGCAGTCCGAGCGACCGGGCCTGCGCCGCGGATTCGATCGCCGACGCGATCAGCGCCTCGCGCATGACTTCCGCCGACGCGAGCGGCGTGGGGCGGCGCGCGTTCTCGTCCATCATTCGCGCCAGCAGTTCGGCGTCGAGCGAACCCCAGTTGACGCCGATTCGCACCGCGGCGTCGTGCCGCAGCGCCACCTCGATCATGGCGGCGAACTGCTCGTCGCGCCTGGCGCCCCTGCCGACGTTTCCCGGGTTGATCCGGTACTTGGCGAGCGCTCGGGCGCAGTCCGGATACCGGGTGAGGAGCCGGTGTCCGTTGAAATGGAAGTCCCCGACCAGCGGAACGTCGCAGCCGAGGGCATCGAGCCGCTCGCGGATCCGCGCGACCTGCGCCGCCGCCTCCGGCGTATTCACCGTGATGCGCACCAGCTCGGAGCCGGCGCGCCACAGGTCCACCACCTGGCCGACGGTCGCCCCGGCGTCGGCGGTGTCGGTGTTGGTCATCGATTGCACCACGATCGGCGCGTCGCCGCCGATCCGCACCGGGCCGACCCGCACCTGCCGCGAAACTCTGCGAATCGCGTCCGTCATTCCAGAGTCAGGCGGGCGACGTCCTGGCGCGTGTACCGGTCGAGATCGATCGCGCGCTCGCCGTCCATGAGTTTCACGTGCTGCGCATTGCCGATGACCAGGCTGAAAGGCCGGGTGCCCTCGACCACACGCGTCGTTCCGCCAGCGTTCAGCTGCGAAAGCAGCACCGCGCCGTTAGCGCCGCGCACTTCCACCCACGCGGTCCTCGCGAACTGCAGCGTGATGCGCAGATCCGCCGTCACGGCCGGCGCAGGGGGCCGCGGCTCCGGCGCAATCACCTCGGGCGTGGCGACTGCCAGCGGCGTTCCCACCAAAGCCAACTGCGAGCGCGCGGCATCGGGCGCGGCCGCTGGTTCGAGCGGCGGCAGTCGCGTCGCCGGAACGAAACTCAGGCCGCTTCCGGAGGCGCCCTCCTGCGGCCATCGGATCGCCACCGCGGCGATCACCACAAGCGCCGCGATCGAAGGCAGGGCGTAGCTGAGATTGACGCGGCGCGCGCTGTTGGAGAAGGGGATCGGCTTGCGGAACGGAACCGCCTCGGCCGCCTCCGCGGGCGCGGCAAACCCATCCGTGACGCGCAGCAGCAGCGGTTCCGGATCGAGCTTGAGCAGGCGCGCGTAGCTTCGCACCATGCCGCGCGCGAACACTCGCGCCGGCAGCTCGCCGAAACGCTCCGCTTCGAGGGCCTCGATCTGGCGAACGTTGAATTTCAACTGCTGCGCGACATCCTCGACCGACAGTCCGACCGAACAGCGCGCGCGCGCAAGCGTCTCGCCGACCCCGTTTGGCGTCGGTGCCCGGGCCGATTCCGCTGCCTCTGGCCGCGCCGGCTCAGTCGTCGTATTCATTGCGCTGCAGAAGCTGATATTCGCGCGACGCCGGATGGCGCCGCCGCAACTGATTGGCGAACGCCTGCTCGGCGACGGGCGCGTTCAGCTTGCGCTCGATGCGCAACGCGAGCCACAGCGACTCCGCCGTAGGATCGACCAGGCGGTTGAACCGGGACACCAGGCGTCGGGCGTCCTCGAACCGGTTCTCCCGGTAACGGATCTGCGCCAGCTGCAGCAGCGACGCCAACTCGTCGGGTTCGTCCTTGAGCGCGCCCTCGAAATACCGTTCGGCTTCCGTCACGTTGCCGGCACGCATCGCACAGGTCCCGGCAGCCGAATTCGAGCGCCACGGCCTCGCGTACAGCGGATTGGCGAGCGCGTTCCGGAAGTACTTGAGCGATTCGGCCTCGCGACTGGTCTGGCACAGGAACCAGCCGTAATTGTGGTTCAGGTCCGGGTCCTGCGGCGAAATTCGAAGGCCGTTCTGGAAACTCTGCTCTGCGAGCTTGTTTTCCCGCAGCTCCATGTACACCAATCCGAATACCCCGTAGGTCGGCGGGAAGGTCGGGTCCGCCGCAACCGCGATCCGCAGTTCCTCCAGCGCCACCGCCATGTTGCCGCGACTGAAGTAAAGCGCCGCGAGTTCGGTGTGCAACCGCGCTCGGTTCCTTGGATCTCCAGTCTCACCCCGGTTGACGCCCGTGTCCACGGTCAGCTCAGGTTGCTGTTGAGGTGCCACGCAACCGAACAGCGTTGCAGCGAGGACCAGCCACGAAAAGCGCGTCATGCGTTCAACTCCACAATCGGAATCCGTGCCGGTCGCGCAGTGCGTCGGGTGCGATCGGTGACATCGCCGGCCAGCTGCCCGCATGCGGCGTCGATCGCGTCGCCGCGCGTTTTGCGCGTCGTCACCGTCAGTCCGGCACGCTGCAGCACCGCAGCGAAGGCGCGGATCCGCTCCGGGCTGGAGCGGCGAAACGAAGACCCGGGAAACGGGTTGAACGGGATCAGGTTGAACTTGCATCGCACCCGCGCCGCGATCCGCAACAGTTCGCGCGCCTGAGCGTCGCGATCGTTCACTCCATCGAGCATCACGTACTCGAAGGTGATGAAGTCCCGCGGCGCCCTTTCCAGGTAGCGCCGGCAGGCCGCGAGCAGATCGCGGATCGGATACTTGCGGTTGACCGGCACCAGGCGCTCGCGCAGCTCGTCGTCCGGCGCGTGCAGCGACACCGCGAGCGCAACGGGACATTCCTCGGCGAGGCGGTCCATGCCCGGGATGATTCCGGAGGTGGACACCGTCACGCGGCGCCGCGAAAGACCGTAGGCGTCGTCATCGAGCATCAGTCGCAGCGCCGGGATCAGGGCATCCAGGTTGAGCAGGGGTTCGCCCATCCCCATCATCACGACGTTGGTGATCGGGCGCTCGGCGCCCTGCTTTCGGCCGAGCGCCCGGTTCGCGATCCAAAGCTGCGCCACCATCTCGCCGCTGGAGAGGTTGCGGTTGAATCCCTGTTTTCCCGTCGAGCAGAACGCGCAGTCGAGCACGCAACCGGCCTGGCTCGACATGCACAGCGTGCCGCGGCCTTTCTCCGGAATGAAGACGCTTTCGACCGAGTTCGCGGCGTCGACCTTGAGCAGCCATTTGCGCGTGTCATCCGCGGCGACCGCATCGCCCGCCAATTCGGGCAGGCGGATTTCTGCGGTCTCGGCCAGGCGCGCGCGCAGGCTCTTCGCGACGTCGGTCATGGCGTCGAAATCCGCCGCGCCGCGCTGGTGAATCCAGCGCAGCACCTGGCGCGCACGCCAGGGTTTCTCGTCGATCGAGGCGAAAAAACGCTCCAGGGCAGCGCGATCGAAATCGAGCAGATTGACCTTCATCGCCGGCCGCTCAACGCGGAAAAACCTCGCACGCGGGAAAGAAATACGCGACCTCGGTGCGCGCGGTGTCGGGACCGTCGGAGCCGTGGACCGCGTTGGCGTCGATCGAAGCGGCGAAATCGGCGCGAATCGTTCCGGCGGCCGCCTTCTTCGGGTCGGTCGCGCCCATCAGTTCGCGATTGCGCCCGATCGCGCCCTCGCCTTCGAGCACCTGCACCATCACCGGCCCCGAGGTCATGAATTCGACCAGATCCCTGAAGAACGGCCGCTCCCGATGCACCGCGTAGAATCCTTCCGCCTCTGGGCGCGACAGCAGCATCATGCGCGCCGCCACGACTTTCAGGCCCGCGCCCTCGAATCGCGCCAGAATCTGCCCGATGACGTTCTTGCCTACGGCGTCGGGCTTGATGATCGAAAGGGTTCGTTCCAGTGCCATCGAACTGCCTCCACCAGGGGTTTCCGGGAAAGTTGGAAAGTATATCATGGAGAAGCCCTCTTACTCGTAAAAACAAGGGGTTGCGCCGATGTATGGAACGCTGAGCTGCAGGATTTCGCGGCGCGTCGCGCGGGTTTTGCTAAACCGCCCGGCGCAGCGCAACGCGCTCTCCACCGAAGTCATGCGCGAATTGATCCAATGCGCAGGCGATCTCTCGGTGCGCGACGACGTCGACGTCGTCATCGTCACGGGTCGCGGCGGCTGTTTCTCCGCCGGAGCCGACCTCAAGGACGCCCGGCGCTGGGCGAACGATTCCGCCACCCTGGTTCAGCGCCGCGAAATCGCTTTTCTGGGCTTGCGAATGGCGCGCGCCTGGGAGGAACTGCCGCAGATTTCGATCGCCGCGCGGGAGGCTTTCCTGCTCAATCGTGCGCGCACCACTGCGGCACGAACCCGCGTTGGCGTGGACCCGCGCGAAAGCGACGGTCCACGCCGAGACCCGGTGCCCAGACCAGTTCCCGCCCGCAGAACAACAGCGGCAGCCGTCCGCGCTCCCAGGCGGGCACGCCGGCCTCCTGGAACAGATTCTTGAGCGTGCGCCGGGGTCTGCGCGCATCGGGCTGCAGGCGCTCGCCGCCGGAGCGCAGCCGTACGGTAAGTGCTTCGCCTTCAATGCGTGCCGGGTCGATTCCGTCGCCGCGCACTCGCCGAAAACGCAACTCGCCGCGAAGCGCGGCGAGCGCGAGGCGCCGCTCGCCGTTCCAGCGGACCGGCGAAAACGGCGCCGGCGCCTCCCCGGATGTCAGTGCCACGCGGTCGCGGTGAACGCGCAGCACCGTGCCGTCGTGGCGCAGCGCGACGCGCGCGTCTCGTCGCGCTCCGGTAATCTGCCGCAGCATCTCGGCCAGGCGCGATTCGCTCGGTGCGCGCAGGCCGCGCTCCGCGAGGAACGTCCGCAGCAGCCGGTTGCCGTCCGCATCGGCGGAGGCAAAATGGCGCGCGGCGCGCGCGAGCTGTTCGCGCCACCGCGGAAAGCCCTCCGCGAGCCTGGGCGCCACCCGATGACGCAGGAAATTGCGCTTCAGCCTCACGTCGTCGTTGGTTTCGTCCTCGACCCATTGCAGCGCATTGGCGCGCGCGTACTCCATGATTCTTTCGCGCGGCAGCTCGAGCAGCGGCCGGATCAGCAGCCGCCCGCGCCGCTCGAGCGACACCGGCATGCCGCGTGCGCCGGCGAGGCCGGCGCCTCGCAGCAGATTCAGAAGCACCGTTTCGGCCTGATCGTCGAGCTGGTGCGCCAGCGCGATCGCGCCGGCGCGGCTGCGGCAGAGCGCTTCGTAACGGGTATCGCGTGCCGCCGCCTCGAGGCCGGCTCCGGCGCGCACGACGCGCACGCGTCTCACCGTGAGCGGGACCTGCCAGCGGCGGCACAGCGCGCGGCAGAAGCGACTCCAGCCTCCGGCGTTCGGGCTCAGCGCGTGATCGACGTGCACCGCAGCGACGCGAATGCCGAGTTCCGGCGCCACCTCGCGCAGCGCATGAAGCAGCACCACCGAATCGACACCTCCCGAGAGCGCCACCACGACGCGTTTGCTGCGCAGCGCGTGCGCGAGCAGCGTCGCGCGCACGGCTTGCGGGACGCGTTCAGCGCGCGGCCGATTCCTTGTACTTGCCATAACCCATCAGGCGCTCGAGCCGCTCCTCGACGAGCGCCTTGGGCTTTTTTCCCTGCAACTGCGCGAACGCCTCGCCGAGCGCCTTCTTCAGTGCGGCCGCGGCCGCCTGCGGATCGCGGTGCGCGCCGCCCGCAGGCTCCGGCACCACGCGATCGATCACCCCCAGCGTCTTGAGGCGGCTGGCGGTGATTCCGAGCGTCTCCGCGGCCTCCGGCGCCTTGTCGGCGCTTTTCCACAGGATCGAGGCGCAGCCTTCGGGCGAAATCACCGAGTAGGTCGCGTACTGCAGCATCAGGACGACGTCGCCTACGGCGATCGCGAGCGCGCCGCCCGAGCCGCCCTCGCCGATCACCGTGGCGATGATCGGAGTCCTGAGCCGCGCCATCTCGAACAGATTCCGCCCGATCGCCTCGGACTGGCCGCGTTCCTCGGCATCGATTCCCGGATACGCGCCCGGCGTATCGACGAACGTGAACAGCGGCAGGCTGAATTTTTCCGCCAGTTTCATCAGCCGCAGCGCCTTGCGGTAGCCCTCGGGACGCGGCATCCCGAAATTGCGCAGGATCTTTTCCTTGGTGTCGCGCCCCTTTTGCTGCCCGATGACGACGCAGGGCGCGCCATCGAAGCGCGCCAGGCCGCCGACGATCGAGGCGTCGTCGGCGAAGCAGCGGTCGCCATGAAGTTCCTCGAACTGGGAGAAGAGCGACTGCACGTAATCGAGCGTGTAGGGGCGCTGAGGATGCCGCGCGACCTGCGCCACCTGCCACGGCGAAAGCTTGGCGTAGATCTCCCGCGTCAGCGCCTGGCTCTTCTTGGTGAGGCGCGAGATCTCCTCGGAAATATCGAGCGCCGAATCGTCCTGCATGTAACGCAGTTCCTCGATGCGGGCCTCCAGCTCGGCAATCGGCTGCTCGAAATCGAGAAACGCGGTCTTCATGCGGTCCGGATTCTAGTCCACCACGACCTCGGGGTCGCATCCGGCGCGCTTTCCGGTGCGCCGCAAAGGGATTTCCATCGATCTCAGTATTCCACTGGCAGGGGATCGAGCGACCGCCACAGGTACCAGGTTGCGACGGAGCGCCACGGTCGCCAGTCGCGCGCGACGCGGCGGATCGTCGCTTCGCTCACCGGGCGCCCGCGCCGGTAGGCGAGGCTCACGGCGCGCTGCAACCCGAGGTCGGCGCACGGCAGCACGTCAGGCCGCATCAGATTGAAGATGAGGAACATCTCCGCGGTCCAGCGGCCGATGCCTCGCAGCCGGACCAGGTCGGCGACGACCTCCTCGTCGTCCAGTTCCGCCCAGCGCTGCGCGCGGACGCGACCTTCGGCAAATTCCCGCGCCAGATCGCCGAGGTATTCGGCCTTGCGCACCGACAGTCCGCAGCCGCGCAGTGCCTCGGCATCGAGCGCACGGACGGTCTGCGGGGTCACCGGCGACGCTGCGCGCGCCACGCGCTCCCACACGGACTGCGCGGCCTTCACCGAGATCTGCTGCCCGACGATCGAGCGCGCAAGCGTCTGGAACGCGTCGCCCCGGGACATCAGGTGCGTGCGCGGGTGGCACCGGATGATCTCCCGCATCACCGGGTCGCGCTGCGCGAGCGCGCGTTTGGCGCGGTCCCAGTAGGCGGGCTTCACGACCGCGCCGCGAGCGGCAGGTTGGTCAGCAGATTCTGCGGCTTCATTCGAACCACATCGCGCTGGTCCGAGGACAGCGCGAGATACACCGGTCGTCCCCCGACCTCCGGGCGCACCAGGCTTGCGTCGGCGAACTCGAGTCGAAACAGCGCAACGATACGACGCAACTCGCCCTGCTCGACGGTTTCCCCGCGCCACAGCTGGTTCAGAATCGCCGTCGACGTGGCGTCCAGCCCGAGGTGCCACGCCCACTTCGCCTCCTCGATCGCGCGCACCGGCTCGACCTTCACTTGGATGCAGAAGAAATGTCCGACCCAGGCCGCAATGACGCGCGCCAACGCCGCGGTCGCCGCCTGCCCGTAATTCAGGCTGATCACCAGGTCGTGGCGCGATTCGCGCTCCCAGTAAAGCGGCGCGTTCGCGCGATCGAGAACCTCGAGATTCACGCTCGCGATCTCCCCCCTCGCCTCGACGATCAGGCGCCCGAGGCTGCCGTAGCGCGACCCGGAGGCCTGCATTTCGAGCGTCTCGAAATCCGCGAGCAGCACGTGTCCCTCGCGCAGCGTCGCCTTTTGCTCGCGGAAGAAGATCTCCGCCGCGCGCGCTTCGAGCGGGTCGTCGCGCCGGTCCAGGATGTTGCGAAGGATCACGTGCGCCAGCTGGTCGACGAACAGCGGCGGCACGTCCACTCCGGTGCCGTGGAACAGCGAGGCGTAGCAGGTCTCGGCGTTCCCCGCCGCGAGCAGCCGGTCGCGAAAACGCAGCACGACGCGATAGTTGTCGCGCGCGTCGGCATCCGCAATCGCATCGAGTTCGCCCGGTTCGACCGCGCGTCGCGGCGCCTGCATCAGCGCGGCATGCAGCGCGCGTTCGGCGTCGCAGGACTCCTCGACCGGATGCACTTCCGGACGCAGGTAATACGCGCGCAGGAAATCGTCGGTGATTGCCAGCCGCCCCGTCGCGTCGCGCACGAGGAGCCGGAAACCGCTGTTGCGCCAGAAATCAGCCAGGCGACAGGACGAGCCGCGAGTGCGCCGCGACGTGCTGCTTGAGGAACTCCATCTGGTCGGCGAAGATGCGCCGGTTGGTCAGGATCAGGAATTCCGCCTTGTTGGGCACGTACGGCGCGTAGAGCAACTCCATCCCGGACTCCTGCGGCAGCCGATTGCGCTTCTGCCCGTTGCAGTGACGGCAGGCGGTGACCACGTTCATCCAGGTGTCGCTGCCGCCGCGCGACAGGGGCGTGATATGGTCGCGGGTCAGGCGGAAAAAGCCGAATTCGCCGCCGCAGTAACCGCACATGTGGCGGTCCCGCCGGAACAATTCGCGGTTGTTGAGCGGCGGCACGTGCTGGAACCCGCGCGCCGCATGCGCCTTGCCCTTGATCGCGATGATCGAGTGCGCCGTGATGCTCGAACGCTCGCCGGTGAAGCGCGAAATCCCGCCGTGGAAAGTGAACGTGCGCTCGCCGAGCGTCCAGGCGACCAGGTTCTTGGCGTAATAGAAACAGGCTTGCTGCCAGCTCACCCAGCGATGCGGCACGCCGTGGCTGTCAAGCGTGAGGATGAGCAGGTTGTTCATGATCGCGCGGACTCGGTGGCGGGATTCTGCCAACTCGCATGCTGCTTTGCAACGACCACGCAAAAACAAAGGGCTGCGAAACGATCTTCGCAGCCCTGGTCAACTCTTCTTCAGGCGCCCGCGGCTAGCGGCCCGATACCGCGTCCTTGAAACCCTGACCCGCAGCGAATGCGGGAAGTGTCTTCGCCAATATCTTGATTTCCTTGCCGCTCCCAGGATTGCGGCCGAGGCGTGCCTTGCGCTTTCGCGGCAGAAACGTCCCGAACCCGACCACGGTCACTCGCTTGCCCTTCGCCACGCCGGAGACGATCGCATCGAACACTGCGTTCACGGCTTCGCCCGCTGCGGACTTGCTGAGATTGCTCGCTTTCGCGGCCGCCTCGACGAGGTCCGACTTGGTGACTACCGATGGCATCCGTTCTCCCCTTTTGCTCCCGGCCGGGAAGCCGGGCACCGTCCTCGCTCCTGCGTCCGCGCGGTTGCCTACGCCTCGCCTCGAACGTGCGCGCATCATATCGGCACAGATTCGCGAGCACAATCGCTTTTGGGTGTGTTGGCGCAAATTTTTTGCGCGAAGCTGGCGTAGTTGTTGCTGAGACGCCGCAGTCAACAAAAATTCTTTCGCGCGGCAGCGCAAATCTTGACATCCGCGAATTCGCGCGCCGCTCAACGGCGGCGCCGACCGCCGCCGCGATGCGTCACTGCGCCGCGAAACGCCGAACCGACGAGCGCCGCGTATTTTTCCAGCGCGCCCGAAAGCTCGGGACGCCGCGGCGCGCGCCACGCGCGGCGCCGGCGCGCAAGTTCGCCCGCCGGAATTTCGAGGGTGATCCGGCCGCGCATCGCGTCGATTCGAATCCGGTCGCCGTTCCTCACCAGCGCGAGCGGACCGCCGAGCGCGGCTTCGGGCGAAACGTATCCGATCATCAATCCGCGCGTCGCGCCGGAAAATCGCCCGTCGGTGACGAGCGCGACGTCTTCGCCCATTCCCTGGCCGACGAGAAGCGCCGTCACGCCGAGCATTTCACGCATTCCCGGACCGCCCTTCGGCCCTTCGTAGCGGATCACGAGCACTTCGCCGGCACGATAGGTTCGCCGGCGAACCGCGTCTGCGCAGCGCTCTTCGGAGTCGAAGACGCGCGCAGGTCCGGCAAACTCCCGTTTCTTCAGACCGGCGACCTTGACAAGCGCGCCGTCTGGCGCGAGATTGCCTTTCAGCACGACCACGCCTCCGGTCGGAAGCAACGGCTCGCGGCGCACGACTTCACCGTCCGGGCCCGGATGCGAGGCGAGCGCCCGTTCCAGCGTGCTTCCGGAAAGCGTCAGGCAATCGCCGTGAAGCCCGCCCCGCCGCAGCAGTTCCTTCAGCACCGTGTACACGCCCCCGGCCTCGTGCAGATGCTTCGCCAGAAAACGTCCGCCCGGTTTCATGTCCGCGATCAGGGGCGTGCGACGGGCGATGCGCGAAAAATCGTCGAGATCGAACCGGATGCCGGCTTCGTGGGCGATCGCGGGGATATGCAGGCCGGCGTTGGTCGAACCGCCGGTCGCGGCAACCGCGGCGCAGGCGTTTTCCAGGCTCTTGCGCGTGACCAGTTCTCGCGGCAGCGGCGCGCCATTGCGCAGAATGTCCATTGCGACACGTCCACAATCCCGCGCCATTGCCGCACGCCCAGGATCCACCGCAGGCAGGGTGGCGCTGCCGGGGAGCGCAAGGCCGAGCGTCTCCGCCACCATCGCCATCGTATTGGCGGTGAATTGCCCCGGACAGGATCCCAGGGTCGGCAGGCAGGCGCGCTCGAGCTCGGCAAGTTCCTCGGGTTTCACCGTTCCCGCGTAGACGCCGCCCACGGCTTCGTAGGTATCGAGCACGGTCACCTCGCGGCCTCGCCAGGTGCCCGGCAGCGCCGCGCCACCATATAGGAACACCGAAGGCCGATTGATCCGCACCATGGCCATCATCAGTCCGGGCAGAGTCTTGTCGCAGCCTGCCACCGCAACGAGCGCGTCGTAGGCATGTCCCAGGGTCACGGCCTCGACCCCGTCGGCGATGAGTTCGCGCGAAACCAGCGAAAAACGCATGCCCGCATGATTCATCGACATCGAATCGGCGACCGAAATCGAGGCAAAATCGAAAGGCACTCCGCCCGATTCCCGCACTCCCTCGCAGGCTTCGCGCGCCAGCGCGCCAAGCAGCGCATTGCAGGGAGTGACGCGCCCGTCCGTGGACACTACGCCCACGAACGGCTTGCCGAGGTCGGCGTCGGTGACGCCCAGCGCCCGCAGGAAGGCGCGGTGCGGCGCGCGGTCGATGCCCTCGACCGTGACGCGAGAGGGCAGGATGCGAATCGTGCGTTTCATCGTGCACATTGTGCCAGCCCGCGCGACCGGGGTCGTACCGTTGCGGTACGATGCGCAACCGAAAATCGAGAAGGAGTCTTCGCCGTGGCGTGGACTGCCGCATCGCTGATCGCCGGCCTGGCATGCGCGTCACGGCGGGTTTCGAAGTCTGTCGGTGCCGACCGTGGATGATCGCCAGGCGATCGTCGAAGTCGTGCACAACTGGGCCGTCTGGCGGGATGCGGGCGACTGGGAGCGCTTCCGCACGGTCTGGCACGCCGATGGCTGGATGACGGCCACCTGGTTTCAGGGACCTGCGGAGCAGTTCATCGAGGTGAGCCGCGCGGGATTCGCGCGCGGCGTCAACATCCTGCACTTTCTCGGCGGCTCGAGCGTCGAGGTGGATGGCACGCGGGCGATCGCACAGACCAAGATGACGATCAATCAGCGCGCTCCGGTCGACGGCGTGCTGGTGGACGTCGTATGCACTGGACGGTTCTACGATTTCTTCGAAATGCGCGCGCAGCGCTGGGCCATCGTGCGGCGCCAGCCGATCTACGAAAAGGACCGGCTCGATCCGGTCGACCCTTCGGTGTCGCTCAGGCTCGATCCGCAGTTGCTGATCAGGTTTCCGGAAGGCTACCGGCACCTCGCCTATCTGCAGACGCGCAACGGGTTCACGATCAAGCTCGACCTGCCGCAGTTGAAGGGTCCCGTGGTCGAGCGCCTGTACGCGCACGGGCGCGCCTGGCTTGCCGGCGCCGCATCCGCGTTTCCCGAGGACGAGCGCCCAGGATGACGGCGGAGTCCGCGCCCTCGAGCGCCTTCGTTGCATTGGGCAATGGCGCCTATCGGGCGACCCCGCTCACCCGGGGGCCGTGGCATCCGGACCACCAGCACGCGGGGCCGCCGATTGCGCTGGTGGCGCGCGAAATCGAGCGGCTCGCTGCGCCGCTCGAGTTGACGCACGTCGCGCGCGTCACGGCCAATCTGCTCCGCCCGATCCCGATCGACGTCCTGACCGTCTCGGTGCAGACCGAATACGCCGGGCGGAACGCGGCTCACTTTTCCGGCAGCCTGCAGGCGGGCGGCAAGGAAGTTGCGCGCTTCACGGCGCTCGCGCAGCGCGAGGCGACGCTCGATCTGCCTCCCGTTCTCCCGGGACATCCGCTGCCCGACGCGCCGCGCCGGGTCTCCGAATCCGCGGCCGCACGATTTCCCTTCAACCGCACCATGACCGGCTACCAGGACCTGATCGAAAGCCGGCTTGCGGCAGGCTCGTTCTTCACCGGGCCTTCCGCGGTCTGGTTTCGATTGCGCCACCCGCTTGTCGCCGGAGAAGAGCCGACGGCGCTGCAACGGGTTGCGGTGGCCGCAGACTCGGGCAACGGCATCAGCGCGGTGCTCGATTTCAACCGTTTCGTATTCGTCAATTCGGATCTCACCATCAACCTGCTGCGTGCCGCGCGCGGCGAATGGGTATGCATCGATGCCTGGACGCTGATCGGCCCGGCCGGCGGCGGGCTCGCCGAAGCGCGGATTTTCGACGCCGAAGGAATGATCGGGCGCTCCACGCAAAGCCTGCTCGTGCGGCCGCGCTGACGGGGCGACCGGTCAGCCGGCGGGAAGCAGGTCCGCGCGGCGCAGTCCCTCGACGAACCGCTCGAACCACGCGGGATCCTTGTAAGGCAGGACGCGGCGCAGGTGTTCCACGGAGAACCCCGGATTGATCGCGAGCATTTCGTCCCAGAGTCGCCTGGCCTCCTCGACGCGCCCAAGGATGCCGCAGATCGACGCCAGGTAGGCGCGCGACATGTCGGAGCGCGGGTTGCGGATCAGGCGGCGCCGGAAGCTCGCCTCGGCTTCGTCGAAGCGACCGGCGCCGGCCTGCGCGCGACCGAGAAAATGCAGCGCGAGGTCGAACTCGGGATCGAGCCGCAGCGCCCGCTCGAACGCCTCGATCGCGGCCTCGTGGCGACCGGTGAAATCGAGCACCTGTCCGAGCGACAGGAATCCCCCCGCGAAATTCGGATCGAGCGCAATCGCCTGGCGCGCCGCCTGCTCCGCCGCCGCGTAGTCCCGCTGCCACAGCGTCAGCGCCGCCCGCGCCCGGAACGCGAGCCCGTGCTCCGGATCGAGTTCCAGCGCACGGCTCGCGTGCGCCAAGCCCGCGTCGAGATGCTTCGGCCCGGCCCCGGTCCAGCCGTTGACGAATTCCGTGGCGTGGATCAGCCCGAGCAGCGCGTACGCCGCCGCAAATTCGGGGTCGGCCTCCATTGCCCGCCTGAGCAGCGCGCGCGCTTCCTCTGCTGCACCCGGCGTGAACTGCAGCAGGCAGCCGCGGGCGCGCATCGTGTAGTCGTAGGCCTCCGCATTGACCTTGCCGCGCTGCTCGCGCCGCCGCTGCTCCGGGTCGGTCAGCTTGACCCTGAGCACACCGACGATGCGGCGCGTCACCTCGTCCTGCACCGCGAAGATGTCTTCCAGCTCGCGGTCAAATCGCTCTGCCCAGACGTGGCCGCCGGTGGAAGCATCGATCAGCTGCGCCGTGATGCGCACGCGGCTGCCCGCCTTGCGGACGCTGCCCTCGAGAACGTGGCGCACGCCTAGCCTGCGCCCCACGTCCTTGACGTCCACGTTCTGCTGCTTGAACGCGAACGAGGAGTTGCGTGCGATGACGAACAGGCCCGAGACCTGCGACATGTCGGTGATGATGTCCTCGGTGATGCCATCGGCAAAATATTCCTGCTCGGAGTCGCCGCTCATGTTGACGAAGGGCAGCACCGCGATCGACGGCTTGTCCGGGAGCGGAGTCGCCGCCTCTGCGGCCGGCGTACCCTGCGGCGCCGTCCCGGACTCACCGACGATGCGATAAGCCCGCACCGGGTGCGGAATGTTCTTCACCTGCTGCTTGCCGAGGTCCTCGAAGCGGAGCGCGAGGCGATAGCGCACGGCACTGCGCACCGCGTCGGAGACTGCAACGCCGCCTGCCCCGCTGAGCGCCTCGAGCCGCGCGGCGATGTTGACGCCATCGCCGTAGATCGTGCCATCGTCCTTTTCAATCACGTCGCCCAGGTGCACGCCGACGCGAAAGCGCATCCGCGCGCGCTCGGGGAGCGACTGCGCCGCGATCGCGAGTTCCGATTGCACTTCGATGGCCGCGGAGACCGCGCCGCCGGCCGTGTCGAACACCGCCAGCACCGAATCGCCGGCCATGTCGATGATCCGGCCCTGGTGCGCTTCGATCCGCGACCGGAACACCGTGCGTGCCGCATCGAGCGAGGCGACCGTCGCGGTCTCGTCGACCGCCATCAGCCGCGAGTAGCCTTCGACATCGGCCGCAAGAATCGCCGCCAGGCGGTGTCGGAAGGGTTCCTGGCTCACATTCAATCGGTACGCCTCACCCGGCGATTCTACCCTCCGTGATTCGCGGCTCCGCCTGCGGAACCTGCGTTCCGCGATTCCGCCGGGGCGCGGTAGGGAATACACTGAGCGCACAGGAGCCCCGCCGCGCGATGTCCGCCACCGACAAACCCGAAGCGCTCGAGGAGGAACTGGCCAAGCTCGAGGAACTCGGCCGTGCGGCGACGCTTGCGATATCGAACGCGCGCAACGTGCGCGAGGCGATCGCGGCGGCCGAGATCGAAGTCCCGCACCACCTCAAAGCGATCGCCCGGGTGCGCGTGCCGTCGATCGGGCGACTGGCACGCGTGCGCGATCTGCGCATCGAGGATCTCGTCAAGGAACAGCTCGCTTCGATACAGCAGGAGCGCAGCGACCTCGTCGCGACCCGCGAGTTCGATCGCCTGAAGGCGGCCGATTGGGGCCCGCTTCGCTCGGGGTACCCCGAACTCTTTTCGAAGTCGGTGCGCGAAGGCAACCTGATGCTGGAGCGCAAGCGCAAGTCCCAGCGCTGATCGATTGGCCGTGCTACCGGGAAAAAAATCCCCGGTGCGCAGGACACGCACCGGGGACAGTACCGATGCCAGCTGGGAGACGTAGACTGGCATCTCTGGGTTGCAGTCCACGATTCGCCGTCAGACTGCGATTTGGAGTTTGCTCGCTTCCGCGGCAAAAATCGGCAATCCAAAGGTATTGTTGCAGGCAGACCTAGGTCGCAAGACTCCTGCCCGGAAGTTCGATCCCCGCGTTTACAATTCGACCGGGGGTGTCATGAGCGAAACGACCGGCGAATACGACTTCATCATCGTGGGAGCCGGCAGTGCCGGTTGCCTGCTCGCCAACCGCCTTTCCGAAAACCCGGCGCATCGCGTGCTGGTGCTCGAGGCCGGGGGCAAGGACGACTGGTTCTGGATCGACATTCCGGTCGGTTACCTCTACACCATCGCCAACCCGCGAACGGACTGGTGCTACAAAACCTCGCCCGACGAGCATCTGGCCGGGCGCTCGATCCACTATGCGCGCGGGCGCGTGCTCGGCGGATGCTCCGCGATCAACGCCATGATCTACATGCGCGGACAGCAGGGCGACTACGATCACTGGGCCGCGCTGGGCAACGAGGGCTGGGGCTGGCGCGACGTGCTGCCGCTGTTCCGCAAGCTCGAGGATTACGCCGGCGGCGACGCCGATGGCTACGGCACCGGCGGCGAGCTTCGCGTCGAAGACCCGCGCGTCTCCTGGGAAATCCTCGACGCCTGGCGGGAGGCGGCCGCCGAATGCGGCATCCCGAAGGTGAAGGTGTTCAACACGGGCGACAATTCCGGCTGCGCCTATTTCCAGATGAATCAGCGGCGCGGCCGGCGCTGGAGCGCAACCAACGCCTTTCTGCGGCCGGCGATGAAGCGGCCCAACCTCACCGTCCTGACCGGCGCGATGGTGCGACGGATCCGGTTCGACGGCCGGCGTGCGGCCGGGATCGAATTCACGCGCGGCGGTCGAGATCAGTTCGCGGCGGCGAAGGCCGAAACGATACTCGCCGCGGGTTCGATCGGCTCGCCGCAGCTCCTGCAACTCTCCGGAATCGCGTCGGGCGAACTGCTGAGGCGGCAGGGAATCGCCGTCGTCCAGGATCTGCCCGGCGTCGGGGAGAACCTGCACGACCACCTCCAGGTCCGGATGCAGTACCGGGTCAGCCACGTGCGCACCTTGAACCAGATGGCGAACCGCCTCAGCGGCAAGATCGCCATGGGACTGGAGTACCTGCTGTTTCGAACCGGTCCGCTCACCATGCCGCCCTCGCAGCTGGGCGCCTTCGCCAGGACCGACGCCTTGCAGGCAACGCCCAATATTGAGTGGCACGTGCAGCCGCTGTCGCTCGACAAGTTCGGCGATCCCCTGCACGAGTTCCCGGCGATCACGCCGAGCGTGTGCAACCTTCGCCCGACTTCGCGAGGCTGGGTGCGCATCACTTCGCCGGACCCGAACGCGTATCCTGAAATCAAGCTCAACTACCTCTCGACCGAGGAGGACCGCCGGGTGGCAGTGGAAGCGATGCGTTTCACGCGCCGCATCATGGCCGCGAAGGCGCTCGCGAAGTACCAGCCGGAGGAATTCCGCCCCGGACCCCGGGCCGAGTCGGATCCCGAACTGGAACGCGCGGCGGGTGAACTGGGCACGACGATTTTTCACCCGGTCGGGACCTGCCGGATGGGCGCCGACCCGATGGCCGTGGTCGACGACGCGCTCCGGGTCCATGGCGTCGACCGGCTGCGCGTGGTGGACGCTTCGATCATGCCCCGCATCACCTCGGGCAATACCAACGCCCCGGCCTACGTGATCGCCGAAAAAGGCGCCCAGATGATTCTCGCCGCGCGCCATTGAACCCCGCCCGGCGAACCCCATCTAAGACCTAAGACTGCAGTATCATCTGCGGCCCCAAGGAGACCCCAAAGACCATGAAACGAATCGTGCTGCTCATCGCAACCAACTTCGCGGTGATGATTCTGCTGTCCATCGTCATCAGCATCCTCGGCATCGACCGTGCGCTCGCGCAGGAAGGCTTGCAGGTCGTTCCGCTGCTGATCGTGGCCTCGATCTTCGGTTTCGGGGGCGCCTTCATCTCGCTGCTGATCTCGAAGCCGATGGCGAAATGGACCACCGGCGCCAAGCTGATCGACGGCACCGAGGGCTCGAATCAATATTGGCTGGTCGAAACCGTTCGGCGCCTTGCCGAGCGCGCCGGCATCGGCATGCCCGACGTGGCGATCTACGAAGGCGAGCCGAATGCCTTCGCCACCGGCGCGTTCCGCAACTCCGCGCTGATCGCCGTGTCCACGGGCCTGCTCGAATCGATGAGCCGGGACGAGGTCGAGGCCGTGCTTGGACACGAGATCGGCCACGTCGCCAACGGCGACATGGTGACGCTCACGCTCATTCAGGGCGTGGTCAACACCTTCGTCATTTTCCTGTCGCGCGTCATCGGCTATCTGGTCGATCGCGTCCTGCTGAAAAACGAGCGCGGCTACGGTATCGGATACCTCGTCACCGTGATCGTCTCGCAAATCGTGCTGGGCATTCTGGCGTCGATCATCGTCGCCTGGTTCTCGCGCCGGCGCGAGTTCCGCGCCGATGCAGCGTCCGCCGATCTGCTGGGCTCGCCGCGTCCCATGATGAACGCGCTCGCGCGGCTGGGCGGGCTGCAGCCCGGCGCCCTGCCCTCGGCGTTCCAGTCCTCCGGGATCAACAATGCCTCGGGCTGGATGGCGCTGCTTTCGACGCATCCGCCGATCGAGCAGCGAATCGCAGCGCTGCAGACGCGCCCGCCCGGTCGCGTCTGAAGTAGTGCCCTGGCGCGGGCGACGCCACGCTGGCAGAAGACGCTGCTCGCGTGGCAATTCGCTGTCGTGCCGGACTCCGGGTTTCTCGCCGGCTGGATCGGGCTGCCGTACGCGGCGACGTAGAGCCGCAGCCGGATGAAACTGGCCGTCATCATCAGTCTGACGGTCCTGACGCATACGGGTTTCGTCGGCAGCCGGATGGTGATTTCGCTGTTCGCGATTCACCAGCACGCCTCACCCCTCACGATCGGCGTGCTGATGGCGCTCTACGCGCTGCTGCCGATGCTGCTGGCAGTCACCGCCGGAAGGCTGATCGACCGCGTCGGCACGTTGCGTCCGCTCGCCTGGTCCGGCGTTGCGCTCGCCCTGGGGCTCGCCCTGCCCTGGCTCTGGCCTGCGATGCCGGGACTGTACCTGGCGGCAACGCTCATCGGAACTGCGTTCATGGTGGTGCATGTTTCGCTCAATCACGCCGTCGGAGCGCTCGGAACGCCGGCCGATCGCGCGGTCAATTTCAGTTGGTTCTCGCTCGCCTTTTCCATCGGGGGATTCTGCGGACCGCTGCTCGCGGGATTTTCCATCGATTCGATCGGCCACCGCTCGGCCTTCCTCATCCTCGCGGCGTTTCCCGTGGCCGCACTGCTGATCGTGCATTTCAATCGCGGCGCGCTGCCGCATCGCCACGGCCCGCGGGCCGACAGCCGCGACCACCGCATCGTGGACCTGCTGCGCGAACCGCGGCTGCGGGGCGCGTTCATCGCGAGCGCGCTGCTCGCCACCGGATGGGACCTCTATACCTTCGTGACCCCCATCTACGGCTCCAGCATCGGCCTGTCGGCGACGACCATCGGGGTGATCATGGGTTCCTTCGCGGCAGCCACTTTTGCGGTGCGGCTGGTCATGCCGACGCTTGCCCGGCGGCTGCGTGAATGGTCCGTCGTCACTGCGGCGCTGGTGATTTCCGGAGTCGCCTATTCGCTGTTCCCGTTCGTCAGCCAGCTGCCGCTGCTGATGGCGCTGTCGTTCCTGCTCGGCGTCGGACTGGGCTGCGCGCAGCCGATGATCATGGCGCTGCTGTATTCCGCGTCGCCGCCCGGCCGCCAGGGCGAAGTGGTCGGCGTGCGCACGACGCTCCTCAACGCAAGCCACACCTTTCTGCCGCTGGCATTCGGCGCGCTCGGCGCGGCGCTCGGCGGCATGGCGCCGGTGTACTGGCTGATGACCGCATTCCTGCTCTCGGGCAGCGTGTTCGCGCACCGCCGGCGCGACCGGGACGCACGGTAAAATCGACGGCGTACTTCTCTTCTGGAGAAACGCATGTCCGCGAGAAATGCCTTTTACGCCCAGTCGGGCGGCGTTACGGCGGTCATCAACGCATCCGCCTGTGGCCTGATCGAGACCGCACGCAGGCACCGAAAGAGAATCGGCAAGGTGTACGCCGGCCGCAACGGAATCATCGGCGCCCTGACCGAGGACCTGATCGACACGAGCAAGGAAAACGCGGCTGCGATCCGGGCGCTGCGTCACACGCCGTCGGGCGCGTTCGGCTCCTGTCGCTACAAGCTGAAGAGCTTCGAAAAGGATCCCACCGAATACGAACGCCTCATCGAGGTGTTCAAAGCGCACGACATCGGCTATTTTTTCTACAACGGGGGCGGCGACTCGGCCGACACCTGCCTCAAGGTGTCGCGGCTTTCCGAACGCATGGGCTACCCGATCGTCGCGGTGCACATTCCCAAGACGGTGGACAACGACCTGCCGATCACCGACAACTGTCCGGGGTTCGGTTCGGTCGCGAAGTACGTCGCGGTGTCGGTGCGCGAGGCGAGCTTCGACGTGGCGAGCATGGCGAAGACTTCGACCAAGGTGTTCGTGCTGGAAGTGATGGGACGGCACGCGGGCTGGATCGCCGCGGCCGGCGGGCTCGCATCGACGAGGGACACCGCGATCCCGATCCTCATCCTGTTTCCTGAAATCGAGTTCCAGCAGGATCGGTTCCTCGCCCGGGTGGACGAAATGGTGCGAAGGCACGGCTACTGCTCGGTGGTCGTCTCCGAAGGCGTCAAGGGGCCGGACGGCAAGTTCCTGTCCGACCAGGGTCTGCGCGATGCGTTCGGCCACGCCCAGCTCGGCGGCGTGGCGCCGGTGGTCGCGAACCTCGTCAAGCAGGGCCTCAATCTGAAATTCCACTGGGGCGTCGCCGACTACCTGCAGCGCGCGGCGCGCCACATCGCGTCGAAGATCGACGTCGAGCAGTCGTACGCCATGGGCAAGGCGGCAGTCGAACTCGCACTCGGCGGCCGTAACGCGGTGATGCCGACCGTGGTGCGCAAGTCGAACGCTCCCTACCGGTGGAGCGTCGGCGTGGCGCAACTCGACAAAGTCGCCAACGTCGAGAAGATGATGCCGCGCGACTACATCACCCGGGACGGCTTCGGGATTACCGCGAAATGCCGCGCTTATCTCGAACCGCTCATCCGCGGCGAGGACTACCCGCCATATCGAAACGGTCTGCCCGTCTACGTGCGGCTCCAGAACGCTCCGGTCAGGAAACGGCTCGGCGAATTCCGTCTCTGAAAAACAAAAAGCCGGAGGGATCGCCTCCGGCTTTCGGATCGAGTGTGAAGTCGGCTACTTGAGGTGCTTGCTGACCAGCTTGGTCATTTCAAACATCGACACCTGGCCCTTGCCGCCGAACACCGGCTTCAGTTTGTCGTCGGCATTGATCATGCGTCGGTTCTTCTTGTCCTGAAGCCCGTTCCTCTTGATGTAGCCCCAGATCTTCTTGGTCACCTCGGTGCGCGGCATTGCGTTTGCGCCGATCACCGCCCCAAGCGTCGCGCTCGGGGTCATCGGCTTCATGAACGCCGCACTCGGTTTGCGCTTCTTGCTTGCTGCCTTCTTCGCCTTCTTCTTCGCCATCGGATCCTCTCCTGTGTTCGAGTTGAGAACTACCGCGTCTGAAAATCCTCCCGCCTGCTGCAGCGGTGAGCGAACGATGCCGAATCCCGAGGGAAGTGTCAATGACCTAGCGACAAATTTTTTCTTCCTGATGCGCGCCGCGGCTGCCGCGACGCGCC
>MERB01000023.1:57174-59786 GCA_001770475.1 Betaproteobacteria bacterium RIFCSPLOWO2_02_FULL_66_14 | reverse complement strand
CCGACGCGTCCAGCCACGCGGCGAGTCCCTGCGCGTTCAGTTCGATGTCGAGCGCCAGGAGTTCGAGCAGCGCCTCGGGCGGCAATCGCCACCCCTGGCGCTCGCGTTCCTCGAGGAAAATCCCGGTAATCCCCTCCCTCAGGCGTGGCAGGCGTCCGGCGTCGTGCGCACCTGCACGGCGGGCGAGTTCGGCGTGCGCGTCGATCAGGCGGTGCAGATCGCGCGACAGGCGCGCGACGTCGCGCACCGGCCCGAAATGCGCCACGTAGACCGCCCCGGGATCGAGCGCCACGATGCGCTCGATCGAGCGGTGCAGCGCCGGCGGATCGAACTGCGACGGACTGGTCGTGGGGATCGCGAACTGCCGCCCGTCGCAGTCCAGTTCCCGGTACGACAGCCCGAAGCAGTCGCCGGCAAACAAATGCCCGCTCGCCGAGTCGTGGATCACGCAATGATGGCGGGCGTGCCCGGGCGTTTCGAGGAACAGGAACTCGCGCCCCTGCCAGCGCAGCGTCGCGCCCTCCGGCGTCTCGATCACGCGATCGGCGGGCGCGGGCAGCACTGCGCCGTAGGTCTTTCGCGTCGCCGCTTCGCCGTAAATCCCGACCGTAGCCGCCAGCAGCCGGCTGGGATCGATCATGTGGCGCGCACCACGCGGGTGCACGGTCAGGCGCGCATTGCGGCAGTGCGCGAGCAATTGCCCGGCGCCGCCAGCATGATCGAGATGCACGTGCGTGAGCAGGACGTAGTCCACGGCCTCGGGCGATACGCCCTTGCCCGCGAGCGCCGAGAGCACGCGCGGCACCGAGGGCGCGGTCGCGCTGTCCACCACCACCGCGCGCCCGGCCTCGACCACGATGTGCACCGAAGTCTGCAGTTCGCGGTCATAAACCGCGTCCACCGTGCTGATTCCGAACGCTGAATCAAAGACGCCATGCATCGGTCGATTATAGAATTCACTTCATGAGCCTTGCCGATCTGCGTCAGGAATACCGCCTCGCGGGTCTGACCGAAGCCGAAGCGGAGCGCGATCCCGTGCGGCAGTTCGAGCGCTGGTTTCAGGACGCGCTCGACGCCGCCGTGCCGCTCGCCAACGCGATGACGCTCGCCACGGTCACCGAAGAGGGCACGCCGGACGGCCGCGTCGTTCTGCTGAAGGGAATCGAATCGGGCGGTTTCGTCTTCTATACCAATTACGCCAGTCGCAAGGGCCGACAACTTGCCCGGCGGCCCGCCGCGTGCCTGGTGTTCTTCTGGGCTGCGCTCGAGCGCCAGGTACGCATCGAAGGGATCACCGAGAAGGTCGCGGAGCGTGATTCGGATGACTACTTCCGGTCCCGTCCGCTCGGCAGCCGGCTTTCCGCCTGGGCGTCGCAACAAAGCGACCCGGTGCCGGATCGTGGGTTCCTCGAGCGTGCGCTCGCCGAGATGGAAAGCCGCTTCGGCGAGCAGCCGCCGCGACCGGCGAACTGGGGCGGCTACCGCCTCGTGCCGCAGGCGATTGAATTCTGGCAGGGCCGCGAAAACCGGCTGCACGACCGCCTGCTCTACCGGCGCCGGGATGGCGGCTGGACCCTTGAGCGACTCGCTCCCTGAGGACATTCTCGCGTTCCTGAGACGCAGCGGATTGGCGGCCGATGGCGAGCCGCCGCACGCGCGGCGGCTCCCCGGCGGCGTTTCCTCCGACATCTGGCAGGTCGCGCTCGGCTCCGCAAGCGTCTGCGTGAAGCGCGCGTTGCCGCGGCTGCGCGTGGCGCAAGTCTGGGAAGCGCCGGTGGAACGCAATCAGTTCGAATGGCGCTGGATGGAGGCCGCCCGGCGCGCGGTCCCGGGCATCGCGCCACGCGTCCTGGCGCACGATCCGGCGGGCGTCTTCGCCATGGAGTTCCTCGACGCTGCGCGCCATTCGCTCTGGAAAGACGAGCTTCGCGCGGGCCGGGCCGACGCGGCGACGGCGCGCGCGGTGGGCTCGAGTCTCGGGCGCGTGCATGCCGCGAGCGCAGGTCGCGATGAGGTGGCGCGCGAATTCGCGACCGATGCGAGCTTTCACGCCATCCGCCTGGAACCCTACCTCCTCGCCAGCGCGCGGGTTCACCCGGACCTCGCTCGCCCGCTCGAGGCGCTCGCCAAGCGCACAGCAGGCACGCGAATCGCTCTCGTTCACGGCGACGTCAGCCCGAAAAACATCCTCGTAGGAGCGCAAGGTCCGGTGTTTCTCGACGCCGAATGCGCCTGGTACGGCGATCCCGCGTTCGATCTCGCGTTCGTTCTCAACCACCTGTTGCTCAAATGCCTCTGGGTGCCGCAGGCGCGAACCGCGCTGCTCGCCTGTTTCCGCGCGCTCGCCGAAGCCTACCTGCCGCACGTCGAATGGGAATCCCCGTCGTCGCTCGAGCAACGCGCGGCTTCGCTCCTTCCGGGCCTGCTCATCGCGCGCATCGACGGCAAATCGCCCGTCGAATACCTCAGGGCTGCGGAGGACAAGGATCGCGTGCGACGGATCGCCTCGGCGCTGCTGCGCTCGCCGCCCTCGACGCTCGCGCAAGTGGAGCAAGCGTGGCAGCGATCGTAGAAATCCGCGGCCGGCGCGTCTGGGATTCTCGCGGCCAACC
>MERB01000023.1:48742-57164 GCA_001770475.1 Betaproteobacteria bacterium RIFCSPLOWO2_02_FULL_66_14 | reverse complement strand
GCGATGGGTCGCGCCATCGCGCCGTCGGGCGCTTCCACCGGAAGCGGCGAAGCGGTTGCGATCGACGTGCGCGAAGCCGTGCATCAGGTGAACACGTCGATCGCGACCGCGCTGCTCGGCTTGCAGCCCGAACAGGAAGCGATCGACCGGCGGTTGATCGACCTCGACGGGACGCCGGACAAGCATCGGCTGGGCGCCAACGCGATCGTTGCCGTGTCGCTCGCGACGGCGCACGCGGCGGCGGCATCTGCCGGTGTGCCGCTGTGGAAGCACCTGGCCGGCGAACGGCGTGTCGCGCTGCCGGTTCCCCAGATCCAGATTTTCGGCGGCGGCGCGCACGCGCGCGGCCGCGTCGACCTGCAGGATTACCTTCTGGTGTGCACCAGGGCGGGCAGCTTCACCGAGGCGCTCGACTGGACGGCGGAAGTCTATCGCGCGGCCGGTGCGCGGCTCGCGCGGCGCGGCGCGTTGCAGGGCGTCGCGGACGAAGGCGGCTACTGGCCCGCGTTCAAGGCGAACGAAGACGGGCTCGCGGCGCTGGTCGACGCCATCGAGGATGCGGGCCTGAAACCCGGCAGCGACGCCTGCATCGCTCTCGACATCGCCGCGAGCCAGCTGTTTCGAGACGGCCGTTACCAGCTCGCGCTGGAGGACCAATCGCTCGGCAGCGAGCAACTGCTCGCAATGTACCTGCGCTGGATCGAGCGCTACCCGATCGTTTCGATCGAGGACCCGTTCGCCGAGCACGACGCGGAAGCGATGCGCGAACTCACCCGCGTCGCCGGCGATCGCGTGCAGATCGTCGGCGACGACTTCTTCGTCACCGACGCGCGCCGCGTCGCGCAGGCCGGTGGCGCAGGAAACGCGGTGCTGCTGAAACCCAACCAGGTCGGGACGCTGACCGAGACCCTCGCCTGCTGGCAGGCGGCGCGCGCCGAAGGTTTTGCTGGAATTGTTTCTGCGCGCTCCGGGGAATCGGAGGACGTCACCGTCGTGCACCTGGCGGTGGGCTGGGGCGTGCCGCAACTCAAGGTCGGCAGTTTCTCGCGTTCCGAGCGCATGGCGAAATGGAACGAAGGGCTGCGAATCGAGGAGGCGCTGGGCGCTGGCGCTCTCCCGTATCCGGCGCGACGGTTGTTCAAGGGCCGCCTCCGTCCGGCGTGACGGAACCGCCGTCGACCGCGAATGGCCAGCCCGCCCAAGGCGGTCCCGGATCTCGCCAGCGCGGGATTGCCGCTCGCGCTGTGAATCGATCCGCAGCGCTTCGGCATCGGTCAGCCGGGCGCTGAGCGTCGTGGCCTTTCTCGGCGCGCTGAGGTTCCGAACGTGCGACTGCTCGTTCACGCGACCGCGGCGCATCAGAACAGCGCATCCCGTTCGCCCAACGCCCCGGCGCAATCAGGCGATCGGCTCCAGCCCCGCGGCCGACAGGCGGTAGCGCCGGTCGCAACCCGCGGCGGCCTCGAGCGAATGCGTGACGAGGATGCCCGCCGCGCCGCGACGCTTGACCTGCGCCCGCAGCAGATCGAGGACCTGGCGCGCGTTCTCAGGATCTAGATTGCCCGTCGGCTCATCCGCGAGCACCAGGCGCGGGTCGCCGGCCAGCGCGCGCGCGATCGCCACGCGCTGCAACTCCCCGCCCGACAGCTCGCGCGGCAGGCTCTCTTCGCGGCCGGCGAGCCCCACGGCGCCTACGAACTCGCGCGCACGCCGCTCGATTTGCGCCGCGGGCGAGCTTCGAAGCAACAGCGGCAAACCCACGTTCTGCAACACCGTGAGGTGCGGCAGGACGTGGAAGGCCTGGAAGACGAAACCGAATTTTTCGCGCCGCAGGCGCGACGCCTCGGCGTCGTCGAGGCGCGCCACGTCGGCACCCTCGAACAGGATGCGGCCGGAGTCGACGGTGTCCAGACCGGCGATCACGTGCAGCAGCGTCGACTTGCCGATTCCGGACTCGCCTACGACCGCGACGTATTCGCCCTGATTCAGATCAAATGAAACCTCGTTGAGAACGGTTCGTGCGCCGAAATTCTTGCTCACGCCGAGAAGTTTCAGCATGGGGCTACCCTACCACCGAATCTGGACACCTCGGGGTGGCCTTGCTAGACTGAATCGATCCAAAACAGCAGGAGGAGAGACCCATGCGTGCGACGACTCGCGTTGTGTTGGCCGGGCTATTGGCGGCATCGTTTGCTTCGGCTCCGGCAATGGCACAGCAGAAGCTCAAGATCGGTTTCATCACTACCCTGTCCGGCCCCGGCGGAATCATCGGCGAGCACATGAAAAACTCGGTCGAGCTCGCGCTCGATCACCTGGACCGCAAGGTGGGCGGGCTCGCCACCGAAGTAATCTACGGCGACGACCAGCAGAAGGCCGACGTCGGCAAGCAGGTCGCGGACGAAATGCTGAAGAAACACCAGGTCAATTTCGTCTCTGGAATCATCTGGTCGCACGTCATGCTGGCGGTCGCCCCGACCGTGACTTCTGCGAGCACGCTCATGATCGGCACGAACGCCGGCCCGCACCAGTTGGCCGGAGAGTTGTGCAACGAGAATTTCTTCACCACGTCCTGGCAGAACGACCAGACGCCGGAAGCCATGGGCAAGTACATGAGCGACGAGGGCCTCAACGACGTCTACCTGATGGCGCCGAATTACGCCGCAGGCAAGGATATGCTCACCGGCTTCAAGCGCACCTTCAAGGGGCGTATCGCGGGCGAGGTGTACACGACGGTCAACCAGCCCGACTACCAGGCCGAAATCGCGCAACTGCGGGCCAAGAATCCCAAGGCCCTGATGGTGTTCTACCCGGGCGGCATGGGAATCCAGTTCCTGAAGCAGTATTCGCAGGCGGGGCTGCGCGGCCAGATCCCGGTGTATTCGGTGTTCACGGTGGACGAAATCAGTCTTCCGGCCCTGCAACACGCGGCGCTCGGGCAGTTCGAGACGCGCATCTGGAGCCCGGACCTGAAGAACCCGGCGAACCAGAAGTACGTCGACGGTTACCAGAAGAAGTTCGGCAAATTGCCCCCCTTCTACGGCGCGCAGAGCTACGACGGCATCATGCTGATCGACTCCGCCGTGCGCGCGGTCAAGGGCAATCTCGCCGACAAGAAAGGGATGATCGCGGCGATGCGCAAGGCCAACTTCCATTCCGTGCGCGGCAAGTACACCTACAACCACAATCACTTCCCGGTCCAGAATTTCTACCTGCTGAAGGCGGTCGCCGGCGCATCGGTCAGCCAGCCGGTGATGGAGATCCAGAAGACCGTGTTCGCCAACCACAAGGACTCCTACAGCCAGGATTGCAAGATGAAGTGGTGAGGCAGACGCCTCGTAGATCCACGGGCGCGGTCTGACCGCGCCCTTTTTATTTCACGCATGAACGCGATCCTCATCGTCGAGCAGGCGCTCAACGGGCTGCAGCTCGGGGTGATGCTGTTCCTGATGGCCGCGGGGCTGACGCTCGTGTTCGGCATCATGAACCTCGTCAACCTGGCGCACGGTTCGCTCTACATGGTGGGCGCGTACCTCGCGACCCATTTCATGCAGACGACCGGATCGTATGCGCTCGGCGTGCTGTTCGGTCTCGGCGGCACGCTCGTGGTCGGAATTCTGGTCGAAGTGATCGCACTGCGCACGCTCTACGAACGCGACCACCTCGACCAGGTGCTCGCGACCTTCGGCCTGATCCTGTTCTTCAACGAGCTGGTCGCGATCCTGTGGGGCCGAAACGCCATCTACAGCAGCCTGCCGCAGTTCCTCTCGGGCCACGTCGAGATCCTGCCCAACCTGAACTATTCGCTGTACCGGCTGGTGATCATCGCCGTCGGGCTGCTGGTGGCGGGACTGCTCTGGTACGTGGTGACGCACACGCGCCTCGGAATGCTGATTCGCGCCGGCGCCTCCAACCGGACCATGGTCGCCGCGCTCGGGGTGAACATCCGGCTGCTTTACACCCTGGTGTTCGGGTTCGGCGCTGCGCTCGCCGGACTCGCGGGACTGCTCGCGGCGCCGATTTTCGCGGTCCAGACGGGGATGGGCGAACTGATCCTGATCCAGGTTTTCGTGGTGATCGTCATCGGCGGCATCGGATCGATTCGCGGCGCCTTCGCGGGGGCCGTCATCGTCGGCATGGTCGACACCATGGGCCGTGCATTTCTCAAGCCCACGCTCGCGACCGTCATTTCGCCCTCGGCGGCCGATTCCGCAGGACCGGCGCTCGCCTCCATGCTCATCTACCTGCTCATGGCCGTGGTGCTTGCGATCCGGCCGCAGGGCCTGTTCGGTTCGCGGGGCGGCTGAGAATGAAGCGCGGCACGACATTGCTGATCGGAACGCTGCTGCTGTTCGCGGCGATACCGCCGATCGCGGGATGGCTCAACGAGCCGTTCTATCTCGACCTGTTTCGCCGCGTCATGATATTCGCGATCGCCGCCGCGAGCCTGAACCTGATCCTCGGCTACGGAGGCATGGTGTCCTTCGGCCACGCGGCGTATCTCGGGGTCGGCGGTTACGCCGTAGGCATCCTCGCCCATTACGGCATCGACAACGGCTACCTGCAGTGGGCCGTGGCGATCGGCGCCTCCGCGGTGGTGGCGCTGGCGATCGGATCGATTTCGGTGCGCACGAGCGGCATCTACTTCATCATGATCACGCTGGCCTTCACGCAGATGCTGTATTACCTCGGCGTCTCGATCGAGGAATTCGGCGGCGACGACGGCCTGCGACTGGCGAGGCGCAGCCAGTTCGGGGACTTGCTCGATCTCGCCAACCCGACGCTGTTCTACTATGTGGTGCTCGCAATCCTGGTGCTGGTGGTATTCGCAATCCACCGTCTGGTCAACTCTCGCTTCGGGATGGTGATCCGTGCTGCCCGCTCGAACGAGGCGCGTACCCAGGCGATCGGCTTCTCGCCGTATCCGTACCGGTTGGCGGCGTTCGTCATCTCGGGTGCGATCTGCGGCCTCGCCGGCGCCCTGCTCGCCAACCATACCTCGTTCCTCACGCCCGATTTCATGCACTGGACGCGCTCCGGCGAGATCATGTTCATGGTGATCCTCGGCGGAATCGCGACCTCCGCGGGCCCGGTGCTGGGCGCCTCGGTGCTGCTGCTGCTCGAGGACCTGCTCTCGGCTTGGACCGTGCACTGGCAGATCATTCTCGGGCCGTTCCTCGTCCTGGTCGTGCTGTTCGCCAGAAAGGGGCTCGCGGGATTGCTGGCGCGGGATGAACGCCATGGCTGAGACCCTGCTCCTGGTCACCGAACTGCGTAAGACTTTCGGTGCGCTGCGGGCGACCGACGGCATCACGCTCGACGTGCTGGCTGGCGAGACGCATGCCATCATCGGACCCAACGGCGCCGGCAAGACCACGCTGATTGCGCAGCTCGCAGGCATGCTGCGCCCCGATTCGGGCCGGATCCGCTTTGCCGGCGAGGACATCACGCCGCTTTCGGCGCAGGCGCGCTCGAGGAGAGGTCTCGCGCGCTCGTTCCAGATCACCAGTATCTACCGCGACTTCACTGCGCTCGACAACGTCGCGCTCGCCGTTCAGGCGCACGCCGGCCACAGTTTCCGCTTCTGGCGACCGGCGCACGAAGAGCGCGCCCTGCGCCAGCCCGCACAGGCGATTCTGAACGAGGTCGGGCTCGCGGCGCGCGCCGACGTGCTCGCTGCCAACCTCGCACATGGCGAGCAACGCCAGCTCGAAGTCGCGATGGTGCTTGCCACCGGACCGCGGCTGCTGCTGCTCGACGAGCCGGTGGCGGGAATGGGCGCCGAGGAGACGCAGCGCATGATCGAGTTCCTCGCGCGCCTCAAGGGCCGGCAGACCATGCTGCTCGTGGAGCACGACATGGATGCCGTATTTTCCCTCGCCGACCGGATCTCGGTGCTGGTGTACGGACGAGTCATCGCGACGGGCACGCCCGCCGAGATCCGCGCCAACGCCGACGTGCGCGCCGCCTACCTGGGCGAGGAGGTCGCCTGATGCTGCGGGTCGAAGGGCTCGAGACCGCCTATGGGCTCTCGCAGGTCCTGTTCGGCATTTCCTTCGAAATCGCCTCCGGGCAGGTGACCACGCTGCTCGGCCGCAACGGCATGGGCAAGACCACGACCGTGCATTCGATCATGGGCATCGTGCGCCCGCGCGCCGGGTCGATCGTGTTCGATTCGCGACCCCTGCACGGTCTCGCCTCCTACAGAGTCGCGCAATCCGGCATCGGTCTTGTGCCCGAGGGCCGGCAGATCTTCCCAAATCTCACGGTGCGCGAGAACCTCGTCGCCACTGCAGCCAACCGCAGGGACGCGAAGGCCCCATGGACGCTCTCACGGGCGTTCGAGCTCTTTCCGCAGCTCGCGGAGCGCCAGCGTCATTTCGGCAACCAGCTCTCCGGGGGCGAGCAGCAGATGCTGGCGATCGCTCGCGCACTGATGACCAACCCGCGCCTGCTCATTCTCGACGAGGCGACCGAAGGTCTGGCGCCGCTCATCCGGGCGGAAATCTACCGTTCCATCGAGCAGCTGAAGGCCTCCGGCCTGGCGATCCTGATCATCGACAAGGACGTCAAGGCGCTGACGCGGCTTGCAGACCGCCATTTCGTGCTGGAGAAGGGCCGCGTGGTGTGGAGCGGCAGTTCGGACGAACTCGCCGCGAGCGAGGACGTGCAGCACCGCTATCTTGGGGTATAGAGGATTGCGGAAACGAATTGACCCGCGTTCGCGATAGAATTTCAGGAACGGGAGGCTGACATGCTCAAGTGGCTGAAGGGTCTCGGAGGCGGCGAGCGACCCGACCATCCGATGTACAGCGTGCGGGAAGCGGAGAAACTCCTGGCCGACCTGCCCGAATCCAATCCCGGCAAGGCGCTCGAAGAGGTCGCGACCTGGATCGAGTCGGTGAGCCAGACCCCGGGTTACCGCCCGGAATTACGCGCTGAGGTGCTGCGCGTGCTCGAGGACACCGGGCTGCGATTCGAGGAGTCGTTGCTCAGCCAGTACCTGAGCGCGGCGCGCATCCACGACCACCGCTCGCGCGACCGCTGCCAGAAGGCGTTCGCGTTTCGCAACGCGCTATCGGAAGCGTATCTCGCCTGCCTGGTGGGCGATTTTGGCACCGAGGGCGAAGCGCGCACCGGCGACCCGGACCTCGTGCTCGGCCTGCTGTGCCGCGGGATGCGGTCCACCGCGATGCAGGAAAAGATCCGGCACCTGAACTACATGGGCGTCGACAATCAGGTCTGGGGCCGCCTGTACCGCTATTACCGCATGGCCGAGAACGCCAAGCTGGCAACGCGCGGCGCGAAGGCCTATCGCGCCGAGCAGAATCCGACCACTACGCAACAGGAACTGCTGCGCCCGCTGATGCTCGAGATCGGCGGCATGGAGTCGGTCGCCCCGGAGCACGTGGAACTCGCCTCTCGCCTGGTGTCCCGCATCTCCGATGCGTTCGAGGTCGTGGACCGCGCCTCGCCCGGGCATCCGTTCTGCATCGATCTGGCGCAGCCTGCGGCACCGTTCCAGTATGGCGATGCGCCGCCCGCCAAACCAACGGCGCGCTTTTTCGGTCCGGGCAAGGGCATTGAGCGGCTTCAGGAACTGCTCGACCGCGAGGACGCCAATGCGCTGCCGGGCGACCGCAAGGACGGGCAGGAGTTCTCGCGCTGGGATCTGGTCCGCGTGCTAAAGCACCTGAAACTCTACTGGGGACCCGATCGGCCGTTCCGGCTCAACAAGCGCACGCGCGCGCAGGGCAAGGCCTATATCTTGCATTCGCTCGATGCCATTCGGCGGGTCGTCGTCCAGGTCGGGACCGACCAGATGAGCGCGATCGAGTCCACGTTCGAGGAGCGCGGCAGAAAGCTCGCGCTGGAAGCCGAGCAGCTCGACGTCGCGCCCGAGGTCTGGCCCGAGAAGGACGTGAGCGAGAACGGGATCGGCGTCGAAGTGCCCCTGAAGCAGGGCGACTGGGTCAAGATCGGGCGCCTGTGCGCGGTGAAGCGGGCCGACGCCGATTACTGGTGGGTCGGCGTGCTGCGACGCCTGGATGCGCGCGGCACTTCAACCGTGGTCGCCGGAATCGAAATCCTGTCCAAGAACCCGTCCTCGATGTGGCTCAAGCTCGTCGGCAAGGAGGGTCAGCTCGCTTCGACCTGGGCGAGTTCGACCGGCTCGCACAAGTACGACTACGTCAACGCCGTGCTGCTCGAAGGCGAAGGCGACGCCGCGACTGCGGGATCCAAGCTCGCGATCGATCCGAAGGAGTACGTCCCGGAGATGATGTGCGAGGCGCTGATGGGAGAGAAAACGCGCCTCATCAAACTGGGCGCGCAGCGCGATTCCGGCGACGATTTCGTGATCGTCGGTTTCGCCTGGATGTAGCGCGGCGGCGCGCGCTCGCCGGTTCGCTTTTCCCCCGATCTC
>MERB01000023.1:45190-48683 GCA_001770475.1 Betaproteobacteria bacterium RIFCSPLOWO2_02_FULL_66_14 | reverse complement strand
AAACGCCAGAAGCGGGATGTCCCGTTATCTTCGCAACATCCACCTCAGCAGCCGGTCGAAACGCCCGCCGTACGGCGGGTTGAGCATCCACGTCGTCGCCCAGCGCGACTGCAGGAACACCGGGCGCAGTTTGGAAAATGTCTCGAACCCGGCGCGGCCATGATAGGCGCCCATGCCGCTCGCGCCTACGCCGCCGAACGGAAGTGACTCCTCGGCCACGTGCAGGAACACGTCGTTGACGGTGACGCCGCCCGAAAGCGTCTGGCGCAGGACGCGCCCGACGCGCGCCGCGTCCCGGTCGAACAGGTAAAGCGCGAGCGGCCGCTCGCGCGCGTTGACGAACGCGACCGCCTCCTCGATCCGCTCGTAGCCGATCACCGGCAGCAGCGGGCCGAAAATCTCTTCGCGCATCAACTTTAGTTCCTCGGGCGGATTCACCACTGCGAGCGGCGGGAAGCGCCGCCGCGCCGCATCCGGCTGCGACATCGAACTCGACAGCGCCACGATCTCGGCGCCGCGCGCGCGCGCTTCGTCGAGCATCGCGCCGAGGCGCTGGAAGTGCCTTTCGCTCACGACGTGCGCGTAGTCCTTGTTGAACGGCATGTCCGGATAGAGGCGGTCGGTCGCGGCACGCAGCGCCTCGAGAGCCGCGGCTTCGCTCCCCCGGGGCACGAGCAGGTAATCGGGCGCGACGCAGGTCTGGCCCGCGTTCATGCACTTGCCGAGCATTACGCGCTCGGCCGCATGCTCGAGCGGGTATTGCGGCGCGACGATGACCGGCGATTTGCCGCCCAATTCGAGCGTGACCGGCGTCAGGCTTTCGGCCGCTGCGCGCATCACCTCGCGGCCGATGCGCCCCGCCCCCGTAAACAGGAGATGGCCGAACGGCAGGCTCGAAAAAGCAGCCCCCGCAGCCGCGTCGCCCTGAACGGCCGTCACTTCGTCCTCCGAAAAATATTTCGCGAACAACGCTGCCAGTTCGGCGGAGGTCAGCGGCGTCACCTCCGAGAGTTTCAGCATCGCGCGATTGCCCGCCGCGAGCGCCGCGGCGAGCGGCGAGACGGTCAACAGCAGCGGGTAATTCCACGGCGACACGATGCCGACCACGCCGAGCGGCTGCGGCAGCAGCATCGATCGCCCGGGCAGCAGCCAGCGCGAGGCGAAACGACGGCGCGGCCGCATCCAGCGCCCGACGCGCCGACGGGCGTGCCGGATCGAAGAAAGCGCCGGGAATCCCTCGAGCAGGCGCGTTTCGCGCTCGGGCCGGCGGCCGAAATCGGCGTTGACCGCCTGCGCCACGCGCTCGAGATTGTCGCCCACGAGCGCCTCCAGCGCCGATAGCCGGCGCCGGCGTACCGCGAGGTCCGGGTACGGATCGGCGCGCTGCGCCGCGAGCTGGCGCTCGAAGCGTTCCTGCAGCGAATCGGCGCGCGCATTCATTGCAGATCGCATCATATAGCCGTGCCGGGACCGCCGCAGCCACTTCGATCCTGTTGTCGGCACCGACTTGACAGATCCCGCAGCCCTTACTTAAGGTCGGGGTCGGGGCAATCGAGAATCGGGTCATCGGCCGCATCAAGCGACCGGATCGCAGCCAAGGAGGAAACCAGTCATGAAATTCACCCCCGGATTTGCAGTCGCGCTCGCCGCGGCAATGCTGGCCGGCACGCCGGTCGCAGCGCAGGAAATCAAGATCTCGCACCAGTGGAAGGCCAACGTGGATGGCAGGGACCGCGCCGCGCGCCTGTTCGTGCAGGAAGTCAACAAGCGCGACCCGAGCCTCAAGTTCCGCATCTTCCCGGCGAGTTCGCTCAACATCAAGCCGGTGGCTCAGCTGGACGCGCTGCAGAACGGTACGCTGGAAATGGCGGTCTTCCCGATGTCCTACGCCGTCGGCAAGGCGAAGGAATTCTCGATCATCATCATGCCCGGCACGGTGCCGACGCTGGCGCACGCGATGAAACTCCGCGGCACGCCGTTCCAGGCGAAGTTCAACGAACTCGCCGAGCAGCACGGGGTGCGCCCCATCACGTGGTGGTGGACCCCCGGCGCGTTCGCGACCAAGGACCGGGAGATCACCGGGCCGAAGAGCGTCGACGGACTCAAGATGCGCGCCGCCGACCCCACCTTCGAGTCGATGCTGAAGGCGGCAGGCGCCTCCGTGGTGAGCATGCCATCGACGGAAATCTATCCGTCGCTGCAGTCGGGCGTCCTGAACGGCACGCTGACCTCGGCCGAGACCTTCGTCAGCATGCGCCTGTACGAGCAGACCAAGTTCGCGACCACTCCGAGCAAATACTCCCTGTGGATGCTGCTGCAGCCGCTCGTGATGTCGAAGCAGCACTACGACAAGCTCACCCCGGCGCAGAAGAAGATCTTCGAGGAGGCGGCGGCCAAGTCGGACGAGTTTTTCCTGGGTCTGCAGAAGGAGGCCGTCGACAAGATGGAGGAGGCCTACAAGAAGGCCGGCGCCAAGGTGCACGAGATGACGCAGGCGGAGTACGACGAGTGGGTCGCGCTCGCCAAGCAGACCTCCTACAAGGAGTTCGCCGCGCTCTCGCCGATGGCGAAGGAGCTGCTCGACCTGCTGCTCGCGGTCAAGTGATCGCGGGGCGGCAGATGGAAACGGGCCGGGATTCCGGCCCGTTTTGTTTGGGAGGCCGGGTTTGATCCGCTTCGTGCGCGCGGTGGACCGCCTGAGCGACGCCTGCGCCGCGCTCGCGTCCGTGATGCTGCTGCTCGCGGCGCTGGTGATCTGCTGGAACGTGATCTACCGCGCCATGGGCGCCTCCACTTACTGGGAGATCGAGTTCTCCGTCTACATGATGGTGGCGGCGCTGTTTCTCGGCTCGCCGTACTGTCTGCGGACCAACGGTCACGTCGCGGTCGACTTGCTCGCGCACTGGATGCCGCAGCGCTTTTCCCGGACGCTCGGCGTGTGCGTGCTGGTCGTGGGCCTCGCAGTCTGCATCTATCTCGCGATCCTCGGCGGCGTGCTGACGGTGGAGTCCTTCGAACGGGGCGAGCGTACCGAGAGCACCTGGGCGCCGTACAAGTGGCCGCTCTTCCTCGCCATGCCGGTGGGACTTGGGCTCACGGCACTGCAGTACGTGGCCGAACTGGCGCGGCCGCGTCCCGACGCGGAGGACGCGTGAACGAGTTCCAGATCGGCTTGCTGATTCTGGGCGTGACGCTGGTGGTGCTGTTCTCCGGGCTGCCGATCGCCTGGGGACTGCTGCTCGTTGCGAGCGGATTCCTGGTGACCTTCAAGGGCGCGGACACGCTCGCCAACGTGCCGATCCTGATGATGGACGAACTGTCGTCCTTCGCCCTGCTGACGATTCCGCTGTTCATCCTGCTCGGCTCCGCCATCGGCAGTTCGGCGGCCGGGCGCGACATTTACGAATCGCTGCATCGCTGGCTCGACCGCGTACCGGGCGGCCTCGTCATTTCGAACATCCTCGCCTGCGGCATTTTTTCCGCAATTTGCGGC
>MERB01000023.1:40762-45173 GCA_001770475.1 Betaproteobacteria bacterium RIFCSPLOWO2_02_FULL_66_14 | reverse complement strand
GGGTGCCGGAGATGCTCAGGCGCGGCGTTTCGCCCGCGCTTGCCACGGGCTCGGTTTGCGCCGGGGGCACGCTCGGCATCCTGATCCCGCCTTCGGTGACCATGATCCTGTACGGGATCTCGACCGAGACTTCGATCGGAAGGCTGTTCCTTGCCGGCGTGGTTCCCGGAGCGCTGCTGGTGCTGTTCTTCGCGCTCTACGCCTGGATCGCGACGCTGCGCTCGATGCGCTCGATCAGCCTCGCCACCGGCGAGGAGGCGATCCGATACACGCTGGTGCAGAAAATGGAAGGCCTCGGGCGCGTCCTGCCCTTCATCGCGATCATCGTCGCGATCACCTACGCGATGTACGGCGGGCTCGCCACGCCGTCGGAAGTGGCGGCGATTTCGGCCATCCTCGCGCTCGGGCTCGTCGTCGTGATCTACCGCGCCTGGCGGCTGAAGGACCAGTGGCACATCTTCCGCGATACGGTTCGCGAATCGACCATGATCCTGATGATCATCGGCGCCGCGGCGGTGTTTTCCTACATGATGTCGCTGCTCTACGTGACGCAGACCGCCGCGCAGTGGATGGTCGACCTAGACCTCAACCGCTGGGTGCTGCTGTTCGCGATCAACGTTTTTCTGCTCGTCGCCGGATGCTTCCTGCCGCCCGTGGCCATCATCCTGATGGTGATGCCGATCCTCTCGCCCGTGCTCGAGGCGAACAATTTCGACCTCATCTGGTTCGCGGTCATTCTGACCATCAACATGGAGGTCGGCCTGATCACCCCGCCGGTGGGACTCAACCTTTACGTGCTGAAGGGCGTCGCGCCGCAGGTTCCGTTGATGACGGTGTTGAAGGGCTCGCTGCCGTTCGTCCTGATCATGTTCGGCACGATGGTGCTGCTCTCGATCTTCCCGGATCTCGCGCTGTGGCTGCCGAACCAGACCATGGGGCAGCGCTAGGCCGCCCCGGGCGGCGGACAACTGCAGAACACGTGCCGGTCGCCGTAGACGTGATCGACGCGTCCGACCGGCGGCCAATACTTGCACTCGCGCACCCACGGCAGCGGATACGCGGCCTGCTCGCGCGAATACGGATGCCTCCAGTCTGCGGCGAGGAGCGTGGCCGCGGTATGCGGCGCGTGCTTCAGCGGGTTGTCGTCGCGCGGCAGCCGCCCTTCCTCGACCGCGCGGATCTCCTCCCGGATCGCGATCATCGCGTCGCAAAACCGGTCGAGTTCCCCCAGCGATTCCGACTCGGTCGGCTCGATCATCAGCGTCCCGGGCACGGGAAAGGACATGGTCGGGGCGTGGAAGCCGAAGTCCATCAGGCGCTTCGCGACGTCGTCGACGAGGATTCCCGAAGTCTCCTTCAGCGGCCGCAGATCGACGATGCATTCGTGCGCCACGAGACCGTGTTTCCCCGCGTACAGCACCGGATAGTGCGGCGCGAGACGATTCGCGACGTAGTTCGCGTTGAGGATCGCTACGCGCGTCGCCGCCTTCAGGCCCTCGGCGCCCATCATCGCAATGTAGGCCCAGGAGATCGGGAGAATCCCCGCGCTGCCGAACGGCGCGCCCGAAACCGGCCCCACCACCCCGCGCCCGGGAAGGAACGGCGCGAGATGCGCGCGCACCGCGACCGGGCCGACGCCCGGCCCGCCGCCGCCGTGCGGAATGCAAAAGGTCTTGTGCAGGTTCAGGTGCGAGACGTCGGCGCCGAACCGGCCCGGCGCGGCAAGTCCCACCAGCGCATTCAGGTTCGCGCCATCGAGGTACACCTGGCCGCCGTGCCGGTGGACGATTTCGCAGACGTCGCGGATCCCCGGCTCGAACACGCCATGGGTCGAGGGGTAGGTCACCATCAGCGCCGCGAGCGACGGCGCGCATTCGCCGGCCTTGCGTTCGAGGTCGGCCAGGTCCACGTTTCCTTCCGCGTCGCAACCGACCACGACGACGCGCAGTCCGGCGAGGCTTGCCGAGGCCGGATTGGTGCCATGCGCGGAACTCGGGATCAGGCACACGTCGCGACCGCTCTCGCCGCGCGAGGCGTGCCAGGCCCGGATCGCGAGCAGCCCCGCAAACTCGCCCTGCGAACCCGCGTTGGGCTGCACCGATACCGCGTCGTAGCCGGTGATTTCCGCCAGCCAGCCCTCGAGTTCCTCGATCAGCCGCCGATACCCTGCGGTCTGGTCGGCCGGAGCGAACGGATGGATCGAACTGAATCCGGGCCAGGTGATCGGCAGCATCTCGGTCGCCGCGTTCAGCTTCATGGTGCAGGAACCGAGCGGAATCATCGCCTGGTCGAGCGCAATGTCCTTGTCCGCGAGGCTCCTGAGAAAACGCATCATCTGCGTCTCCGAACGGTGGCGATGAAACACCGGATGCTCGAGGTAGGCCGAGCGGCGGGCAAGCGACGGCGGAACGCGATCGGGCGTCGATTCGAGCGCCTCGAACGACGCCGCCACGCCGAACGCCGCCCAGATCGCCTCGACGTCGGCGCGCGTCGCGATCTCGTCGAGCGAAACGCCGATGCTTTCCACGTCCCCCTCGCGCAGGTTGCACCCGCGTTCGCGGGCCGCGGCGAGAATTGCCTGCGTGCGCGCACCGGTGCTCACGGTGACCGTGTCGAAGAATGCCTGCGTGCGGGCTCCGAGGCCCGCGGCGAGGATCGCGCCCAGGCGGTGGACCCGGCGCGCGATCGCCGCGAGGCCTTCGGGTCCGTGATACACCGCGTACATGGCGGCGATCACTGCAAGCAGAACCTGCGCCGTGCAGATGTTGCTCGTCGCCTTCTCGCGCCGGATATGCTGTTCGCGCGTCTGCAGCGCGAGCCGGTAGGCAGCGCGCCCGCCTGAATCCACGGTGACGCCGACGAGCCGCCCCGGAAGACTGCGCGCCTGCGCTTCGCGGGTGGCGAGAAATCCCGCATGCGGGCCACCGTAGCCGAGCGGCACGCCGAAGCGCTGTGCAGAACCCACCGCGATGTCCGCGCCCAGTTCACCAGGGGATGCGAGCAGGCAGAGCGCAAGGAGATCGCAGGCCATCGCAATCACCACTCCGCGCGACTTCGCCCGCGCAATTGCCTCGCGGAAATCGCGAATCTCGCCGCTCGATCCGGGGTACTGCAGCAGCACGCCGAACACCTCAGCGCCCGCGAGTTCGCGCAACGCCTCCCCCTCGAGGAGTTCGATTCCCGCGGCCGCGGCTCGCGTGCGCACGACTTCGCGCGTCTGCGGATGGCAGTCGGTATCGACGAAGAAACGCCGGCACTTCGATTTCGTGACGCGTGCTGCGAGCGCCATCGCTTCGGCCGCCGCAGTCGGTTCGTCGAGCATCGAGGCATTGGCGATGTCCATTCCCGTCAGATCGCGCACCAGCGTCTGGAACACGAGCAGCGCCTCCAGCCGTCCCTGCGAGATTTCCGGCTGGTACGGCGTGTAGGCCGTGTACCAGGCCGGGTTCTCCAGCACGTTGCGCTGGATCACCGACGGCGTGTGGCAGTCGTAATACCCCAGGCCGATGAACGAACGCATTCTGCGGTTCTGCGAGGCGAGCCGCCGCAGGGCAGCGAGCGCTTCGGCTTCGCTGCGCGCGGGCGGCAGGGCGAGCGGCTGTTCGTGCCGAATCGCCCGCGGCACCGTGCGCTCGATCAACGCATCGAGGTCAGCGAGGCCGAGCGCATCGAGCATGCGGCGCTGCTCCTCGAGATCCGGACCGATGTGCCGTCGTGCAAAAGGAACGGCTGGGTTCATTTGTCCAGCTTCGCCTGGTAGGCCGACTCGTCGAGCAGCACGTCGACCTGTTTCGCGTCGTCGAGCCTGAGCTTGAAGAACCACCCTTCCCCGGTCGGATCCCGGTTCACCCTCCCGGGTTCATCGGCGAGACTGGCGTTGACCTCGATCACGGTCCCCGAAACCGGCGCCTTGCACTCGGCCGCCGCTTTCACCGATTCGATCACCGCGGCGTCCTCGCCCTGCGCGAGATGCTTGCCGATTTCCGGCAGTTCCACGAACACGATATCGCCGAGTTGTTCCTGGGCGAAGTGCGTGATCCCCACGGCAGCGGTGTCCGGCGACTCGATCCGGATCCATTCGTGGTCCTCGGTCATGCGCAGCTGGGTCATTACGGCTTTCCTCTGTGGTAACGATGCGGAACGAAAGGCAGTGCGCTCACGCGGCAGCGGCGCGGCTTGCCGCGCACCACCGCGTGGAGCGAAGAATCCGGGGTTGCAAGGGCGCTTTCCACATAGCCCATCCCGATCGGGCCATCCACCGTCGCGCCGAAGCCGCCGCTCGTGAGTCGGCCGGCGAACCGCCCGGTCGCGTCGTGCAGCGCCTCGCCTTCGCGCAACGGCGCGCGGCCCTCGGGAACGAGGCCTACGCGAGTGCGCGCTGCGCCGCGCTCGATCTGCCCGAGGATCACTT
>MERB01000023.1:36496-40732 GCA_001770475.1 Betaproteobacteria bacterium RIFCSPLOWO2_02_FULL_66_14 | reverse complement strand
ACGCAAGCCCGGCTTCGACGGGAGTCGTCGATTCGTCGATGTCGTGGCCGTAGAGGCAGAGCCCCGCCTCGAGCCGCAACGAATCGCGAGCGCCCAGCCCCGCAGGCTTCACCCCGTCCTGCCCGAGAAACATCCTCGCGATGCGCTCGGCCTCGGACGCAGGCAGAGAAATCTCGAAACCATCCTCGCCGGTGTATCCCGATCGCGAAACGAGGCAGTCCGCGCTGCCGATGCGAAAGCGGCCCAACTGCATGAACCGAAGCGCCGCGGACGCGGCCGAGACGCCTGCCATCGCCTGCGCCGCTCGCGGACCCTGCAGCGCGAGCAGGGCGCGATCGGCCAGCGGGCGCGCCTCGCAGTGCTTCGCAAGGAGCGCGAAGTCGTGCGCCTTGCGCGCGGCGTTCACGATCACGAACAGGTGGTCGTCGGCGCGCGCGAGCATCAGATCGTCGAGGATTCCGCCCGCGTCGTTGGTGAGGAAGGCGTAGCGCTGCCGCCACGGCGGCAGATCGAGCACGTCCACGGCAAGGAGCGTCTCGAGCGCGGCCGCGGCGCCCAGGGGCAGGCGCGCCTGCCCCATGTGCGAAACGTCGAACAGGCTCGCAGCCGTTCGAGTATGCCGGTGCTCGGCGAGAATTCCGGAGGGAAACTGCACCGGCATGTCGTACCCGGCGAAGGCCACCATGCGCGCGCCCAGCCCGACGTGGAGCGAATGTAGCGGCGTGCGTTGCAGCGATGCGTCGGTCACGGCGTTCTCTCGGCAGAGCAGGCACGGCGGAACGCCGCAGCGCTCCGTGCCGCTCCCCCTGTCCTGTGACCTGAGAGTTTCCGCGGGCTGCGCCCGCGTTGCCCCTTCGGTGGGCGCCGCTGTCCGGGCGGGCGCCGCTCTCCAGTTCGGCGTGTTCGCGGCTGCGGTGTCAAAGCCTGAGCGATCATGGGAGATTACGCCTTCGGCGGCGGCTCGAAGCCGCGCTCTCCCGCAGCCGATGCAAGTGTAGCGCGTCCGGCAGTTCAGGAAAAGTTGATCAGAATCGCTTTTTCAGATCGCATCGCGCCTCTATCCTTCGCCCACCGCAGATGACCGACAAGTTCACTGCCGCGGTGGTCCAGGCCGCGCCCCTGCCGTTCGAGCGCGAGCGCACGCTCGAGAAACTGCGGGAACTCGCGGCCGATGCCGCGCGAGGCGGTGCGAAACTGGTCGTGTTTCCCGAGGCCTTCGTCTCCGGGTATCCCAAAGGGCTCGACTTCGGCGCCCGGGTCGGCATGCGCACGCCCGAGGGTCGCGAGGATTTCCGGCGCTACTTCGACTCTGCGGTGGACGTGCCGGGACCCGCTGTGGAGGCGCTCGCGCGTGTCGCGCGGGAAAACAAGGTCTATCTGGTCGTCGGTGTCATCGAGCGCGAGATCGGCACGCTGTACTGCACGGTCCTGTTTTTCGGACCTGACGGCGCCTACCTCGGCAAGCACCGCAAGCTCATGCCTACGGCGATGGAGCGCCTGGTCTGGGGTTTCGGCGACGGCTCGACCCTGCCGGTGTTCGACACGCCGCTGGGACGTCTCGGCGCCGTGATCTGCTGGGAAAACTACATGCCGCTCCTGCGCACTGCGATGTACGCGAAGAACATCCAGCTCTGGTGCGCGCCGACCGCCGATGGCCGCAGGACCTGGATACCGACCATGCAGCACGTCGCGCTCGAAGGCCGCTGCTTCGTGTTCTCGTGCAACCAGTTCACGCGGCGGCGGGATTTCCCGGCGGACTATCGAGCGATTCAGGGGGACGCACCGGAGACCGTGATCTCGGAGGGCGGCAGTTGCATCGTGAGCCCGCTGGGCGAAATCCTCGCGGGACCGAATTACTCGGGCGAATGCATCCTCAGCGCCGAAATCGACCCTGGCGAGATCACCCGCGGCAAGTACGACTTCGATGTCGTCGGGCATTACGCCCGGCCGGACGTGTTTCGCCTGGTCGTCAACGAGCGGCCGCAGCCGCCCGTGGTGAGCGAAACGGACTAGACGCCTACCACTTCTCGATCCATGGCCTTAGATCGAGTTCATGGGTCCACGCGCTGCGCGGCTGGCGATGCAGCTGCCAGTAGTTCTCCGCGATCGCTTCCGGATCGAGAATTCCGTCGCGATCTTTCAGCGCGTAGCGCTCGGGGAAGGTCTCGCGGATGAACGGCGTGTCGATCGCGCCGTCGATCACGACGTGCGCGACGTGGATGCCGAGCGGACCCAGCTCCCTCGCCAGGCTCTGCGCGAGCGCGCGCAGCGCGTGCTTGGCGCCGGCGAAGGCCGCGAACCCCGCCCCGGCGCGCAGGCTGGCCGTCGCACCGGTGAAGACCATCGTGCCTCGGCCGCGCGGCACCATGCGCTTCGCCACTTCGCGCCCCATCAGGAAACCGCCGAGGGCACCCATTTCCCAGACCTTGAAGTACACGCGGCTCGACATTTCCCGGATCGGAAAACGCACGTTGCCGCCTACGTTGTAGACCGCGACCTCGATCGGCCCGATGTCCCGCTCGATCGTCTCGACCAGCGCCACGACCTCGTCCTCCCGGCGCGCGTCGGAACCGAAGGCGCGCGCCTTGCCGCCCGCGGCCTCGATGCCGGCCACGAGCGGATTCAGCTTTTCGGCATGGCGCCGCGTCACGCAGGCAACGTAGCCTTCGCGCGCGAACCGCCTTGCGATCGCGCCCCCGGTCGAATCGCCCGCGCCGACGATGAGGGCTGCTCTGGATTCGGTCATAGGGGGATTGTGGCTTGACGGCGATCAAACCCGCAAGCCGCGCAGTTCGCTAGCGTATCGATTGCGGAGGTGTTGCCCATGAGGATTTCGACCACCGATCCGATCACCCTGAACGACATCCGCGACCCCGAAGGCAAGCCCTTCGTCGTCGAAGGCAGCGGCGATTCGGCGCTCAAGATCTACTTCGAGTCCGAGGAGACGAAGCGCGAATACCTCGGCATCGAGGTCGAGCACCCGGGCGAGGATTTCAAGTACAACCTGAACAACCCGGTTTGAACGGCAGACCGGGTCCGGCCTGTCCGGAGCGTCCGGAATGCAAGGGCGCGCCTAGCGGATCTTCGCCGCTTCGCGCTCCATGAGCGAAACCAGTTCGTCCATCTGCTCGATGACCGCCTGAACCGTGGCGCGCTGGGTGAGGTCGACCCCTGCTTTCTGCAACTGGCGCATCGGATGGTCGTCGCCGCCGCTCCGCAGGAGCGCCAGGTAACGCTCGGTGGCGGCCGCCCGCTCGGCCGGCGCGCCTGCGGTCATGTCGCGAAAGAGCTTGGCCGAGGAGGCAAAGCACGTCGCGTACTGGTAGACGTAGTACGGCGAATTGTAGAAATGCGGAATTCGCGCCCAGGTGAACTTGTACAGATCGTCGATGGCGATCGAATCGCCGTAGTAGTCCTTCAGCAGCTTCAGGTAAATGCCGTTCAACACCTCTGCCGTGACCGGCTGGCCACGTTCCGCAAGCCGATGCGCCTGCAGCTCGAAATCGGCGAACAGCACCTGTGTGTAGAACGTGCCGACGATCGCCTCCACCGCGTGCTGCAGCACCAGGAAGCGCTCCTTCGCGTCGCTCGTGCGCTCGAGCAGGTGGTTGAGGAGAAACCGCTCGTTGATGGTGGAGGCGACTTCGGCCACGAAAATCGTGTACTGGGAGGTCACGAAGGGCTGCGCCTCGTTCGAGAGCACCGAGTGCATCGCGTGCCCCGTCTCGTGCGCGAAAGTGAAGACCGCGTCGAGCGTGTCGTTCCAGTTCATCAGCACGTAGGGCGCCACGCCGTAGACGTTCGCGCTATAGGCGCCCGACCGCTTGCCCTCGTTTTCGTAAACGTCGAGTTTGCCGCCGGACATCCAGCGGCGGTACTTCTCGACGTAATCCGCACCTAGCGGCGCCACCGCGGCGAGCACCAGGTCCTTCGAGGCGTCGAAATCGTAGGCTCGGTCGGTGCGGAACGGCGGGATCGACGTGTCGTAAAGGTGATATTCGGCAACGCCGAGCAGCTTCTGGCGCAGCTTCGCGTAGCGCCGCAGCGGCGCCGTGCCGCTGCGGACCGTTTCCACCAGCGTCGTCACCACCTCGGGCGGAACCGCGTTGCCGTCGAGCGCCGCCTCCAGCGTCGCAGGGAAATTGCGCGCCTGCGCCATGAACCAGCCGCGCTGCAGCACGCCGTTGTAGAGCGCGGCATAGGTATTGGCGGTGGCAGCATAGGTTCCCAGATGCG
>MERB01000023.1:9347-36490 GCA_001770475.1 Betaproteobacteria bacterium RIFCSPLOWO2_02_FULL_66_14 | reverse complement strand
AGGCCCTGGCGCGATCGGCCTGTTCGTAGCGTGTGCGCAGGACCTGCTGGTAATTCGCCGGCGAGACCGTGATCTCGGAACCGTCTGCCAGTTTGATCTGCGGGAACCTGATGTCGGAGGTGGACAGTTCCCGATACGCCGAACTGGGCGTTTGCGCGAACTGCGCCGAGAACGACAGCAGCCGCTCGCCCATCTCGTCGAGCACGTGCTTCTGCTGGCGGTAACTGTCCAGGATCGTGAAGCCGTAGGGCGCGAGCGCGGGCGTGTCGCGAATCCAGCGCTCCATCGTCGCCTGCGGAATCTGCAGC
Source organism: Betaproteobacteria bacterium RIFCSPLOWO2_02_FULL_66_14 (assembly GCA_001770475.1). GTDB lineage: Bacteria > Pseudomonadota > Gammaproteobacteria > Burkholderiales > SG8-39 > 2-02-FULL-66-14. The sequence continues at coordinate 36,182 of MERB01000023.1, read as the reverse complement.
AACTCGGGCGTAAACCAGGACGTTGCCGTGCCGAATTTCGCGAACAGCGCGGTCACGCGCTGGAATTTTCCCGCGACGTCCTGATTGCGCGTATCGGTGTCGCGCTGCAACTGCGGGTAGCGGAACACCCGGTACTGCTGGACGCCGATAGCGTCGAACGCCCGGTAGGCCTTCAGCACTTCGTTCGGGCCCTTCGCGAGCGAGCCTTTCATCGCGGCGAAAGCATCCATGTTCGCCTCCAGCGTTTTCATTCCCCCTTCCCAGGCCTGCCAATCCGGGTAGATCGGCGAAAAATCCCAGCGGTACTGGGCCGGAATTTCGGCGCGGTTGCGCGTGTTCGGTTTGGCAGCCCCCACCGGCACCGCCAACGTGACTCCAAGGGCGAAAAGAATTGCGGCGGAGGCAATGGAGATACGCATCAGGACAGGACTCCTGCGAATGGTTGGCGTAGGTGCGCTCACGCGGCGCGCGCGCCATTATCGCCGAAGCCTGCCGGAGGCGCGGTTTCAGACCAACTGCTTCGCAATCCTCAGCCGCGTCGCGCCCATGTCGTCGCCGCGCAGCTCGCGCAGCGCATAGCCGACGAAATCCGCCACCACGTGCTTGCGCCAGCGCAGGTCCATGTCGGTGTTGTCCATGGGTTTGGCGCGCGATTCGGCCGTCTCGCCGATCTCCGCAATCGCGTCGTCCGTCAGCTTCTTTCCGAGGAGCGAATCGGTCTTGATGACGAGCGGGTGCGAGGATACCGCGCCGAGCACGAGGCGCGCTTCTTCCACGGTGCCGTCGCCGGCAGTCTTCACCGCGGCGCCGACGCCAAGCAGCGGAAAGTCGAACGATCCGCGCCGGCGAAGTTTCCAGTACGTGCTCTTCCAGCCCGCCGGTTTCGGCAGCAGGATCTCGGTGAGGATTTCGTCCGGCTTGCGCTTGAGGTAATCGATGCCGTCGTTGTTGTATAGATCGTCGAGCGCGACTTCGCGCGCGCCGGCCGCCGAGACGAGCTTCACGCGGGCGCCGAGCGCGATGAGCGCGGGCGCGGTATCGGTCGAAGACACCGCCAGGCAGCGCCTGGAGGCGGTCGCGACCCAGCAGACGTCGCCGTCCTTCTTCATGCAGAAGTTGATCGCCTGGCGCCACTCGTAGTTCTGGTTGTAGTAGGTGCAGCGCGTATCGAGGCACAGATTGCCGCCGAGCGTTCCCATGTTCCGCAGCAGCGGCGTCGCCACCTGCGCCGCCGCCTGCGCGAGCCCGCGGTAACGGTCGCGCAGCCCGCGCACCGCGAGCAACTCGGTGAGGGTGAGTCCCGCACCCAGCCGCAGCCCGTTGCCGTTCGAAACGCGCTTCAGATCCTCGATGTTGCGAAGCCCGACCAGGGTGCCCGGCATCTGGTGGCGCCGCTTCATGTTCGGCAGGAGATCGGTGCCGCCCGCGAGCAGCATCGCGCCGGTGCCCTCCCACGCGAGGATTTTCGCCGCCTCCTCGATCGACTTCGGCGCGCGGTAATCGAACCACGGCAGGCGCATCATGTGCCGGCCGCTCCCGCGATCGCGCGTTGCGGCGTCGATTCGTTGCCGTCGCCGCCTTCCCACGGCGGCAGCACGAACATCGCCTTCGCGTACGGCACGTTCGGAAAACTCCCGGGGCCGATCCGCGGCGGTTTTCCTTCGGCCTTCAACTGGAGCGCCGCGAGCACCTTGTCCGGAGTGATCGGAAGCTCGTCGATGCGCACTCCGACCGCGTCGAAAATCGCGTTCGCGACCGCGGGCATGACCGGCAGGAGCGGCCCCTGCCCGGCTTCCTTCGCGCCGAACGGGCAATTCGGATCCGGTTCCTCGACGAGCGCCACTTCCACCTCCGGCATGTCGAGCGAGGTGAGGCTCTTGTATTCGAGCATCGACGGGATTCTGTGCACGAGCGCCCCGGAAAGCTTCGCCGGCAGGCGCCGGAACACCTGCTCCTCCATCAGCGCCTCGCCCAGCCCCATGTACACGCCGCCGATCACCTGCCCGCGCGCGTGCACCGGATTGATGGCACGTCCGATGTCGTGCGCGACCCAGATTTTCGGGACGGTGATCCAGCCGGTCGCCGGATCGACTTCGGTCTCGACCACGCAGGCCGAGAAACTGTAGGCGGGCGAAGGCCCCACGCCGCTGCCCTTGTACCTGCCGGGTTGCCGCGGCGGCGCGTACGAGCCGACTGCGCCGAGCGTGCCGAATTTCGACTCCGCGAGCGTGACGGCCTCCGCGAAACTCATGGTCTTGCTGGAATCGTCCGCAGAAAACACGCGCCCCTGCGACAGGAGCACGCGCCCGGGCAGAATTTCGAGCGACTCCGCCGCGGCCGCGACGATCTGCTCGCGCACGCGCCCGGCCGCCTGCAGCGCGGCGTTGCCCATCATCACCGTCACGCGGCTGGAGTACGAGCCGAGGTCGATGGGCGTGAGACCGGTGTCCCCGGTGTGCACGCGAACATCCCCGGTGCCGATGCCGAGCGTCTCGGCGACGATCGCAGCCAACACGTCGTCCGAGCCCTGGCCGATTTCGGTGGCTCCGCACAGCACGCTCACCTGCCCGCTGCGATCGAGCAGCAGTTGCACTCCCGAGTGCGGCATCTTGTTCCAGTAGATCGACACACCCGCCCCGCACATGTACGCGGAGCAGGCCAGTCCGACCCCGCGCCCCTCGGGAAGCTTGCGGTGCTTTTCCTTCCAGCCGGACATCTCGACGACTTTGCGGATGCACTCGGCGAGCCCGGTCGAACCGATCTTCAGCCAGTTCGCGGTGAGCGCATCGGCCTTGGTCACCATGCCAAGCCGCATTTCGGCCGGATCGAGCCCGAGCTTCTCGGCGATCTTGTCGAGCTGCACTTCCTGCCCGAAGCGCGGCTGCGGCGTGCCGTGGCCGCGCTTGGGGCCGCAGGGCGGTTTGTTGGTGAAAACGCGGCAGGCCTCGAACTTGAAGCGCGGCAATTCGTAGGTCACCGGCGTCAGCACGCCGGTGTAGAAGGTGCTCGCCGGGCCGTGCGAGCCGTAGCCGCCGCCGTCGAGCAGCGTCTGCAGGTGCATGCCGGTCAGCCGGCCGTCCTTCGTCACGCCGGTGCGAAAGCGCATCAGCACCGGATGCCGGCCGCGGTGTTGATAGAACACTTCCTCGCGCGTCAGGCAGATCTTCACGGGCCGTCCGAGAATCAGCGCCGCCTTGGATACGACCAACTCGTGGTTCGCCGGATCGCACTTGCCGCCGAAGCCGCCGCCGTTCGGCGTCGCGATCACGCGGATCTGCGAAGCCGGCATCTGCAGGACGCGCGCGAGTTGCCGGTGCAGGTAATGCGGATTCTGCGTGCTGCTCGAGAGCGTGAGCTTGCCGTCGCCCTCGACTGCGGCGAGCGAGGCCTGCTGTTCCATCGGCAGGTGCGTATTGCCTTCGTAGAAGAACGTGTCCTCGAACACGTGGTCGCTGCCCGCCAGCGCTTCCTCGACGTCGCCGAATTCGTAGGCCTGGTTGCGATGGATGTTGCCCTGCTCGCCGTAATCGTGGATTCGCGTTTCAGCGTTGGCGAGCGCCTCTTCGGGCGTGGCAATGGTCGGAAGCGGCTGGTACTTCACCTCGATCAGGCCGAGCGCTTCGCCTGCGGTCTGCTCGTCCTTCGCGATCACCGCGGCGACCGGATCGCCCACGAATCGAACGCGCTCGGGCGCGAGCGCATGCTCGTCCTGCGCCACCGGCATGATGCCGAAGGGGATGGGGAAGTCCTTGCCGGTGAGCACCAGGTGCACGCCGGGATGTTTTTCTGCGCGTGAGACGTCGATCGACTCGATTCTCGCGTGCGGGTGCGGCGAGCGAAGCAGCTTGCAGTGCAGCATGCGCGGCAGCGACAGATCGTCGGCGAAGCGCAACTGGCCGAGCACCTTGCCGCGGCTGTCGACGCGGCGGCGCGGTTTGCCTACGACGTCGAGGCGCTTTCCGGTGCTCATTTTCCCGGGGTTCGCAGGTCGGCCGCCGCGACTTCGATCGACTCGACGATCTGGTTGTAGCCGGTGCAGCGGCAGAGGTTTCCGGAAGTGGCTTCGCGGATTCGGTCACGGCTCGGATTCGGCTCCTCCCCGAGCAGCGCTTTCGCGGTCATGATGACCCCCGGCGTGCAATAGCCGCACTGCGAGCCGCCATGATCGGCGAACGCTGCCTGCAGCGGGTGCAGCGCGTTGCCGCGCGCGAGGCCTTCGATGGTCTCCACCGAGCGGCCTTCGCACTCGACCGCGAGTTGCAGGCACGACAGCACCGGCGTGCCGTCGACGAGCACCGTGCAGGCGCCGCATTCGCCGAGCTCGCAGCCATGCTTGGTGCCGGTGAGCCCGAGGTCCTCCCGCAGCACTTCCAGCAGCGTCTTGTACGGCGCAAACGAGACCTCGGCTTCCTCGCCGTTGAGGTTCAGGCGCAGCTGCACGTTGCGGCGGCGTTCGATCTTGCCGTTCCCGGACATTGTTTGGGCCCCAAACAATTGGACTGCCCGCACTTTACCCCTCGCGCACGCTCCGCGCAAAGGGGTCGGACTTGATCTGGATCAGAGGTCGGCGCACAGGCGCGGCAGAATCGCGCCGATCGGGCCGCGCAGCAGCGCGTCCGCGAGTTCGTCGAGCGCGGTCGGCTCGGCATTGACGATGACGACGTGCGCGCCGGCCGCCTTCGCTGCAGGCACCGCGCCGGCCACCGGGTAGACCTGCAGCGTCGTGCCTACTGCGAGCAGCACGTCGGCCTCCGACGCCGCACGCATTGCGCGATCGATCACTTCGGGCACCAGCGCCTGGCCGAACGACACGGTGGCGCTCTTCAGGATGCCTCCGCAGCTGCGGCAGGCCGGGTCGTCCTCCCCGGCGCGCACCCGGTCGAGGGTTTCCCGCATCGGCCCGCGCCAGCCGCATTCCATGCACATGACCTGTCGCACCGTGCCGTGCACTTCGATTACGCGCTCGGGCGAATTGCCGGCGAGTTGATGCAGTTCGTCGATGTTCTGCGTGATGAGCGCGTGCAGCCGGCCGCGGCGCTCGAGTTCCACCAGCGCGCCATGGCCCGGGTTCGGCCGCGCGCTCCACGTCGAATGCTCGAGGCGGCTCTGCCAGGCGAGGCGCCTCACCTCGGGGTCCGACATGTAGTAGCGGATGTCGGAGAGCTTTTCCGCCTTCGGATTTCGCGTCCAGACCCCCTGCGGTCCGCGAAAATCCGGAATCCCCGAATCGGTCGATATGCCGGCGCCGGTGAGGGCGACGACGCGCCGCGCGCCGCCGATCCAGGTTCGGGCGTGCGCGATCGCGTCGTCGAACGCGCTCATTTCCCGCCTCGCGTAAGAACCCAGTGCACCAAGGTCTTCGCCTGCTTCGCCTTGACCGCGGCCGCGAGCCGGATCGCGTCGGCCGCCTTCTCGGCCTGATAAAGCGCGCCCGCATCCAGATGCTGCCGCGTGAGGCGCAGGAGTTCGTCGGCGTACGCTTCGTCGGAGAATGCAAGCGCTGCTTCCGGGAGCAGGTACGCCCTGCCCCTCGGTGAAGCTTTCGCATACACCGCGGCGAGATTCTCTTTCAGGAACTGCCACAGGGCCTCGGGGCTGTCGCTGTCGGCGCCGGCATGCTGCAGGTTGTACATCGCCTCGCCCGGCGGCATTTCGCCGCCGAGGAGCAGCGTCCACCAGCGCAGGCGCAGGACCGGATCCGCCACATGGCGCAGTGCGGATTGATATTCCCAGCGGCGCTCGGTCGCGGTCGATTCGCGGAGCATGGCAAGCAGACGATCGAAGGTCGCGGCGTCGGCGTGCCGCCCAACGACATCGAGCACCGCGCCCCGGATGGATGGATCGATCGGATTCGTTGCCTGCGACGCAAAACGCGCCCGCGCCTCGCGCAGCACTGCCGCGTCGCCGGCAAGGCCCAATGCCTTGATCAGCGCGAACCTCAGCCGAGGCCGCTCCGAATCCTCGCCCGCGGTCGCGCTCCAGCCGATTTGCGCCAGCGGCTCGCGCAGCACCCGAACCAGGTAACGGTCGAAGGCCGCCCGATCGCCGGCAGAATCGACCAGCGTGCGAAGGTAGGAAAGCGATTCCAGCGCCTGCGCGAGTACGAACCGATCGCGCTCGCCCGGCATTGCCTCGAGCAACCGGAGGAATTCCTCGACGCCCGATTCTCCCGCCTGCACGAACGCAAAGGTGTCCGCGAGCAGCCGTTGGCGCTCCGGCGCCTCGAGCCGCGGGAAATCACGAACGAGCCGGTGTGCCAGGCCGCCGTCGTAGCGAACGCGGTAATAGCCGTCGGCAGCGACGCGCGCCGCACCGCAGCCGGAGGAACGCCATTGCAAAGATGCGCCATCGAGCAGCAGCTTGCGAGATTCGCCGCCCTCGCGCACGACGGTGACCGGCACCGGCCAAGTGAGTTGACGCGCACCCGGATCGTTCAGCGTGAAACGGCGTTGATCGAGTCGGAGAACGGCGGCTTCGCCTTCGCAGCGTTGCGACAGGCCGACCTGCGGGAATCCCGGTTGCTCGGTCCAGGGCGCGGCGAAGGACTTCACGTCGCGTCCCGAGGCGACCGACAGGTGGTGCCAGAGGTCGGCCGTCGTAGCGTTCGAGAGCCGGTGCGCGCGCAGGTATCGCCGCACCCCCTCCCGGAACGCCGCCTCCCCGAGGTAGGTCTCGAGCATGTGCAGGAACGCCGCGCCCTTGGCGTAGGTGATCGAATCGAACAGGTCGAAGGCGCGCGCGTCGTCGTGCACCGGCGTCTGCACCGGGTGCGTGGTCTTGCGTGCGTCTTCGGCCATCGCGTCCTCTACGGTGAGCGCGGCGTACTGGCGCGAACGCCATTCGGGGTGAAAACGCGCGGCGGTCTGCGTCGCCATCCAGGTGGCGAAGCCCTCGTTCAGCCAAAGGTTGTCCCACCAGGCCATGGTGACCAGGTTGCCGAACCACTGGTGCGCGATCTCGTGCGCAATGATCGAGTGAACGCGCTGCTGCTGGCGTAGCGACGGCGCTCGGGGATCGACCAGAAGCAAGGCCTCGTTGTACAGAATCGCACCCCAGTTCTCCATGGCGCCGCCGAAACCGCCGGGCACCGCGACCTGGTCGAGCTTCGGGAGCAGGTAGCGCTCGCCGAAATACTCGTTGAAGTGGCCCAGGATCTGCTTGGTCGCCTGCATCGCGAACTGCGCCTCCGCGGTCTTTCCGCGCACGGTGTAAATCGAGAGCCGGATGCCATCGAGTTCGTCTTCGACTGCATCGAGTTCTCCCACGAAAAGCGCGACGAGGTAGGTCGGCATGGGAACCGAGCGCGCAAAAGTCACTTCCTTTTTTCCTCCTCGCCGCCCAACGATGCCCTGCACCGGCATGTTGGAGACGACGGTGAGCGCCTCGTCCACTACAGCGGTGACTTCGAAGGTGGCGCGGAAGACCGGCTCGTCCCAACCCGGAAAGAGCTTTCGCGCATGCACCGGCTCGAAATGCGTCGCGAGCATCGACTTGTCGATCAGGCGCCCCTGCTCGGAAACCTTGTACGCAATCCGGAACAGTCCCTGCGAGTGTTGACCGATGCGGCCCGCGTAATCGATGCCGAGCCGGTATTCGCCGGCTTCGATGCGGCCGGACGCCGGGGTGAGCGTCAGCGTTTCCTGCGTCGCGTCGAGCGCAATCGAAAGCGCTCGCTCGCCGCCCTTCGGAGACTGCAGGCGTGCCGAGCGGATGTCCAGATTCGCGGCATTCAGCGTCACCGCAGCCACCGATCGCAGGACCCTGACGTCGATCTCGGCTCGAGCCTCGAAACCTGCGTTCTCCGCGTCCGGCGCGATGCGCAGCGCGTAGTGCGCGGGGACCACGTCCTTGGGCAGCTTCCCGGGCGTCGCTTCGAAGGAAAAGCGCTCCTCTGCGTTCGCCGGCAGCACCGCCCGACAAGCAAGCACGGCGAGTAGCCAGACGAGTCTTAGCAGCATGGGATGTCGCATGGTCACAAGGCGTTCGGCGGTTCCGGGCCGCAGATGTTACCCTTCAGGCCGTCCATGAACGCCATTCGGGCAACCGCACTCGCAGTATCGCTTATCGCGCTGAGTTCCGGCGCGTGGGCCGGCTGTCCGGCCCTGCTCGACGAACGGATGGACACCTTGATGCAGGGCGAGACCTCGCTCTGCCAGTACAGCGGAAAGGTGCTGCTGGTGGTCAACACGGCGAGCCGCTGCGGCTTCACGCCGCAATACGAGGGACTGGAGCGGCTGCACCGCCGCTTTGCCGGTCGCGGCCTCGTGGTGCTCGGTTTTCCGTCGAACGATTTCGGCTCGCAGGAGCCCGGCGGCGCCAAGGAAATCGCGCAGTTCTGCCAGGTGAATTACGGGGTCGGCTTCCCGATGTTCGCCAAGACCGTGGTCACCGCGGACGGCGCCAATCCGTTCTACGAGAAACTCGCGCGGGCGAGTTCGAGCCGGCCGCAGTGGAATTTCCACAAATACCTCGTCGACCGCCGGGGCGAGAAAGTGCTCGCCTTTCCGAGCCGCGTCGAACCCGAAGACCCCAAACTGGTGGCGGAAATCGAGCGCCTGCTCGAGCAGAAATAGCGCGCCCGCGCGTCAGTGCTTGTGACGGCCGTGGGCGTGCCCGCGGCCGCGATGCTCGCGCTCCCAGTGACCGTGGCGCAACTGCCAGCGCGGGCCGGTTTGGATCCAGCGATCCGGAACCCAGACATGGCCCGGCCGCGCGAGCACCCAGCGGCCGCGGATCCAGATGTAGCGGTCACGGTGCCACGCCCAGTATCCGGGCATCCAGACATGCCCCGGATGGGCATGCGGCACGACTTCGACCATCGGCGCCGGCGGTGCAAAACCGATTGCGATCGCGATGTCGGGACGCGCGTAAGCTGGCGCGGCTGCAGCGCTTGCCAGCAAACCTGCTGCGATCAGGGCTTTATGGAATTTCATCGCTCACCTCGCTACGGTCGGTTCAATACCCGCGGTGATGATTGCCGCCACGATACCCGCCGCCGTAATCGCCGCGATGACCGCCGCGATAGGCATATCGCCCGCCATACGGCCCCACCACGACCGCCGGGACCGGCAATCCGATATACAGCCCCGAGGGCTCCGCGATGGGTATCGCTACGCAACCCGACAGTCCGGCAACGGCAAGCAACAGAACGAGAATTTTCACGTTGAACCTCTTTGGTTGTCGCATTCATTACAACGCAGCGACTGCCGCTTGGAGCACGCTCAATTGTTACAAGAGGTTGCGCGGCTGCACGGGTTCGTCATGCGCGCACTGCTCGGCACGCTACACTTCGTAACATCGTGGCCGCGAAAACGATCGTCGTAGGAGACATGAAGGTTCGGCGCCTGGGTTTCGGCGCGATGCGCGTCTGCGGCCCGCAGATCTGGGGCTGGCCGAAAGATCGCGCCAATGCGCTCGCCGTGCTGCGGCGGGCCTACGAGCTGGGGCACAACTTCTTCGACACCTCGGATGCCTACGGCCCGGAAGTCAACGAACTGCAGATTGCCGAGGCGCTTCATCCCTATCCGAAGGACCTCGTCATCGCGACCAAGGGCGGGCTGCTCCGACCGAGCGCTCCGCGCTGGGATCGCTGCGGCCGGCCCGATCACCTGCGACGCGCGCTCGAAGCGAGCCTCAAGCGCCTGCGCGTCGAGCGCATCGACCTGTACCAGCTGCACGCGCCCGACCCGGAGGTTCCCCTCGCCGATACGGTCGGTGCGCTCGCCGATTTGCAGAAAGCCGGCAAGATCCGGCACATCGGAGTGTCCAATGTGAGCGTGGCGCAGCTCGAGAAGGCGCGCCGCGTCGCGTCCATCGTTTCGGTCCAGAACGAGTACAACCTCGGCAACCGAAAATTCGACGACGTGCTCGAAGTCTGCAGGAAATCGCGAATCGCGTTCTTGCCGTGGTATCCGCTGGGAGCGGGCGCGGCGCTTCGCCCGGGCAAGGTGAAGCAAGTCGCCGCGAAGCACGATGCGACACCGGCGCAGGTCGCCCTCGCCTGGCTGCTCGAGCGCTCGCCGGTGGTGCTGCCGATCCCGGGCACGGCGTCGCTTGCCCACCTGGAGGAAAACGCGGCGGCTGCGACGCTGCGGCTTTCGAGCGAAGATCTCGCGATGCTAGACTGAGTCCGAGTCCACGAAGAGGAGGTCGTGGTGTCCAGCGTCTCGAACACAACTCCGAAGAAGCGTTCTCGCGCCAAATCGCGCCCGGTCACGCGCCCTCGCACGCCCGCAGTCGATGCGCAGCGCATCGACCTGCTGATGCAGGCGATCAACGAAGGCGTCTACGACTGGGACATCGCGGGCAACACCATCTACTACTCGGATTGGGTGCGGCGCGCGCTGGGTTTGAGCGAGAACGAACTCAGGACGACGTCGGACTGGCGCGACCGCATCCACCCCGAAGACGTCGCGCGCTTCGATGCAGCGCTGATAGAGCATTTCAAGGGGCGGATCGACCGCTTCCAGTGCGAGTTTCGCTATCAGGCAGCAGACGGATCCTGGCGCTGGGCGCGGCAGCACGGATTCTCCCTGCGCGATGCTCGCGGGCGCGCCGTCCGCATGATCGGCTCGACCGGCGACATCACGGAGTTGAAGCAGACCGCGGAAGCCCTGCGCATCAGCGAGGAACGTTACGCGCTTGCCGCGCGTGCCGCGACCGAAGGCGTGTACGAGTGGGACCTTGCTGCCGGCACGCTCTACCTTTCCGATTCCTCGAAGGTGTTTTTCTGGTCCAAGGGCCAGGCGCTGACGCCCGAATCGTGGAACCGGCGAATTCATCCGGAAGATTTCCCGGCGTACCGCCAGGCAATTGAGGATCATTTCAGGGGGCGAACCCCGCAACTCGAGCACGAATATCGGATCCGCGACGCTTCCGGCGAGTACCTCTGGGTGCTCGACCGCGGCGTCGGCGTGCGCGACGGCAATGGCCGGGTGACGAAATTCGTCGGCGCGGTGAGCGACATCACGCGGCGCAAGGACGCGGAGCAGGCGCTGCGGAACGCGCACGAGCAGCAAACCGCGGCGCTCGAGCAGCAGACGGCAACTGCCGAGATCCTGAAGGTGATCAGCGCTTCCCCCACCGACGTGCAGCCGGTGTTCGACGCCGTGGCCGCCAGTGCCGCCCGCCTGTGTGAGGCCTCCGATGCCATCATCGTGCTGAGAGAGGGCGAGTTCTTCAGGTTCGCGGCGCATCATGGCGCGATCCCGAATCTGAACGTCGGCGGCCGGCGCCGCATTTCCCGAGGCACGGCGGCCGGGCGCTCGATGCTCGAGGGGCGTCAAATCCACGTCGCGGACCTGCAGGCCGAGAGTGCCGAATTCCCCGAGGGCAGCGTGTTCGCGCGCGAGTTCGGTTACCGCACCTCGCTCGTCACGCCGCTGATGCGCGAAGGCGAAGCGATCGGCGCCATCATGATTCGCAGAACGGAACTCCGGCCGTTCAGCGGCAAGCAGATCGCGCTGGTGCAGGTCTTCGCCGACCAGGCGGTGATCGCGATCCAGAACGTGCGCCTGTTCCACGAAGTGCAGGCCAAGAGCGCGCAACTCGAAACCGCCAACAGGCACAAGTCCGAATTCCTCGCCAACATGTCGCACGAGCTGCGCACGCCGCTCAACGCCATCATCGGATTCTCGGAAGTGCTCGGCGAGCGCTACTTCGGCGAACTGACCGGGAAGCAGGAGGAATACGTCAAGGACATCCACGGATCCGGCAGGCATCTGCTCTCGCTCATCAACGACATCCTCGATCTTTCCAAGATCGAGGCTGGCCGCCTGGAACTGGAACTGACGGAATTCGACCTCCGGTCGGCGATCGACAACAGCATCACGCTGGTGAAGGAACGCGCGCAGCGCCACGGCATTTCGCTCAAGCTCGAACTGGCGCAAGAGCTTGGAATCGTCCACGCCGACGAGCGCAAGTTCAGGCAGATCATGCTGAACCTCCTCTCCAACGCCGTGAAGTTCACGCCCGACGGAGGCTCCGTGAGCGTGACCGCGAAACCGAACGAAGACTCGGTCGAGATCTCGGTCGCGGACACCGGTCCGGGAATCGCGCCCGAGGACCACGCCGCAGTGTTCGAGGAGTTCAAGCAGGTCGGGTCGAACAGCGCGCACAAGGCCGAGGGCACGGGACTGGGAATGCCGCTCGCCAAGCGCTTCGTCGAACTGCACGGCGGCAGGATCCGTCTCGACAGCGCGCCCGGACAGGGCGCGACGTTCACGATCAGCCTGCCGCTGCGGCGCTGATCATTCCGCTCGGGCCCGCGCGTCGACCGCCCGCATGAATCGCGGCGCGACCTCCCGCAACCGGTCGTCGTTCATGCGCCCGCTTCGCGTCATGTAATCGTACGCGAGCCCCAGCGCATCGAACCGGCGCATCCGTTCCGGAAACGACTCGTACCAGTGCGAGCTGCGGTGGGCGGCGTCGAACAGCTTCTCGACCACCGGCCGGCGCTCGCGTTCGAACGCCGCCAGCGCAGCGCCAACGTCGGCTCCGGACTCGCCGAACGCGCGGTCGAGCGCGATCGCGTCCTCGAACGCAAGCCGCGTTCCCGAGCCGATCGAAAAGTGCATCGTCCGCAGCGCATCCCCGATGAGCACCGCAGGCGCAACCCCGGCGTCGGCGCTCCAGTTCAGGTTGTGCAGGAGCGGAAACTGGCGCCAGATCGAGCGGTTGGAAACGAGCGCGTGCCCGGCGAGGTCCGCAGCAAAGACGCCTTCGCAGTACACCCGCGATTCCTCGTCGCCCATGCGGTCGAGCCCGGCGCGGCGCCACGTCGCAGCGTCGCACTCGACGATGAACGTGCTCATCGCCGGGCTGTAGCGGTAATGATGCGCGACGAACGCACCGTGCTCGCTCTCGCGGAAAGTGAGCGTGAGGCATTCGAACGGCCGCGTCGTCCCGTACCACGCGAAGCGGTTGTCCAGCCATTCGATCTGCGGCCCGAACTGAGCCTCGAGCGCGCGCCGAACGGGCGAGTTCAGCCCGTCCGCGCCGACGATGAGGTCCGCGGGAGCGAGCTCAGCGGGCTCGGCGAGCACCCTGCCGTAGGTGATCTCGACGCCGACGGCGGCGCACAGCGCCTGAAGAAACTGGTTCAGTTCGAGGCGCGCGATTGCGGAGAACCCGTTGCCGTCGATGTCGACAGCCTCGCCCCGATGCACGATGCGCTGCATCGGCCAGGCCTGCATGCGGGGCATGAGCTGACGGTACAGGTCCGGCGCATCGCGTTCGAGAAAAGCAAGCGCGCCCTCCGAGAACACGACGCCGAAGCCGAACGTCGCATCGGGCGCGTTCTGCTCGCAGACCTCGACCGTCCAGCCCGGGAACCGGCGCTTGATCAGGAAGGAAAACAGCAGGCCGGCCGGGCCGGCGCCGAGAATCGCGAGACGCACGAGGAGAATTCTAGCTGCTGCCCGGAGGCTGTTCGAAGCTCGCGAGGATCCGGCAGATTTCGCCGTACTTCGATCTCGGTTTTTCGGCGAGATTCATGCCGAAAAACCGAGACCTTGGAGACCCCGGGAAGCGACGGTAGGCGAATCTACGCGCGGAATGACCCCGCCGTCGTGCCCGCCCGGCGACTTCCCGTCTAGGGCCAGTAAAGCAGCGCCACGCCGATGCAGGCGAGCGCCCAGAACACCGGGAATTCCATTCCGCCGAGATTCCACAGCCATTTCACCGAGCGGTTGAAGAAGCACACCGCGATCGCTGCGGTCATCAGCGTCGCGGCGCCCAGCAGCGCCGCCCAATGCGTGTACACGCCGAACAGCAGACCCAGTGCCGCGATCGATTCGACGACGGTGGCGAGCTTCATGTACAGGGCGGGCGGACGGAAGCCGGCCTGGACGAAGAAGCCCAACGCGGGCGGCGGATTGCCAACGACCTTGAAGTAAATGTGCGGGAAGAAGAACAGCGCGCAAATCAGGCGCAGCACCACTGCGCCATTGCCGAGATCGAAGGCGGAGATTGCCGAGATCATGCTGCCCTCCCGTTCCGGTTCCAGTGGTGTTGCAAGGAACCGCGGTTACGCGGCCCTGCGCGCGGCGTTGGCGCCCGCGATGCGCCCGAACACGGAACCGTTGGTCAGACCCGTGCCGCCCGGATAGTTGAAATAGAAAATTCCGCCGACGAGTTCGCCCGCCGCGTACAGGCCGGGAATCGGCTCGCCGTCGGCGGAGATCACCTGCGCGTCGGTGTTGATGCGCAGACCGCCGAAGGTGAAGGTGATGCCGCAGGTCACCGCGTAGGCTTCGAAGGGCGGTGTGTCCAGCGTGTTCGCCCAGTTCGATTTCGGCACCGCCAGCCCCTCGGTGCAGCGGCCGTCCTTCACGTTCGGATCGAACGCAATGTCGGCGCGCACCGCGCGGTTGTAGGTCTCGATTTCGCGCAGCGCCTGCGTCGCGTCGACGTCTTCGAGTTTCCCGACCAGTTCTTCGAGCGAATTCGCGACCACCCTGGTCACCTGCTTGATCCGGTACTCGTCGCGCAACTGCGCCTTCACCTTGGCGTCGAACACCTGCCAGGCGAACTGCCCCGACTGCGCGAGGATCACGCGGCCGTACTTGGCGTAGGTGTAGTTGCGGAAGTCCGCGCCTTCGTCGAGAAAGCGCCGGCCCTCGGCGTTGATGTAGATGCCCCAGGGATACGAATGTTTCTGGAACTGGTCACCTACGGCGAGATCGCCGAACTCCGGCGCGTTGCGCTCCCAGGCCACGGCGTGGCAGCCGGACCAGTTCCCGACCGGCGCGGCGCCGATGTCGAGCGCTGCGCAAAACGCGGCGTTGCCCGCGTCCACGACTACGACATCCCATGGCTGCGTCGACTCCTGCACTCGGTTCGCGTTGATCCCGGCCTTAACGGCCGCGATGTTATCGTGAAAGCATCCGTGCAATCCTGGCCAACGGGACTCGAAGCGTTGATTAGAATTGCCGCGGACTCTCCTTCACCGGGCGCATGACGACCAAAATCGCTTTCATCGGCTTCGGCGAGGCCGGGCAGACGATCAGCCGCGGGCTGCTCGGCGCGCATCCGGTGCGAATACGCACCTATGACATTCTGTTCGACGATCCGGCGAACGGCGGCAGGCTGAAGGGTGCGGCGGACGCGCTTGGCGTCACGGCAGCACGCGATCACGTCGACGCGGTGCGCGGCGCGGACCTCGTGTTCCTGGCGGTCACCGCGAGCTCGAGCCTCGAGGCCGCGCTCTCCTGCCTGCCGGGCCTTGCGAAGGGACAACTCTTTCTCGACGTCAATTCGGTGTCGCCGAAGCGCAAGATCGAAACCGCCGGACGCATCGCACCGACCGGCGCCTCCTACGTCGACGTGGCGGTGATGGCGCCGGTCGCGCCGTACCTGCACAAAGTGCCCTGTCTCGTCGGCGGTCCCGGCGCGGTCGCGTTCGGCGCCGCCGCCAAAGCGCTCGGCATGAAAACCGAGTTCGTCTCCGAGGAGGTCGGTCAGGCCTCGGCGATCAAGATGTTTCGCTCGATCGTGATCAAGGGCCTGGAGGCCCTGCTCCTCGAATCGATGATCGCCGCGAGCGAATACCGGGTCGAGGAACGGGTGCTCGCCTCGCTCAGGGAAACGTTTCCGACGCTCGACTGGGAAAAACTCTCGGGCTACATGATCGAGCGCGTGGTGAGCCACGGCCGGCGGCGCGCGTCCGAGATGCACGAGGTCGCGGAAACGCTGGAAGGCATCGGCCTCGAACCGATCATGGCGCGCGCCACCGCCGCGCGCCAGTTGTGGCTCGCCGAGCTCGGCGCGAAAGAGCGCCTCGGTGGCCGCAAGACCGAGGACCGGGCCGAACTCGTGCGAACGATCCGCGACGCGATGGCGGCGAAGGACGCGGCGCGATGATCCGGCTCAGGACCATGATGGGGGACCATCCGGTCACCGCAGCGCTGAAGTCGGGCGCGGTCGCCTCGAGCGACCTCGCGCTCGACTTCGCAGACGTCAAGGTGCCCAACACGGCGTTCAAGCGCGCCGTGCGCGACCTCGAATTCGACGTCGCCGAACTGGCGATCGTCACTTTCCTCATCGCAAGGGCGGCCGGCAAGCCGCTCCTGCTTCTGCCCGCGGTGCTCGTTTCGCGGATGCAGCACTCGTTTCTCGTCCACAACGCGGAGCGCGGCGCGCTCGCGCCGCGGGAGCTCGAAGGGCGCCGCGTCGGCGTGCGTTCCTACTCTGTCACCACCGGCATGTGGGTGCGCGCGATCCTCGCGGGCGACTTCGGCGTGGCCACCGATCGCATCAATTGGGTCACGTTCGAGGAGCCGCACGTCGCCGAATTCAAGGACCCCCCGAACGTCGAGCGCGCCCCTGCGGGAAGCGATATCGAGGCGATGCTGCTTTCCGGCGGGATCGACGCTGCGATCCTCGGCAAGAAACCCGGCGACCCGCGCATCCAGCCGCTGCTCGGCGATCTCGCGGGCGCGGAGGCCGCCTGGACGAAGCGAACCGGAGCGATCCAGATCAACCACATGGTGGCAGTGCGCGAGTCGCTTGGGAGCGAAACGGCGCGCGAGGTCTATCGCATGCTGCTCGAGAGCCGGCACGCGGCCGGCGATCCTGCCGCGAACCCCTTTGGCGTCGAGTCGAACCGCCACAGCCTCGAGGTCGCGATCGACTGCGTCTGGCGGCAGAACCTGATTCCGCGGCGCTACGCCGTCGGAGAATTGGTCGGCGGGTACTTCGACTGACGGAAATCCATCGGCGGCACGGGCCGTCGAATGCGGAGACATCCGGCTGCAAATGGTTCAGAATTCGCGTATCCGATATTCACGTCAATGGCCTGTCGTCCGCATTGAAAGCAGGGGGAGTGGCGCGATGAATCAACGCCGGCGGGGTTTCACTCTGGTCGAATTGATGACCGTCGTCGCGATCATCGGCATCTTGGCAGCGCTGGCCATTCCGATTTACCAGAGCTACGTCAAGCGGACCAAGATGTCGGAGGTCGTGCTGGCGCTGAGCGCATGCCGGACACCGGTTTCCGAGGTCTATCAGTCGCTCGGCGCTGGGCCCGGGGCGGGCAATTGGGGCTGCGAAGTATCTGCTCCGGCGAGCAAGTATGTAACGGCGATCACGACGGGACCGAATGGAGAAATCCTTGCGACGGCCCAGAATTTCAGCGATTCCGACATCGACGGCAAGATCCTCACCTTGGTCCCGATGATCGGCGGCATCCCCGCAAACGCCGCGACGGACATGGGCAAGGCCGTCACGAGCTGGCGATGTGGTGACCGCGTCACGGACGGCACGACCATTTCAGCCAATTATCTGCCCGCCTCGTGCCGAGGCTCCTGACGCGCCGGCGTACTCGATCGCACACTGAAATTCACCTCGGGTGGACTTATGACGGATCAAAAAGAGCACAGAAGCAAGGCCTCGCTGCTGATCAACCCGCGTTTTCAGGGGCAGGTCGTTGCGTTCATCGTCCTCGCCGGATTCTTTTGCGTGGTGGTGACGGCCTATTTCTACTACTCCTACGTGGTCAACAGCTACGACTTCATCCTCCAGAACTCCACCTTGCCGCCCGAGATCATCGAAGAAAGGTATAGCGACCTCTACAACCTGTGGGTGTCACTCAGCCTGATCAACGTGATCATCATCCTGGTCATCGCGGGCTGGTCGCTGTTCATCACGCACCGAGTGGCGGGCTCCATCTATCACGTGAAGCGGGTGATCGACGAGGTCAAGTCGGGAAACGCCAAGGCGCGCGTACACCTGCGGGAGAAGGACGCGTTCCAGGATCTCGCCAACTCGTTGAACGAAATGCTGGATACGCTCCAGAGGAAGTGATCCCCATCCACCGGCGGTACGGGCCGGCGTGCGCCCGAATCAGCGCCCGAGGTGGCGCCCGATGAATTCGATCACGGCTTCGTACCACGCGACGACGTTGCGCGGTTTCAGGATCCAGTGGTTTTCGTCCGGGAACACGAGCAGCTCGCTCGGCACGCCGTGGTACTGCAGCGCCTCGAAGAGGTTCAGCGCCTCGTTGACCGGGCAGCGGTAGTCGCACTCGCCGTGAATGATGAGCGCCGGAGTCTTCCAGTTGGACACCTGACGGATCGGCGCGTAGCGGTCGAAGCGCTCCGGGTCGGCGTAGGGATTCTCACCGCCCATCTCGAGATACCACCAAGCCGGGTGATCGGTGACGCCGGTGAACTGCGCCATCGTCGCGATGCTCGCGTGCGTCACGAGGCAGGCGAAGCGATCGGTCTGCGTGCCGATCCAGTTGGTCATGTAGCCACCGAACGATCCGCCCATCGCCATGGTGCGCCCGGCGTCGACGTCGGTGCGCGTGCACAAGGCGTCTGCCACCGCCATCAGGTCGCGATAGCACTGATCGCCCCAGACGTTTCCCCAGATGCCCTGGACGAAGTCCTGGCCGAAACCGGTCGAGCCGCGCGGGTTCGGCAGCGCCACGGCGTAGCCCTGCGCGACGAGCAGCAGCGGATTCCAGCGCCAGTGCCAGCCATCGGTGTCCATGCCGATCGGCCCGCCGTGGATCCAGAACGCGAGCGGCAGCGGTCCTTTCGAATCGCGTGGCTTGACGAGAAAACCGTGGATCGGCGTGCCGTCGGTCGAGGGCGTGCTGAAGGTCTCCACGCTCGCCCATTCTTCCGCGCTCACGAATCCCGACAGGCGCGCGAGCGGTTGCGGCGCGGATTCCGCGCGCGGCGCGACCACGCAGCATTCGGGCGCATCGAGCAGCGTGGACCGGATCGCCGCGATCCGACCGTCGGGCAACTCGACCGGATGTCCGTGTGCGCCGCCGGCCGTGCGTGAAGTGAGCCGCTCCACGGCTCCGTCGGCCACCGCAATCCGGAAGACCGGCGTGTGGCCCTCGTCGTCCGCAGTCGCGATCAGGTAGCGCCCGTCGCGGCTCCAGTTCTCGACTTGCGGCCAGCGGTCCCAACCTTCGGCGATCGATCGCATCGCGCCGGTCGCAACGTCGATCACGGTCGCGAGCGGGCGGATCGCGACGCTCGGGCTGCGCGTCACGCGCGTCGCCGCGATGCAACGTCCATCCGGCGAAAACACGGGCGCTTCCAGATTCACGTTCTCCGCTTCGCCGAGGATGCGCGCCTTTCGGGTTTCGATCTCTACGAGCAGCAAGGTCGTGTCCAACTCGCGGTCCTTGCCGATGCTATGACGAGTCGCCACCGCGAGGCGGCCATCCTCGGAGACGTCGAGCGCAGGCTCGATCGCAAACTCGCGCTGCGCCTCGGGCGTAAGGTCGACGCGGTTCTGCCCGCTCCCGTCGTACGCGACCAGACGCGTGGATGCGAGGTCCGGATTCTCGTGCAGCCAATGGTCCCAGTGCCGTACGGGCTGCGCGCGAAATCGCCGCGCGCTCGGCCCGTGCTTGGATCGCGCGGTCGCGGTTTCGCGCTGCCTGTCGTGCTCGATCCCCGGAATCACCGGCGCGAAGGCCACCATTCGATCTGCGCCCTTGGCGAACCGGAACGACTCCACTCCGAGCGGCTCGTCTGTGAGCTGGCGCGGCTCGCCGCCTTCTCTCGGCAGCAGCCACACCTGCATGCGCTTTTCCGCTTCCTCATCGGGCTTGACTTCGTTCGGCAGACGGTTGGACAGGAACGCAAGCGCGCCGTCGTGGCGAAAACACGGCGCGGAATCCTTCGAATCGCCGCGCGTCAGCTGCACCGCAGCGCCGCCGTCGGTGGGAACCTTCCAGAGATCGCTTGCGTATTTCGCGCCGTCGCGATCCAGTCGCTGGACCGAAACCGCGAGCCAGCTGCCGCAGGGCGACGCGGCAAATTCGGTGACGCGTTTGAGCGCGACGTGCTGCTCGACGGTGTAGGTCAACGGTTTCCCCTCGTGGAATCGGTCGAGTCGATGGGACTATACTAAGCTGCGACGAGTGGTCATGGCCGCGTGTTTCGCGCGCGGCGACGGATCACGCGGTTCGGCGCGTGCGGCCTGCGGGAGGTTGCGCCTCTTGAAGATGGAGAAAAACCATGTCGAAGCTGATGGAATTCTGGTTCGATCTCGGCAGTCCCGCGGCGTATCTCGCATGGAAGCGGTTGCCGAAAGTTCTCGCCGGCACCGGCGCGAGCGTCGCCTACAAGTCGATGCTGCTCGGCGGGGTGTTCAAGGCACAGGGCCACGCGAGTCCGGTCACGATCCCGGCCAAGGGGAGATGGCTGCTCGGTGATCTCGCGCGTTATGCGAGGCGCGACGACGTGCCGCTCGCCTTCCCGCCCGGCTTTCCCGTCAACACCCTCGCGTTGATGCGCGGCGCGATCGGCCTGCAGATGCGCAACCCCGTCCGGTTCGTTCCATACGTCGATGCCATGTACGATGCCCTTTTCGGGCAGGCGAACGACTTGCGGGACGAAAAAGTGCTCGCTGCGGCGCTTTCGGCGGCAGGCTTCGACCCCGCGGAGATGTTTGCGCTCGCTTCGGACGCGGAGATCAAGCAGGCGTTGATCCGGAATACGGAGGAAGCGGTATCTCGAGGCGTGTTCGGCGCGCCGACCTTTTTCGTCGGGGACGAGATGTTCTGGGGCCAGGACCGGATGGATTTCGTCGCCGAAGCCCTCACCGCCTGAAATGACCGCTCCGGTCGTCCGCCGCCTGCTGATCGACCTGGAGACGCCTTTCGCGCGTCACTGGCACGGCGGAGATGCGTTTCGCGCCGCGTTCACGAACGCGCTCTCGATGGGTTTTGCGATCGGAGAGCAGTCGGGACACCGCGCGTCCTGCGCCCTGGTCGGCGCGGCCCGGACTTGAAAGCGGCTGCGATCGCGGCCGGCTGCGCCGTCGCCCTGCTTGTCCCGTGGCGCAACGGCTGGGCCGACTGGACGCTCGTTTCGGCGGACAACGGAATTCACTCCTCTTACGCCGATCCGGCAACCATCCACAAGCACGGCGCGATCGTGTCGATGCACGGGATGTACAACTTCGCGCGCGGCGATTTCACGCCGGAGGGGCAACGCTTGCATTCGACCAGCGTGCTGCGGGAGTACGACTGCGTCGGCAGGAGGGTGCGGCTGATTTCGCACGCCGATCATTCCGGCGAGTACGCTACCGGCGGCGTGATTTCAGCGACCCACCGTCCAAGGCCCTGGCAACCGGTGCTCGAGGACAGTGGCGACGCGGCGTTCCTGAAGCTCGCCTGCCAATCGAACTGACCGTTTGCGGCTCAGCGCGCGAGCTTCTGCCGGATCAGGGTGTCGAGCGAAAGCTTTCCGGGACCGTGGCACAGCGTCACGAGCAGTAGCAATCCCCAGTACAGGTGCGAGGCGAGCGCGGCCTCGTTGTCGTGCAACACGTGCCAGAACGAGACCACGGCGACGAGATTGACGAACGACAGCGAGAGCGCCGAGAAACGCGCCGCCAGCCCGAGCACGAGGAGCGGCGGGAATACGAGTTCGCCGAAGGTCCCCATCCACGCCGCGAGTTCCGGCGGCAGCAGCGGAACGCGGTACTCGTTCTGGAACAGATACATCGTCCCGTCCCAGTTGCGGATCTTGACGAGTCCCGAGCGAAAGAACGCCTGCGCCACCTCGTAGCGGATGGCCAGATCGACCACGTGGCCGAAACCCCGCAGCCAGCCCAGGCCGCGGTCATACCAGGGCAGTAATGATGTGAGCATGGATCCAGCGCGCCAGCGCGGTCGAGGGGTCGAAATCCGGATCGGCGGTCGCAGCGGCATGGAGGGATTCGCCGAGCGTCCGGCCGGCGATCGCCGCATCGAGAAACGCGTGATCGCCAGGCGGAATCGAAATCACCTCGGCGCGCCAGCGCGGTCGATGAATCAGGACGCGGTCCGGACCGGCGTCGAGATCGATCTCGAACCCACCCGCGTAGCCGTCCTGATGGACGCTCCAGAGCCGTTCCAGCGGCCAGTCGGATGCGAGCAACGCGCAGCCGGCCGCCAGCTTCGGCCGAAGCGTCGCGTACCGCTCAGCCGGCACGTTCCGCAGCGCAACCGTGTCGAACGCGCTGGAGTCCTCCGCGAAGTACGCGCGGTGCGCGAACCATTCCATTCGCGCCACGTCGGGCAGGTACGGCAGATCGGCGACCGGCGCGAATCCGGCGAGAAATTCGGCAAAACGCTCGCCATAGCGGTTGAGATCGCCGCTGGACGAAGGCTGCGCCTTCACGAACGCGTGCGCCAGCGCTTCGAAAAACCCCTCACCGACGATTTTGCGCACGATCGGGAATGCCGATTCAAGCGCCTTCGTGCAATTGCCGTAGACGTTGCCGCGGTAGATCGCGAGCCGTGCAAGCGTCCGCCCGCGCGGCCCGCGGAACAGGCCGCTCAGGTCCCGGGCGCGCGCAGCATCCGCAAGCGCAGCGGCGAACCCGTCCTGCAGTTCAGGCAGCGCGTGCATGCAGTCCCTCCATGCGCGCGTCGGCCTTTGCCGCCTCTGCGAGCAGCACCTCGAGTGGCGGAATGTCCGTGTCCCATTCGATCAGCGCAGGCACCTCGCCGAACCGCTCGAGCGCCGCGTCGTAGAGTCGCCACACCGGATCCGAGACCCGATCGCCATGCGTATCGACGAGCCCATCCTCGGTCGCGAGATACCCCGCGAGGTGGATCTCCTGCACGCTCGCTGGCTGCAGCGCGCGCATCGTGGCGATCGCGTCCGAGCCATGATTGACCTGGTTCACGTACAGGTTGTTCACATCGAGCAGGACGCCGCATCCGGTACGGCGCGCGAGTTCCGCGATGAATTCCCCCTCGCCCATCGTGCTCGCCTCGAATTCGAGATACGCGGAAATGTTTTCGATCAGGATGCGCCGCCCCAGCCGCTCCTGCGCCCGCTGCAGGCGCGCGGCGACGAGCGCAAGCGACTGCTTCGTGTAGGGTAGCGGAAGCAGATCGTTGAACGTCATTCCAGGCACCGCGTTCCAGGCGAGGTGTTCGGAGACGAGCGCCGGTTGCACGCGCTCGACCAGCCTCGCGAGCCGATCGAGGTGGCTTTCGTCCCAACCCTGGGCCGAACCCAGACCGAGTCCGACGCCGTGGAGACTGACCGGATAGTCTGCGCGAACCCGCTCGAGCACCTGCAGGTCGTAGCCGCCTGCGCCGAAGTAATTTTCGCTGTGGACTTCCAGCCAGCCGACGGGCTGGCGCGCCGCCGCGAAATCCGCGTAATGCGGCGCGCGCAACCCGATTCCGGCTCCGCTGAGGCGCAAGATCAGGCTTTCTTGTCCTTCGCCATCCTGCCGGCTTCGCCCTGCTTCAGGCTGCCGCCCATCTGCACGCAGGTGCCCGTCTTCACGACCTTGAAGTCGTTGGTGTCGTAGTCCTTCTTCGACTGGCCGGCGCAGGAATGCGCCGTCTTGTTGCTGCCGCAGTCGTTCTGCCCCGCTTTCGCGACGCCCCAGCACTTCTCCATGTCCTTCTTGTCCTGCGCCATCGCGCCCGAGCCCAACGTCATGCCGGCGGCGAACACACCTGCAATCGCGGTGCGAAGCAGCAAATCCCGATTCGTCATCCTGTCCTCCATTGAACGGTTGTGGGGTGATACCTGGGGTTAGACCCGCGGAGGGTCGATTTCCTTACAGGCGCGGAATTCTGTAAGGTTCTGTGGGCAACCAGGGTCTCATTGGTGTCTGGCGTGAAAAGGAGCCGCTCATCAGTCCGAAGCGCGATGAATTCGAGCAGGCCGTGCGCGCCTACGGCGCGATCCTGTACCGGTTCGCATATTGGCTATGCCGCGACCGGCACCTGGCGGAGGATATCGTGCAGGACGCCTGCCTGCGGGCGTGGAATGCGTGGTCCGATCTGCGCGACCCGTCGCAGGCGAAGGTCTGGCTCATGGCGATCGTGAGGAATGAATACTTGCGAAGCCGTTCGCGCAGCAGGAACGACTTGAGCCTGGACGACGTGGACGAGAACCAATTGCCGCAGATGCTCTCGTTCGCAGAGCGACTCGAGACCGAAGAGATGGTCTCGCGGCTGCCGGGAACTTACCGGGAACCGCTCCTGCTTCAGGTGCTGGGCGGATTTACCTGCGCTGAAATCGCCGGCATCCTCGGCACGAGCGAGGGTGCGGTGATGACTCGCCTCACGCGCGCGCGCCAGGCACTTCGCCAGCGCTTTGCCAGCGCCAACGCGGTGCGTGGAACCGGATCATGAATTGCCTCGAATTTCGCCGCCTGAAACTGGCCGATCCCCGGCGCCTGCCGCCCGATGCCGGGAAGCATGCCGCAGGCTGCGCGGCCTGCGACGCGTTTGCGCGCGAGGTCGACGAGACCGAGGCGGCGCTCGATCTCGCCCTCACCGCGCCGGTTCCGGAAGGCCTCGAAGATCGCATCATTTTCCGGTCGCGACATTTGCGACCGGCGTGGCGCGCCTGGGCTCTTGCGGCAAGCGTCGCGCTCGGCGTAGGCCTCGGCTGGATCGCGTGGAACGCGCAAAGTCCTTCAGGCCAGTACGCGCGGCTCGCGATCGAGCACGTCGTGCTCGAACCCGAATCGCTCACCACGTTGCGCAACGCCGGCCCGGAAGCGTTTCAGGCCGTCCTGCGCGAACTGGGCGCGACGCTGAACGAGTCGCTCGGCACGGTGCGCTACGTTCGGCTCTGCCCGGTCGAGGACGGCTTCGGCTGGCACGTGGTGTTCGATACGCCGCACGGACTGGCGACGCTCATCTTCGTGCCGGGGAAGGCGCTGCGCGGACGCGAAACCGCGAGCATGTCCGGCTGGAATGCGCTCGCGCAGCCGACCCGCAGCGGCTACTACGCCATCGTCACCGCGTCTGCAGCGCACACCGATCGCGTGGACCAATGGCTGCGCGAGCGCGTGGTCTGGTCGCGAAGCTGATCGATCGGCCTCGGAGGGCGTGCCAGGTCATCGCGAAGAACCATCCGGCGCGCGGGACGGCGTGAGCGCACCGGGCAGATCCGCGAAGGCGAATCCGAATCCGCCGCGCCGATCGAGCGCCCGGGCCCGCGCGCGCAGTTCGGCTTCGCTCGCCAGCGGGTCGCGCGGCGAGGCAAACACGATCATGTTTCCGGTTCCCGCAGGCCGGTAGACGTCCACCGCAGGAAACGCGCCGCGAAGGCTTTCGAGGTACGACGCGGAATCGCGTCCCGCGATCATGTTGAACATCACCACGCCGCCCGGTGCGAGTCGATCCTGCACGCTGCGGTAGAACGAGTCGCTGCGCAGACTCAAGGGGTGTCCCGTGCTGTCGGTACGGGCGTCGGGATGCAGGTGCGCGTCGATCAGGATCAGGTCATAGCGTGCCGTGCTGCGCTCGAGGAACTCGCGCCCGTCGGCGACGTGGATTCGCGTCCCGGGGGATTCGACCGTGCCGAAGTACTCGCGCGCCACTCGCACCACTTCCGGGTCGATTTCCACCACGTCGAGCGCGAGCGCCGGCCAGTGATGATTGAGAAAGCGCACGATTGCACCGCCGCCGAGCCCGATCAGCAGGCACGACGACGGCTCGGGGCGATACAGCAGCCCCGCCATCGCGGTGCGCGAATAGGCATGCTGCAGGACGTGCGGTTGGCGCAGGTCGATCAGCGTCTCGACCACGTCGAGGTCCGCGTCGCCGACGAAGTACAGCGCCCGCTGGCTGCCGTGATCGACCACGCGGATGCGCGAGTATTCCGAGCGCGTCTCGTGCACCACCACGCCGGTGCAGGCGGCGAGCAGAAGCGCGCTGCAGACCGCGAGCAGCAGCGCGCTGCGACGCTTCAGGTTCAGTGGGGCCTCCAAACGCCCATTATGCGACGCGCCGGAGGCGGCGCAATCGTGCCCGCCTATTCGTACTGCGGGGCGACTCCGGCCGATCCGTCGCCGGCGGCACGACGCTCGATCGCCGCTTCGAGCTGCGCGGCGCGGTGGCGGTCGAGACTGCGAAGCCGTTCGTAGTCGGCACGAGCGCGCGTCAGATCGCCCATCTGGGTGAAGAGCACGCCCCGGTAGAGGTAAGCCTGGGCGAGATCGGGTTTCAACTCGAGCGCGCGATCGTAATGCCTGAGCGCGCGCGCCAGGTGCTCCCGGCCCTGCATGCGCAGGCTGAACGCAAGATTGTTGTGCGCCTCGGCAAGTCGCTCGTCGAGCGCGAGCGCCGCTTCGAACCCGGCCTGCGCCTCGGCGTAGCGCTTCTCGACGAGGAGCCTCACGCCGGCGTTGTACGCGATGACCGCATGCTCGCGCGGAGTCCCCGTCGGCACCGGAAGCGGGTCGCTCTCGTCCGCGCGCAACGCGTGCGATGTGCCTGCGAGCGCGACGGCGATCAGCGCCGCCGCGCCCGCTGTGCGCAGTCCTTTCACATGCCGAGCATACGTCTGGCCATGGCGATTTCCGGGTGCGCGGTGTCGGCCGTGGCGGTCAGTTCCAGAACCTGCTTCGCATAATTCGCCGCTTTCTTCACATCGCCCGCCTTGTCGGCGGCCTGCGCTGCGCCTGCGATCGCGCGGTAGCGGTTCGGCTCCCTCGCAAGCACCGCTTCGTACTCGGCGAGCGCAGCGACCGCATTTCCGGACTCCAGCAGTAGCATCGCCACGATCTCCCTCGCCGGAAGAACCGGCCCGGGCGTGACCACGTGCTTCTCGGTGGCGTCCTCGCGCCCGGCGGCCTTGCGCAGGGTCGACAGGCCCGCTTCCGCCATGCCCGCGGCCCGCTCCGCGAGTCCGCGGACCACCTGGGCCTGAATGTCGATCTGCTCGGCCCAGTAACCGATCTTCATTGCGGTGGCGAGATCGCGCAGCGAGTGCAGACGCTCGACCTCGCTTCGTGCCGCGCCCGTGTCTCCGCTCTGCGCCGCGCCGACCCCGCGCGCGAACGCGTTGACTGCTTCGGCCTGCGGATACGCCTTCCACGGGTAGGTCTCGGCCG
>MERB01000023.1:0-9332 GCA_001770475.1 Betaproteobacteria bacterium RIFCSPLOWO2_02_FULL_66_14 | reverse complement strand
CGCCGGGTCAAGTCGCAGGCCCGCGGCGCGTTTCCAGTCGCCGCGCTCCAGAGCGATGCGCGCCGGCATCGCCGCGTACGCGTAGGCCGCCGCGACGTGTTCCGGCTTCTTCGCAACGCCGGCGGCGTGCGCCAGGATCTGCTTCGCGTCGCCGTCCCTGCCGAGTTGCATCAGCGCGTAGACCATGTAGTCGTAGGCGTGCGGGCTGTTGAGGGTCCGGTCGCCGTCGACCTTCGCCGACTGGCGGTTCGAATCCACCGACTCGCGCCAGAAGCCGACGCGAGTGAAGATGTGCGACGGCATGTGCTGCGCGTGGGCTGCGTCCGGCGCGATCTTCGAATAGCGCTTCGCCGCATCGAGACCCTGCAGGGCGATCGGCGGATAGTCGTAGCTGTGAATCAGGTAATGCGCGACGCCCGGGTGATCGGGCTGCCTGCGGAAGATCGGCTCGAGCAGCTGCGCGGCGCGCAACTGATTGGTGTACTTCTTGTCGCTCGGATCGAAGTTCGCGGACAGCACGAGCGCGTGCAGGATGGTCGCCTCGGTATCCTCCGGAGACCTGGCCGCGACCTGCTGCATGGCGTCCTCCATCGCCTTGGCGCGCGTCCGGTGATTCAGCGTGTCGAGGTCCCGGAAGAACGCGGCAAGCGCCTCGACATAGTCGCGCTCGCGCTGGGTCCCGAGTCCCGCCGCGCGCGCCGCTTCGATTGCACCCTGCGCATCCGCCAGCACCTTTGGCGTCAGACTGCCGGGCCACAGGAACGGATTGTCGAGCGTAGCGAGCGCGCGCGCCCAGTGCGCCATGCCGCAACTCGCGTCCGCCTTGATCGCACGCTCGAGCGCGGCTTTCACTTCCGGCCACGCGAACGAGTGGTAATACGCCATCGCGATTTCGAATTCCTTCTGCGCGGCGGCGTTGCAGGACACGCGGAATTCCACCTTGCCGAGTCGCGCGGCAACCCCGCCGGTTTCGTGAGCGTCGGCGGGAAGCGTGTTGCCGAGGTTTGCGAAAAGAACGGCGACGGTGGCGGCGAGAAGCTCTCTTTTGCTTGCCATGGTTCGAAGTCCTTTCGGTTGTTATTCGAAGTCAACGACCGACCCATCGGACGAACGAAACCGTCCTCACGAATCGTTTCGAAAAACCACTCCAACGTGAGGCGATTTCGCCGTCAGGATCGGTTGGCGCGAATCTTAGACGAAACCCGCGCGCATGGGCGGCGACCAAGTCCCGCGTATGAAACGGAGATCTCCGCGCGCCAGAGCCAACGGCTCTCTATTAGGTAACGCTAATACTCTTGATCGCCGTCAAGATGGTTTGTGCTGCAACGCGCAAAGTTGGTGGTGAGCAGACCCGCCGTTCCTATCGACGTAGGGGAAAGGGTGAACCGCAGCACCGCAGCAGTTGTTCTTGAGACGGCAGCAAGTGCCGCTGACGACGCGATTGCATTACCCAGCAACCGCATCCCCGATCCGAATTCGAAGCTGCGAACACTGTGCAGATGCCTGCGGGTTTCGTCATTCGCAATGTTTGACATGCAGGAATCGACGAACACATGAAAGCAGATCGCTTCCGCGGCCGATTGACCGCGCTCATGCTCGGAGGCCTGGGCGTCATCGGGATCGGCGTCGGTCATGCCAGCATGCCCGACTCCGGATCAACGCCTCCGGTCAAGCTCAACACGACGGCGGATCACGCCAGGTTCAAGGAACTGCAGCGCGAGTTCAAATCAGGCCCCGAAGTCACCAAAGCCTGCCTCATCTGTCACACCGAGGCCGCCAGGCAGGTGCATCGAACCAAGCACTGGACCTGGGAGTTCGTCAATCCGGACACCGGACAGCGTCTGGGCAAGAAAACGCTCGTCAACAACTATTGTGTTTCCATCCGCGCCAATTACCCGTTCTGCACCGCCTGCCACGTCGGTTATGGCTGGCAGGACAAGGATTTCGATTTCACTTCGGAGCAGAACGTGGACTGCCTGGTGTGTCACGACACCACGGGCGACTACAGGAAGCAGCCTGGACTGTCGGGGCATCCGGCTTCCGAGGAACGGGAAATCCCCAAAGGCTCCGGAAACATCGTGAAGCCGGTCGATCTGCGGAAAGTGGCGCAGAAAGTCGGCAAGACCAGCCGCGACACCTGCGGCGCCTGCCATTTCTTCGGCGGCGGCGGCGATGGCGTCAAGCACGGCGACCTGGACAGTTCGCTCTCGGCGCCGGACAAGCCGCTCGATGTCCACATGGACGCAACGGGCGCCGACTTCACCTGCGCCACCTGCCACGCGACTTCGTCGCACGACATTCCGGGTTCCCGTTACACGCCGACCGCCATGGACAAAAAAGGCGCGATGGTGCGCGGCCAGACCGATAAGCGCAATCCCGCAACCTGTCAGTCCTGCCACGGCGTCACGCCGCACAAGGTTCAAGCGCGTCTGAACGCCCATGCGCGCAAGATCGCCTGCCAGACCTGCCATATCCCGGCGATGGCGCGCGGCGGTGTGCCCACCAAAATGAGTTGGGACTGGTCGACCGCCGGCAAGCGGGGACCGGACGGCAAGCCGCTCGTCGTCAAAGACGAGAAGGGCCGCGTGATCTACGACGCGAAGAAAGGCGACTTCGTCATCGCCGAAAACGTGATGCCGGAGTACGCCTGGTTCAACGGCCACGTCACGTACACATTGGTTGGCGACAAACTGGAGAGGACCGACGGGGTCATCGGCATCAACAGGATCGGCGGCAGCCCGACCGACGGCAAGTCGCGCATCTGGCCGTTCAAAGTCAGCCGCGGCGCGCAGCCTTACGACAGCGTGAACATGAACCTGGTGACGCCGCACACTGCCGGCGACACGCCGACCGCGTATTGGAAACACCTGGACTGGGCGGAAGCGATCGAGACCGGCATGGAGGATTTCGGTCTGCCCTTCTCAGGCAAGTTCGACTTCGTTCAGACCGAGATGTACTGGCCGCTGTCGCACATGGTGGCGCCCAAGGAAAAAGCCGTCGGCTGCGCCGAGTGCCACAGCAGAGACGGCCGCCTCAAGGACATCAAGGGCGTGTACCTGCCCCGCCGCGACGCGGCGCCGTGGCTGGATCTGCTCGGCTGGTCCGCGGCAGCCCTTGCGCTCCTTGGCGTGCTGCTGCACGGCGGCCTGCGCATCGTCCGCGGCTGGAGAGAGTGAAACCATGACTGCGAACAGAATCTACATCTTCAAACGTTTCGAACGTTTCTGGCACTGGGCGCAGGCGGCCCTGATCATGTTCCTGCTGCTCACCGGCTTCGAGGTGCACGGCAGCTATCGGCTCTTCGGCTTCGAAAAGGCGGTCGCCTACCACACCATCGCCGCCTGGACCCTCGTCGGCCTTTGGGTATTCGCCATCTTCTGGCACCTGACCACCGGGGAATGGAAGCAGTACGTCCCGACGATGCAGAAGGTCGACGCCATGATCCGGTATTACCTGACCGGCATTTTCAGCAACGCTCCACACCCTTTCCGGGTCACCACGCTGAAAAAACACAACCCGCTGCAGCGGTTGGCGTATCTGGGCGTCATGCTGTTCATCGGCCCGCTCACCTGGATCACGGGCTGGTTCTACATCTTCTACGACCAGTGGGCGGACTGGGGCGCGGACGGATTCCTTTCGCTCGAGTGGGTGGCGTATTTGCACACCGCCGCCGCTTTCCTGATGCTGGTGTTCCTCATCGTTCACGTCTACCTGATCACCGCCGGCCATACACCGGCGGCGCACCTCAAAGCCATGATCACCGGCTGGGAAGAGGTGCAAGCCGACGAATCGGCGGCCGCAGGCATCGAGCAAAGGGGCGCCTGACCGAATACGAGGAATCCATCCATTCGACGCACAGGAGATATCCAGATGAAAAGCAGATTCGCGTGGACAGTGGCGGTGGCCGTCTTGGGCGCCACCGCGATGAGCGCAGCTACCGCTTACGAGGCCGATTGGAAGCGCGGGCGCATCTACTACCGCCAGGTGTGCACCTCATGCCACAACACCGAGATGAAGAAACCGGTTTCGCCCAGCGACAGAACCAAGGCGGAATGGGGCGCTTACCTCCAGGCCGACAAGCACCTCAAGGGCAAAGAGCCCGTCACACGTTACTTCAGCAAGCAATACCGCGACGGCATCAAGGCGTCGAACGCGGCCGCGGCCAAGTTCGCCGATGTGCCCGAAAAGGAACTGCTCGAAGATGTGAAAGCTTTCCTGAACAAGGGCGCCAAGGACGGCGATTCGCCGGCCAGCTGCAGCTGAGCATGCCAGACGGCGCGTTCTGGAACGGCGGGTTGAAGGCCGACTACGAACGCATTTTCGTAGAGCCCTGGTCGCCCTATCTGGGCGCCATCCTGCTCGTGATGGTCGTTCTCGGCCTGATGATCAGCGGCCTGTTCTGGGGCGTCTTCGGCGGGCTCAGGCTGTGGGGCGACTGGTTCAACAGCGCGATCGGCCTTGGCGAGGCGCTCAAGATCAGAGCCGAACTCGACGGCCCGCTGATGCACCGGATGTCGCTGATGAACATCACCCTGCTGGCGGGAGCCTTTGCGGCGGCCCTGATGTCCCGCCAGTTCGGCATCAACCGCGCACCGAAACTCGAATACCTCTGGGGGGCGGTCGGCGGAACCCTGATGGGCGTCGGCGCCACGCTCGCCGGCGGCTGCACGACTGGAGGATTTTTCACCCCGGTAGTGCATTCTTCGCCGGCCGGCTGGGTGATGGCGCTGGGCCTCATTGCCGGCGCAGTCGTCGGCCTCAAGCTCCTGGCCTGGACGCTCGACCACGTCACCTGGGGCATGCAGGCGCCCGCGCCGGGCAAAGCCTCGTCACGCGAGCGCTATCCGCTCTTCGGCATCCTCATCGCGGCGGTAATCGTCCTCTGGACGCTCCTCTGGGCACACGCCGCAGACGAGAGATTGTCGAACCGCGCAGTCATCGTGAGCGCCGGCTTCGCGCTGGGCTTCATCCTGCACCGCTCGCGCCTGTGCTTCGCACGCGGTTTTCGCGAGCCGTTCATGACGGCCGAGGGCGACATGACCAAGGCGCTCATCCTGGCGCTTGCGATCGCCGTCCCGCTCGCCTCGCTGCTGTTTCAGAACAAGGTGATCGATCCCTACATTGCCATTCCGCCGACGTTCTGGGTCGGCTCGCTGCTCGGCGGAGCGGTCTTTGGCGTCGGCATGATCTTCGCCGGCGGCTGTGCAACGGGCGCGATGTGGCGCGCCGGCGAGGGACATCTCAAGCTCTGGGTGGCAATCATCTTCTTCGCCTGGGGCGGATCGACGTTCTCGGGTCTGCTGCGCTACTGGGACGTCATGACGCACGACGTGAATCTAGACGGCAACGAGTTCACGAAGGTCGGCGTCCAGGCCTATCTGCCGGACATGCTCGGCGGCTGGCAATGGGCCTATCTGGTGAGCTTCGCCATCCTGCTGCTCTGGTATCTCGCGGTCCGCTACAACGAATCGACTGAGAAATTCACCGTGATCTGAATGAAGGCTTGATTGACTACTTAGGAGATGACCATGCGTACGCAATTGAACCGTCTTGCAATCGCGCTGGCGTTGGCTCTGCCCGTCGCGCTGCCCGCCGCCGTCTGGACGACACCGGCGCACGCCCAAGCGGCGCAGAACCTGAAGTCCGCGCAGGCCAGTTACTACAAGCACCTGGTCGACTACGCGTTCGTCAAACAGTGGGTCGACATTCCCGCCAAGAAGGGCGTGATGCTGATCGACGCGCGGCCTGCCGGGCGCAAGTTCAACCCCGGCCACATTCACGGCGCGATCAACATTCCGGACGACAAGTTCGAGCAGATGAAGGATCAGCTGCCGCAGGACAAGAACACATTGCTGATCTTCTACTGCGAGGGTCCCGAGTGCGTGCTGAGCCACAACTCGGCATTCAAGGCCGAGGCCCTGGGCTACACCAACGTCAAGGTGTACACGAACGGCTACCCCGAGTGGGTGGCCAGGGGCGAGATCGGCGCAGTGGCCGGCGCGTACGTCAAGAAGCTGATCGACGACCAGGCGAAGGCCGTGCTGGTCGACGCCCGGCCCAAGCGCACCGTCGACAAGGAAGGCACCATCCCGACGGCAGTCCATATCTCCGACAGCGACTTCGACAAGAACGTCGACAAACTGCCGGCGGACAAGTCTGCCGAGCTGATTTTTTTCTGCGGCGGACTCGACTGCGTGCTGAGCCACAATTCGGCCGTCAAGGCCCGCAAGCTCGGCTACACCGACGTCAAGACCTATTCACTCGGTCACCCTGACTGGCTGAAGCTCTACGGCACTTCGACCGTGGCCGCCGCGCCGGCCGCCGCGGGCGTCGCGCCAACCGCGGGCGTCGTCATCGAACCAGGCAAGGAAAAGGGCTCGATATCGACGGCTTCCTTCGAGCGCATCTTGAAGGAGAACCCGGGCGCGCTGCTGCTGATCGACATCCGTGAGCCAAAGGAGTACGCCGCCGGAACCATCAAGGGGGCGGTCAATATTCCGATGGCGGAGCTGGAGAAGCGGATCGGCACCTTGCCCACCGGCAAGCCGATCGTCTTCATCTGCAGTACCGGTGCGCGTTCGGGCGAGGGCTTCGATACGGCCAAGCTGCTGCGCCCGGAACTGCACGCTTACTTCCTGGATGCGAAGGTGAGCTACAGCGCCGACGGCAGCTGGCGCATCATGCCGTAGCGCGTTCAGCCGGGTCGGCACCGAGCTGCGCCTGCGCCGCCGTCTCATGCTCGGCTTGCGCGCGTCGAGCCATCGCCGCGCGCAGCCGCGCTTCGGACTCCCGATCGAGACATCGTCCCGATCAGACGGCCTCCACGGCCCGGGCGAATCCCGGAACCGGGCGGGATTCAAGACGCATTTCCACGCCTGGGGTTGCCTGGGCGAGGCACCACAGACCGCCCGCCGCGTCGACTACTCCAGTTCCTGCAGGGGCCGCGGCTGCGAGATCGCAAACCCCTGCGCAAAATCGATCCCCGCGCTGCGCAGCAGCTCAATCGCAGCGTTGCTCTCCACCAGCTCGGCGATCGTGGCGATGCCCATCGTTCGCGCCACGCGCCCGATCGCTCGGACCTTGGCAAGCTCTGCCGCATCGCGTTCGATGTTGTAGATCACCCGGCTGTCGATCTTGAGAAAATCCACCTGCAGGCGCCGGAGCATGCCGATCGGCATCAGATTTCTGCCGACTCCGCACAGCGCCACCCGGCAGCCGGCTTCTCGAAGCTCGCGGATCGGGATGGTCACCGCATTCGGCCGGTTCAGCACCTCGGTCTCGGCGAACTCGAAGCACAGCATTGCGCCGGGCAGACCGAAAACCGCCAGCTGCTCGCGAACATGAGTCGCGAAACCGGGATCGCCGAGCGTCGTCGCCGAAACGTTGATGCTGTAGAGCGCGTTGCGGCGCGCCGGCGCTTCGCTCGCCCAGCGCAGCAGCCGCTGCACCACCCAGCGGTCGAGCAGGTGCAGCAGGCCGTGATTTTCCGCAAGCGGCACGAATACGCCCGGCGGCAGCAGGTTGTTCTCCTCGTCCTGCAGCCGGCTCAGAATCTCGAAGAACGGCGGTGCGGGCGCCCCGGCGAGCGGCATGATGGTCTGGACGTAGAGACGGAACTCGTCGTTCTCGAGCGCCGCCTTCAGGCGTACCGCGATGTTCTCGCCTTCCGTGAGTTCGCGCGCAATCGCATCGGCGTAGAGCGCCTGCTCCTCGACGCGCTCCGGCGCGAGCGGCTCCGCACCGCCGGACGAAAGCGCCGGCCGATCCACCGCGCCACCGGCGTTCGTCACGAGCAGGAAACATCCCGCCTCCTTACCCGTTTCGTCGGATAGCGGGAGGTATTGCTCGAGCAACGATACCGTGGTGCCGTCGGGAAGCGATTGCGTACGCTCCACGATCGCGGCACGACCCGCGAGCGCCTGCACGACGTACTGCGCGATCGCTGCGTAATGCGCTGCACCCAGTACTTCCCGCAACGGGCGTCCGTCGATGGCGCGCACACCCTTCTCGGTCAGCTTGCGGAACGCGCGGTTGTGGAAGCGGCAGCGCTGCTCGCCGTCGATTCGCGCCAGCATCGCCGGAAGCGCCTCGCCGATCTCGCGCCCGGCACGATCGGCCGCGGCGAGCTTTTCCTCCGCGCCCGTCCGCGCAACGGTTTCCTCGGCGAACTTGTCGCGCAACGCGGCCAGTTGCGCGGTGCGCCGCAGGAGGACCCATTCCGATTGCGAGGCGCGACTGACCAGAGCGAGAACCGCCGCCACCAGGATTCCCGCCAGAAACGCGATCCATTGCAGCTCGAGCCACGTGTAATAGATGGCCCCCAGCAACATCGCGAGCAGCGCGACGACACCGACGACCCCGAGGTAGGGGTTGGCCGCCCGGATCAGGACGCGGATCTTCATTCGCGAAAGCTCGGCATGATCCGACCCCTTGGCCTGACCTTCAGTCCGCTCACGCCTCGCAGATTTTGCGAGGGATCGTTATGGGACCCGGAATTGGCCACCGCGATCGATCATGCGGCGCGCCCGTCGAAGGCAACAACGCGCGAAACGGTGCTTCGGGCCTTTCTGGACATGCTTCCCACTCTAGTCCCAAACGCTCCGTAGCGGCAACGCGCACGAGCGTTCACTCACCAGAGGCGAATCCGCGACCCGATCGGGACCTGCGCCAGCACCGCGGCAGCGCGGCGCGGTCACGCACGACCGCCCTACGCGGCGATCGTCTCGTGCCCGGCGGTACGAACGTTTACCGCATCTGGTCACGTACGCGGATCGCTTCCGCGCGCCGCGCGCCGCGGACGGCGCCGTTGATGACGGGAATCCGTCACAGGCGCTGAAATGAAGAGGGGGCCGCTCTCGCAACCCCTTCATTTGTTTGGCGCGCCCGGCAGGATTTGAACCCGCGACCCCTTGGTTCGTAGGGCGCCATCCGTCGGCAAGTAACTGATTTATTGGAACCCGACCGGACCGCACGTCGCCGCTTTCGCCGCACTTGTGCGGACTGATCCCAACAAAGTCACGCAAATCTCACGCAGCCCGCGCACGCGGATCGGGATCAGCGCGCGCCTGCAGCGTCCTCGACCGTTTCCTTCCACGGCTTGATCTTCGCAAGCGTCCTCGCCAGTGCCGCCTTTGCAGTCTCAGTGTCGTAGTCAGCTTGAAGGCGCAGCCACCAACCATCCGAGAGCCCGAAGAAACGGCACAACCGTAGATCGGTATCGGCGGTAATGGCGCGCTTGCCGGCAAGAATCTCGCCGATGCGCTGCGCGGGCACGCCGATCTCTTTCGCCAGCCGGTAGTTGCTCATGCCCAGCGGCTTCAGGAACTCCTTCG
>MERB01000022.1:54387-63180 GCA_001770475.1 Betaproteobacteria bacterium RIFCSPLOWO2_02_FULL_66_14 | reverse complement strand
TTTGAGGGGGGCTGCTCCTAGTACGAGAGGACCGGAGTGGACGCATCCCTGGTGTACCGGTTGTCACGCCAGTGGCATTGCCGGGTAGCTAAATGCGGAAGCGATAACCGCTGAAAGCATCTAAGCGGGAAGCGTGCCCCAAGATGAGACTTCCCGGAGGCTTGACCTCCCTGAAGGGTCGTCCAAGACCAGGACGTTGATAGGCGGGATGTGCAAGGGCTGTGAGGCCTTCAGCTAACCCGTACTAATTGCCCGTGCGGCTTGACCCTATAACCGTGAGTGCCGGTGCGAAGCCCTAAGACGGCCAGCACCGCAGCGGTTGATTCGCGCTTGGTGAGTGAATCTCTTACCCGAATTGCTTCTTCCGGATCGCGGCTCGCGTCGTCGTGGCGAAATCGCCTGTCGACTTCGAGCCCAAGCTCAATCTGGCGGCGATAGCAGCCTGGAACCACGCCTTCCCATCCCGAACAGGACCGTGAAACGGGTTTGCGCCGATGATAGTGTGCCGTTTGCGCATGCGAAAGTAGGTTACCGCCAGGCCATACCGAAGAGCCCGGTCTCCGCGAGGAGGCCGGGCTTTTCCATTTTCGTGGAGATCACATGGACTTCGAATCCCTGCTCGGGCGCATGACTGCAGCGATCTGCCGCGGCGATGCCGACGGCGCCGCGTCCTGCTTCACGCCGGATGGCATCTATCACGACGGCTTCTACGGCGAATTCCACGGCCGCGCCGAGATCGTGCGCATGGTGCATGAGTTTTTTTACCGCGATGCGCGCGAATTCGAATGGCGCCTGTCTGGAGTGCTTTCCGACCGCCGCCTTGGTTATGCGCGTTACGAATTCTCCTACGTCTCCAAGATCGCCGGCAGCGAAGGCCGCCGCGTGGGCTTCTCAGGCGTCAGCTGCTGCGAGCTCGAGGGCGAGTTGATCCTTCGCTACGGTGAATTCTTCGAACGCGCTCCGGTGATGGCGAAGCTCGGGTTTGCCGACGAGCGCATCCTCAGGGCGGTCAAGCGCTGGGCTGAAACCTAGCGTCCGGCGGAGTCGCCCGGTTTCGGGCGCCCCTTGCAAGATCTGCCAGTACTGTATAAAAATACAGTACTCGTGGTGACCCTTCAGGACATTCTCCGCCGGCAGATGGTCTGGCGCGGCGGCGCTCCCTCTGCCGACACCGACCGGACGGTGCCGAGCGGGCTCGCGGTGCTCGATCGCGAATTGCCGGGAGGCGGCTGGCCGGTCGGCGCGCTTACCGAGATCCTCGTCGCGCACGAAGGCGTCGGGGAATTGCGGTGCTTGTTGCCGGCGCTGGCCGCGCTGACCCTCGATGGCAAACGCGTCACCTGGCTGGCGCCGCCTTATCTGCCCTACGCGCCGGCGCTGGCTGCAGCCGGGGTGAATCTCGAACACCTGGCAGTGGTACGGACGCCGCTCCGGCGTGATGCGCTATGGGCGGCCGAACAGGTGTTGCGCGCCGGCAGCTGCCATGCGCTGCTCGCGTGGCTGCCGGCGACGGGTTACGTGGAACTGAAACGGCTCGCGGTGGCTGCCGAAGCGAGCCCCGGGTTCACGATTCTGTTCCGGGCTCCTCGGGCGGCGCACGAAAACTCTCCCTGCCGCCTGAGGATTGCGCTCGAAGCGAATGGCGGACAGCTCACCGCCAGGATTCTAAAGCGCCGCGGCGCGCCGCTCGGCACGTCGCTCAGCATTCCGGTGAAGACAGCTTTCCGTGTTCTGGATCGGACTCCATTTCCCGCACCTGCCGCTCGAAGCCCTGTTGCGCGGCCACGACCCCAGCCGGTGGCGTGACCGGCCTTGGGCGGTGATCGAAAACCGCTCGACGCTCGCATGCAACGCGGCTGCCAAGGCGTCGGGCGTGACGCCGGGGCTGTCGCTGGCGGCTGCGAGAGCGATTGCGCCTGCGCTGCGCACCGTCTCTCGCAACCGGCGCGCCGAGCAGGAAACTCTCGAGGGCATCGCGGCCTGGCTCGGCCGATTCACGCCGCGTGTCTCACTTGAGGCGCCGCAGCAGCTTGCGGCGGAAATGGCCGGAAGCCTGCGCCTCTTCGGCGGCCTGCGGCAACTCGAACGACGGCTGTGCTCGGGGCTGGAGGCGCTCGGTTTCACCGTGCAGCTGGCTTTTGCGCCGACCGCCCGGGCAGCGCTCTGGCGGGCGGCGGGTGGCGCTGCGGAACTCGACGATCTTCCAGTCGAAGTCACGGGTGCCGATCCGGGAATCCTCCGCCTGCTGCGCAACCTCGGCGTGAGCACGCTGGGTGAGTTGCTGCAATTGCCGCGCAACGGTGCGGCGCGCCGTTTCGGCCAGGGCCTGATCGACGATCTGGACCGTGCGCTCGGCAGGATTCCAGATCCGCGCTCGGCGTTCGTTCCACCGTCACGGTTTTCGGCACGGCTCGAACTGCCGGCGCAAGTCGCCGAAGCCGCAGGAGTGCTGTTCGCGGCACGTCGCTTGCTGGTGCAACTCGAAGGCGCGCTCATCGCGCGGCAGTCCGGAATTCGCGGCTTCGTTCTGTCGCTCGCGCATTGCGGCGCCCCAACGACGCGCCTCGCAGTCCCGTTCTCGAGGGCGTCGCGCGATGCGACGCACTTTGCCGCGCTGCTGCGCGAGCATCTGTCGAGACTCGAACTCGCGGCGCCCGTGGAGTCGATCCGCCTGGAAGCGGCCGGGTTCGAGCCGCTGCACGCAAGCACCACAGGGCTCTTTCACGATGCACGCGATACGGGCGAAGGCTGGACGCGACTGGTCGAGCGACTCTCCGCGCGCCTGGGGGAAAAGGCGATTCAGGGACTGGCGATCCGGGCCGAGCACCGTCCTGAACTGGCCTCGCGGGCCGTCGCGCTCGAATGCCTGCCGGGTTCCGGTGCGAACTCTCCACCGGTAGATCCGGCGCCGGAACAGCGGCCGCTGTGGCTGCTCGAAACGCCCCGCCGTCTTGCGGAGGACGAATTCGTCCTGCTGGCCGGTCCGGAGCGCATCGAGTCCGGCTGGTGGGACGGTGGCGAGGTGCGTCGCGACTACTTCATCGCGCGGACCGGGGACTCTTCTCTGGTGTGGATTTTTCGTGAGTGCGAAAGGGGCTGGTTCCTGCATGGCATCTTTGCCTGAGCTGCCTGCCTACGCAGAGCTTCATTGCGTCTCGAATTTCACTTTTCTGCGCGGGGCCTCGCACCCCGAGGAACTGGTTGCGCGCGCCGCGTCGCTCGGGTATTCGGCGCTCGCGATCACCGACGAATGCTCGTTCGCCGGCATCGTGCGCGCGCACGTGGCGGCGAAGAAGCACGGCTTGAAGCTGATCGCCGGGGTGGAAGCGGAACTCGTCGACGGACTGAAGGTCGCTTTGCTCGCGACCGACCGGCGTTCCTACGGCGCGATCGGCGCGCTGGTCACCGCCGGCCGGCGGCGTTCGCGCAAGGGCCGCTATTCGTTGACGCGGGAGGATCTCGCAGCAGCAAGCGGATCCGGCATGCTGGTGCTGCTCGTGACGGGACGCGAAGCGGAGCATGCGCTCGAATCGGGTACACGGGACCGGCTGGAGCGGGACGCACGCTGGATTGCGGCGCATTTCCCCGACCGTGCCTGGATCGCGGCCGAACTGCTGTGCGGCCCGAACGATCGGTTGCGGCTCGATGCGCTGCGCCTGCTCGGCCACGCGGCCGGTCTGCCGCTGGTGGCTGCGGGGGGCGTGCACATGCATGTGCGCTCGCGTCGCCGCCTGCAGGACGCATTGACCGCGATCCGCCTCGGGCGGCCGGTCTCCGAATGCGGCCATTCGCTTCATCCCAACGGCGAGCGTCACCTGCGGCTGCGCTCGAGGCTGGCGCAGCTCTATCCGCCCGAGCTGCTGGCGGAGACTCTGGAAGTTGCGCGGCGCTGCCATTTTTCGCTCGACGAGTTGAGTTACGAATACCCGGAAGAACTGGTGCCCGGGGGCGAGACGCCGGCCTCCTGGCTGCGCCAGCTCGTCGACCGGGGTTTGCGACGCAGGTTTCCTTCCGGCACGCCGCGCATGGTGCAGGAGCTGGTGAACCACGAGCTGGAGCTGATCGCCGAGTTGCGCTACGAGGCGTTTTTTCTCACCGTGCACGACATCGTGAGCTTTGCGCGATCCCGGGAAATTCTCTGCCAGGGGCGCGGTTCGGCGGCCAATTCCGCGGTCTGCTACGCGCTCGGCATCACCGAGGTGGATCCGGAACGGATGTCGATGCTGTTCGAGCGCTTCGTGTCGCGCGAACGCAATGAGCCTCCGGACATCGACGTCGACTTCGAGCACCAGCGGCGGGAGGAAGTGATCCAGTACCTCTATTCCAAATACGGACGCGAACGCACCGCGCTCGCCGCCACCGTGATCTGCTATCGGCCGCGCAGCGCGGTGCGCGATCTCGGCAAGGTGCTCGGCATGGGACTCGATGCGATCGAGCAGCTCGCCGGAACGCTTTCCTGGTGGGATGGCAAGGCGATGCTGCCGGAACGCCTGCAGCAGGCCGGCCTCGATCCGGGCGACCCGCTCGTATCGCGCCTGCTCGCGCTCGCCGCGGAGCTGATCGGTTTTCCGAGGCATCTCTCGCAGCATGTCGGCGGTTTCGTCATTTCCCGCGGCGCACTCTCGGAACTGGTGCCGGTGGAGAACGCGGCAATGCCCGAGCGCACCGTGATCCAGTGGGACAAGGACGACCTCGACGCACTCGGCCTGCTCAAGGTGGACGTCCTTGCGCTGGGAATGCTGTCCGCGATCCGCCGCGGGCTTCAGATGGCCGGGCTGCGCATCGAAGAGGTGCCCTCCGAAGACCCGGCGGTCTACCGGATGATCCAGCAGGCCGACACGGTGGGTGTGTTCCAGGTCGAATCGCGTGCACAGATGTCGATGCTGCCGCGGCTCAGGCCGGAGCGTTTCTACGATCTGGTGATCGAAGTGGCGATCGTCCGCCCGGGCCCGATCCAGGGCGGCATGGTGCATCCCTATCTGAGGCGCCGGCAGGGGCTCGAAGCGGTGACCTATCCGAGCGAAGCCGTGAAGCAGGTGCTCGAGCGCACGCTCGGGGTGCCGATTTTCCAGGAACAGGTGATGCAACTCGCGATGGTCGCCGCCGGCTTCACGCCGGGCGAGGCCGATCGGCTGCGGCGATCGATGGCGGCGTGGAAGAGAAAGGGCGGGCTCGAGCACTTCGAGCAGCGCCTGGTCCGCGGCATGCTCGAGCGCGGCTACCGGCGGGAATTTGCCGAGGCGATCTACCGCCAGATCCTCGGCTTCGGAGAGTACGGTTTTCCCGAGTCGCACGCCGCGAGCTTTGCGCTGCTGGTCTACGTATCGGCATGGCTCAAATGCCATCATCCCGCGGCGTTTCTGGCGGCGCTCCTGAACAGCCAGCCGATGGGGTTCTACGCTCCGGCGCAACTGGTGCAGGACGCGCAGCGCCACGGCGTCGAGGTGCGTACGCCGGAGGCCTGCGTGAGCGACTGGGATTGCACGCTCGAGCGGCCGGCCGCCGCTTTTCCCGGCGGCGAGCGAAACGCCGGCGCTGCCGTCAGACTGGGAATGCGCATGATCAGCGGGTTTTCTGAAAGCGCGGCGCAGCGCGTGATCGCGTCGC
The DNA here is from genome assembly GCA_001770475.1 of Betaproteobacteria bacterium RIFCSPLOWO2_02_FULL_66_14. GTDB lineage: Bacteria > Pseudomonadota > Gammaproteobacteria > Burkholderiales > SG8-39 > 2-02-FULL-66-14. Next base: position 57,573 of record MERB01000022.1, on the reverse strand, counting down.
GGCCGTTCCAGTCCGTGGAGGATCTTGCGCGGCGCGCCGGATTGAACCGCCGCGATCTCGCGCGCCTTGCCGACGGCGGCGCGCTGGCCGCGCTTTCCGGTCATCGGCGTCTGGCGCACTGGGCGACTGCGGGCGTGTCGCGAGGCGAGGGCGCACTGGCGTCGGTCCTGCTGCCGGAGGCGCCCGCGGCGCTTGCACCGCCCTCGGAGGGCGAGGGTATCGTGGCCGACTACGCCAGCCTCGGTTTGACGCTCGGGCGGCACCCGCTCGCGCTGCTGCGAACGCAGTTGCGCCGCCTGGGACTCTCGAGCGCCGAAGCGTTGCGCGCAATCCCGCACGGACGGCGTGCGCGAACCGCAGGCCTCGTCACCTGCCGCCAGCGACCGGATACCGCGAGCGGGGTCATCTTCCTGACACTCGAAGACGAGACCGGCAGCAGCAACGTGGTGGTCTGGCGCGACATTGCCGAGCGCCAGCGCCGCGAGCTGCTCGGTGCCCGGCTGCTCGGGGTGCAGGGCGTGATCGAGCGCGATGGCGAGGTCGTGCATCTGGTCGCGCATCGCCTCGTCGATCACAGCCGGCTGCTTGCAGATCGACTCGGACCGTTCGCCGTCCGATCGCGCGATTTCCACTGAGCGTCGACCGCAACCGCGACGCGCGAACGTCTTCGCTTCGTATAATGCGGTCGTCCAAGAAGCCTGCTGCTGCCGATGAACGAGCTCGAACCAGCCGTGGTCGTGACACGCGAGCTGGAACCGCTGATCCCGAATTTTCTCGCCAACCGGCGCAGGGATCTGGAAGCGTTGCGGGCCGCGCTCGCGGCGGCCGATTTCCCTGCGGTGGGCGAGATCGGGCACCGACTGAAAGGCGTCGGCGCGTCGTATGGATTCGACAAGATTTCCGCGATCGGCCGTCAGATCGAGATCGATGCACGTGCCCAGGACCATGCGGCAGTCGCCTCGCAGGTCGACGCCTACGCGGGACACCTTGCGCGAGTGAGGGTGGCTTACGGCTGACCGCGTGCGTGCGCGGGCAGCGCGTCCCAGATCGCGCGCAACTGCGCCGGAAGGTCGTTCGGCGAAAATGGTTTGGAAATGGTGCCGGCTGCGCCCAGTGCACGCAGTTCCTCGAGTTCGCGGGCCGATGCCTTGGCAGTAATGAACACGACCGGCAGGCGGCAGGTTTCCGCACGCGCCTGCATTCGGCGAAACAGCGTCGGACCGTCGATTCCCGGGAGCATCCAGTCGAGGACCACGAGATCGGGTTTGAACGCGATCATCCGGCCGATCGCCTCTTCGGGGTCGGAAACGATGTCGATCGACATCTTTCCGATGCGCTCCAGCGAGAGCCGCACGATGCGCTGGATGTCCTCGTCGTCCTCGATGTAACTGACGCGATTGAGCGGCGGCGCAGTCAAGCGGATCCCGCCGTGTACTTCGGCAGTTCGACCCAGAATGTGGTGCCGCCGCCCGGACGGTCGTCGTACCCGATCTTTCCGCCCATCAGTTCCGTCAAGCGCTTGCAGATGGCGAGTCCCAGGCCGGTGCCCCCCTTCTTGCGAGTCAACGACATGTCGGCCTGCGCGAAGCGGTTGAAGATTTTCGAATGGAAGTCCGCCGGAATCCCGGGACCCCGGTCGTGCACCGCGATCCGCAGGCCCGCGCCGAGATCCTGCAGGGTGACTTCGACGATGCCGCCTTCCGGAGAAAATTTCGCGGCATTGGATAGCAGGTTGGTGAGGATCTGCAGCATTCGCCGGCGATCGACGTAAACCCGCGCAGGGGACATTGCCCCGAGCAATTCGAGGTGGACCTTGAACCGGTCGGCGAATGCGCGATTCAGGACGAGCGATTCGCGCAGCAGTTCGTCAAGCGGCATCGGCTGCAGGGCCACCGGCAGTTTTCCGGATTCGATCTTCTCGAGATCGAGCAAATCGTTGATCAGGTCGAGCAGGCGCTGGCTGTTTCGCTCGGCGATTTCCGTCATTTCGCACGCTTCGGGGCCGGACACGCCGAGCGCGCCGGAATTGACCAGTTGCAGAGCGCCGATCACGGCCGTAAGCGGAGTGCGCAATTCGTGGCTGAGCGTCGAGGTGAACTCCTGCTTTAGGCGCTCGGCTTCGCGCTGCTGGGTGATGTCGCTGCCCTGGACAATGATCGAAATCACACGTCCTTCGGCATTGACTAGCGGTGTCAGGCTCCACTCGCAGACGATGGCGTTGCCGTCGCGGCGCCGAGTCGGCTGACCGAGCAGCATCACGGGCCTGCGACTTCCCAGCATTTCGCGCCAGCGCGCCGCAATCTCGATCCGCTGCTCCGGCGTGAACAGGAACTCGGCGATGGCACGACCGTTCAATTCGGACGCCGCGTAGCCGAAAAGATTCTCGGCAGCCGGATTGGTGTGCAGGGCAAGGCCCCTGGGGTCGAGTTCGAAGACGGCGAGCGGCGAACCTTCGACGAACAAAGTCAGCTTGCGGCCGGACGCCTCGACCTGGGCACGCGCATCCGAAAGCTCCTCGAGCTGCCGCGCGAGGCGCTTGTTGAGCGCGGCGTACTCCGTGTTGAGCCTGCGAAACGCATGTTGCGAGCGAAACCCGGAAAGAAACAGCTGATTGAGGCGATAGGCGACGCCGACGCACGCGGCATAGAACACCGGGACCAGAACGGCAAGTGCCTGCAGCGCTTCCAGTTCGTGAGCCATGAGGTTGTAAGTGAAAAGCAGGATCACCGGTGCGCCGTACAGCGCGTACAGCGGCCAGGATGCGGCGTACATCGCGATTCCACCGACCAGCACGCCGGCGAGAATCAGCAACATGAAGAGGTTTTCCTGCGCGGGCTGCAGGTGGAAGAACAGCCCGGCCAGAACGCCCCAGACCGTTCCGTTGGCAAGGGTTCCGATGGCCAGCCAGCGCATCCACTGTTCTGCATCCGAACTGCCGCGTTCGCCGCGCTGATAGCTCCACCACAGAATTCCGCGCGCCACGTTGATGACCAGTGCCATGGCAGCCCAGGTCCCGACCATCCAGGTCTGCCGGCTGTCGCGCAGCCCATAGGCGAGCACGATGATCAGTGCGAAACTCGCGGCGATGCCGAGCGGAAGCTGGCCGTAGAGTTGCGCGACGCGATCGGCAACGAGCAATTTCGGCTCGACCGCCGCCGTGGAGTCGGCGGCGCTTGCGGAGGGAAC
>MERB01000022.1:53942-54371 GCA_001770475.1 Betaproteobacteria bacterium RIFCSPLOWO2_02_FULL_66_14 | reverse complement strand
GGGAACCGCTTGCGCTGCAGTAGACAGGAGGCTCATCGATGGCCGCGAGGATACGGCCATTATAAAAGCGCAGCGACTACAGGCCCTTGCCGTTCCGGATCACGCCGACGCCGATCCCCTCGATCGCGAGTTCATCCTGCCGCAGATCGATTTCGATCGGCTCGAAATCGGGGTTTTCGGGCTGCAGCTGCACAGCGTTGCCGCGGCGACGGAAGCGTTTCACCGTGACTTCATCCGCGAGTCGCGCCACCACGATCTGTCCTGACCGCGCCTCGTGCGTGCGATGCACGGCGAGCAGGTCCCCGTCGAGAATCCCGGCGTCGCGCATCGACATGCCGCGCACGCGAAGCAGGTAATCCGCGCGCGGCGTGAACAGGTTGGGGTCGAGTTGAAAGCGCCCCTGCACGTGCGCCTCGGCGAGGATGGGGC
>MERB01000022.1:48896-53895 GCA_001770475.1 Betaproteobacteria bacterium RIFCSPLOWO2_02_FULL_66_14 | reverse complement strand
GCGGGTCGCGGATCCAGGACCCGAAGTCCGCGCGAGGCGCCGGACAGGATTTCCAGGACCCCTTTTTTTTCCAGCGCGCGGAGGTGTTGCTCGGCTGCGTTGACGGAACGGAAGCCCATCGCGCGTGCGATCTCCGCGCGCGTCGGCGGAAAACCGGAAACTTCCGTGAGCTCGCGAATCAGCCGCAGGATCTCGGCCTGGCGTTCGGTGAGCGGGTCCATGGTTGCGCCTTTCGCCTCCATACTGTGGCTACATCCAGCGGTGGAATTATATCCAGTATCGGCAGCGTGGCAAGCGGAGTGGGATTTCCGCCATGGTGATTCGTACTCGGACGTCGGTGCGGGCGTCAGAGCAGGGAAAATGCAGGCATGAATTCGCAGGCGGCCGACGTGCTGCCAGCAGACGGGACGCCCATTCGTGCGGGCTGACTCATGCGAACCGTCTTGGAGAATGCTTGACATGGATCGCCTTGATTGCGGACGGAAAGTTGTAAGGAACCCGTAAGATTCCGGGCGTCCCGTCGGAGCCCCAGCGCGTTCGGCAAAGCAGCGCCTTTTGGATTAACGTTCAGCCCATGCATCCGGTCTTCAATGCGAAGGGATCATTGACCTCGGGCGGGGCCTCGAAGCCAAGCGCCGACCGACCATGATCGCGATCGCCGTACACGGGGGCGCCGGGCACTGGGCGGAGGATGAGCGGGCCGACGCCGAGGAGGGCGTGCGCGCGGCGGCTGCGGCGGGCTGGGATCTGATGGCGGTCGGCGGCAGCGCGCTCGATGCGGTCACGGCCGCGGTCGCTGCGCTCGAAGACGACCCCCTGTTCAACGCCGGCACGGGCGCCGTGCTGAACGCAGAGGGCGCCGCGGAACTCGATGCCAGCGTCATGCGCGGAGACACGCTGGCCTCGGGCGGGGTCACCTGCATCCGTCGAGTGAGAAATCCGATTCTGGTCGCGCGGCGGGTCATGGAGTCGACCGACTGCGTGTTGCTCGCGGGCGAACATGCGCTCGCCTTTGCGCGCGAACAGGGATTCGGCGATTTCGACCCGGTCACGCCGCGGCGACTTGCCCGCTGGGCGGCGGCAAAGGCGAAGCAGCAAGGCGATGCGCTCGTCCCCGGAACCGTCGGTGCGGTCGCCTTGGATGGCGATGGGCGGCTCGCGGCGGCGACCTCCACCGGAGGCCGCGAGTTGAAGCGCCCGGGCAGGGTCGGGGATTCGCCGATTCCCGGCGCAGGCAATTACGCGAGCGCGAGGGCCGCGGTTTCCGCGACCGGATGGGGCGAGTTCATGATGCGCACGGCGACTGCGAAGGCGATCGCGACGCGCATCGAGAACGGGGAGTCTCCGGCGTCGGCGGCGCAGGCAGTGCTCGAGGAGATGGCGGCGCGTTTCGCTGCCCGCATCGGCGTGATCTGCCTGGATGCGCAGGGCGAGATCGGAATCGTGCACGGCACCGAAGGCATGCCGCACGCCTGGCGATCCTCGCGCGATGGCGGTGTGCTGGCGCGATTTTCTGCCTAGGCGGTTTCAGGCTCGATCAGCTGCGCGCTCTCGTTGCGGGCGTCGTTCACTGCACGACCGACGCGGCGAACCGCGATTGCTTCGGGATCGCAGGGGTGCAGCAAGTCGCGCACCTCGGCGCTTGCGGTGCAATCCAGCCAGCGCGCGTAATCGCTCCTCGCGATGATGACCGGCATGCGGTCGTGGATCGCCTCCATTCGCGAATTCGCTTTCGTGGTCACGATGGCGCAGGTTTCGAGCACGCCGTCCGAGCCGCGCCAGCTTTCCCATAGGCCGGCGAAGCCGAACAGATCGCCTTCGGCGGGGTGGATGTAGTACGGCTGCTTGCGGCCGGCCTGCGGTTTCCATTCGAAGAATCCGCTCGCCGGAATGAGGCAGCGGCGCCGGCGGAACGCGTCGCCGAACGAAGGTTTCTCGGCGACGGTTTCGGCGCGGGCGTTGTTGAGCTTCGCGCCGATGGCCGGATCCTTCGCCCAGCGAGGCACCAGCCCCCAGCGGACCCGCGCCGCCTGGGGCGCGCCCCCGCCCACGCGCACGACGAGCACTTCGGAGGTCGGCGCGATGTTGTAGCGTGGCGCGACCTCGGGATTCGAAGCGAGCCCGAACTGCAGCGCGATGACCTGCGGATTGGCGTGTAGCGCGAAGCGGCCGCACATGAGTCGATTAGGTCAGGGCAGGTAGAATCGAACCATGATCGTCCGCTCGCTCCTCGACACCGACCTGTACAAATTCACCATGATGCAGGTCGTGCTGCACCATTTCCCGGGGGCGCAGGTCGAATACCAGTTCCGCTGCCGTACCGACGACGCGGACCTGCGGCCGTATCTGGACGAGATCCGCGCCGAGTTGGCGAATCTGTGCACGCTGCGGTTTCAGGAGGAGGAACTCGCCTACCTGCGCTCGCTGCGATTCATGAAGTCGGATTTCGTCGATTTCCTCGCCCTTTTCCAGTTCAATCACAAGTACATCGATATCCGGCCCAAGCCCGGTGTCGGCGGGCAGATCGACATCGCGATCAACGGGCCGTGGCTGCACACGATCCTGTACGAGATCCCGGTTCTGGCGATCATCTCCGAAGTGTATTTCCGGCGCAAGTATCCGGAGGCGGATCTTGCGGAAGGGCGCCGCCGCCTGATGGAAAAGATCGCGCTGGTCCGCGCGGTCGATCCCGAACTCGAATTCAAGATCTCCGACTTCGGCACGCGACGGCGTTTTTCGATGCCGTGGCACGAAGAGGTCATTTCGACCCTGAAACGCGAGGTACCGCAGGATTTCGCCGGGACTTCGAACGTGCTGCTCGCCATGCGCACCGGGGTGCTGCCCCTGGGCACGATGGCGCACGAGTACATGCAGGCTTGCCAGGCGCTCGGACCGCGTCTTCGCGATTCGCAAGTCTTCGCGTTCGACAAATGGGCCCAGGAATACCGCGGCGATCTCGGCATCGCGCTTTCGGACACCTACGGTTTCAACGCCTTTCTGCGCGACTTCGACATGTACTTCTGCAAGCTCTTCGACGGCGCGCGCCACGATTCGGGCGACCCGTTCGACTGGGGCGAGCGGCTGGTCGCGCACTACCAGAAGAACCGGGTCGATCCGCGCGGCAAAACGCTGATCTTCTCGGATCAGCTTTCGGTTCCGCTCGCCATCGAAATCGCACGGCGCTTTCACGGCCGGGCGAGAACCTCCTTCGGCATCGGTACCAATCTCACCAACGACATGGGGCTGGGTTCGCTCAACATCGTCATCAAGATGACCGAGTGCAACGGCCAGCCGGTGGCGAAGGTCTCGGACGCCCCGGGAAAGACGGTCAGCAAGGACGCCGGTTATCTCGCCTACCTGCGGCAGGTCTACGGGCTCGACCGAACGACGCCGGCGCCCCACTGAAGACGATGGCCGAGCGGCGCACCGCGATCGCGGTGCTGGCAACCTGTTTCGTGCTGAACCTGTTGGGACGCGGCGGCGGCGACACCTATGCGGTGTTCCTGCTGCCCCTGGAGCGCGAGTTCGGCTGGGCCCGGTCCCAGCTCACCGGTGTCTATTCTGCCTACCTCCTGGTCGGCGCGTTCATGGCGCCGTTCGCGGGCAGTCTGTTCGACCGGTTCGGCCCGCGCACCACCTACACTGCCGGGCTAACGGTTCTGGCCGCGGCGTTCTTTCTCGCCTCCTTCATCGGAAATCTCTGGGAGTTCTACCTGTTCATCGGCGTGATGATCGGCGTCGGAGTCGGTCTCGTCGGCATGGTTCCCGCGTCGGCGCTCCTCACGCGATGGTTCCGCGAACGCCTGTCGAGCGCGCTCGGAATCGTGTTTGCCGCGGGTGGGATGGGCGGTCTGATGTTCGTGCCGTCGGTGCAGGCGCTGCTCGGGCTGCTCGAGTGGCGCAGCGTTTACCAGATTCTGGGCGGATTGATGCTCCTGGCGGCGCCGATCGCCGCTCTCGCGGTGCCGTGGAACACGTACGTGCAGGGGCATCCAAGGCTGCGCGTGGAGCACGAATCGCGCCGGCCCGGGGAAGGCTGGACGGTCGCCGCCGCGATGGGCACGCGGATTTACTGGGGCATGGTGCAGGTGTTCTTCTTCACCGCCACTGCGATGTTCGTCGTGCTGGTGCAGGCGGTCGTCTACCTGATCGACATCGGGTTCGCCCCGATGACTGCCGCGATGGCGTACGGACTGCTGGGAATGCTGTCGGTGATCTCGGTGTCGGGAAGCGGCGTGCTTTCGGAGCGATTCGGCGCGCGCCAGACGGCGACCGCCAGTTTCGCAGGCACCGCCGCCGGCGTGCTGCTGCTGCTGGCGATGTCCTTCGTTGGATCCGGACTGTTGCTCGCGGTGTTCGTCCTGGTGTTCGGGCTTTCGATGGGCGTGCGCGGACCGATCATTTCGTCGATTGCGACGCGCCAGTTTGCCGGACCGAGGGTTGCGACGATTTACGGAACGATCTACTCGGCCAATGCAATCGGCGCAGCGTTCGGCTCGCTGACGGGCGGGGTGCTGCACGATCTCACCGGCGGCTACCGCACGGGCTTCCTGGTCTCGCTCTGCGCGATTGTGTTTGCCGTGATGCCGTTGTGGACGGTGCGCGCGTTGCGCGACTTCCGCTAGTACCGCAGCGTCGCCGCCTGTCGTTTCAACCCATCGCGAAACGCAGGGGCGGCGATGCCGATCATTCGTTGTGCCCGCTGCAGGAGCGACAGACCTCGCAGGTCGGCGGCGCCGTGCTCGGTGACGACGACGCCGGCTTCGCTGCGGGGCGTGGTCACCGGGCCTGACAACTCGGCCACGATGCGCGAAGACCTGCCCGCCGCAGTGGAGGGCAGCACGATGAGCGACACGCCGCCCGGCGACTGGTTGGCGGCGCGAATGAAATCCGGCGCGCCGCCTACGGCGCCGACGTAGCTGCCGCCCGCGACTTCTGCGTTGACCTGGCCGGTCAGATCCACCTCGACCGCCGAATTGATGGCGACGAAGCGCTCGAT
>MERB01000022.1:26768-48876 GCA_001770475.1 Betaproteobacteria bacterium RIFCSPLOWO2_02_FULL_66_14 | reverse complement strand
GAAATCGAAGAGCCTGCGAGTGCCGAGGAGCATCGCGCCCACGGCATCGGCGACGAGTCCCGATTGCATCGGCGCGACGATGCCTTCGCCGAGCGCGCCCGAGTGCACGCGGATGCTTCGGTGCGCGCCAAGCCCCAGCAGCACGGCTTCGGGCAGCGAACCCAGCCCGAACTCCAGCGTAGCGCCGTCGGGAATGAACGGGGAGCAGTGGCGCGCGACCCCCAGCTCGGTCTCGCCGGGTGCGGCGTAGGGGCAGGGCGCGGGTGTGCGCGAGGTTTGCACCGCGAGCGCGAAATCCTCCATTCGCAGCAATCGCTCGCTGCAGGTCCAGGGCACCTGGTCGTTCACCTCGGCGATCACCGCGCGGCAGACTTCCAGCGCCGGCACGAGATAGTCCGCTGCGAGCCCGAGACTGTGTTCGCCCTTTTCGTTCGGCGGGCTGACCTGCACGAGCACCACGTCGGCGCGGATCGCGCGCGAGCGGATCAGCTCGCCGATCCGGGAATAGGGATGCGGGTGGATCGCGAGCACGCCCGCGTCCGCGAGCGCGCGGTTGTGGCCCGCGCCGCAGTACGCGGCAAGGCGCAGATGATCGGCATGCTCGGGCTTCACGATTCCGGCGTAGTTGATGCCGAGAAATACCGACGCGCCGGAATAGGCTGCGCGTTGTCCGACGAGCGCTTCGACCAGCGTCTGCGGCTCCGCGCAGGCCTGCCCTACGAGAACGCCGTCGCCGGGGCGGATCAGTCCGCGCAGGTCGGGGTGCATCGGGCGATGCTATCAAAGCGTGCGCTATCATTCCGGGCGATGCTGCGAACCAGCGTGCGTGTTCGATGAAACTGCGCTTCAGGCAGGTCGATGTCTTCACCCGCGTGCCGTTTCGCGGCAACCCGGTCGCGGTCGCGCTTGGCGCCGAAGGCCTGAGCCCCGGGGAAATGCAGCGCATCGCTGCCTGGACCAATCTCTCCGAAACCACCTTCGTGCTGCCGCCGGAGGCGGCGGACGCGGACTACCGCCTGCGCATCTTCACGCCGCGCGCCGAGCTGCCGTTCGCGGGCCATCCCACGATCGGCAGTGCGCACGCCGTGCTCGAGGCGGGCATCGCGGTGCCGCGCGAGGGCAGGCTGCGGCAGGAGTGCGGCGCGGGCGTCATCGAATTGTCGGTGGATGCCGATCGGCTGTGGCTGAAGGCGCCGCCGGCCACAGTCACCCGGCTCGACGAACGCTTTCGCGAAGACCTCGCGCACGCCCTGGGTCGAAAGGTCGGGGATGCGCCGCGCATCGTGAACGTGGGTCCGGCGTGGCTGGTCGCCGACCTCGACGCTAGCGCTGCGGTCGCGGGACTGGCGCCTGACATGGCCGCACTGGCGAGCCTGAGCGTGCAGCTAGGCATCACCGGGGTCACCGTGTTCGGGGCTGCGACGGGCGGGAGTACGGCGATCCACGTGCGATCCTTCGCGCCCGCACAGGGCGTCGCCGAAGATCCGGTGTGCGGCAGCGGCAACATCAGCGTCGCGGCCTACCTCTCGGCCACCGGCCTGCTGGAACGCTTCGGATCGAGCTACGAGGCGCGCCAGGGCATGGCACTGGGCCGCGATGGGCGCGTCTCGATCCGGGTCGAGCACGGCGAGATCTTTCTCGGCGGCAGCGCGGTCACCTGCATCGAAGGGGAAATCCGCCTCAGTTAGGGCGGTCGCGCGACGGAACGCGGTACAGCCACGCGGCGAGCAGCACGCCCAGCAGCGCGAGCGCGCCCTGCAGCCATGCCGGACGCACGAAGAACACGATCGAGGTGGCGAGCGTCGCGGACATCAGGACGATGGCCCAGAGTTTCGTTCGCCAGGGGATGCTGCGATGCCGGCGCCATTCGCGCACCGTGGGGCCGAAGACGCGGTGGGTCAGCAGCCAGCGGTAGAAACGTTCCGATGCGCGCGCATAGCAGGCGGCCGCGAGCAGCATGAACGGCGTCGTTGGCAACACCGGCAGGAAGAGGCCGATGACGCCGAGCGCCACGCAGAGCGATCCCGCGGACCAGAGCAGTGCTCGCACTGCCGGCGAGTCGTGCAGCCGCAGGTCGGCGAGTATTGCGTCGACGTCGTCGCTCGGTTGCGGCATGCGCGGATTCTAGGCGAAGCGCGCGCCGCTCACGGGCAGCCGGGTCCCGCAGCCGAAGTCGAAGGTTCCCTGAGGATCACCGTCACCAGTCGTTCATCGATCCGTGTCGCATTCTCCGCCCCGGGCGTCGGCAATTCGGCACCGTCGCGGCCGAGAAAGCGCGCCTTGGTGCAAAGAACCACTTCGATGTCCTTGCGGGATTGCCTGACCGTCGCCTTGATCGCATAGGGACCCACGCGCGCTCCGCCGAGATGCGCGAAGTGCGATCCGAGACGCACTTCCGCATAAGCCGTTTCCGCCAGGTTCATTGACGACGTCAATGCCTCGTGCACACCGGGTTGCTGCTGCAGGAGCGGGCGCAGTTCTTCCGTGCCGAGCGTGCCGCCCGCGAGAGTGGGAGAGCCCCAAAACGCCAAGGTCAGCAAGAGAAGGCGCGAACTGGCACTCGGCGCTACTCGCAACGCAGATTCCGCTGCGAAAACGGTCGGGAACGGAAAGCGGCGGCCTGGCATCACGGTGCGCGTTCAGGGCGCTTCAGCGGCGCATCGTTCCTGCGGGGCGCGGATTGTCCGCAGATTTCTGTCGTCCACCAACGCCACCGTTCCTGACCGTGCTCCCGGCGAAGCCGCGGTCGGCCACGCAGCGCTCGATCGTGCCGTCGCCGTCGCGCGCGATGACGAATTCGCACATGGCGCGCTTGTGCTGCAGTTTCGCCCTGCATGCGTCCTTCGAGGCAATTTCGATTTCCCTGGCGATGCAATCGCCCGCGGCGATCTCGTCGTCGGTCTGCAGGGTCAACATGCGTCAGTCCGCGATCCAGTGCACCAGCTCTCCCTGGACTGGGCACTCAGTGCCTGCTGCCTCAGCCGCGCCCGCAGCATGGACAAGTCCTGAAGCGAGGAGAACTCCCGGCGGCAGGGTGAACGGCAGCACCAGGAAGGTGCGGAAGAACGCGAGGGTCGGAACCGTGAGTGCACCTGCGACAGTGCGAAAGAGGAGCAGGACCACTCGGGTGGCGGTGGGGCAGGGGCTAGGCACGCAACGCTGGATTTACTTCCTGACGCACTGTGGCCTCATAGGAGTCAGGCTTCTGTATCAGCCATGAGCCGCCGCAGCGTGCAATCTGAGCCCCAGGGCATTGACCACCTTGAGGATTGTGTCGAAGTCAGGACTGCGTTCACCCGAGAGCGCCTTGTAAAGGCTCTCACGGGACAGGCCGGCATCACGAGCCACCTGCCCCATGCCCCTGGCGCGTGCAATGTCGCCCAGTGCCTTGGCGATGAACGCTGCGTCGCCCTTCGCCTCCTCCAGGCAAGCTTCCAGATAGGCCGCCATTTCTTCTGGCGTTCGAAGGTGTTCGGCGACATCGTAGCGAGTCGTCTTCGTCTTGCGCATCATGTGCTCCTAAAGGTTGCGTGCGAGGCGCAATGCAGTCTTGATGTCGGCGGACTGTGTGCGCTTGTCGCCGCCTGCGAGAAGAATCACCACTTCGCGCCCGTGTTTCTTGAAATACACCCGGTAACCGGGTCCATAATCGATCCGCAATTCTGAGACGCCCTCGCCGACCGGCTCGACATCCCCGGCGTTGCCTGCGGCGAGGCGCTCGATCCTGACCTGAACCCGTGCCCGCGCACGAACATCGCGCAGCCCGTCGAGCCACTTGGCGAATGTCTCGGACTTGCGGATCTGAATTACGTGATAGTGTAGCCGCGTGGCTACACCGTGTCAATGCTTGATACCCGCTTGATACCTGCGAGGCGTGTCAGAGGCCCAAGGCGGAGTCCGCCAGCGCGCGCGGTGAGCAGTTATGGCGCTTTGCGCTTGCATTCGCCATCCATGTACAGCGTCGGCCTGATCTTCCTCGCTCGAAATTCTCAATCAAGCGTGGCAACGCCGCGTCGGAGACGTCGCGGATCTCGGCGATTTCCGCGGCGGCGGTGAGTCGCACGGATTGATCTGCGTCCCGAAGCAGGTGGATCAGCGCGGAAACGCGATCGCGCTGCGCGGCCTTGGGTAGCTGCGACACCGATCTGATTTCAGTCAACCGTTCTCCAAATCCGAGCCCTTGCACGTAGGTCAGCCAATCTTGCGCCTGGGCCAGAGCGACCGTGGACGGAGAAAGCAAGATCACGATCCTCAGCATCTGCTCGGCAAGCATCCGCGCGCCCAGCGTCAGTGCCCTGGCCCGGATTCCGATCATCAGCTCCTCCTTCCTTTGGCCCGACGTTCCTGTGGAGTGGCGAAGGGTCGGGCGGCCGCTCACGATTGCAATGGCACCCTGGGCAGATGATAGTAGGCGCCCTCCACGGTGGGCGAGAAGCCCAGCGCCAGCGCCAATTCATACGATGCCACGTTCTGCTTTCGGCAGGACCAGACCGGCTCGATTCCCGATTCGACGCACTGGTCGATCAGGGCCGAGGCGCCAAGCTTGGCATAGCCTCGGCCGCGGTGCTCGGCACAGGTTTCGACGCCGATCTCCAGTTGCGAGCCCATTCGAAAAGACGCAAAGGCTGTGGTAACCGCTTCGCCGTTTCTGGCCACGCACCAACCGCCGCCGTGAGCGAGGAATTGAGCGGCGTTCCTCCAGAAGTGCCGGGGCGAGACACTGACTCCGAAGGAAGCGAAGTCTTCGGCAGTCATGCGGCGCAATTCGACGTCGTGCGAGGCCGCCCGCATGGGCGCCAGGGAGGCATACCGCTCCGGCCTGAAGAGGAAGTTGCTGCGCGTATGGCGCTGGACGGCGACCCCGTTCGGCGCGGGCCCCGCCGGCTCGAGGTCCGCGTCAAGAAGTCTGTCGATCTCCGCAGCGAGGTCTTGCGGGTGTATCTGCATCCACAGCCCGGCCGAGGTGCGGCGACACCCATCGACATGCTTCTTGAGCGCAGCCAGGTTCACGTTGGCCGACAAAGCCAGCAGCAGAGTCATTCCATAGGGATGAATGACATGCGCGAAGGTCGGCTCGCGCTCGTTGTCGCACCAGACTGTCCCGTCGACGACCTCTTCGATGACGCTTCTGGCAAACAAGCAGTTGAAGGGTACGCATTGCAGCTTCGTGCGCAAGCCGTCAAATGCGCCGGGAGGCATTCTGGCCATGGTCGCAAGCAGCGGCAAAACGGATTGTGGGTCCTGAACCGCGACCGGCAATGCCTAAAGCCAGAGCGGTAAACCGGTCAAGCCGGCGGTCTCGGGCTGCCCGGTCATCAGGTTCGCATTCTGGAGCGCCTGCGCCGATGCACCCTTGCCGAGGTTGTCGATGGCGCCGAGCGCTAGCACGAGGCCGGTACGCTGGTTCACCGCGTATGAGAGAAACGCGAGGTTCGAGCCGGTGGCCCAGTGTGTGTGCGCGCTGCGTCCCCTCTCCACGGGTGTCAGCTTGATGAACGGTTCGCCGCGGTAGCAGGATTCCGCGGCCTCGTAGAGCTGCTCCGGGCGTGGCGCACCCTTCGGCCGCGCGTAGCAGGTGGCCAGAATGCCGCGCGTCATCGGCACGAGATGCGGCGTGAACGCGATGCTCGCCTTCTTTCCGGACAGCAGCGAAAGCGCCTGTTCGATCTCTGGGACGTGCGGGTGGGATTCCAGCCCGTAGGCGAACAGATCCTCGTTGGTCTCCGCATAGCCGAAATCGCTCGCGCCGCCGCGCCCCGTGCCGGTCACGCCGCTCTTGGCGTCGACGACGATGCCTTCCGATTCGACCAGGTCCTCCTTGACGAGTGGCGCGAGCGCAAGCAGTGCCGCTGCCGCGTAACAACCCGGATTGGCGATGCGCCGAGCGCCGCGGATTCGCTCGCGATGCGTGGGCAACTCGGTCAGGCCGTAAGTCCAGCCTTCCGCGAAGCGATGATCGCCGCCGATGTCGACGATCCTGATGTCCTTCGCCACGCGTGCCAGCGGCTCGCGTGACCTGCCGGTGGGCAGCGAGGCAAACAGCAGGTCAATTCCGGAGAGGTTCTCTGGAACGAAAGGCTGGATGAGCAGCTTTCCGGCCGGGTGCCCGGTTAGCGCTGGGAAACGGTGTGCGAGGGATTGCCCGGCGCTAGAGTCACCGCCCACGTACGCGATCTCGAAAGTGGGGTGGGTGGCGCACAGCCGCAAGAGTTCGCTTCCGCCGTAACCACTCACGCCGACAATTCCAATCTTCATGTGCGAATTTCCAAGGGTGACCGGTTAACCCTGCTCGGGGGCGTGTACCTGCCGGTCGCGGCGCAACGGACAATGCTTGAGCTGCGAGGCCGGCTCGTGCCGGCGCGGCCGCGGCCTCGCCCAATATGGAGCGGCCGCGCCGGCGACGCCAACCAAGGCACCATCGGCCCGGCGGCCTCGTCAGTCTCCAAGCATATGTTAGGCGCCGAGCGGTCCCGGAACGCCGATTGCGGCAAGCCTCGCGTGGGCTTCTTTCGCGCGCACCAGGAGATCGTCGTAAGTAAGTACATCAATATTCTCATAGTGGTGCAAGAGAAGGTCCTTGTACTGCTGTAGATCACTCTCCGACGGGTACGATCGCTCGGTGGTTCGGCTGATCACGACGGTTGCTGGGTGCTTGGCACTGATTCCTGGGAACCGCTCCTTCAGCTCGGAGTAGTGCCGAGCAATGAACTGACGCCATTCGGCGATCTGGAAGGCGGATTGGGTCATCTCCGCTTTCGGATGGCCAGCTTGGGTCGCGATCCCCTTGGTCGGACGCTCAAGCTCGATCAACCGATAGGCGTTCCCCGGGTATCGAATGACGAAGTCCGGCTCGACATACGCCTTCCCGAGCGGAGTTGGACCGTCTGGGAAAATGAAACGGGGTTTTGGAATGGGCTCACCATAGACATCGAGCAGGATCGGATGCTGGGCGAGAAAGTCTTGGTAAGTGGACTCTGGTGCGCCGGGCTGTGTCCGAAGCAGCCTCTCAAACGCCGCGATCGTAACCCCCAGCGATGCAAGTCTGTCCATAAACGGCGGGTTCCAGTCAGCCGGGCCACCGAAAGACAGTATTCCGCCCGATCTTGAGCCGGCGAAGCTGATTCCGAAATCGCGCCGTAGGTCGGAGCCGACGCGAGTTGGGATTGACCGCTGATCCCATGCTGCGTCGTCAACGTGGGGCATGATCTCCAGGTAGTTCAGGAAACGCCGGTTGCGACGATCGGCTGTCATGAAGCCAAGATTGCGGATGATGTGGGGTCTCCAGAAATCACTGTCCGCGGACGGCAGGTGAATGTCAAGAATGGGGCCAAATGCACCAAAAGTAAGGCGCTCAAGGAGCGTGCTAAGTGAAATGGTTCCGCTACGAACCGTGACTGTGCTGTCGAGAACCGATACTTGAACTGCAGTCGTAAGCTCATCGAAGCGGCCGTAGACGGTGTCGGGCGCCAGCGGCGCCTTTGTTACGATGCGATAGATCCCGATCGGCTTGCCAAGGAGGCCAGAATTGCTCAGAAGCTGGGTAACCTCCGGTGGCGTCTGCGACTCTGGCAAGTCGACCATCAGAGCTGGGCCTCCGGCGAGCCACCAGCTATAGGGCGGCTCATTGCCCGAGACCATGACGGCTACACCGTCGAGGGCGAGGAAGCACTCGAAGTGTGATGGCGCCAGGTATGGGGACACCACGAGATCCGGATAGCCAGATCCCTGAGGAGGCGCGGCGGTCAAACGGGAGTGGGCGGCTCTGTAGCTCTGGATATAGGCGCTGATATAAGCCGCGAGGCTCGCCGGACTAAGTGGCATCGCGCAAGGGATCCTTGGGTGAGTGCGCCTAACGTCACCGTTCAGCCGCCGATGCGGCGGCGCGAAGCGCCGCTTCCGCCGGTCGGCTGCAACGGTTTGTTATGCGAGCGATCGTTCTAGCCATTTGCCATAGCTTTAATATGCTTTGAGATGGCGCGTCTTTGCTTTTGCGCAACTGGAAGAAGGGCTTTGTACGTCTGTAACTGCTCCTCCTTGAACTTCTTGTAGATTTCCTTTTGCTTTCCTAGCAGCTCGCTATATCGCCCCGCCTGTTGGTCTAGGGGTGTATTCAACAGCATATGATTCGCCTCTAAGACAACCCCCTCGATATCGAATGTCATCTGTTGCGCATGAGCTTGAAATTTGAGCGTCTCAATAGCCAGCGGGCCGTGCTGCGACTGAATATCTTCATTCTCCACAAACAGCTCCATCTTCCCGGCGGCAAGGTCAAAATCTTGATGAAGCATATCCAGTTGAGATCGGATTTCTGCTGCTCGAGATGGGTTGTCTTTGGTGATGCCTATGGCACTGCAGTTTGTAATGGCTGATAACCAGGCCGAATACTTCGAAAAATAGTCAATTAGCGTTTGATGCTCTTCTGCCCTTAGGCTGAGCTTGGTTTGTAGGGAGAACTGTAGCTGCGATTTGACTGTTTCGACCAACGACGTAATTTCTTCAATGTCTTCCTTCGTAGCGACGTTCTTACCTTTTTCCTGGAAGTAAGACTTTAGAAATGCCAGATAGAGCAGAAGCAGTAGGATGAGCGCTTCCAGCACTAGCTGAATGGATTCGGTGGTGGGCATCAGGTGGCCGTAATCGTTAAGGTCGCATAACCTTGTGATTGAACGTCGCTACGCGGATGCTAGGACGATACATCGGTAGATGCAACGATCTACCAGCAGATCTCCAAGAATTGAAAAGCGCCAGACTAAAGTCGTACGACCCGGTCGGCGATGTCCAGATTCTTGGCGTCGAGCCAGCGCATCTCCCAGATTCTCTGCTGCGGACGCCAAAGCGCGCCCAGGCGCTTGGCGCGGTCGCGCAGATCCGTTTCCAGGTACGCAATCCGTACGGCGACCATTTCTTCGTCCCGCATTCGCGGCGTGCGCGACCGGGAATCCCAGGGGACGGTTTCGACGATGAGTTCCACCGTCTTGTGGCGGCAATTGCGCGCTTCGTCGTAGCGGTAGCGTACGGCCACCATGCGCTCGCCGTACCGCGCCAGCAGTTTCTTCGTGCCGGGTTGTCCGGGACGGCGCGTCAGACGGGTTTTCCATGACCCGGAAACGCGGCCGAAGAGTGCACGTTGACTCGCGGAGGCGACAGGACACGGCGCGCCGGAAGTGGCGCGATCCATGGAACTGCGGCAAAGTGCGCGCCTTTGAAGTGGGGCGACCAAAGTCGCTATGGACCTCCTGCCGCTCCCCGCCATCGGCTGGCTCTACACGATCTGTTGCGCCGCGGCGCTGCTCCTCGGCGCGTGGCTCGTGATCGGCGTGCACTTCTCCGGCGAGATGGCGCGCGGCGAGCTGGCGCGCCGCGCGTTCGACGACACCGTGCTGTTCGGCATCTGGATTCTCGGCTTCGCGGGCGGCGTGGGCGTGCTCCTGGAGAAGTCCTGGAGCCGCGGCGTGCTCGAGCTCTTTTGCGTGGTGCTGATCGTGCTGGCAGGCCTGACCGCATGGTCGCGCTACCGCGCAGCGCCGCCGCCACGAGGCGCGCTGGCCGTCAGCCTCGCGCTTTTCCTGGTGCCCCTGATCGCCGTGTGCATCGCCACGATCCTGACGCTGCGCAGCGAAACGGCGTTGCGTGCGCTCGCCGGGTAGGCTTTAGACTACGGTCATGTTCCCGATCCTCGATATCACCGGCACCGCTTCCGAGCGCGGCCGGATGCACGGCGCGCTGGCGAAGCGCAGGGTAGAGCGTTCCGTCGCCAGTTACCGCTCGCTTTTCGACAATTGCGGCATCGGCTGGCGGGAGGCGCAGCGTCTCGGCAGAGGCTACCGCGAAGTGATCGGCGATTTTTCTCCGGCGTTGCTCGAGGAAATCGAGGGCATCGCCCTAGGCGCGGACCGCGTGGTGGACGAGATCCTCGCGCTGAACGCGCGCACCGAGATCCTGCCGCCGTCGTTTCCGGGCAAGCCGAGCGGCGAGTGGCTCGCTTCGCGCCTCGGCAGGACGGCCGATTTCGGCGAGTGCACGGCGATCGCGGTATCGCCATCGCGGAGCGCGAATGGCCAGACGCTGCTCGCGCAGAACTGGGACTGGCTCGGCGCGCAGCGCGACGCGCTCGTCCTGCTGCGCATCCGCGGCGAAGACGGTTCGGGCTGCCTGACGCTTACCGAGGCCGGAATGCTCGCCAAGATCGGCTGCAACGATCGCGGCTTCGGCGTCTGCCTCAACATCCTCCGCTCCGCGGACGACGGTGCGGCACCGGGTGTTCCCGTGCACGTGCTGCTGCGCGCACTGCTGGATTGCGGTTCCGTGTGCGAGGCGCTGGAGCGGCTGCGCGCAGTCCGATTCGGAGCGTCGTCCAACGTGCTCTGCGCGGACCGCAGCGGCGATTGCGCAGCGCTGGAACTGTCGCCGGCGGGCCTGCACGTGGTCCGCGGCGACGATGGCACGCTCTGCCACACCAACCACTTCCTCGCGCCGGAAGCGCAGCGCGCCGAGGTCGGCCTGCCGCCCAGCCTGTCGTCGGTGCCGCGCCTCGCCTGCGCGCTGCGCCACGCGAAGGGCGCACGCATGCACGACGTGGGCAGCCTTCAGCGCCTGCTGCGCGACGAAACCGATGGCCTGTTGTCGGTGTGCCGCCATCCCGATCCGGACCTTCCGCAGGAAGCTCGCATCGAAACCGTCGCCTCGGCGATCATGGAACTGGCGCAGGGCGTGATGCACCTCGCGCCGCACATTCCTTCGACGGTGGCTTACGAAGAGCTGGCGGTTTCACCCGCGACCGCGCTCGCCTAAGTCAGGCCGTCGTAGAGCAGCTTCAGGCCGGTGAGCGTGAGGAAGGTGTAGATGAGACGGTAGAAGAGCACTTCGTTGACTCGCCGGTGCAGCCATACGCCGAGGGCCACGCCCGAGAGTCCGACAGGCACCAGCGCGAGCGAAGTGAGCAGGTTCTGTGTGCTGAACAGGCCGAGCCACCAGTAGGGAAGCACCTTCGACCAGTTGAGCGCGGCGAACAGCACTGCCACGGTCCCGACCAGCGTGCTGGGCGCAAGCCGCAGCGGCAGCAGGTAGACGCTGATCGGCGGGCCGCCGGAATGCGCAATGAAGCTCGTTGCGCCTGACAGCGTTCCCCAGAAAACGCCCTTCGCCACGGAGGGCGGCTGCACCGCCGATCGCTCGGCGCGGCGCAGCACGCGGTACAGCACGAAGCCGATTGCGATCGCCCCAAGCAGAATCCGGACGCCGTCGCTGCTCAGGTGGCGGAATGCGACAGTTCCGATCGCCGTTCCCGCCAGCCCTGCGGGGAGCAGGATCCGGATCAGTTCGCGGCTCCAGCGCCTGCGATACGCCCACACGGCGCCGACGTCCATGCACAGCAGAATGGGCAGCATGACCGCGGCCGCCTGTGCCGGCGGGATCGCGAGCGCCATGAGCGGCACGGCGACGATTCCGAAGCCGCCCGCAAAACCGCCCTTCGAAACGCCGAACAGCACGACCCCGAGGACCGCCGCCAGCCAGAAGACCGGGTCGCCGATCAAGCGTCTCGCGCCGCACTGCCGTCCGCTGCGAACCGCACGCCGAAAAGCTCGCTCGCCTGCGCGCGCGTGTAGTAGCCGCGCGCGACGTCGCGCGCGACCCTGGCCGGGTCGCGCCTGCGCGGATCGCCATAGCCGCCGCCGCCGGGCGTCGAAACGCGGATCACGTCGTTCGCGCGCATCGGAATGTCCTGGTCTTTCGAGAGGTGCGGCGGCCGGTAGTGATTGCCGTTGCTCTCGATCGCCACCTTGTTGACTCCGCCGTCGCTGCCACCGAGTGCACCGAGCGGTCCGGTTCGCCCATGATCCATCACCATCGAGGCGCGCGCTTCGCCCCGGCGCAGGCGAATGGCATAGTTCACGCCGAACCCGCCGCGGTGCTCACCCGCGCCGCCGGAGCCCTCATTGAGCGCGAACTCCTCGAACAGGATCGGGTAATACTGTTCCATCACCTCCACGGGCGGCATCTTCGAGATCCCGATCGTCGAGCAGCCGTTCGAGATGCCGTCGGACAGCGCGCTGCCGCCGTAGCCGCCGCCGGTGAACAGGTACATCACATAGGATCGCCCGCGCCTCGGATCGTGGCCGCCGATGGCGAGATTGCCAGACGTGCCGGCGGGCGCAGCGAACAGTTCGGCGGGGATCGCCTGCGTGAGCGCGTTGAACACGGCTTCCGCGATGCGCTGGCTCACCTCTGCGGCGCAACCCGAGACCGGGCGCGGATACCTGGCATAGAGGAAGGTGCCTTCCGGTTCGACGATCCTGAGCGGCTCGAAGGTACCGGCGTTGATCGGCACGTCGGGAAACACGTGCTTCACCGCAAGGTACACCGATGAACAGGTGGTCGCGATCACCGAATTCATCGGCCCGCGGCAGGGCGGGGACGAGCCGCTGAAGTCGAACTCGAGTTCGCCGTTCTCGGTCCTGGTGATCCGCAGCCGGATGTGCAGGGGTTCGTCGACCACGCCATCGGAGTCGACGATCGAATGTCCGTGGTACTCGCCCGGGGGAATGCGCGCGATCTTGGCGCGCATCTGGAGCGCCGCGCGGGTTCGCAGTTCGGCAATCGCGTCCTCGACCGTGCCTGCGCCGTATCGGTCGAGCAGGGCGGTCAGGCGCTTCTCGCCGATCGAGAGCGCGGCGGCCTGCGCTTTGATGTCGCCGATGCGCTGGTCGGCAATGCGGATGTTCGAAAGGATGATGGCGAGGATTTCCTCGTCCATCACGCCTTTCTTGTAGAGCTTCACCGGCGGCAGGCGCAGTCCCTCCTGCTCGACTTCGGTGGCGTTGGCGGAGAAGCCGCCGGGCACCATGCCGCCGAGATCCGGCCAGTGGCCCGTGTTGGCGAGCCAGCACCAGTGCGCGCCGCGATAGAAAAACGGTTTCACGAACCGGACATCCATCAGGTGCGTGCCGCCGAGGTAGGGGTCGTTGACGATGAAGAGATCCCCCGGATCGAGCGCCCAGCCCTTCTCGCACGCCTGTTCGGCCACGTTGCGCGTCGAGAACTGCATCGTGCCCACGAACACCGGCAAACCGAGTTCGCCCTGCGCGATCAGCGCGCCGTCGTCTCGGGCATAGATTCCGTCCGATCGGTCCATGCCTTCCGAAATCACCGGCGAGAACGCCGCGCGGCAGAAGGCGAGGTCCATCTCGTTGCAGACCTGCTGCAGGCCGTTGTGGATGACGGCGAGCGATATCGGGTCGAGTGCAGCGCGGCTCATCGCGCGGGCGTGTAGCTGCGATAGACGCGGAGCAGCCATTCGCCGTCGCGCGTCAGGTCCCCGATTCTCTTCGACCAGTCGGTGCGCAGCGCCGCCTGCCAGGCGGGGTGCTGGGGCACGCGTTCGTCGGCCAGATCGTAGAGCGCGACGTAGCGCGGCTTTCCATTCGGGTCGAAGAAGCGCCGTGCCCGCATCACCCCGGGCACCCGTGAAAGAAGCGGCAGATGCTCTTCGTCGTACCAGCGGTTGAATTCGTCTTCGTGTTCGGGGGAAACGTCGCCGATGGCGACGAACTGGGCGTGCGCCAGCATGCTCGGCAACGCCTCGCCCGGATTGATCTGCTCGCAGCCCCAGCGGCGGAACACGACCGTCGAGCCCAGGCTTCGTTCGGACCACGGCGTCGGATTCGCGTAGCGCTCGCGGTACGCCTCCGAATACAGCACGTCGGGCGAGACCAGTTCGTAGGTGGCGAGGTATTTGCCCTCGCCGGGTTTTACGTCGGCGACCCAGCGCCGCGCCGACAGAAAGCCCGGAATCGAAAGTCGCTCGAAAATGTGCTCGGTGTCGTACCATGCGTTGAACTCGGTCTCGAGTTCGGGGCTCGGTTCGGTGAGCGTCAACAGCAGGCCGAAGTTGCTCAATTCACCTCCACGATCAGATTGCCAAGCGCGTCGACGCGCGCCACATTGCCCGGTTCGAGCACGGTAGTACAGTCGAGTTGTTCGATGATTGCGGGCCCCGCGAGTTCGGGCGGCAGGCCGTGGCGTTGGAAAACCGGCGTGCTGCGCCAGCCGCCTTCGAACCACGCGGCCCGGTTTCGCGGCGCCTGAGGCGCGCCGCGATCGGAGAGAACCTTGAGATCCAGGCGCGGGCGCAGGCCGATCACCGCGGTGTGCAGGTTCACCAGCACGGCGCGGATTTCCGGCAATTCGACCCCGAAGCGGTCCCAGTAGGCCTTGTCGAAGAGCGCCTGCAGCGCTTCGCGCGAGACGTCGGTTCCCGGCAGCGCCACGGTCAGGATGTGGCTCTGGCCCTGGAACTGCATGTCGGCCGAGTGTAAGAGGCGCACGCCGTTCACCGCAACGCCTTCTCGAGCGAGGAGTGCGCGGCCCTCGGCGATCTGCGCGGCGAGCAAAGAGCGGACCTGCTCCAGATCGACGCTTTGGACCGGTCGATTGACGGTATTGACGAAGTCGTGCCGGAGATCGGCGACGACGCAGCCGAGCGCGTTGGTAATTCCCGGTCGCATCGGGATCAGAAGTTTCGGGATCCCGAGTTCGCGTGCGAGGGCGGCCGCATGGAGCGGGCCCGCGCCGCCGAACGGAAACAGCACGAAGTCGCGCGGATCGTGGCCGCGCGCGAGCGACACCATGCGGATCGCGCCCGCCATCCGGTCGTTGGCGATGCGCACGATCGCGGCAGCGACGCCGACGCCATCGAGCCCGAGAGGCTTGCCGAGTCGTTGCGCGAACGTCGCCTCGATGGACTTCACGTCGGCGGTTCCCGCAACGCCGAGAAGGCTCCCGGCGTTGAGCCGTCCGAGCACGAGATTCGCGTCGGTGATGGTCGGTTCGGTGCCGCCGCGGCCGTAGCACATCGGACCGGGATGAGCACCGGCGCTCCTGGGCCCGACCCGCAGCATGCCGTCCTCGCCGAGAAACGCGATCGAGCCGCCGCCGGCGCCGATCGTGTGCACGTCCACCATCGGCACGTGCACCGGCATGGCGTACTCGATTTCGAGTTCCGAGGAAACCTGGGGTATGCCGTCGAGCACCAGGCCGACGTCCGTAGAGGTACCGCCCATGTCGTAGGTGATCGCGTGCGGAAAGCCCGCGGCCGAGGCCGAGTATGCGGCGGCAATCACCCCGGAAGCGGGGCCCGACATCACCGTATTGACGGCGGCGCCCGCGGCGAGTGTCGCCGAGACGGTGCCGCCGTTGCCCTGCATCACGAGCAGGTCGTTCGCGAAGCCGCGGGATTTCAGCTCGTCTGCGAGCGTCTTGAGGTAGCGGTCGAGGATCGGCTGCACCGCCGCGTTGACTGCCGCAGTCACGCCGCGCTCGTATTCCCGGTATTCCGAGAGGACGGTGTGGCCCGCGGTGACGTATCCGTTGGGCCAGAGATCGCGGGCGATTTCGAGCGCGCGCCGTTCGTGCGCGGGATTGATGTAGCTGTGAAGGAAATGGATCACGAGCGACTCGCAGCCCCTTGCCGCCAGGTGCCGGACCGCTTCGCGCACCGCCTCCTCGTCGAGCGGGGTGACCACTTCGCCCTCGGCATCCATGCGCTCCGGGACTTCGAGGCGCAACTCGCGCGGAATCAGCGGCTCGAACCAGCCGCGCAGCCCGTAGGAATTGGGGCGCGTGCGCCGGCCGAGTTCGAGGACGTCGCGAAATCCGCGCGTGGTCACGAGCCCGGTGATCGCCAGTTTGCGCTCGAGCAGCGCGTTGGTCGTGGTCGTCGTTCCATGCACCACCAGCGCCAATTCGCGCAGCGGAACCCGAAGCTGTTCGAGCGCCTGCAGCACGCCGAACGCCTGGTTCTCCGCGGTGGTCGGAACCTTGGCGAGCCGCGCTTCGCCCGTCGCCGGGTCGAGGGCGATCAGATCCGTGAACGTGCCGCCGACGTCAACACCTGCAATCCAGTTCATGGCGGGGGATCATAAAGCACGCGCGCGGCGCACGAATGGGCCGAGCGCAAGCGGAGCGAAATACATCGGGATCTGGGCAAGCCCGACGTACAGGGAGAACTCGGGCCCGGCGGTCCCCGCGGTGACCGCAAGCATCAGGCCCATGTTGCGATTGCCGCTGCAGATCGCCGCGCTGAACGCAGTCTGCATGCCGGCCCGGCGGAACGCGAAGAATCCCGCGACGTGCAGCAATACTGTTGCGGCACAGGCTGCTCCGAGCAGCAGGCTCATCAAGCCCGGCTCCGCGACGAAACGCCCGGTCACTCCGTCCATGACCCCGATCGCAAAAACGACCAGCACGGCGACGTTGAGGCTGCCGAGCATGTCGTCGTGACTCGCAAGGCGAGCCGGGCCAGTGATCAGCCTGACCGTCCAGGCGAGCGCGAACGGCGCGGCAACGAGCAGCGCGACACGCAGGAAGAAGGCGCCGAGGTCGACGTGAAGCCCGGGTGAAGCGAGCATGGCGACGAGCGGGGTCAAAGTCAGCGGAAGAAGCAGCGTCGAGGCGACCGTGCCCAGAACGGCGAGCGCTCCGTCCAGCCCGAGGATGAGCGCAAACACGGCCGCCGATCCGATTGGCGGTGCGGCCGCCTGCAGCACCAGGCAGAGCGTGACGACCGCAGGTAATCCCAGCGCCGCGGTCAGCGCCCAGGCGAGCGCGGGCGATAGCAGAAGCTGCCAGCCGGCGAAGAGCAGCGCAAATCGCGGTCGGCGCAGGCCGGCGTACAGGCTGGACCAGTCCAGGCGGAGCAGGGCGAGCGTGAGCGTTCCGATCACGGCTGCCGTCAATGCGGGCCGGAACAACGCCGCCAGATCGGGCAGCAGAATGCCGGCGAACACGCCGCCCGCGAGTGCTGCGCGCGCGTGCGCACCCGGTAAACCGAGAAATCTGCGGAGTTTCACCCGGCTTGCGTCTACACCGAAAGGAACTGTTCGCGCACGGCGTCGTCGCGCTCCAGTTCGGCCATGCTGCCCGAATAGCGCAGGTGGCCTTTTTCGATGACGTAGGCGCGGTCGCCGACCAGGTGTGCGAAGTGCAGATTCTGCTCGCAAAGCAGGACGCAGAGCCCGCTCTTTTTCATCTCGAGAATGGTCTGCGCCATCTGCTCCACGATCACCGGGGCGAGACCTTCGGAGGGTTCGTCGAGGAGCACCGCCTTGGGGTTGCCGATGAGCGTGCGGGCGATGGTGAGCATCTGCTGCTCGCCGCCCGACATGCGCCCGCCGAGCCGATCCTGCATGCGGCCGAGATTGGGGAACAGCGTGAAAAGGCGCTCCGGCGACCAGTGCGGTGCGTCCGCTCGCGGCGCCTGCCGGCCGACTTCGAGGTTTTCCATCACCGTCAGGTCGGTGAAGATGCGCCGGTCCTCGGGCACGTAACCCAGGCCGAGGCGCGCGATGCGGTAAGTCGGCAGGCGGTCGATCCGGCGGCCTTCGAAAGTCACTTCTCCCGCGTGCAGGCGAAGCAAGCCCATGATCGACTTGAGCGTGGTGGACTTGCCCGCGCCGTTGCGGCCGAGCAGCACCACGACTTCGCCCGGGGCCGCCTTGAGCGCGAGGTCGAAGAGGATCTTGGCCGGGCCGTAACCCGCGTTCAGTCCGCGCACCTCAAGCATAGGAACCCAGGTAGACCTCGCGCACTGCGGCGTGCGCCCGCACCTCCTGCGGGGAGCCCTGCGCGATCAGTTCGCCGCCCGAGAGCACGACGATGCGGTCGGCGTGGGTAAAGACCACGTCCATGTCGTGCTCGGTGAACAGCACCGCGATCTTCGAGCCGCGCGCAAGGTCCGCCGCCAGCTGCATCAGTTCGCCGCGCTCGCCGGGGGCCATTCCGGCGGTCGGCTCGTCCATCAGCAGCAGGCGCGGCTGGTTGGCCAGCGCAATCGCCAATTCGACCCGCTTCAGGTCCCCATAGGCGAGCACAGCGCAAGGCCGCTCGGCCTGGTCTCGCATGCCGACACGCGCAAGCAGCGCATCGGCTTCCCCGCGGTAGCGCTTCGCCGCAAGCGAGAACAGCGAGCTCAGCCTGCGGTGATGCGACAGCAGCGCCATCTGCACGTTCTCGCGTACCGTCATCGAGCCGAAGGTCGCCGTGATCTGGAAGGTACGCCCCACGCCCAGGCGCCAGATTTCGCGCGGCGCGAGTCCCCGGAGGCTGCGTCCCTCGAACTCGATCTCGCCCGCATCCGGTGCGAGCTGGCCGTTGAGCAGATCGAAGCAGGTCGTCTTGCCGGCGCCGTTGGGGCCGATCATGGCGAGCAGTTCGCCCGCGGCCACGGCGAAGCTCACGTCGCGCACGGCCTGCACGCCGCCAAAGGCCTTCGAAAGATTCTTCACTGCGAGCACGCTCATGTCCTGCGCTGCTCCAGGCGCTCGGCGACGAAGCCGGTGATGCCCTGCGGGAAGGCGAGTACCAGCAGCAGGATCACCGCGCCGATCACCGCCCGCCAGTAGTCGATGTTTCGCGCCATGGTGTCCTGCAGCCAGGTGAACAGCGCCGCGCCCCAGACCGGGCCGGTGAGCGTCTGGATGCCGCCGAGCAGCACGATCACGAGGCCATCCACCGAGCGCGACACGGCCATGGTCTCGGGTGAGATCGAACCCTTGGAGAACGCATAAAGGGCGCCCGCGATGCCGGCGAACAGGCCGGCCACGGCGAACCCCGCCCACTGCAGCTGCCGCACGTCCATGCCGATGGCGTCGGCGCGCGTGGGCGAGTCGCGCGCGGCGCGCAGCGCGTAGCCGAACGGCGAGTAGAGCACGCGCCAGAGCAGCGCGATCGCCGCGACGCACGACACGAGCGTGAGGTAGTAGTAGGCGGTCTTGGAGGCAAGCCACGGCGCGGGCCACAGACCCACGATGCCGTTCGAGCCGCCGGTGAAGTCGTCCCACTGGAATACGATCGACCAGATGATCTGGGCAAAGGCAAGCGTCAGCATGGTGAGGTAGACACCCGAGAGCCGCACGCAGAACCAGCCGAAAACGAGGGCGCCGAGCCCGGCGAGGAGCGGCGCGAACGCGAGTGAAACCTCCATCGGGGCGCCCGCGCGCACCGCGAGCAGCCCCGCGCCGTAGGCTCCGAGTCCGAAGTACGCCGCGTGTCCGAAGGAATGCAGCCCCCCGGGGCCCATGATGAAGTGCAGGCTCACGGCGAACAGCGCGAAGATGAGGATGTCGACCATCAACACCAACGTGTAGCCGCCATAGGCGAGCGGCAGGAGCGCAAGCGCGGCAGTGACTGCGACGAGGGCGGCGATTACGGTCCGAGACGGAGGCGTGAGCGGCCGCTCGATCGCCCCGGGACCGCGAGGCAATACCGGCTTGCGGCCGAAAAGCCCCCAGGGCCGGATCACCAGCACCACGGCCATGACGATGAACTCGATCACCAGCGTGAGCGTCGAATAGCCCAGGCCGATGCAGAACGCCTTGATCTCGGCAATCAGGAACGCGGCGACGAACGCCCCGGGAATCGACCCCAGGCCGCCGATCACGACCACCACGAACGCATCCACGACCACCGAGAGGTCGATCAGCAGCGTCGCCGGCTCGCGCGGGATCTGCAACGCCCCGCCCAGTCCCGCGAGACACGCGCCGAGCGTGAACACGCTGGTGAAAAGCCATCGCTGGTTCACGCCCAGCGCGCTGGCCATCTCGCGGTCCTGCGTGGCGGCTCGCACCAGCGTTCCCCAGCGCGTGCGCTTGAGCAGCAACCACAACGCCGCGAGCACCAGCGGTCCGAAGGCGATGAGGAACAGGTCGTACTCGGGAAAGCGGTTTCCGGCGATCGTCACGGCGCCGTCCAGGCCGGGCGCGCGCGGGCCGAGGATGTCCTCCGGCCCCCACTGCCAGAGCGTGTAATCCTTCACGACCAGGACCAGCGCAAAAGTGGCAAGGGCCTGCAGCAGTTCGGGCGCCCCGTAAATCCGGCGCAGCAACAGCGCCTCGACGAGCGCGCCGAATCCGGCCACGGCAAGGGCCGCCAGGGGCACGCTCCACCAGAAGCCGATCTGCCCGGCCAGACCCACGGCGACGTACATCCCGAGCATGTAAAGCGAGCCGTGCGCGAAATTGACGATGCGCGTCACGCCGAAAATCAGCGACAGCCCGGCGGCCACCAGGAAGAGCGAGCTGGCGCTCGCCAGGCCGTTAAGAAACTGGATTAGAATAGAAGAATAAGTCATTGTTACAAAAAGAAACGCCGGGGATTACCCGGCGGTCAGTTCGGTGGGGTGAGGGTCGCTTCTCCAGTGGCCAGGTGACTCTGGCCCCCAATCCCGTCACTCCTTGCGCATCGCCTTGACCTCCTCGAAGGTCGGCAGGAAGTGCGCGCCGTCGGCGTAGCGCCAATTGACCATCACGCCCTTGCCGTCCTTCTTCGCGAGGCGGCCGACGTAGGCACCCATGGTCGACTGGTTGTCGATCGGACGCCACACGATCGGCCCGATCGGCGTGTCCATTTCCATCCCCTTCATCGCGGCGATGACCTTCTCGGTGTCGGGGCCGCCGGCACGCTTGAGCACGTTGGCGACGGTATAGAGGGTCGAGTAACCGACGACGGAGCCCAGGCGCGGGTAGTCCTTCCACTTCGCCTGGTAGGCGGCGAGGAATTTCTGGTGCGCGGGGGTCCTGATCTCGTTCCAGGGATAGCCGGTCACGTACCAGCCGTCGGGCGTTTCCTCCTTGAGAGGGTCGAGATACTCGGGCTCGCCCGCCAGCAGGTTGAACACGGGGCGATCCTTGAAGAGCCCGCGCAGGTTGCCTTCGCGCACGAACTTCTGCAGGTCGGCGCCAAACAGCGACGAGAAGATCGCATCCGGTTTCGCGTCCGCCAGTGCCTGCACGACGGCGCCGGCGTCGATCTTGTTGAGCGCGGGCGCCTGCTCGCCGATGAACTGCACGCCGGGCTGCGCATTCGTGAGCAGCTTCTTGAACGACGCCGTGGCCGACTGGCCGTACTCGTAGTTCGGGTAGACGATCGCCCAGCGCTGCTTTTTCAGCTTGGCCGCCTCGGGAATCAGCATCGCGACCTGCATGTAGGTCGAGGGCCGGACGCGGAAGGTGTAGCGGTTGCCGTTCTCCCAGACGATCTTGTCGGTGAGCGGTTCCGCCGCGATGAACACGACCTTGCGCTGGTTGGCGAGGTTCGACACCGCGAGCCCGATGTGCGAGGCGAACGTGCCCATCAGGAGCGACACGTTTTCGCGCGACAGCAGTTCCTCGGCGGCGCGCACGGCGTCGCCCGGATTGCCACCGTCCTCGCGCGACACGACCTCGATCTTGCGGCCGTTGATGCCGCCGGCGCGATTGATTTCGTCGAGCGCCAGCTCCCAGCCCTTCTTGTACGGCTCGAGAAACGCGGGAAACAGCTTGTAGCTATTCAGTTCACCGATCTTGATCGTCTGCGCTTGAACGGCGGGCGACGCAGCGACCGCCGCCGCAAGCGAAGCCAGGGTCAGCAATGCTTTACGACGCGTGAGCTTGAACATGCACTCCTCCCTTGGGTATGGATGCCCGGCCCGGCGTCGAGGCGCGACTTGCGAGCGTCGCGCGCAGCGCCGGAAGAAAAATCTCGTTGTATCCACCGGTGCCGAGAACGCTGACGGTAATGCGGCCATCGACCGCCAGCAGGAAACGCGGCACGCCGCGGCTGGGGCCGATCTGGTCATAGACCCAGCGGTACTCCGGCGGGTAATGGTGCGCTGCGATCGGTTGGCGCAGGGTCTCGCCTCGGATCTCGACGTAACGGATGGCCTTGCCTTCAGGCGAGGCGAGCAGTTCCTGGCGTGCTCGTGCTTCCCAATGCTGGCAGTAGCGGCAGTCCGGCGTGCCGAGATAGAACATCTCGATCCGGCTCTCGGATCGCGCGGGAAGCGCAGACGCCAGCAGCAGGAACGCTGCGAGGGCGCGCGCTAGCATGATGAGGTGGCCAGTTGCATCGGCGATAGCTTATCGCATCCGACCCGCGGAGGCGCAGCCACCACCCGCGTCCGGCCCTGCAGCGCGAGATAAGCGTCGCGAATCCATCCTGCGCGCTGCATGGCGCGGGCGGCGGTGGCCCCGCGATCGAGCGCGGCGGCCGCGCAGTCCGGCGGCAGCGCGCCGACCGCGACCGTCACCAGGCGCCTGCCGAGATCGCTGTCGTGCCGGACCTCGCAAGCGGGAGC
>MERB01000022.1:0-26758 GCA_001770475.1 Betaproteobacteria bacterium RIFCSPLOWO2_02_FULL_66_14 | reverse complement strand
TGCCGCATCCGCGTCGGCGGCATTGTTCGCGAGCACCGTGACGGCGTCGGCGATGCCGAGCGACTGCGAGCGCCCTCGCCAACCGGAAGTCGCCAGCCCACAAGGCCGCTTGATTTCCAGCGTTGCGTTCAGCGCGCGTTTGAACGGCAGGTCCGCGATCCCGGCACGCAGCGATGCACCCGGCGCGACCCAGATCGCAATGTCGCCGCCATTGTTCACGTACGCACTGCGCAAGCGTGGACCTGCAAGCATGGTGCCCAGAATTTCGTCCGCGACTGCACCCGCTACCGCGGCCATCGGAGTGATGAACTGGCTGCGGTGCGGCCAGCAGGCCGAGACCATTCGCCGCGCGACCGGCCCGTTGGCGAAAGGCCGGTCGCGCTCGAGCGGCGCCCGCAGCAGCGGTAACTCGGACACGAGCGTTTCCAGGACGTCGGCGAACCGCTCCCAGGCCCGCCCATAAGCCGCTCCTGCCTCGCCAGATTCGCCCTGCGCCGCAATGACGAGATCGATTGGACCGTGCTGCAGGCGCAGTCGGCCGTCGGGCAGCCAGGAGCGCAGCGGTCCGTTCATCGCTTCCTCATCGGCCAGGGATTGGTCGCAGGCCAGGCGTCTGCGCGGAAATTCACCTTTCGCAGTGCGTCCTGCAGCGGCACGACGCGGTCGACATGCCCGCCCATCGCGGCGTACGCGTCGAGCGGCAACGTGAATTCGATCGGCAGCACGAGCGCCGGCGTAGGCACGTAACCGAACGATCGCTCGGGCATTCGGAGCACGTCCACCATCACCGTGATGCCGCCCCCCGGCCAGACGTAGGTCGGAGCGCCGCCGCAGGTGACGTTGGTGACGAGTTCCTTCACCGAGCGCGTCAGCCGCACGGGGTTTTCTGTCACGCCGGCGCGCAGGCTGCCACCGGCGCCGCCCATGAAAAGCACGGTGCACAGCGCAGGTTCGCAGTTCTCCGCGATTCGCTCGACCACCGCGCGCACCGGTTGCGGCATCGGCGCACGGGCGGGACGAAGCTGCTCGTCGAGCACGAACCATTCCGCGTCCTCGCCCGTGGTCGACACCATGAGCAGGCGCATCCCGGGCCATGCCGAGGCGGGATCGATGCGCTCGATGATCGATAGCGGGTCGGTGATTTCGGTGCCGCCCCAGCCCAGGCCGGGTTCGGCCACCTTGAAGTAGCGTCCGGGCGTCGATTTCCGGCCGCGCACGCGGATTCCGGAAGGGCGCATGCCGAGGAACCGTCCGGCCTGGTGCTCGGACAGCACACCCGTGATGTGATCGTCCACCACGATCACCTCGTCCGCGTGCCCGTGCCATTGCCGCGCGAAAATGCCGATGGTCGCGCTGCCGCAGCCGACGCGCATGCGGTCTTCGCGCTCGCCGTTGACCACCGGCGCCCCACCCGCCTGCACCACGAGTCGCGCGCCGCCTTCGATCTCGAGTTCGACCGGATGGCGGTTGGCGAGGTCGAGGAGGGCGGCGCAAGTGACGTTGCCTTCCTTTTTCGAGCCTCCGGTGAGATGGCGCACACCGCCAAGCGACAGCATTTGCGAGCCGTATTCGGCGGTCGTGACGTGGCCGATCTGCTCGCCCGCGACGCGCACCGCGGATTGCTCGGGGCCGATGAAGCGGTCGGTGTCGATCTTCACCTTCAGCCCGCAATAGCTGAAGATGCCTTCGGTGACCACGGTCACCATGTCGACGCCCTCGAACTGCGACGCCACGATGAACGGCGCCGGCTTGTAATCGGGGTAGGTGGTCGTTGCCCCCAGGCCGGTGACGAAGGTGTTCTCGGCGGACACGAGACTTCCGTCCCAGGGCTTTTCGGCATCCAGAAAACGCACCGCGGGCGCGCCCCGTTGCAGAACGAGCAGCGGATCGAGGCGCACCAGGCGGCCGTCCTCGTTGGCGTAGCGGTCGCAGGCGCCGGCCTGGCCCCTGCGGATCCGGCACAGGACCGGGCAGGCGTCGCAGCGGACGATGTCGCCGGTCAGCGGCTCGGCGCTTTCGGGCGCGTCTTCAGGATCTCGCACGCTGCAGTCCTTCGAGGAGCCGGTGCGGCAGCACCGGCACGCGCCGCATGCGGACACCGGTCGCATCGTGGATCGCGCCGAGGATCGCGGGCGCGGTCGGAATCAATCCCGGTTCGCCGACGCCCTTGGCGCCGTACGGCCCGAGCGGTTCGGCATCCTCGACCAGGATGCATTCCATTCGCGGAATGTCGCCGACCGTGGGGACGAGGTAGTCGTGAAGGTTCTCCGTGCGTCCCGGGAGGTATTCCTCCATCAGCGCGAATCCCAGCCCCTGGACCGCACCGCCGTGGATCTGTCCTTCGACCTGGGTCGGATTGATCGCGCGCCCGACGTCGTGCGCCGCCACCAGGCGCAGCACGCGCGTCGTGCCCAGTTCCAGGTCGACCTCGACCTGGGCAATCTGCGCGGCGAACGCGTAGGTTGCGTAGGGCGCGCCCTGGCCGTCGTCGTCCTGCGGCGTAGTCGGCGGGTCGAAGTGACCTTCGCCGGTGAGTTCGCGCGCGAGCGCCACGCGATGCGTGATGCGGTCGCGGCGAATGACGAGCGCACGGCCTTCGAGTGACAGCCGATAGCGCCGGTCGCGCCATTCCTCGGGCGGCGCGTCCGCCAGGGCGAAGGCCTTGCGTCGCAGGTCGAGCGCCGCAAGTTCCGCAGCCTTGCCCGAGACGAAGGTTTGGCGTGAGGCGGAAGTCTTTCCGGCGTCGGCAGTGCGATCC
Source organism: Betaproteobacteria bacterium RIFCSPLOWO2_02_FULL_66_14 (assembly GCA_001770475.1). Classification (GTDB taxonomy): domain Bacteria; phylum Pseudomonadota; class Gammaproteobacteria; order Burkholderiales; family SG8-39; genus 2-02-FULL-66-14. The sequence continues at coordinate 24,000 of MERB01000022.1, read as the reverse complement.
GTGTCGCCCATGACGATTGCGAATTGAGACATCGGCAGCCCGAGGGCGTCGGCCGCGATCTGCGTCAGGATGGTGTTCGAACCCTGCCCGATGTCGGCCGCGCCGCTGAGCAGCGTCAGGACGCCGTCGCGGTCGAGTCGAATGCGGATCGTCGACGGATTCGACAGTGCGGTGTTGCCGATCCCGTACCACATGCAACCGATTCCGGCACCGCGCCTGCGCGTTTCGTGCTTCGCGTTGAACGCCGCGCATTCCGCGCGCATCCGCCGCCAATGCGGTTCGAGCGCATCGAGGCACTCCGCGAGTCCCGCCGAATGCTCGAGCAGTTGGCCGGTCGCCGTGCGGTCGCCCGTCTTGAGCGCGTTGCGCCTGCGGAATTCGAGCCGGTCGATGCCGAGACGGTCGGCGAGCGCATCCATCATCGCTTCGTGCGCGATCGCGACTTGAGGCACGCCGAAGCCGCGGAACGCGCCCGACGGATGGCAATGCGTGAAGAAGGCGCGCCCGCGCGCTCGAACGTGGGGAACGGCGTACGGACCGGTGGCATGGATCGGCACGCGCGTCGCGACCGTCGGGCCCCAGCTCGCATACGCGCCGGTGTCGAAATCGGCGTCGATCTCACAGGCTTGCAGCAGACCCCGTGCGTCGCAGCCGAACCGCGCATGGATGCGCGCCGGGTGGCGCTTGGTGCTCGAGGCCATGCTCTCCGGCCGCGTGAACACGCAGGCGACCGGCCGGCCGGTGAGCCACGCGCCGAGCGCGACCAGCGGCTGCACCGAGAGATCGAGCTTGCCGCCGAACCCTCCGCCGCAGGCGGTGGGCACGATGCGCACCTGCGCCGGAGGCAGATTCAGGACGGCGGCTACTTCGTCGCGATCCATGTAGGGGGTTTGCGTCGTGACGTGGATTTCGACGCGCGTGCTGCGCCCGGTGCCGACGCGGCGCGCCCAGCCGGCTTCCGGCTCGACGTAGGCATGCTCGACGAATGCGGTTTCGAATTCGTCCTCCGCGACCGCGGCGCACCCGTCGAACGAGCTTTCTGGATTGCCCTTGCGAACCGTGCCGTCGAGCAGCAGGTTGTCTGCTTTCCCAGGCTGGACCGGATGCGCGCGCGGCGCCATCGCGGCATCGAGGCCGATGATCGCCGGCAGTGGATCCCATTTCACCGGGAACCGGTCGGGATCGAAGGCTTCGATCGCGGCGCGCACGCCGACGAGCGCGGCGACGGCCTCGCCGCGAAATCGCGCCTCGCCCTGCGCGAGGACCGGCTGATCCTTGAGGTGCGGGTAAATCCCGAAGCCGTTGCGCGGCACGTCGCGTGCCGTGAGGATTCGGGCGATGCCGGGGTTGTGCCGCAGGAAATTTTTCAGATTGCCCAGACGGAAACGCGCGCGATGATGCGGCGAGCGGATCACCCGAAGCCAAAGCGCATTGCGCGGAATTCCGTCCGCACCGAAACCCTCTTCGCCTTTCAGTTTCGCGATGCCGTCCACCTTGCCGGCGCGTGCGCCGACCGCCTGCCCGGGCGCGGGCGGCAGGGGCGGGGCAGGGCGATCGACGGCATCGAGCACGGCCTCGACGATCTTCTGGTATCCGGTGCAGCGGCAGAGCACGCCCGCGAGCGCGTCCTTCACCTGCTCTTCGCTCGGACGTGGCACGCGCTGCAGCAGGTCGGTCGCCGCCATCAGCATGCCGGGGCTGCAGATGCCGCACTGCGCCGCGCCGTGTTTCTGGAGGGCGATCTGCAATGCGGAGAGTTTTCCCCGCTTCGCGAGACCTTCGACGGTCTCGACCTGGCAACCCGCCACCTGCCCCAGAGGCGTGAGGCAGGCGCAGGTCTGCCGTCCATCGATCAACACCGTGCACGCCCCGCAGTCGCCGGCATTGCAGCCGATTTTGGTCCCGGTGAGGCCGAATTCATCGCGCAAGGCGTCGGCCAGACGCGTCAGCGGTGCCCCGCGCGAGCCCACCTTCCTTCCGTTGAGGGTGAAGCGAATGGCGCGATCGCCGCCGCGCGTCGCAGTCCGCGTCACGCCAGTTGCCCCAGCATTCGCCGAAGAAGGACGCTCGCGGCCCGCAAGCGATACGCCCCGCTGCCGCGGACGTCGTCGATCGGCACAAGTTGAGCAAGATGCCCCGGACGAACGCAACGCGCGAGTTCTGGGCCGATCGGCTTACCTACGAGTTCCCGCTCCAGTTCCGGCAGCCGGCACGCGATCGGCGAGCATGCACCCACCGCGATGCGCGCAGCGCTCACGATTCCATCCGCGCGCTCAATTACTGCAGCGGCCATCGCGATCGAAATCACGAGGTAACGGCGCGCACCGAGCTTGAGAAATCCGCTGGTCGCCTCGTGCGTCGGCCGCGGCACGTGGATTGCGCAGAGCATTTCGTTCGGTGCGAGCGCGGTCTGCCTCGGGCCGACGATGAATTTCGAAAGCGGCAGGATGCGCGTGCCACGTATGGACGCGAGTTCGACGGAGGCATCGAGCGCGAGCAGTGGCGGCACCCCGTCGGCCGCGGGCGAAGCGTTGCACAAATTGCCTGCCAGCGTGCCGGAATTCTGGATTTGCCGGCCGCCGATTTCGCGCGCCGCCAGTTTCAGGCAATCGAATATCGGCGGCAGTTTCGCCGCGATCACCTCGCTCCAGGTCGTTGCAGCGCCGATTCGCCAGCGATCCGCCTGTTCCGAAATCCCTCTCAGCCCCGCAAGCGCGGTGATGTCCAGAACATCGTCATCGAGGGGTTTGCCGACTCGGGCGGGATAGATATCGGTGCCGCCTGCGAGCATCGTCCGCCCACCGCGCGCGAGCAACTTCAGCGCTTCGTCGATACGGGTCGGCCGGTCGTAGGCGGGCATGGCGGATGCAACGCAAACTTAGCACAGCGCCTGCTTCCTGCGTGGACGGCCATCGAGATGCGCTGCACGATCCGATCAAACGGCTCCATGTCGCGGCGCTTCGCCTTCCAGCCGATCCGGCGGACTCGCCACGCCGCGCCCACCTATGTTTTGAGCGCGTGCGTACACGCGGCCAGCGCGAAGCGCGCTCGGTGAGTTTCTCCGGCGGTCGGCGCCATCGACAACCTCGGCAAGGGTGCGTCGGCACAGGCGCTGCAAAATGCCAACGTGATGACCGGGCAGCCCGAGACCGCCGGCTTGGCCGGTTTACCGCTCTGGACTTAGGTATTGCCGGTCGTAGTTCAGGATAGCGCGGATTGCGACCCAACAAGCCATCGCACTCGACTCTCGGGAGCGGCGATTTCAAACAGCGCAACCGACGCAACGTCTGCACTCTTCAAACGAGCGCTGGCTGTTCTTGGCTGCCGCGCTCAGTGCGCGCTGCGCTTCATTTCCTTCCCCGCATGCTAAACTGGTCGGAATTCAGACTAGTGCAAAACGCCGCCATGAAGACCCTGCCGCTGACCGAAGCGAAAAGCAAATTGAGCTCCCTCGTGGACCGGGTGCACGCGCTCGACGAGGAGGTCGTGATCACGAAGAACGGCCGCGCGGCTGCGGTCATGGTGAGCCCGGATGCGTTCGAGCGCTGGAAAGAGACGATTGCGATCCGGGACGACCCGGCCTTCATGAAGGAGATCCGGGCAGGGCTCGTAGCGCTCAAAACGCGCAAGACGAAGCTCTACACGCTGGACGAATTGCTGGGCTGAGCGGCCAGGAGTCCGACGCCGGTGAAGACGCCTTACCGGTACAGGATCCCGGAAGAGGGTGCGCGGTTACTGAGGGGCTTGCACCCGCTGATCAAACAAAAAGTCCGCTCGGGCCTCGAATCGCTCGCTCGCAACCCGCACGCCGGGAAAGCGCTTCGCGGCGAGCTCGAAGGATTGCGTAGCCTGCGTGTCGGGGGCGTCCGAATCGTCTACCGCCTGAGCGCGAGCCGCGTCGTCGACATCGTCACACTCGGGCCGCGGAAGGCAATTTACGAGGAAACCCTGCGTCTACTGCGAAAAGAGCGCAAGCCACGTCGTTAAACGAACTCGCGCAGCTTCCTCAACTCCGGCATGCAGTGCCGGAGCCACTTCGCGCTCAGCTTTTCGGCCAGTGAATTCTGCTTCAGGCGCTCGTTCAGCACCTTGAAGTCGACCTGATCGAGCGCCTGGTCCTGGTTGAAGCAGGAGAACACGTAGCTGGTCTCACCCGTCTCCGGGTCGCGATGCGGCTGCAGGCACTGGGCGCAGATCTCCTTCATCATGCATTGCATCGGCGAGTTGATCGATCCGATCGCGAAATGCTCCGGCTTGAGATGCGGCTTGAGCACTTCGTGCCGGGCACGCGCCACCGCGGCCATCATGCGGTCCGAGCCGATGGCGATGATTCGATCGGCGTCCTCCAACCGGATCTCCGGGTCGCCGAGGCGGCCCTCGGCGTACGCGTCCATCGCCTGGACGATGTTGCCGACGAAACTGCGATCCTGCGGCCTGCCTGGGGCGAAGCCGGGTTCCTCGTCGCAGCACCAGACGACGACGTCGGCGGCGCGCTCGATGTCCTCGACCTTGTAGCGGTCGGCGACCTTCTTGTAGCCGGCGAAGTAGAGTACTTTTGATCCGGCGGCGCGGAACGCCTGGCCGATCGAGAACTGAACCGCATTGCCGAGCCCGCCCCCGCAAAGCACCACGGTCTCGGCGCCCCGAATTTCGGTCGGCGTTCCGGTGGGGCCCATCAGCACGACCGGTTCGCCCGGCCGCAGCATCGCGCACAGGTCGCTCGATCCGCCCATTTCGAGCACGATCGTCGAGACCAGCCCGCGCTCGTGGTCGACCCAGGCCCCGGTGAGCGCAAGCCCTTCCATGTGCATCCGCGTGCCCTTGACGAGCGGAGCCTCGGCTTCGAAATTCTGCAGGCGGTAGAACTGACCCGGCCGGAACTTGCGCGCGGCGAGCGGCGCGCGCACCACGACTTCGACGATGGTCGGCGCGAGGCGCCGAACCTCGTGCACGACCGCGTCGAGTTGCGCGGCCAGTTCGTGGAAGAACCCGGGCGCATCGACGCGCCGCGCCGGGGCACGCCGTGCAAGCACGCGTGAAACGATGGGGTAGCCCTGCTTGGCGGAACCCATGGCCTTGACGACGTTGCCGAAATACGAGGGATGCACGTCGCCGAAAAAACTGATGAAGCGCCCGTCGTCCTGCCTCGACAGGAGCACCTGTGGTATTTCCGGTTTGGATGCCGAATACTCCGGCTTCACGGCTCGCCCGGCCTCGTCGCAGGCGGCGAAGTACTTGCCGTCGAGCGCAAAATGCACCCCGTCCTCGCGGGCGAGCACCGTGTTTGGCTGCGTGCCCGCCGCGACGAACACGGTCCGCGCCGCGAGCCACTGCTCGGACCCGGCAGCGTCACGAAAACGCACGCCGCGCACTGCGCCGTAGTTGTCGGTGTCGACGCGCGCCGGCGTCAGCGACTCGGCAAAGGAAATGCCCTCCTCGAGCGCCTTCTCGACCTCCTCGTGGTTCAGCGTGTATGAGGGACTGTCAACGAGTCGTTTGCGGTAGGCGATGGTGACGCCGCCCCAGTGCTGCAGCAGTTCGGCGATTTTCGCGGTGCGTCCCTCGCGCGCGGCTTCCCGGCGTTCGTTGCGGATGGCGCGCGCATGCGCGAGAAATTCCTCCGCGATTTCGCGTTCCAGATCGTCCCAATCGGCGCGGATCGCGCTTTCGCCGACGTCGCGCGCGAGCGCCTCGTAGCGCGCGAGGAATTTCTCCACCTGCACGACGTAGTACGCGAACGATTCGGTCGCCGTGTCGATCGCGGTCAGCCCGCCGCCGATCACCACGACGGGCAGCCGAAGCTGCATGTTGGCGATCGAATCGCGCTTCGCCGCGCCGGTCAGCTGCAGCGCCATCAGGAAGTCCGAGGCCGCGCGCACGCCGCGAGCGAGGCCGTTCGGGATGTCGAGCACGGTCGGTTTGCCGGCGCCGACACACAGCGCGACGTGATCGAACCCCATCTGCCAGGCATCCTCCAGCGTGACCGTGCCGCCGAAGCGCACGCCGCCGTGCATCGCGAAACCGGCGCGCCTCTCGAGCAGCAGGCGGATCAATTTGAGGAAGTTCTTGTCCCAGCGCACCGTGATGCCGTATTCGGCCACCCCGCCGAAACCGGCCATGAGGCGGTCTTCCAGCGGCTCGTACAGGGCGAGTGCGTCCCGGATCGGGTTCAGGCCGGTCAATGCCTCGGGCAGCGGCTCGATCTTGAGTCCGTCGATTCCGGCGACGGTGTGCCCGTCGTTCAGCAGGTGGTGCGCGAGGGTGAAGCCCGCCGGCCCGAGACCGACCACCAGCACCTTGCGTCCCGTGTCCTCGCGCGGCAGCGGCCGGTGCAGGTTGAGCGGGTTCCATCGCGTCAGGAGCGAATAGATTTCGAATCCCCAGGGAAGACTGAGAACGTCCTTCAGCGTTCGCGTCTCGGCCTGCGGAATGTTGACCGGATCCTGCTTCTGGTAAATGCACGATTTCATGCAGTCGTTGCAGATGCGATGCCCGGTCGCGGCGAGCATCGGGTTGTCGACCACGATCATCGCGAGCGCCGCGAGCGCCTGCCCGCGCGACTTGACGAGCTGGAACTCGGAGATCTTCTCCTCCAGCGGGCAGCCTGCGAGCGTGTTGCCAAGCGGGGACTTCCTGAAGGGCGCCTGCGCGGGCGCGCCGGCAGCCGCAGGCGCCGATTTTTCCCGCAGCCCCTTGGAGCAGGAATCCTTGCCCTGCTCGTGGCACCAGATGCAGTAATTCGCCTCGTCGAGCGCGCCGAGCAGGTCCGTGCCGCCGTCGGTCAGTGCGAAACCGTCGCGCCGGCGGAGATGGTCGAGCGAATGGCGCGCAAAGCCTGCGGTTTCTTCGGTGCGCACCGGCACCAGGCGAACGTAATCGAGTTTGCGCGGCGCCTTGAACAACACCCCTTGCCGGTGCTTGACGCGGCCCTCGGGCGTCGTGACCGCCCAGGCGGCGTAGCGCGCCGCCAGATCGAGGCGCGCCGCGTTGCCTGCCTCGTCCTTCTGCCACTCGGTCACGTGGCGCGCGAAGGTGAGCTCGGTGAACGAGCCGCCGAAGAGGGCGCGCAGTTCGCGCTCCGCGGCGGCCCCGTCGAGCGCCGCGGCCTCCTCGGGTTTCACCCGGTGCAACGCGCGGCGCTGCACGAACAGGCGCTTCACCGCGTACAGCGGCGCGAAATTGTGATGCCGGGCGGCGAGCGCCTGCGACTCGGACTCGATGCCGAACAGCCGGGCGAGAAAATCGTCGACCTGCGGGGCGAGCGCGATCAGCAGTTCCGATTCGGCCCTGGAGGCGATCGCCTGCGGTCGCACGCGGGCGGCTTCGAGGCGTTCACGCAGGGGCGCGTCCGCTTCCCCGACGAATTCGAGAAAAGCGCGATCCAGTTTGACCAGCCCAGCGCGGGCATGGAGCTCGTCGAACGTCAGTCCGAAACGAAGGGAGAGCAAGCGGCGCCGTCGCGATTGGGAAAGGCTAAAATTATACTTTTTCGCACTTTACGGGCCGGAGGCCGCACATGCAGATCCAGAATAGCGTAGTTCTCGTCACCGGCGGCGCATCGGGACTTGGCGCCGCAACCGCGCGCATGGCCGCGCAAAACGGCGCCAAGGTCGTGATCGCCGACATGCAGGCAGAGGCCGGCGGCAAGCTGGCGCAGGAAATCGGTGGACGTTTCGTGAAATGCGACGTGTCCTCGGAGGCCGACGGCCAGGCGGCTGTCGCGCTGGCGGTGAAGGAATTCGGTGGCCTGCACGTTTTGATCAACTGCGCCGGCATCGCGACCGCCGAGCGTACGGTCGGCAAGGAGGCGCCGCACGCGCTGGCGTCGTTCACGCGCATCATCAACGTCAACCTCGTCGGCACTTTCAACATGATCCGGCTCGCGGCTCACGCCATGGCGCAGGCGGTGCCGAACGCCTCCGGCGAGCGCGGCGTGATCATCAACACCGCGTCGGTTGCGGCATTCGACGGACAGATCGGGCAGGCGGCGTATTCCGCCTCCAAGGGCGGCATCGTCGGCATGACGCTTCCGATCGCGCGGGACCTGTCGCGCAACGGCATCCGGGTGTGCACCATCGCGCCCGGAATCTTCGAGACGCCGATGCTGGCGGCGCTGCCGAAGGAGGCGCAGGATTCGCTCGGCAAGCAGGTGCCTTTCCCCTCGCGCCTCGGGCGTCCCGCCGAGTACGCGCAGCTCGCGAAGGCCATCATCGAAAACGAAATGCTCAACGCCGAGACGATCCGCCTGGACGGGGCGATCCGCATGGCGCCGAAGTGACCGGGGCGGATCGCGACGAAGAGCCGCCGGGCCTCGCGCGACGGCGCGAAAGCGAATCGCGTTTCGTCGGGATCCGGGGACTGCGTTATCACGTCCGGCACTGGCGCGGCGACCCCGCGCGGCGCCTGGTGCTGTTGCACGGCTGGATGGACGTTTCGGCGTCGTTCCAGTTCCTGGTCGAGGCGCTGCCCGCGGAATGGGACGTGCACGCGCCGGATTGGCGCGGCTACGGGCTGACCGACTGGGGAGGGTCGGACTGCTACTGGTTTCCGGACTACCTCGCCGACCTCGACGCGCTGCTCGAGAATCTCCAGCCGGATGCGCCCCTCAATCTCGCAGGGCACAGCCTTGGCGGCAACGTCGCCACGCTGTACGCCGGCGTGCGTGCGGGGCGGATCGCGCGCCTCGTCAACCTCGAGGGTTTCGGACTTCCGCCTTCGCGACCCGAGCAGGCGCCGAAGCGCTACGCGCGCTGGCTGGACGAGCTGCGCGTGCGCCCCCGCCTGAAGTCGTATCCGGATTTCGGTGCGCTCGCGGAGCGGCTGAGATCGAACAATCCGCGGCTGACGCGCGAGCGCGCCGAATTCCTCGCGCGTCACTGGGGCCGCGAAACGCAGGCGGGCGAAGTCGTCCTGCGAGGCGATCCCGCGCACAAGATCGTCAACCCGGTGCTGTACCGCTACGAGGAGGTTCACGCGGTCTGGCAGCAGGTGAGTGCGCCCACGCTCTGGGTCGATTCGACCGAGACCACCAATCTGGGACGCCTCAAGCTGACGCCGGAGCAGCACGCCGAGCGCCGCGCCGCGTTTCGCAACCTGCGCTATGTCACGGTTCCGGAGGCGGGCCACATGCTGCACCACGATCAGCCGGAACGAGTTGCGCGCCTGATCGACGAATTCCTGCGCGAGGACGGTTGAGCGCATGGCGCAGTATTTCGCGGTTCACGCGACGCATCCGCAGCATCGCCTGGTGCAGCGCGCCGCGGACATCGTGCGCCGCGGCGGGCTGATCGCGTATCCGACCGACTCCTGCTACGCGCTCGGCTGCCACCTCGGCGACGCGAAGTCGTTGCAGCGCCTGCGCCGGATCCGCGACGTGGACGAGCGGCACCACCTCACGCTGATGTGCCGCGACCTGTCCGAGATCGCGACCTACGCGATCGTGGACAACGTGCAATACAGGCTGCTGCGCACGGCCACGCCGGGCGCCTACACCTTCATTCTGCGCGCGACTCGGGAACTCCCGCGTCGCCTGCTGCATCCGCGCCGCAAGACGATCGGCATGCGCGTTCCGGACCACGCGTTCGCGCGGGCTTTGCTCGCGGCGTTGGGCGAGCCGATGCTTTCGGCCACGCTCTCGCTTCCGGGCGCCGCGGCGCCGCTCTCGGACGCGCCGGCGATCCGCGCCGCGCTCGAGCACCAGCTGGATCTCGTGATCGATGCGGGCTCGTGCGGCATCGAGCCGACGACCGTGATTGATCTCACGGGCGAGGCTCCCGTGCTGGTGAGGCGGGGCAAGGGCGATCCGGCGGCGCTCGGGCTCGAGCGCGCGGAGCCGGCGGACGCGCTCTGATAAACTGCAGCGCCTTCCAGTTTCCTCTCGATGGATTTCAGCCAGCTCGCACAGACACTCGCCATCTATTCGCTCCCCGTGCTATTCGCCATCACGCTGCACGAGGCGGCGCATGGCTACGTGGCGCGCCACTTCGGTGACCTGACGGCGCATGCGCAGGGGCGCATCAGCCTCAATCCCGCCAGGCATATCGACCCCGTCGGCACGATCATCGTGCCCCTGGTGATCCTGCTGGCGAGCAAGCTCGCGGGCAGCGGCGGCTACCTGTTCGGCTGGGCCAAACCGGTGCCGGTCAATTACTCGGCGCTGCGGCGTCCCAAGCAGAACATGATGTGGGTGGCGGCTGCGGGTCCGGCCGCCAATCTGGCGATGGCGCTCGGCTGGGCGGCGATCATCAAGGCGGCCGGGGTGCTTCCGTTGGATTTTTTCGCCGTCCCGATGCGCCAGATGGGAATCGCGGGCATCGAGGTCAACATGGTGCTGATGCTGCTGAACCTGCTGCCGATCCTGCCGCTCGATGGCGGCCGCATTCTCGCGAGCGTCCTGCCGCATCGCATGGCGTGGCAGTACGCAAAGCTCGAGCCGTGGGGATTCCCGATTCTGCTGCTGCTGCTGTTCACCGGATACCTGGGCGTCATTTTGGGCCCGATGCTCAACGCGTCGTTCGCGCTCATCGGCACCGTGTTCCAGCTCTGAAACGATGTACGAGTCCCGCGTTCTTTCCGGAATGCGCCCCACGGGTGCGCTTCACCTCGGGCACTATCACGGCGTCCTGCGCAACTGGGTGCGGTTGCAATCCGAGTTTCCCTGCCTGTACTTCGTCGCCGACTGGCACGCGCTCACGACGGACTACCAGAACCCGGGCGACGTGCAAAAGAGCGGTCAGGACATGGTCGTCGACTGGCTCGCCGCAGGCGTCGATCCGTCGCAGGCGACGCTGTTCGTGCAGTCGCTCGTGCCGGAGCACGCCGAGCTGCACCTGCTGCTGTCGATGATCGCGCCGCTCGGCTGGCTGGAGCGCGTGCCGACGTACAAGGACCAGCTGGAGAAACTTTCGGACCGCGACCTCGCGACCTACGGGTTCCTCGGCTACCCGCTGCTGCAGTCGGCGGACATCCTGATCTACCGCGCGAAATACGTCCCGGTCGGCGAGGACCAGGTGCCGCACGTGGAATTCACGAGGGAGATCGCGCGCCGCTTCAACCATCTCTACGGCCGCGACGCGGGGTTCGAGGACAAGGCGAAGGCCGCGGCGAAGAAGATGGGCGCAAAAAAGGCGCGCCTGTGGCACGAGCTGCGCAAGAAGTTTCTCGAGCAAGGCGACGGCGAGGCGCTCAAGCGCGCGCAGGCGCTGCTTGACGGACAGCAGAACCTGTCGCGCGGCGATCTCGAGCGCCTCTACGGCTGGCTGGAGGGGACCGGGAAGCGCATCCTGGTCGAGCCGGACGCGTTGCTCACCGAAGCTTCGCGCATGCCGGGGCTCGACGGACAGAAGATGTCCAAGTCCTACGGCAACGCCATCGCCCTGCGCGATGAGCCCGACGCGGTGACGCGCAAGATTCGCACCATGCCGACCGACCCGGCGCGCGTCAAGCGCTCCGATCCCGGGAACCCGGACAAGTGCCCGGTGTGGCCGTTGCACCAGGTGTATTCGGACCAAGCGAGGCGCGCGTGGGTGCGCGAGGGCTGCACCACGGCGGGGATCGGCTGCCTGGAATGCAAACAGCCGGTGATCGACGGCGTGCTCGCGGAACTCGCGCCGATCCGCGAACGCGCGCAGACCTACCTCGACGATCCGACGCTGGTGAAGAACATTCTCGCTGACGGCTGCGACCGGGCGCGCCGGCTCGCCACGGAAACGATGCGAGACGTGCGCGAGGCGATGGGGCTGCTGTACTCGTGAGCGAGATTGCGGCGCCGGTCGCGCGCATCTACGGCGAGCCGCTCGCCGAGATGCCGACCGATTTGTATATTCCGCCCGATGCGCTCGAGGTGATGCTCGAGGCGTTTCAGGGCCCGCTCGACCTGCTGCTGTACCTGATCCGCAAGCAGAACCTCGACATTCTCGACGTCGCGATGGCGCCGCTCACGCGGCAGTACCTCGCGTACGTCGAAGTGATGCGCACGCGCAACCTGGAACTCGCGGCCGAGTACCTGGTGATGGCCGCGATACTGATGGAGATCAAGTCGCGCATGCTGCTGCCGCGACCCGCGATGACGCCGGAAGACGAGGCGGACCCGCGCGCGGAACTGGTGCGCAGGCTGCTCGAGTACGAGCGGATGAAGCTCGCCGCGCAGCAACTGGATGCGATGCCTCAGGCGGGCCGCGACCTGATGGCGGCATCGGTGTTCATCCAGCGCGCCGCCGATCGCCTTCCCGAAGTCCGGGTACAGGATCTCGCGGAAGCCTGGCGCGGCCTGCTCTACCGGGCTCGGCTGTCGGCGCACCATCGCATCACGCGCGAGGAACTCTCGGTCCGCGGGTACATGAGTCAGGTGCTGCGCCGGTTGCAGGAACGCCGCGTGCTCGAATTCACGGAGCTGTTCGATCCGGCGCGCGGCGTCGCGGTGCTGGTGGTGACGCTGCTTGCGCTGCTGGAACTGGCGCGCGAATCGCTGGTCGACATCACGCAGTCGGAAAGCTATGCCCCCATCTACGTCAGGCTCGCCCATGCTTCAGCCCACTGAAGCGAAACGCGTGCTCGAAGCGGCGCTGCTCGCAGCCGGCGAACCGGTGTCGGTCGCGGCGCTGCAGCGCCTGTTCGACGAGGAGATCGGCGCGGATACGCTGCGCCGCCTGCTCGAGGAACTGCGCGAGGAGTGGAGCGCGCGCGCGGTGGAACTGGTCAGCCTCGCGAGTGGCTGGAGATTCCAGACGCGGCTCGACTTCCAGCCGTTTCTCGAACGCCTGCGCCAGGAGCGTCCGCCGCGTTACTCGCGCGCCGTGATGGAGACGCTCGCCATCATCGCCTACCGCCAGCCGGTGACGCGCGGCGACATCGAGGACCTGCGCGGCGTTTCGGTGTCGGCATCCATCGTTCAGACGCTCGAGAGCCGCGGCTGGATCGACGTCGTGGGACACCGGGAGACCCCGGGCCGCCCGGCGCTGTATGCCACGACCAAAACGTTTCTCGACGACCTGGGCTTGCGCTCGCTCGACGAGCTGCCGCCGCTCGAGGAAATCGCCAAGACCGTCACCCTTGAACCCGCGCCAGAACCGCAAGCCGTCCCCGCAGCCGACCCGCAGCGCGACGACCTCGAACCCCGCGCAGGCTGAGCCGCGCGCCGAGCGGTTGCAGAAACTGCTCGCTGCGGCCGGTCTGGGGTCGCGCCGCGAGATCGAGGGCTGGATCGCGGCCGGACGCGTCGCGGTCCGCGGGCAGCCCGCGCGCCTGGGCGATCGCGCGACGCCGCGCGATTCGATCACGATCGACGGCACCCCCGTTCGACTGAGCGTGGCCTCCGCGCAGCCGCGGGTGATCGCCTATCACAAGCCCGAGGGCGAACTGGTCACGCGGAACGACCCTGAAGGGCGGCTGACGGTGTTTTCGCGGCTGCCGCCGCTGCGGCAGGGACGCTGGATCTCGGTCGGCCGGCTCGATCTCAACAGCTCGGGCCTGCTGCTATTCACCGATTCGGGTGAACTGGCCAACCGCTTGATGCATCCGCGACATGGCGTCGAGCGGCTCTACCTGGCGCGAGTCCAGGGTGAACTGACGGGCGACGCACTCGGTCGCCTGCTCGCTGGGGTGCCGATCGGCGACGAGGAATCGGGCCGATTCGAGAAAATCGAGCCGGTGGGCAAGACCTCGGGCGCCAACCGCTGGTATCGCGTGACGCTCCGCGAAGGGCGCAACCGCGAGGTGCGCCGACTGTTCGAGGCGGTCGACTGCCGAGTCGGGCGCCTGCGCCGGATTCGCTTCGGGAGCGTCGATTTGCCACGCGACCTGCCGCCCGGGCGCTGGTTCGAGCTGAAGCCTGCGGAGGTGCGCGCGCTGACCCGTCCGGAGGCGCCGAGAACGTTGTCCGGCTGACGGAAAGCTGTTAAACTTCAAGCGGTTTTGGGATGGGCTTCGGCCCATTTTTTGTTTGTGCCGCCGGATCGGCCGATGGTGACCCTGGCAGAAGTCCTGGAATTGACCGTGCACGGAATGGGTTTCGAACTCGTCGAGCTGCAGCAGTCGCAGCGCGGGAGGATGCTGCGCGTGTTTCTGGACAAGCCGGGCGGAGTGACGCTCGAAGACTGCGCCGACGTCAGCCGCCAGCTGAGCCGGGTGTTCGCGGTCGAGGGCATCGACTACGAGCGGCTCGAAGTTTCCTCCCCGGGACTCGACCGGCCGCTGCGCGGCGAGCGCGATTTCGTTCGCTTCGCGGGGCAGCGGGCCGAAGTCCGCATGCGCGGGCCGGACGCGGGCGGGCGGCGCCGGTTCGTCGGGCGTGTGCGTGAAGTGGCCGACGGGGTGGTCACGCTGGAAGTCGAAGGACAGAAGGTCGCGCTGCGACTGGATGCGATGGAACGGGCGAAGCTCGTTCCGGACGTGTGAATCGAGGAACGATTGATGAGCCGAGAGCTGCTCCTGCTGGTGGATGCGTTGGCGCGTGAGAAGAACGTCAATCGCGACGTGGTGTTCGGCGCGCTCGAACTGGCGCTTGCCTCCGCGACCAAGAAGCGCTTCGCCGAAGACGTCGACGTGCGCGTCGCGGTCGACCGCAATACGGGCGCCTTCGAATCGTTCCGGCGCTGGAAAGTGGTGCCCGACGAGCTGATCGAGCTGCCGTCGGCGCAGATCGCGCTGAGCGAGGCGCAGCAGCGGCAGCCCGAGGCGAAGCTCGAGGATTTCGTCGAGGAGCCGCTCGAAGCGATCGAGTTCGGGCGCATCGGCGCGCAGGCCGCCAAGCAGGTCATCCTGCAGCGCATCCGCGACGCCGAGCGCGAGCAGATCCTGAACGATTTCCTGGGACGCGGCGACGAGCTGGTCACGGGGACGATCAAGCGCATGGAGCGCGGCAACGCGATCGTCGAGTCCGGAAGGCTCGAGGCGCTGCTGCCGCGCGAGGAAATGATCCCCAAGGAAAACCTGCGCTCGAACGACCGGGTGCGGGCGTGGGTCAAGCGCATCGACCGGCAGGCGCGCGGCCCGCAGCTGATCCTGTCGCGCACCGCGCCGCAGTTCATCATGAAGCTGTTCGAGCTCGAGGTGCCGGAAATCGAGGAAGGACTGCTCGAAATCAAGTCGGCGGCGCGCGACCCGGGCATTCGCGCCAAGATCGCCGTGCAGTCAAACGACAAACGCATCGACCCCATCGGCACCTGCGTCGGGATGCGGGGCTCGCGCGTGCAGGCGGTGACGCAGGAACTCGCCGGTGAGCGCGTCGACATCATCCTGTGGTCGGCCGATCCGGCTCAGTTCGTCATCGGCGCGCTCGCGCCGGCCGAGGTGAGCTCGATCATGGTGGACGAGGAAAAGCACTCGATGGACGTGGTGGTCGATGAGGAAAATCTCGCCATCGCGATCGGCCGCAGCGGCCAGAACGTCCGGCTCGCCTCGGAATTGACGGGGTGGAGCATCAATCTCATGACCGAGGAAGAGTCGACCCGCAAGCAGCAGGAGGAGGCCGGGCGCGTCAAGGCGCTGTTCATTGAGAAGCTGGACGTGGACGAGGAGGTGGCCGACATCCTCATCGTGGAGGGCTTCTCTTCCCTCGAGGAAGTCGCCTACGTGCCGATCAACGAGATGCTCGAGATCGACGGCTTCGACGAGGATACCGTGAACGAGCTGCGCAACCGGGCGCGCAGCGCGCTGTTGGTGCAGGCAATCGCGAGCGAGGAGAGCCTGGAGGGGGTCGACCCCGAATTGCTCAAGCTCGAAGGCATGGACACGGCGCTCGCGGCAAAACTCGCCGCCGGGGGAGTCAAGACGCGCGATGAACTCGCGGACCTGGCGGTGGACGAGCTTGGCGAGCTGAGCGGAATCGACGAAGAGCGCGCCAGGAGCCTCATCATGGCGGCACGCGCGCACTGGTTTGCCGACGAACCGGCGGCAGCCGGCGTCGCGCCGAAGGGAGCTTGATCCAGGTGGCACAGACGAGCGTCGAACAATTCGCCAGCGAGCTGAAGGTTCCGCCATCGGTGCTGCTCGAGCAGTTGCGGGCGGCGGGGGTGGAAAAGCGCGTGCCCGACGACGTGCTCTCGGAGCAGGACAAGGCGTGCCTGCTCGAGTACCTGCGGCGCGCGCACGGCTCCGCGGAACCGAAGAACAAGATCACGCTGACGCGCAAGCAGACCAGCGAAATCAAGAAAGCCGATTCGACCACGGGCAAGTCGCGCACCATCCAGGTCGAGGTGCGCAAGAAACGCGTGTTCGTCAAGCGCGATCCGGCCGAACTCGCTGCCGCCGACGCGGCAGCGGCGGCGCCGGTGGTCGCGCCGCCGCCGGTTCCTGCACCGGCGCCCGCGCCGGCGATCGATGCGAAGGAACTTGCGCTGCGTGAGCAGGAGCAGCGCAGGCAGCAGCAGCTGGCCGAAATCCAGGCGCAGGAACTGCGCGAGAAGCAGGAGCGCGAGCGGCGCGAGCAGGAGCAGAAGCAGACCGAACGCGAACAGCAGGCTGCGGCGGCGCAGGCTCAGCCGGCGCCCACCGAAGGCACGCTGCACGCCAAGCCCAAGGCCGACGAAGTCAAGGGCGTGAAGAAGGCGAAGAAGGCCAAACCGACCACGATTCTCAGGGACGACTCGGCGCGGCGGCGAACGATCAAGACGCGCGGTGACTTCGGCGGCGGCGTCGCCGGCTGGCATTCCCGCGCCGGCACACGTCACCGGGCGCAGGCACAGACGGGCGACGCGACGACGTTCGTCGCGCCCGTCGAACCCATGGTGCGCGAGATCGCGGTACCGGAGACGATCACCGTGGGTGAGCTGGCGCACCGCATGTCGGTGAAGGCGGCCGAAGTGATCAAGGCGCTCATGAAACTGGGCACCATGGTGACGATCAACCAGGTGCTCGATCAGGAAACCGCGATGATCGTGGTCGAGGAAATGGGCCACAAGGCGAAGCCCGCCAAGCTCGACGACCCGGAGTCCTACCTCAGCGTCACCGACGAGGTGATGCCCGCGGAGTCGGGATTGCGCCCGCCGGTCGTCACGGTGATGGGTCACGTCGACCATGGCAAGACCTCGCTGCTCGACTACATCCGGCGCACCAAGGTCGCGGCGGGCGAAGCCGGGGGCATCACCCAGCACATCGGTGCGTATCACGTGGAGACGCCGCGCGGGGTGGTCACGTTCCTCGACACGCCCGGCCACGAGGCGTTCACTGCAATGCGCGCTCGTGGCGCCAAGGTGACCGACATCGTGGTGCTGGTGGTGGCCGCGGACGATGGCGTGATGCCGCAGACGATCGAGGCGATCAACCACGCGAAGGCGGCGGAGGTTCCACTGGTCGTCGCGGTCAACAAGATCGACAAGCACGACGCCAATCCCGAGCGGGTGAAACGGGAATTGCTCGCGCACGGCGTCGTTCCCGAGGAATTCGGCGGCGAATCGCCGCTGGTGCCGGTGTCCGCGAAAACCGGGCAGGGCATCGACGAACTGCTCGAGCAGGTGCTGCTGCAGGCCGAAGTCAAGGAACTGCGGGCGCCGGTCGGCGTGCCCGCCAAGGGTGTGGTGATCGAGGCTCGTCTCGACAAGGGCCGGGGACCGGTGGCCACGGTGCTGGTGCAGTCAGGCACCCTGCGACGGGGCGATGTGGTTCTGACGGGCGCCGTCCAGGGTCGCGTGCGCGCGATGCTGGACGAGAACGGCAAGGCGGTCCAGGAAGCGGGCCCCTCGATTCCCGTGGAGATCCAGGGCCTGGGCGACGTGCCGATGGCGGGCGAAGAATTCATGGTGCTCGCCGACGAGCGCAAGGCGCGCGAGATCGCGCTGTTCCGCCAGGGGAAGTTCCGCGACGTGAAGCTCGCGAAACAGCAGGCGGCGAAACTCGAGAACGTCTTCGGACAGATGGGCGAGGGCGAAAAGAAGACGCTCGCGCTCCTGATCAAGGCCGACGTCCAGGGCTCGCAGGAAGCGCTGGTGCATGCGCTGACGCGGCTGTCGACCGACGAGGTCAAGGTGGTCGTCGTCCATGCCGGAGTCGGCGGAATCACGGAATCGGACGTCAACCTCGCGATGGCCTCGCGTGGCGCGATCGTCGGTTTCAATACGCGCGCCGATGCGACCGCGCGCAAGCTGATCGAATCCTCCGGCGTCCAGGTGCGTTACTACAACGTCATCTACGAAGCCGTCGATGAAATCAAGCTGGCGCTCACCGGGCTGCTCGCGCCTGAGCGCAAGGAAAGCGTCCTCGGCCTGGTCGAGGTGCGCCAGGTGTTCCGGATCTCGAAAGTGGGTTCGGTCGCGGGCTGCTATGTCCAGGAAGGGCTCGTTCGCCGCAATGCCCAGGTGCGCGTGCTGCGCGACAACGTGGTCATCCACACCGGGGACATCGATTCGCTGAAGCGCTTCAAGGAAGACGTCCGCGAAGTGAAGTCCGGTTTCGAATGCGGCATGTCGCTCAAGAGTTTCCAGGACCTCAAGGAAGGCGACCAGTTCGAGGTGTTCGAAATTCTCGAGGTCGCCCGGACGCTGTAGCACTTCGATGGCACGCTCCGGCAATCGCGCGAGCACCCCGCGGGGAACGCGGGTCGGGGATCAGATCCAGCGCGTGCTCTCGGAGATCGTACGTCGCGAGCTTCGAGATCCGCGCGTCGGGATGGTGACGCTGACCGGCGTGGACATGTCGCCCGACTGCATGCACGCGACGGTTTACTTCACCTGCCTCGATCCGAGCCACGTGCCAGAGGCGAGCAAAGGGCTCGAGCACGCCGCGGGTTTTTTGCGCACCCAACTTGCGCGTAACATCCAGCTGTTCGTGACGCCGCAGCTGCGCTTCGTCTACGACGAGTCGGTCGAGCGCGGCGCGCGCCTTTCGCAGCTGATCGACGGCCTACGGACCAAGCGGTGAGCCGGCGCAGGCTCGACGCGCTCCTGCTGCTCGACAAGCCGAGCGGAATGACTTCGAACGGCGCACTCCAGGCCGCGAAGCGGCTGTACCGCGCGGAAAAAGCGGGACACGCCGGCACCCTCGATCCGCTGGCTTGCGGCCTGCTCGCGGTTCTGTTCGGCGAAGCGACCAAGTTCGCGGGCCTGCTGCTCGATTCGGACAAGGAATACGAGGCCAAGGTGCTGCTGGGCGTGAGCACGACGACTGGGGACACCGACGGCGAAGTCACGGCGCGCAGGCCGGTGCGGGTCGAAGCGGCCGATCTGGAGCGCGCGCTGGCGCGATTCCGCGGCGAGTTCGAGCAGGTGCCGCCGATGTTTTCAGCGCTCAAGCACGAGGGGCGGCCGCTTTACGAACTCGCGCGACGGGGCGCCGAGGTGGAACGCGCGCCGCGCCGCGTCCGGGTCAGCGCGCTCGAACTGCGGCAGCGCGATGGCGACCTGCTCACCCTGCGCGTGCATTGCTCGAAAGGCACCTACGTCCGGTCGCTGGCGATCGATCTTGGCGAGACCCTGGGGGTGGGAGCCTGCGTCGCTTCGTTGCGCAGAACGGCCTCCGGCCGGTTCAGCATCACCGACGCGGTTCCGCTCGACGTCCTCGCGGGGCTCGACGATTCCGGTCGGGACCGATTGCTGCGGCCGCTCCATACGCTACTGGAGGGATTGCCGCGAGTTGAACTGGACGACGCGTCGTCTTCGCGTTTCTCGCACGGGCAGGCGGTGGCGACGCTTGATTCTCCGGCCGCGGGACGTTCGCAGGTCTGGGACGGCCACGGCCGTCTCCTGGGGCTCGGGGAGCGCGACTCGGATCGATCGATTCGCCCGCTGCGCGTGCTCGCGAACCCTGGCGACGACGTCGCGAAACAGCATAAATCCTTGTGACTTGAAGCGCTTATCGGCTAGAATCGCGGCTTACCCAGGGAGATTTGAGAGACGAGTATGGCGTTGCAAGTCGCGCAAAAAGCGCAGACGGTGAAGCAGTACCAGCGTTCCGGAAACGACACCGGGTCGCCCGAAGTTCAGGTCGCGCTCCTCACTGAGCGCATCAATGGCCTGTCCGAACATTTCAAGTCGCATGTGAAGGATTTTCATTCGCGCCGCGGACTGCTCAAGATGGTCAGTCAGCGCCGGAAATTGCTGGATTACCTCAAGCGTTCAGACGGCGACAAGTACCGCTCGCTGATCGAGCGCCTCGGTCTGCGCAAGTAGTTCCCCCCACATGCCGTAGCCAAGCGCGCTCGTCGGTTCGGATGAGCACGCTTGCCGGCGTCTTTTTGGAAGGATCGCCTTTGAACCCGATCAAAAAAAGTTTTGCCTACGGTGCGCACCAGGTCACGCTCGAAACGGGCGAGATCGCACGCCAGGCGCACGGCGCCGTCGTCTGCACCGTCGACGATACGATGGTTCTCGCCACCGTGGTGGCGGCCAAGCAGCCGCGTGCCGGTCAGGGTTTCTTTCCGCTGACCGTCGATTACGTGGAAAAGACCTACGCAGCCGGCAAGATCCCCGGCGGTTTTTTCAAGCGCGAGGGCCGGCCGACCGAGAAGGAGACGCTGACCTGCCGGCTGATCGACCGGCCGATCCGCCCGTTGTTTCCCGACGGCTTCTACAACGAGGTCCAGGTCGTCGCTACGGTGATGTCGCTCAATCCGGAAGTGGATTCCGACATTCCCGCGATGCTCGCGGTTTCGGCGGCGCTCACGCTGTCGGGAATTCCCTTCAACGGACCGATCGGCGCCTGCCGCGTCGGCTACGTGAACGGGCAGTACGTGCTCAACCCGACGCAGACGCAGCTCAAGGAATCGCAACTCAATCTCGTGGTGGCCGGAACCGAGCAGGGCGTGCTGATGGTGGAATCCGAGGCGATGGAGCTTTCGGAGGACACGATGCTCGGCGCAGTGACCTTCGGTCACGAGCAGATGCAGGCGGCGATCCAGGCGATTCACGAACTCGCGGAAGCGGCCGCCAAGCCTGCCTGGGACTGGCAGCCGCCGGCCAAGGACGAGGCGCTCGAGGCGCGGATCCGGGAGCTTGCCAGCGCGGAACTGAAGGACGCGTTTCGCCTTCGGCAGAAGAAGGCCCGGTCCGAGGCGATCGACGCCATCTGGAAACGCGTTTTCGACGCAGTGGGCGTCGGCAAGGAAGGCGGTCCCGACGCCAACGTGGTCAAGGACATCTGTTTCGGGCTCGAATCGGCGATCGTGCGCGGCCGGATTCTCGAGGGCGAGCCGCGCATCGACGGGCGCGACACGCGCACCGTGCGCCCGATCAGCGTTCGCGTCGGCGTGCTGCCGCGCACCCACGGTTCGGCGCTGTTCACGCGCGGCGAAACCCAGGCGCTCGTCACGGTCACGCTGGGCACGGGGCGCGACGAGCAGATCATCGACGCGCTCGCCGGCGAATACCGCGAGCGATTCATGCTTCACTACAACATGCCGCCTTACGCGACCGGGGAGACCGGACGCGTCGGATCGCCCAAGCGCCGCGAGATCGGGCATGGGCGGCTGGCGAAGCGCGCGCTCGCCGCGTTGCTCCCGGCGCCGGCGGACTTCGGCTATTCGATGCGAGTCGTTTCCGAGATCACCGAATCGAACGGCTCGTCTTCGATGGCCTCGGTGTGCGGCGGAAGCCTCGCGCTGATGGACGCAGGCGTGCCGATCAAGGCGCACGTCGCGGGCATCGCAATGGGCCTGATCAAGGAAGGCAACCGCTTCGCGGTGCTCACCGATATCCTCGGCGACGAGGATCACCTGGGCGACATGGACTTCAAGGTCGCAGGCACCGAAAGAGGCATCACCGCGCTGCAGATGGACCTCAAGATCGAATCGATCACCCGCGAGATCATGCTCGTTGCGCTCGCGCAGGCGGCCGAGGGGCGGCTGCACATTCTCGACACGATGCGCCGCGCAATCGAAGGCTCGCGCAACGAGCTGTCCACCTTTGCGCCGCGCATCATCAAGATCAAGATCAACCCGGACAAGATCCGGGACGTGATCGGCAAGGGCGGCGTCGTGATCCGCGGACTGCAGGAGGAGACCGGAACCACGATCGAGATCGAGGACGACGGAGTGGTGAGCATCGCCTGCGTGTCGGCCGAGGGCGGCGAAGCGGCCCGGAAACGCATCCTGGAGATCACCGCTGACGTCGAAGTCGGCAAGGTCTACGAGGGAACGGTGCTTCGGCTGCTGGATTTCGGGGCGATCGTGCAGCTGCTTCCGGGGCGCGACGGACTGCTGCACATTTCGCAGATCAGCCACGAGCGGGTCAATGCCGTGTCCGATCACCTCAAGGAGGGCCAGTCGGTCAAGGTGAAGGTGCTCGAGGCCGACGACAAGGGCCGCGTGCGCCTGTCGATGAAGGCGGTGGCGGCGGAAGCGACTGCGAAGTCGGGTTGATCGCCCGGCCCGGCCGATGCCATGAAAAAAGGCGCCCGCGGGCGCCTTTTTCGCCGTGGGCGCGGCGACGGGCTACTTCGCAACCTGCTTTTCGCGCATCTCGTCGAGGGTCTTGCAGTCGATGCACAGCGTCGCGGTCGGGCGCGCTTCGAGGCGCTTCAGCCCGATCTCGACGCCGCAGCTGTCGCAGTAACCGTACTCGTTGGCATCGATGCGCGCGATCGTCTCGTCGATCTTCTTGATGAGCTTTCTCTCGCGGTCGCGGTTCCGAAGCTCGAGCGCCATGTCGGATTCCTGGCTGGCGCGGTCGTTGGGATCGGCGAACACCGTCGCCTCGTCCTGCATCGTGTGCACGGTGCGGTCGATCTCCTCGGAAAGCTCCGACTTGATGCTTTCCAGGATCTTCCGGAAGTGGGTCCGCTGCTTCGCGTTCATGTATTCCTCGCCCTTCTTCGTGACGTAAGGTGCGAAGCTCTTGCGGGTCAGATCCAGGGACATCTCTTTGCGTCTGCCGAAAAAAACGAAGGACGCTTTGTAGCAGAAATAGGGTGGTGCCGCAAGCAAACTCCGGGCGCGCGGGAATCGCCGTCGGATCCGGGACTTGCGATTGCCCGGGGCGGTCTCGCGGCGTATCATTACGCGCCTTCGCGGGGTGTAGCGCAGCCCGGTAGCGCGCTTGCTTTGGGAGCAAGATGTCGGGAGTTCGAATCTCCCCACCCCGACCAGGTCCGGCCCGTCGGCTGCCCGTAGCTCAACCGGATAGAGCACCAGCCTTCTAAGCTGGGGGTTGTGGGTTCGAGTCCCGCCGGGCAGGCCAGGACGCGCAGTTCAGCGGTGACCGTAGCTCAAAGGTAGAGTCCCGGATTGTGATTCCGGTTGTTGTGGGTTCGAGTCCCATCGGTCACCCCATTCACCTTCGCCGCAGATCGCATTGCCCGTGTCAGCGCTGCGGCGTAGAGTGCGCCCGTCAGGTTCGTACGCGCGGGGTCCAGCAATGAAGCGGCGCCAGGCGATCGTCGCCTTCGGGCTGCTCGGCGCGTTTTCTATAGGCGCTCTCGCGCAGGCGCCGGGCCGCGTCTACAGGATCGGATATCTGCTCGACCAGCCGCTCGTTGACCCGCCGTCGCGCGAGCGCGCTGCCTTTCTCCGGGGGCTGCGCGAGCTGGGTTATGTCGAAGGCAAGAATCTCGAGATCGTCTATCGGTCTTCGGAATCCGATCCGACCTTCTTGCCCGAGCTCGCTGCGGAACTGGTCGGATTGCGGGTCGACGTAATCGTCGCGCTTACGCTGGCTTCGACGCACGCGGCGAAGCAGGCGACGCGCACCATTCCAGTCGTTTTCATCTTCGGCGTCGACCCGATTCAGGCCGGATTCGCAAGGAGCCTTGCCCGGCCTGGCGGCAACCTGACAGGAATCACGCTCCTCATGCCCGTGCTCGAACCGAAGCGGCTGGAACTGGTGCGCGAACTGCTGCCGCGCGCGCGTCGCGTCGCTGTGCTGAGCGAACCTGTTTCCGACGCCGTTGTGCGCGAGCGACAACCGATGCGAGAAGCTGCCGCCCAGCTCGGCTTGGTGCTAGAGCCACACCACATTCGCGAGAACAGCGAGTTGCCGGCGCGGCTCGACAGTATCGCCGCGTCGCGGGTGGACGCGCTGCTCGTGCTTTCCACGACCCGGCTGATCGGGGCCCGCAGCGCAATCGCCGAGTTGGCCC
>MERB01000021.1:82433-82661 GCA_001770475.1 Betaproteobacteria bacterium RIFCSPLOWO2_02_FULL_66_14 | reverse complement strand
ACCGAACCGTTGGCCAGGTAGCTGTAGCTGCCGTCGACCGCAATTGTCAGCGTTCCATGGGCCCCAGCAATCGCCGAGCCTGCACCCGTGCTTGCGTTCGCGTTCGTGTTACCCGCAGCCACTCCCACCACCGTGCCACCCGCGTCCGCACCTACCGTGTCGTTCGCGAGTACACCGCTCGCCGCCACCACCGTGCTCGTCAACCCTTCAGTCGCCGAACCACTATCG
>MERB01000021.1:80454-82246 GCA_001770475.1 Betaproteobacteria bacterium RIFCSPLOWO2_02_FULL_66_14 | reverse complement strand
CCGCCCGCCGCCGTACCCGTGTAACCATCGAGCACCAGCTTGCCCGGCCCAGTGTCCACCGTAACCGCGCTCGAGCCCAGGTTCAGCAACTGGCTCAGCGACAGCGTCGCCGCACCCACCTGCACCGAGGCGATTCCGTCCTTCGCCACGATCGCGAAGCTGCCGTCCTGCACCAGCGCCAAGCTATCCGAGGCGCTGCCCGTCGCAAGATTCTTCTCGTATACCGTCTCGTCGCCACCCTCACTTCCAATGCCCGTGATGGTCACGCCATCGTCCGTGCCGTTGATCGTGATGGTCAGCGTCGCCTGGCTCGTATCGCCATCGGCGTCCTTCATCGTGTAGGTGAAGGTCTCCGTGAGCGACTGCCCGTCCGAAAGCCCCTGCACCGCCGGCAGGCTGTTGTTCAGCGCGTAGCTGTACCCGCCCGCACCGTTGTCCGTGAACGTGCCGTAATTCGCTGTGGTGCTCGCCCAGCTCACAAAGCTCGCCGGTGCGTCGGCGCCACTCGCGTCGTTCGTCAGCACGTTGCCGTTGATACTGACCGCGTCCTCGGCAATGGCGTTGACATCGTTCGCCGCGGTTGGGCCGTCATCCTTGACGGTCACCGTAAAGCTCCTGGAGGTCGCGTCGCCCTCGGAATCCGTAGCAATCGCAGTGATCTGAATCGGAATTCCGTCGTCCGGGCTGGTGGCGTCCGGGTGGCTCATCGCTTTCAACTGCGTGAACGTGTACGTCCCGTTCTGGTTGTCCACCGCCATCCAGCTCGAATCGTCCGCCATCAGCGTGTGGCTTTCGGCACTCCAAGTCGCGCCAGCAGCCGACAGCGCGATCGTTCCGGGAACGTCGGCCCCAAAACTCGCCACAAGAGAAGCGGTTACCGAGTCCAGCCCGCCAGTTTCATCCACCGTCGAATCGGCGGCGGCAGTGATCTGGGGCTTGGAGTCCGGACCAACCGTAACGACCAAAGTTGCGCTCGACTGGTCGCCGTCCGAATCCTGCATCGTGTAGTTGATGGTAGCCGGGCCCTGGAATCCGGTCGCCGGCGTAAACGTGACATTACCGTTCGCCGCAAAGCTCACCGTGCCGGCGTTCGCAGTCGCCAGCGTGGCCGCAACCACCGTTCCGGCCACGTCGGCGCCCGAACTATCGTTCGCCAACACGTTGTAGGTAACCGTCTGATCTTCGTCTCCGACCACACTGTCGTCACGCGCCTGCGGCACATCATCCGCAATCGTGATATTCGCGAACACATCCGTGCTCGCGCTCGCCGATCCGTCGGTCACCGAAACCTTGAACTGGTCGCCGGAAATGACGTTCGAATCGACGTTGTCGTTCAGCGTGTAAGTCCAATTCCAGGTCGCGCCGTTGTCCAACGACGCGAGCGTCAGGACGCCGTGGCCCGTATTCGCAGAACCACTCGAACCGCTGACTG
Source organism: Betaproteobacteria bacterium RIFCSPLOWO2_02_FULL_66_14 (assembly GCA_001770475.1). Lineage (GTDB taxonomy): Bacteria > Pseudomonadota > Gammaproteobacteria > Burkholderiales > SG8-39 > 2-02-FULL-66-14. The sequence goes on along the minus strand of MERB01000021.1, from coordinate 80,814 downwards.
CAACCGTCGTGAACGTCGAGCCGCCATTCGTGGAGAACTGGATTTGCGACAGTGAAATCGTGTCGCCATCGACGTCGGACACCGTGAACGCGCCGCTCACCGCGATCGGCGCTTCGCCGGCCTGCGAGCCGTCCGCAAGTCCGGCCTCGTAAACCGTCCCCTTCACTTCCGCCGCGTTGATCACCGGCGCATCATTCACCGGGTTGACGGTGATATTGACCGTCGCCACGTTGCTGTCGGCCGAACCGTCGTTCGCCTTGTAGGTGAAGCTGTCCGGGCCGTTGTAGTTCGCCGCCGGCGTGTAGGTGAAGCTGCCGTCCGCGTTCAGCGTCAGCGTCCCGTGCTGCGGCCCTTGAACGA
>MERB01000021.1:44146-80439 GCA_001770475.1 Betaproteobacteria bacterium RIFCSPLOWO2_02_FULL_66_14 | reverse complement strand
TTCGTTCGTGCTGTAGCCGTCATTCGCCGCCAGCGGCGGATCGTTCACCGGCGTGACGTTGATACTCACCGTCGCGGTGCTCGTGCCGTTGAAGCCATCGGTCATCGAGTACTGGAACGAATCCGGGCCGTTGTAGTCCGCGTTCGGCGTATAGGTGAAACTGCCGTCGGGGTTGAGCGTCACCGTGCCGTGGCTCGGACTGGTATTTCCCGTGACCGTCAGCACTTCGTTCGACTCAGCGCCGGTGTCGTTCGTCAGGACGCCGCTTCCTGCCGCAATCGTGAGCGGCGTGTCCTCGGCGGTCGTATAGGCATCCGCGTTCGCCAAGGGCGGGAAATCGTCGTCGATGATGGTCACAACCACCGCATCCGCGTCCTGATTGATCGTCGCGTTAGTCGCGCCGGTCAACTCGATTCGGAATGTTTCATTGCCTTCTACAAAGTGGTCCTGCACGATACTGACCGTAACGAAGAACTCTGTCGCTCCCGCGGGTATCGTGGCGGTGCCCGTCATCGGTCCATCGTAGAAGTCCGACGGCGTCGTGGCGGTGCCTTCCAGAATTTGATACGTGACAGTTACAGGTTGACTGTAGGGGCTGCTGAGGCTGACCAGGAACGCCACGATTTTCGCCTCTATGCCATTGGTCCCCTCGATTACGCCTACGGCCTGCCCTGAAATGACAACTCCCTGCTCGCTGCCGCCAGCTCCCGGAACCGCGCTTGGCGGAACAGGCTGGACTCCGACCGTTGGCTGCGGTTCGGCAGCCACCAATTCGAACTCCGGTGCCGGGAAACCGATCCCTGCGCCGGTAGTGGTGAACCCTGCGGCCACGACGCCCGCGCTGTTCGACTGTTCGATGATGACCGGTGAATGCGAACCGCCATCCAGCGCGCCACCCGCCGCCGGCGCACCACCCGCCGCAGTGGCCTCGGCGATCTTGGAGGGATCCTGACCCGCGGCGATCGCCGCCTGCAGCGCCGCGACATCCGTCGCCGCGCCCGGGGTCGGCGCCGTGACTGCCGACGCGACGCCCAGCATGCTTTCGCTCATCGCGAGATCGGTATTGGCGCCGCAATCCATCGTGGCACCATTCGACAGCGTGATGACCAACGAGCCGAGCGTGCCGGTGTTGATGGTTTCGTCGGCGTGAATCTGGTCGCCGACCTGAAGGATTCGAACCGTGCCGTCCGCCGCCGTCGCCTTGACTTCACCGACGATCGAGGTCACCGTGCCGAGAACTTTGCCTGTCGCAGCCATTTGTCTACCCCTCCTTGAGGGATTGTCGTTTCACCGAACCGGGCGCCCACCGCCCGATCACACGACTGAATTCTGAATGGATTTCTCCGGGAATGGCAGGTCTATAGGTACCGATACCTTGGTACCGGTTGTGCGGTTTCGCACAGGAAGAATCAGTCCAAAATCACGAAATGAGCACGGGCCGCGAGGGATAGCTTTTCCCGGTACTCCGCGACCGCCTCGATGAAGGCAGCCGTATCGATCCGCGGCGCTTCCACGGTTTCGGGCTCCGGTACGCTGAGCCAATCTCCATTGCCGCCTCTCACCCGGAACTCATAGTGCAGATGCGGCCCCGTCGCCAGACCGGTCATTCCAACGTAACCGATGACCTGCCCCTGCTCGACACTGACGCCCGCCCTGAGCCCATCGGCAAATCCCTTGAGATGTCCGTAGTAGGTCTGGTAGCGGTCGCGATGATCGAGGATGACGAGATTCCCGAAATCGTTTCGTTCCCCGGCGAATTCGACCACGCCTGTTGACGTGGCCACGACGGGGGTGCCTTCGGGAGCTGCGTAATCGATTCCCCGGTGCGCCCGCCAGATCCCAAGAATGGGGTGAAAGCGTGCGAGCGTGTATTCGGAGGTCACGCGGGAGAATTCCATCGGCGCGCGGCGAAAGATCTTCCTCATGCTGCGTCCGTCCGCCGTGTAGTAGCCCGGCAGTCCGGGCTCGCCATCGAAGTAATACGCCTGCAGGTTCCGATTTCGGATGACGAACTCGGCGGCGAGAATGCGCCCCGGCCGGTCGATGTGTCCGTGGCGGTAATTCACCTCGTAGACGAGCGAGCAGCGGTAGCCGAAATGCAATTCCCTGAGGAAATCGACGTCCCCGGAGAAGATCTCGGCGAGTTGAAGCACCAAGGCGTCGGGCAGGCCGATGGCGTCGGTCGCCGTAAAGAGCGAAGCCTTCGATGGATCGGCACGCACCCGCTCGACGGTTTGAGGGTCGCTCGCGTGCGGCAGCACCTGGAGGCTGTCCTCTCGGACCGTGACGGTATAGGCCTCGCGGTCGCTGACGACATATTCGATTTCCGCGGGGCGAGAATCCGAAGCGTCGAAGGCGCGCACGTACTTGCCTGCCGCGAGAGCGGGCAGCAAACCGACCTGTGCCTGGACCGCGTCGGGCATCGGCGATCCCAATCGACGCATGAGATCCCGCCAAGATTCTCCTGCGCGCACGCGAGTTTCGGTCGCCACCCGGGTTTCTGCGGGAGACTCGATCGGTTCCCGGCGATGGACGATATCGCCCGGCTTGGGCTTGATTGCGTCGTCCGAGTCGATCCCGGCAACCGGGGCTACGCCGAAACCGACGACCTCGATCAGCGGTTTGGGCGGGATGCCCTCGGCGACGAGCGGTGCCTCCGCCCCGGCGACCCCCGCTGCGTGGCCCTGAACCAGCATGAACATGGCGATTGCCGTGCCAAGACATCGAACCAAGCCAGGCATGCCGGGGACGCGCCGGCTACAGAATGTCGTTTTCGTCGACGACGAGGTTGCCCTGCAGCTGTTTGCGCGCCACCTGGCGGTGCAGGTATTTCTCCCCGGCCGCCTGCGGCAGATCGGTGAACTTGATCAGTCCCTTGTCCATGAGCAGGTCGATCAGGTCGTCGACCAGGCGCACCATTTGCAGGTCGCTCTCAGCCAGCGTCTGACGGATCGACTCCGGCGTAGAAAGGCCCTGATCGACCAGGAACTGCACCAGTTCCGGATGGTCCGGCCCAACTTCCTCTGAAAGGCCGATCTCGGCACGATCCGAGACACCGCTGACTTTGCCCGACTTGTCGCGCGTCACGTACGGCATGTCTTCCGCCACCTCAAGCAAAGACGGGGCGCATCGCGCCCCGCCGAATCGCGCCGAGGCGCGAGAGTTCGCCTATTTACCCTCAGACCCGGTCGCAACGAAAGCGTGCCCTGAAGGCTTGACTTCGAGCGACTGGAGCAGCGCGCCCATCGCATTCAGCACGCGGAACCGGGCCTGCAGCTCGATGATCTGAGCGTCCAGCTGGGTCTTGCGCGACGTGAAGTATTCGTTTTCCGCGTCGAGCAAGTCGAGCAGGGTGCGCTGGCCGATGTTGAACTGCTGCGCGTAAGCGACGCGCGTCGCATCGCTCGCTTTGACGTAGCGGTCCAGGGACGGAAGCCGGTCACGCGCAGTGGCGAAGGCGTTATAGGCCAGGCGAACCGCAGCCTCGACCTGCCGCCGCGTATTGCGCGAGATTTCCTGCGCCTCGCTGATCTGCTTTGCGGTTTCCCGGTTGCGGTTGAGGTCGAACCCGCCGCGGAACAGATTCCACTTCATGAACATCATGACCAGGCGATCCCGGTTCGGTCCGGAGACGCCGTCCAGATCCCGGTTGTTCGAAAAGCTCGCCTCCAGCTCGATCCTGGGTGAATAGAACGATTTTGCGATTTCGCGTTGCGCTTGCGCGGCCTCGATGTCCGAGAGCGACGATTTCAGGATCGGGTGGTTCTGAAACCCGGTGGCCACCGCTTCGTCCACCGACCCCGGGATCGCAGGGCGATCGGGCCGGGTCAAACTGATCGGCGCCTTGCCCACCACTTTGAGGTACGCAATCTCCGAATCCCGCAGGGTGCTTTCCGCGGCTGAAAGATTGGATTGCGCCAGCGCGAGCCTTGCTTCGATCTGCTCCAGATCCGCCCTGCGACCGACGCCGCGGTCGGCGCGCAGTTTCACCTGATCGTAGGTCTTCTGATGGGCCGCCAGGTTTTCCTTCGCAAAGCCGGCGAAATCGGTATTCTTGAGCACGTCCAGATACGCATCGATCGTCTGCAGCGCGATGTCTTCCGAGGTGCCGTAGACGCGGTGCGCGGAAGAGTCCGAAATCGCCTGCCGCCGAGCCACTTCGGCGCGTGTGCCGAGCCCGTCCCAGAGCATCTGGTTGAGGATGACGGTTTCCTGGTAGCGCGGCAGCTTGACCCATCCCGGATTTCCCGTCGGGTTGTTCGGCGGCGGATTGAGAAGGAGCGTGCTCGGGTTCTGGCTTCGCTCATTTCCACCGGCGATCACCGCATCGATGCGCGGCAAGTAGCCTCCGAAGGCCGCCTCTTTCGCCGAATCTGCAGCATCTTTTTTGTGGGTCGCGCTCAGCACTTCGGGATGAGTTTCCACCGCCAAGGTCACGATTTCCTTGAGCGTCTCCGCACCGACCGGTGCACCGAACGCCAACGCAACCGCAGCGACCAGAATAGAAACCGAATGTTTTTTCATTGAGTCATTCCTCTAGGAAACGGGGAGCGCGCCACCCTTCGCCAGTCCACGCGTTATTCAGTCTGTTTGAAAGGTTACTGATCTAACCGATTGGCGTAAATGGAAAAACAGCTTTTGCTCGATGCGGAAAAATTCCCTGTCGTGATCCTGCAACACTCTTCCCAACGCGATCATTTCTATCAGGTTTGTCCGAGTTTAACAACGCACGATGCCACATCATGCATTGCACAAAAATCGGTCCGCCGCTCCACCGGCCCCAATCCGCTCAATCCAGGTCACTCGCCGCGCACCATGAGAACGAGTTTGAGCCGGTCGGTGACGCCGAGTTTCTGGAACACGTTCGACAAGTGACCCTTCACCGTGCGTTCGGAGATGTTCAGGGCGCCTGCGACCTCCTTGTTGGTGGCGCCATCCACCAGAAGCCTCACGATTTCACGTTCACGGACCGAGAGCCCGGCCAGTTTGTCCGAGACGTGCTTTCCGGTCGCTGACCTGAGCGGGGTCGGGGCCTGCTGCGCTGCAGCAGCACGTCGCAATTCCATCACCAGCCTCGGGAGCAGGGTCCGGGTGACCCAAACGCCCCCACTCTGCGTCACGTTGATAACGCGCTGCAGGGACTCCGCATCGACGCCGCGCCGGCAACAGCCTTTGGCGCCGGCCTTCAGCAGGGCAATTTCCTCGTCTTCCTGGAAGACCTGGGTCAGGACGATGACGCGCGCCGTGCGCCCAGCGGCGACGATCGTAGCGACCTGCTTCTCGATCGGTGAAGTCAGCAATCCCGCATCCAGCAGAACGACGGCGGGCGCGAGCGACTGGATCCTCTCCAGGGTTCGCGCGAAATCGCCCCTCACTTCGAGCTGGTGCTCGGCACTCACCGCCCGTCGGCAGCGGTCGATCAGTTCAGTATCCTGAGACGCAACCAGGATCGCCATGTTCGCTTAGGGGTTCGCGGCGCGCGTATCAGCGCTCGCGGAACGCCATTTCCTTGGTCTTGATGATCGGCTTCAAAAGGTAGTGCAGGAACGTTTTTTCCCCGGTCTGGATGTGGACCGTAGAAGTCATTCCCGGAATGATCGCCACCGGTTTGTCGCTTCGCGCAGGCACGTTGCTGGTCGTGCGAACCTGCACCAGATAGTAGCTGTCGCCCTTCTTTTCATCCGTGATGGAATCCGCACTGATGTTCTCGACCTTGGCCGGAAACCCGCCGTAGATCGAGAAATCATAGGCCGTGATCTTGACCAGCGCTTCCTGGCCGGGGCGAATGAATGCGATGTCGCGCGGCTTGATCCGCGCCTCGACCAGCAGATTGTCTTCCAGCGGAACGATATCGAGAAGCTCAGAACCCGGCTGGACGACGCCTCCGATCGTGGTCACCTTGACCGACTTGATGGTCCCCGTCACGGGTGAGCGCACGACCGCCCGCTCGACCCGGTCCTTGAGCGCGACGCTGGTCGCGGCAACCCCTTCCTGCTCGGCGCGCACCTGGTTGAGTTCCCCTTGCGCGTCATTGCGGAATTTCGCAATGTAGCCCTCCAACCTCTGGCGCGCCTCGGAGACTGCGGATTCGAGCCGCGGAATGGAAATCTTCGTCGAGTCCAACTCGCCCTTCAGCTCGACGGCCTGGCGCTCGAGCCGGAGCAGCTCGACCTCCGACATCGCGCCCTGCTTCACCAGCGGCCGCGACATCGCAAGTTCCCGGTCGAGCAGTTCGATACTGGCGTTGATCTGAACCAGGCGCGAACGCTTTTCCTTCAACTCCTGGGTGCGCTGGTCGATCTGCTGATTGATCGCCGCGACGTTGGCATTGTATTCAGCCTGGTGGGAGCGGTATTGCGTCAACTCCCGCTCGGCCAGATCCGGATTGTCACGGCGCACGTTCGCCGGCATATCGATCGGCTTTCCCGAAGCCTCCGCGGTGAGGCGCGCAATCTTGGCGCCGAGTGCGTCGTTCTTCGCCTTGTTCTCGCGGAACGAAGAGGTGTAGCGCGTGTCGTCGATCAGCATCAGGATCTGATTCTTTTTCACCACGTCGCCGATCCTGACCCGGATCTCCGAAACGATGCCGCCCTCCAGGTTTTGAATCACCTGAACCTGGCTCGACGGAATGACCTTGCCGTCTCCGACCGTCGTCTCGCCGATGTTGGCATACGCGGCCCAGACCACGAACGCCACGATGAACGCGACCACCGCCCAGAGGAGCGCATGCGAATACGTCGGCGGACCCTGCATCGCGGCCGCAGCCGTTTCGCTCATGTAATCGATGTCTTCCCGGTGCTCCATCGCCTGTGCCATGGCTATGCCCTAGGCTCGCTTGGCGACATTGATTTTTCCACCCGAAAGCGCCTGCATCACCTGCTCCTTCGGACCGTCCGCAACGATTCGCCCGCCGTCCAGCACGATCAGGCGCGGCACCAGCGTCAGCAGCGACGCACGGTGCGTGACCAGCATGACGGTTTTGCCGGCGAGGTAAAGGTCCAGTTTGCGCTTGAACGTCTCCTCGGACCGGTTGTCGAGGGCGTTGGTCGGCTCGTCCATGATCAGAACCGGCGGATCGAGCAGCAGCGCACGCGCGACCGCCACCGTCTGGCGTTGCCCGCCCGAAAGCCCGTCGCCGCGCTCGCCGATGTGCAGGTCAAAACCCTGCGCCGACGGATGGACGAATTCGGTGACGCCGGCGATATCCGCCGCGCGCAGCATCGCCGCATCGTCCGCATAAGGCGCCGCGTACAGGATGTTTTCCTTGACCGTGCCGTAGAACAGCACGACGTCCTGAGGAACGTATCCGATGTTCTTGCGCAGCGTCGCCGGATCGATCTGGTTGACGTCGACGCCGTCGATCAGAATCGACCCCGACGTCGGCGTGTAAAGCCCCAGCACCAGTTTCTCGATCGTGGACTTGCCCGACCCGATGCGCCCGATCAGGCCGACGCGCTCGCCCGCCGCAACCTTGAACGACACGCCCTGCAGCGCCGGTGTCTTCTGTCCCGGGTAGGAGAACGTGACGTTGCGGAATTCGATGTCCCCACGCACGTTCGGTCGGTGGACGAAGCTCTTGTTGGCCGGGCGCTCCAGCGGCAATTGCATGATGTTCTGCAGCGTGCGCAGCGACACGACCGACTGGTGGTAGCGCGTCATCAGGCCGGCGACCTGACCGAGTGGCGCAAGCGCGCGGCCGGTGAGAATGGTGCAGGCGACGAGCGCCCCGACCGTGAGTTCGCGCTCGTAGATCAGGTACACGCCGATCACGATGACCCCGACGCTCGCGAGCTGCTGCACCGTCATCGAGATGTTGATGATCGCCTGCGACAGCGTGCGCGCCTTGATCCCGAGCCGCGCGATGGTGCCGACGAGTTGCTCCCACTTGCGCTGCAGCGCGCCTTCGGCCGAGAGCGCCTTGACCGTCTCGATCGAGGCCAGGCTTTCGATCAGCAGCCCCTGCTTTTGTGCCCCGTAGCGGAAGGTCTGCTGGATCACTTCGCCCAGCGGGCGCTGCAGCAGCAGACCCACCAGGATGATGATCGGCACCGCGGCGAGCGGCACCAGACCGACATTGCCGCCGACCCAGAAGATCACCCCGATGAACAGGAACACGAACGGCAAGTCGACCAGCGCGGTGATCGTTGCGGAGGTGATGAATTCGCGGAACGACTCGAACTCCTGCACGTTGCTGGCGAACGAACCCACGGACGCCGGCCGTGCCTCCATCCGCATTCCCATGGCGCGCTCGAATATGTTCGCCGACAGGATGACGTCGATCCGCTTGCCGGCGATGTCGATGAGATAGGCCCTCAACATCCGCATGCCGAAATCGAACGCAAGCACGATGAAAACCCCCACGACCAGCGCCCAAAGCGTTTCGGTCGTGTCGTTCGGCACCACGCGGTCGTACACGTTCATGATGAACAGCGGCATCACGAGCGCAAACGTATTGATCAGCACCGAAGCCAGCAGCACTTCGCCGTAGATCGGCCAAGCCTGCCGCACCACGCCCCAGAACCAGTGGGCGATTCGCGGCACCGCGCTGTGCTCGGTGCGGGAATCGAACCGCAGCTGCTGGCGCAGGAAAATCGCGTGCCCGGAGTACTCCTTTTGCACCTCCGCGAGCGACCTGTCCGCGGCACCGCCCGTGTCGGGATCGACGATTTCGCAGATCCCGCCAGGCTTGACACTTCGAAGGATGCAAGCGCGCCCGTCATCGAGCAGCAGCACCGCCGGAAGCACCAGCGGCGAAATTTTCTCCAACTTGCGTGTGACGACGCTGGCCGTCAGCCCGGCGCGCTCGGCTGCACGCGCGAAAAGCGCGGGCGTCAGGCGATTGTCAACCAGCGGCAAGCCCGCCGACAGGGTCTCGGCCGAAAACGGACGATTGAAGAATCGCGTCAGCAGGACGAGACACTTGAGCAACGGGTCGTCCGCCGACAGCCGTGTCGGCGGAATTTCCCACTGCTTCTTGGCTATTGCTTCGTTCACCGAACAACTCCGATCACGAACTGCCTGCAGGCGCAGGAATCTCCGTCAAACCCAAGGCCAGCGATTATGCACTTACTCCGGCCTGCCGATGAAATAACCCTGCGCACCGTCTACGAGCAGGCTCTTCGCCAGTTCGAAGTCGGTCTCGGTCTCCGTGTACTCGGTCAGCACCTGGATGCCGAGGCCGTGCGCGATTCCAACGATTGCCTGAACGAAAAACTGCTTGTCGCTCGAATCAGCCATGCCGCGGGTGTAACTGCCGTCGAGCTTGACGTAGTCCACGTCGAGACTGCGCAGATGGCCGACGGAGGCCGTGCTCTGGCCGAACCGGTCGATCGACAGGCGTACGCCCGTCTCGCGCAGGCGGCCGAAGGCAGCCTTCACGCTGTCGATGTGACCGATGATCGATTGCTCCATGACCGCGACGATGACGTGGCGCGCGACTTCGGGCTGGGCCTTGAGCTTCGCATGCAGCCACTCGACGAACGGCGGATCGATGATCGATTCGAGCGACAGATTCACGGCGGTCGCACCGCCGCGCACCGGGCCGCTCGCCGCAATGCGCTGCATGACCTTTTCCACCACCACCTTGTCGAGCAACTGCAGTACGCCCAGCCGTTTCGCCGTGGCGATGAACAGGCCGGCTCGGATGAGCTGCCCGTCCGAACCGAGAATCCGGACGCAGGACTCGCTGCGATAGGCCCAGTCGGATTCGGGCATGCGGGTCGCCCGAACGGGCTGGAACTGCAGCGCCACGCGATCGGCGGGCAAACCCACCTTGAACATGCCGTTGATTTCGGCATACATCGTGTTGACCGCCTGCGCCGCGCCCTCCATCTCCACGTGCCACGCCGGAATGCCGCGCGCCTGGGCCACGCCAAGCGCGGCACCCATGGTCGCCATCAGCTTGCCGAACGACGCGCCCTCGTGAAACCGGTAGTACGTCATGCCTGCGTGCGCCATGACGCTCGCTTCGGTGCGCGGAAATTCCTCGATCTCCGCCAGCGCGCCGATCAACTCGTCGCCGAGCTTGGGAACGTCGGCGTCCAGCAGTTCCGGCACGACGACGCCGAATTCCGGGCCGTCGAGCTTCGCAAGCAGCGCGCCAGCCCTTTTTTCGGTGACGATACCGAGCAGCGTCGCCACCCGCTTCAGCAGCGCGTCGCCCTCGACGCGTCCATTTTTTTCGTTGTACGCCATGAAACCGCGGATGCGGATGACCGCGAGCGCGCCCGTGGAGAACTTGGTCGGCGCGCCGATCAGGTGCGAAACGCGCTCGGCGAAATCGTTGCGGTTCATCAGGCCGGTGACCGGGTCGATGTAGGCCTTCTTGCGCATTTTCTCGGCCAGATCGGTCTGCTCGGTGAGCATGCGCTCCACCGACACCACCATCTGGTTCAGGGCGCCGGCCACGCGGCGCAATTCGCGCGCCCACGGCAGCTTCGGCAGCACCTTGAACTCGCGTTTGGTGATGGCGATCGCCTGCGCTTCCATATCGTCGAGGGGCCGCAGCGCGAGCTTCAGCGCCGTCAGCACGACCACCAGGGAGACGATGGCGGCGGCAAGCAGGATCCAGAACGATTGCGACGACACGCGGTACAACTCGGCGTACGCGTGCCCGGGGTGACTCACCACCTCGATTTTCGCCGCCTGGCGCCAGCCGTCCATCACGATCGCGTCCATCCGCGGCGTCTCGAGCGGGAAACGCTCGATGAACCACTGCGGCACGCCTTCGACCGCCTGTTCGACCCGCTTCGTGACGAGCGGCTTGCCGTCCATCGCGCGCACCTGGATCTCGCGGTAGTAACCGCGATCGAAGATCGCCGCAGTCATGCGCTCTACCGTCTCGACGTCCTTCACCCGCCCGCTATGCGTAATCGCGAGGCCAAGGAACGTCGCAGTGTCCTGGGCGTGCGATTCGAGCGTTTTCTGAAGGAAATCCTTGGTGCTCTGAATGACGATTCCGAGCGTGCCGATGAACACCAGCACCCACAGCAGGGAAATCAGCGTCCCCAGCAACCGGGAGAGTTTCATGTCGACCCCGTCCTCTGGAATGTCATGGGTTTCTCAGCTTGCCGCACGCAGTCGCGCCTGTAGGTCGCGCCAATGCCCGATGCGGTCGGAACTGCCGACCGACTGGCCGCGACCGGTCTGCTCCTTCGCCAGCCACAGGTTCGAACCGTTGAAACTGTACACCGGCACCAAGTCGGTGCGACGGGATGCGGGCTGAATCGTCGGGTTGATGTTGTCGAGGACCAGAGGCTCGGCGTCGGGCGTTGGGAAGTACGCGAGCACCATGTGGGCCTGATTGTATATGACCGTCTCCTTCACGTACGTGATGCGCAGCCGGTCGTCGGGAACCCCGAGCGCCCGCAGTGTGAAATATTTGGCAATCGAAAAATCCTCGCAGTCGCCGCCGTCGGTCGACAGGAACTCGATCGGCGTCGCCCAGTAGTCTTCCTTGCCCCAGTGCTTGATGTCGTCCACGAACTGCGTCAGGTTCATGAAGTCGTTCACCACGCGCAGCTTCTCGTTCTCCGGGAGCGCCTTGTACTTGGGGTTCGCCAGAATGTCGCGCCAGCCCGTCAGCCGGGATTTCGCAATCGGCCCGAACTGCGCCGCGAGCTTTGCAATCTGCGCCTCGGTGATGCCGACCGCGGCGTCCTGCGCCAGGGCGGCGAGCGCCACCAGCAGCAGGACGATTTTCGGCCAGCGCGACGCAAAGAGGCGCATAGGGGGGAGCATCATACTGACAAATCCCTGGCGCGGGCCCGGTTCAGGCCGCGCCTTCGCCCAGGTAGGCCTCGCGCACCCTGGGGTCCGCGAGCAGTTGCCGGGCCTCCGCTGCGAGCGTCACGGCGCCCGATTCCATGACGTACCCGCGGCTCGCCGTTTCCAGCGCCATGCGCGCGTTCTGCTCGACCAGAAGGATGGTCACGCCCTGGGACGCGATTTCCCGGATGATGCCGAAGATCTTCGCAACCAGAATGGGCGAGAGACCCATCGACGGTTCGTCGAGCAGCAGCAGCTTCGGGCGCGCCATGAGCGCGCGACCGATCGCCAGCATCTGCTGCTCGCCCCCGGAGAGCGTGCCCGCGGTCTGACCGCGCCGCTCCCTGAGCCGCGGGAAGAGGTCGAACTGTCGATCGAGATCCGAGGCGATTTTCCCGTCGCTGCGCGAAAAAGCGCCCATCGCGAGGTTTTCCTCGACCGTGAGCTGCGGGAAGATGCCGCGGCCTTCCGGCACCATGACGAGTCCGCGCCGCGGCCGCTCGAACACCGGCAGGCCGCCCAGGTCAGCGCCCGCGTAACTGACGGTCCCCGCGTGCGCGGGAACCAGGCCGCAGATTGCGCGCAGCGTGGAACTCTTACCTGCGCCGTTCGCGCCGATCAGGCAGACCAGTTCGCCGGCGTCGATGTCGAGGTCGATCCCCTTCACCGCTCGAATGCCCCCATAGTGCACCGCAAGCCCGCGCACTTCAAGCAGCATGGGTGGCGGCTCCGAGATAGGCCTGGATCACTTTCGGATCGCGCTGCACTTCCGCCGGGATGCCTTCGGCGATGCGCTCGCCGTAGTCGAGCACGAGGACCCGGTCGCAGACGTTCATCACCAGGCGCATGTCGTGCTCGATCAGGAGAATCGTGGTGCCGTCGGCGCGGATCGATTCGAGCAGCCTGCGCAGTGCCTGCGTTTCCGAGGCGTTCATGCCCGCCGCGGGTTCGTCGAGCGCAAGCAGCTTCGGGTCGGTCGCGAGCGCGCGCGCGATCTCGAGCCGTCGCTGGTCGCCGTAAGGCAGGCTTCCTGCCGCATCGTTGGCCCGGGCGCGAATACCGACGTACTCGAGGAGTTCCGCGGCGCGGCGTTCGATCGCCGCCTCTTCCGCGCGCGTCGCGCGGTCGCGCAGGATCGCGCCAATCACGCCCGTGCGGCTGCGCACATGCCGCCCGATCATCACGTTTTCGAGCGCCGAGAGGTTGGCGAAGAGGCGAATGTTCTGAAACGTGCGCGCAATTCCCGCGGCCGCGACCGCGTGCGGCGAAAGGCCGAGCAGCGGTCTGCCATCGAACCCGAAGCGTCCTTCATCCGGCGCGTAGATTCCGGTAAGGACGTTGAACAGGGTCGTCTTGCCGGCGCCGTTCGGGCCGATGAGGCCGTAGATTTCGCCGCGGGCGATCGAGAACGACACCTCGGTAAGCGCCTGCACGCCGCCGAAGCGCTTGCTCACCGCGTCGGCCTCGAGCAAGGCGCTCATCCAGAGCGCTCCGCGAGTTCGCGCTGCCGGACCGCCGAGGGCAACAGGCCCGCGGGCCTGAAGCGCATCACGAGCACCAGCGCCAACCCGAAAATCAGCATCCGGATCACCTCGGGGGCGACTAACTGCTCGCCGAACATGGCATGCTGCATCGGCTCCACCGTCCAGCGCAGGATCTCGGGCACGAAGGAAAGCAGCAGTGCCCCGAGAATCACGCCCCAGATGTTGCCCATGCCGCCCAGCACCACCATCGCCACCACCATGATCGACTCGACCAGCACGAAACTCTCCGGCGAGATGAAGCTCTGGATCGCCGCGAACATGCCGCCCGCGACGCCGCCGAAGGTCGCGCCCATGGCGAAGGCGAGCAGCTTGATGCGCGTCGTGTCGATGCCCATGGCGCGCGCCGCGATCTCGTCCTCGCGCACCGCCTCCCAGGCACGGCCGATGCGCGAATTCTGCAGGCGGATGTTGATCACGATGATCACCAGCACGAACGCGAGCAGCAGGTAGTAGTACTTGAGCGGGCCGCTGAAAGTGAGCCCGAGCCAGGTGTCGCTGCGCGAAAGGTCGAGCGGCCCGATCCGGATCGGATCGATCTGAGCGACGCCCTGAGGGCCGTTGGTGATATTGACCGGGCGCGACAGGTTGTTCAGGAAGATGCGCACGATTTCGCCGAAGCCCAGGGTGACGATCGCGAGGTAATCGCCGCGCAGCTTGAGCGTCGGTGCACCCAGCAGAACGCCGAAGAACCCCGCCACCGCGGCGCCGATCGGCAGGATCACCCAGAACGGCAGGTGCAGGCCGAAGTGCGGGCTCGCCAGCAGCGCGTAGACGTAGGCGCCGACCGCGTAGAAGGCGATGTAGCCGAGATCGAGCAGCCCGGCGAAGCCGACGACGATGTTCAGGCCAAGCGCAAGCAGCACGTAGAGGATCGCGTAGTTGGCGACGCGCACCCAGGTCGTGCCGGCGGTGGCGAGCGCAAACGGCAGCGCGAGCAGGGCCAGCGCGACGATCGCCACCCCCAGCCACACCAGCGCCGGTTTGCCGCGCGTGTCGAGCAGCGGCCTCATGCGCGGTCGCCGACCCGCTCGCCGAGCAATCCGGAAGGCCGGAACACCAGCACCAGGATCAGCACCACGAACGCGAACACGTCCTGATAGTTGGAGCCAAACAGGATGAAATGCCCGCCCTGCGCGCAGCGCTCGTCGAGCAGGCTGGCGAGCCAGCCGTAACGGCACAGGTCGGTCAGGTCGCCGATATAGCCGGCGCCGAGCGCCTCGACCACGCCGAGCAGCACACCGCCGACCATCGCGCCCGGGATGTTGCCGATGCCTCCCAGCACGGCGGCGGCGAACGCCTTCAGCCCGAGGATCGAACCCATCGTGTACTGCGCGATGCCGTAGTAGGTGCCGACCATCACGCCAGCCACCGCGCCGAGCGCCGCGCCGATCACGAAGGTCGCCGCGATCACGCGATTGACGTCGATGCCCATCAGTCCGGCGACCTTCGAATTCTGCGCCGTGGCGCGCATCGCGGCCCCGAGGCGGGTGCGGTACACCAGCCCGGCGAGCCCGGCCATGATCACGACGCACAGCACGACGATGGCGAGCTGCACGTTGGTGATGGTCGCGCCGCCGAAGGTGTAGAGCTCGATCTTGATGATCTGCGGAAAGGCGATCACGTTGCGCGTCCATACCAGCATCGCGACATGCTGCAGGATGATCGACACGCCGATCGCGGTGATCAGCGGCGCGAGGCGCGGCGCGCCGCGCAACGGCCGGTAGGCGAGGCGCTCGACGCCGTAGCCGACCAGCATGCACACCACCATCGCGCAGGCGACGCCGAGCAGCACCAGCGCGAGCGGCGGCAGGCCCGCCGCTGCCAGCGTGGTGATCACCGAGAACGCGACCATGGCGCCGATCATCACGACCTCGCCGTGCGCGAAGTTGATCAGCTGGATGATGCCGTACACCATGGTGTAGCCGAGCGCCACGACCGCATAGACGCTGCCCAGCGTGAGTCCGTTGATCACCTGCTGGAGAAAGATGTCCATGCCGGGCGAAGCCTAGCAGATGCAAAAACGGCACCCGCAGGTGCCGTTTTCGCCCACAGATTCAGCGCGCGATCAGCCGCCGCCCATCGACTTCAGGAAATCGGCGTACGACATCGTGCTGCCGCCCTTGACCACCGCGACCGGCTCGATCTTGCCGCCCTTCATCGTGAATATCGTGATCTCGGCGTCCTTGCGGTCTCCCTTGGCGTCGAACGCGATCTTGCCCGTGGCGCCCGAGAACTCGCTCTTCGCCAGTTCCGGCAGGTACTTCGCCGGATCGGCCGAGTCGACTTTCTTCATCGCCGCGATCAGCAGGTTGGTCGCGTCGTAGGTGAAGGGCGCATACAGGATCGGATCGACGTTGTACTTCTTCTTGTAGGCGTCGAGGAATGCCTTGGACGCGGCCTGCGGCGGAATGCCCGCCTGCGAGCACAGCAGCCCTTCCGCGGCGGGCCCGGCGAGCTTGGTCATCTCGTCGGTGCAGGCGCCGTCGCCGAACGAGAACACCGCCTTGATGCCGAGTTCGCGCCCCTGTTTCATGAGCGGTCCGCCAGTGGCGTCCATGCCGCCATAAAACACGGCATCCGGCGCCTTGCCTTTGAGCTTGGTGAGCACGGCCTTCCAGTCGGTCGTCTTGTCGGTGCCCTTTTCGCGCGGCAGCACCTTGACATTGGCCGCCTTGAGGGTCTTCTCGACTTCGTTGGCGATGCCTTCGCCGTAAGCGGTGGCGTCGTCGATCACCGCGACCAGCTTCGGTTTGTTCTCGGTCGCGAGAAAATTGGCGATCGCCGGACCCTGCTGATCGTCGCGCGCCACGACCCGGAACTGGGTCTTGAAACCCTGCTCGGTGAGCTTGGGGTTGGTGGCCGAGCCGGAGATCACCGGAATGCCGGCCTGGCTGTAAAGCGGCGAGGCCGGAATCGAAGTGCCGGAATTCAGATGGCCGACCACGCCGGCGACCTTGGCGTCCACCAGTTTCTGCGCCACCGTCGTGCCCACCTTGGGATCGGCCTGATCGTCTTCGGCAACGAGCACGAACTTGACCTCCTTGCCGTCGATCTTGATCTTGGCGGCGTTGGCTTCCTCGATCGCGAGGCGCGCGCCGTTCTCGTTGTCCTTGCCCAGATGCGCGATCCCGCCGGTCAGCGGCGCGACGTGGCCGATCTTGATTTCCATCGAGGGTGGCGGCGGCGCCTTCGCGGCCTCTGCCTTGGGCGCCGGTTTCTGCTCGCCGCAAGCGGCGAGCGCAGCCGCTACGGCAGCAGCCAGAATGATCGATCCGAATTTCACTTGCGTCATGCAGCCTCCGGAATTGGGGGGTCAGGTTTGGGTTGAAAAATGGCGCGTAATCATACCTTGACGCAGCCCCAAAATCATCGTTCCGCGCAGGCTCTTGATCTTCGGCAAGCCTGCTTGAGCGCGTCCAGATCCGTGCTGGGTTCCAGGCAGGTCGTTCCGCGGCAAAGCCATCCGTTCACCGGCCCCGGGCGAGCGGGTTTGTCGAGCAAGGGGGGAAGCCCGGCGAGGCCATCCGGAATGCCGAGAATTATGCTATCGGGCAGGTATTCAGACGCCAGGCTCGCAATCCAAGCCGCCACCGGTCCCGGCGCGCCCCCCAGGACGAGAGTCGCAGGGGGCCTGAGGACTTCGTCGAGCGCCTGGGCGAGCATGCCGAACCCGGCCGGGTATTCGAGCATCTGCGGGTAGAACAACCCCAGCACGCGCTCGGCAGCCCGCGCGTACCGATCCTCGCCCGTGAGCGCCGCCAGTCGATTGAGCGCGAAGGCTGCAACCCCGTTCCCTGAGGGCATCGCCGAGTCGTGCCCGGGCTTTGGACGATGAACGAGCTGCTCATGATCCCGGGCGGTGAAGAAGAACCCGCCGGCCTCCGGGTCCTCGAATTGCTCGAGCAGCACGTCGGCCAGCCGGCCGGCGAACTCGAGATCCGAAGGCTCGAACTCGCATTGCATGAGTTCGACCAGCGCGTGCAGCAGGAAGGCATAGTCGTCGACGTAGGCGGCCAGATGCGCCCGCCCGTCCTTCGCGGTCGCAAGCAGTCGACCATCGCGCCACATCTGCGCGCGAATGAAATCGAAGGCGCGCCGCGCGGCAACGATCCACTCGGGGCGCGCGAACACGCGCCCCGCGTGCGCGAGGCCGCGGATCGCAAGCGCGTTCCATGAAACGAGCACCTTCTCGTCGCGGCCCGGTCGCACGCGTTTGTCGCGCGCGGCCAGCAGTTTGGCGCGCGCCGACGCAAGCAGCGCGTCGGCGCCCGGAGCGAGCGGTTGCGCCACGCGCAGGTGCCAGTAGCGCCCCTCGAAGTTGGCCGCCTTGTCGAATCCATAGTGCGGCGCGACGGCGTCCCATTCCGAAGCCGTGAGCAGCTCGCGCGCCTCGTCGCGGTCCCAGACGTAGAATTTGCCCTCTTCGTGTTCCGAGTCCGCGTCGAGCGAGGAATAGAAGCCGCCTTCGGGCGAGTGCATTTCGCGCTGCATCCACTCCGCGGTCTGCGCGGCGCAGCGCGCAAACAGCGGCTCTCGCGTTACGAGCCACGCATCGGCAAGCAGCGCGAGCAGCGGGCCGTTGTCGTAGAGCATCTTTTCGAAATGCGGAATCATCCATTCGGCGTCGACGCTGTAGCGGCAGAATCCGCCGCCGAGCTGATCGTAGATTCCACCCTCGCACATTCTGCGCAGCGTCGTTTCGACGATTCCGACCTCGCCCATGCGAAGGCAGAGTTCGAGATCGCTCGGATGCGGGAACTTCGGCGCACTGCCAAAACCGCCATGGCGCGCATCAAAGTTGGCGCGTAGCTGGCCGATGAGCGCATCGAGCGCCGCGCCGGAGAGTTCTGCGCGACTTGCCTTGCGCGATGGCAGCGTGCGGCCGAGCGCCACTCGGACTTGCTCCCCCTGTTCCACGATTTCCGCACGCCGTTCGTGCCACACCGCGGCGATGCGCTCCAGCAGGCCCCGGAATCCGGGCAGGCCGTAGCGCGCGTCCTTCGGGAAGTAGGTGCCGCCGAAGAACGGCGCACCGTCCGGGGCGAGAAACATCGTCAGCGGCCAGCCACCCGCGCCGCGCGCGAGCATCTGATGCGCCGTCTGGTAGATGTGATCGATGTCGGGCCGCTCCTCGCGATCGACCTTGATGTTGACGAAATGCCGGTTCATCACCGCGGCGACCATCTCGTCCTCGAAACTCTCGCGCGCCATCACGTGGCACCAGTGGCACGCGGAATAACCGACCGAGAGCAGAATCGGCTTGTCTTCGTTGCGCGCCCGCGCAAGCGCCTCCTCGCCCCAGGCGTACCAATCCACCGGGTTGTCCGCATGCTGCTGAAGATAAGGGGAGGTTTCCTGGGCGAGACGATTGGCCACGCGTTGCTCCGAGACCGAATTTCGCGCAGCATACCGCGATGCCTCCCTGCAAAGACCCGCGCGCGCAAGCGGTCTTGGATTTCTGGTTCCGCGGCAGCGAAATGCGCAAGGAATGGTTTCGCAAGGATCCGGCGTTCGACGCCGAGATCCGGGCGCGCTTCCACGACCTCTACGAAAGCGCGGCGAGCGGCGCGATCGGGCACTGGAAGAGCGAACCGGGAGACTGCCTCGCGCTCATCCTCTTGCTCGACCAGTTTCCGCGCAACCTGTTCCGGGATCCCGGGCCGGATGCGCGGCGCGCGTTCGCGACCGACGCGCCGGCGCTCGAGGCGGCGCGCCACGCGGTCGCTTCAGGATTCGATCGCGGGCTTGCGGACGCCGCGCGCACCTTTTTCTATCTTCCCTTTGAGCACAGCGAGGCGCTCGCGGACCAGGAAAAAGCCCTGCAGCTGTTCGCCGGCCACCCGAACTACCAGTGGGCACTGCGGCACTGGGAAATCGTGAAACGCTTCGGTCGGTTTCCCCATCGCAACGCGGCGCTCGGCCGCGCCGGCACCGCCGAAGAAACCGGGTTCCTGCAGGAACCCGGATCGAGCTTCTAGGAACCCGGTGTGTCCCAGTCCGTCACTGCACCCTGCGACGCGGTCGAGACGAGCTTCATGTATTTCGCGAGCAGACCTCGGGTGTAGCGCGGCCTGGGCGCCTTCCATTTCCTGCGCCGCGCCGCGATTTCCTTCGCCGGCACGTCCAGGTGGATGAGGCGCTTGCGCGCATCGATCGTGATCGCATCGCCCTCCTTCACCAGCGCGATCACGCCGCCCACGTAGGCTTCGGGCGCGACGTGCCCGACGACCATGCCCCAGGTGCCGCCGGAAAACCGCCCGTCGGTCAGCAGCCCGACCGATTCTCCGAAACCCTGCCCGATCAGCGCCGAAGTCGGCGCCAGCATTTCCCGCATTCCCGGTCCGCCCTTGGGCCCCTCGTAGCGAATCACGATCACGTCGCCGGGCCGAATGCGCTTCGCCATGATCGCCTTCATGCACGCGTTTTCCGAATCGAACACGCGCGCGGGGCCGGTGATCGAGGGGTTCTTCAGACCGGTGATCTTCGCGACGCAGCCCTCGGTGGCGAGATTGCCTTTCAGGATTGCGAGGTGCCCCTGAGGGTACATCGGCTTCGACCAGGGCCGGATGACCTTCTGGCCCGCGCGCGGCTCGGACGGAACGCCCTTCAGCTCCTGGGCGAGCGTGCGGCCCGAAATCGTCACGCATTCGCCGTGCAGCACGCCGTGTTCGAGGAGGATTTTCAGCACCTGCGGCACGCCGCCCGCGCGGTGCAGATCGACGGCGACGTACTCACCCGACGGCTTGAGATCGCAGAGCACCGGAACCTTCTTCCGGACGCGCTCGAAGTCATCGATCGTCCAGCGCACGCCCGCCGCGCGCGCAATCGCGAGGTAGTGCAGCACCGCGTTGGTCGAGCCGCCGGTCGCCATGACGAGCGCGACTGCGTTCTCGATCGACTTGCGCGTGATGATGTCGCGCGGCTTGAGGTCGCGCTTCACGGCTTCGACCAGCACGCGCGCCGATTCGGCAGCGGAGTCCGCTTTTTCGGCGTCCGGCGAAGCCATCTGCGACGAACCGAGCAGACTCATGCCGAGCGCCTCGAACGACGAAGACATCGTGTTGGCGGTGTACATGCCGCCGCAGGCCCCCACCGTTGGGCAGGCGTTTCTCTCGATGCCGTCGAAATCCTCCCGCGACATTTTGCCCGCGCCGAAAGCCCCGACCGCTTCGAACGGGCTCACGATGGTCAGCGTCTGGCCCTTCCAGACTCCCGGCTTGATGGTCCCGGCGTAGACGAAAATTCCCGGAACGTTCATGCGCGCGAGGGCCATCACGCCGCCGGGCATGTTCTTGTCGCAGCCGCCGACGACCACCGCTCCGTCCATCGCCTGGCCGTTGACCGAGGTCTCGATCGCGTCCGCGATGACTTCTCGCGATACGAGCGAATACTTCATCGCCTCGGTGCCCATGCCGATCCCGTCGGTGACTGTGGGAAACCCGAACATCTGCGGTTTTGCCCCCGAGGCCTCGAGCGCCGCGACGACGCGATCGACGAGCGGCTGGATCCCGGCGTTGCACGGATTGAGCGTCGAGTGGCCGTTGGCGACGCCGACGATGGGTTTGTCGAAATCGCCGTCCTTGAAGCCCACGGCGCGCAGCATCGCGCGATTCGGAGAACGTGCGACGCCCTGCGTGATGAGCCGGCTCCTGCGGTTGAACGCCATGCGGGTCTCCTTTGCATATTAGAATTCCATTTTAGCGTGCTCATCCATCCCCAAATCGATCCGGTCGCGTTCTCCGTCGGCCCCCTGGCGGTACGTTGGTACGGGCTCATGTACCTTGCGGGATTCGCTGCTGCCTGGTGGCTTGGAACCCGGAGAATTCGCGCCGCCACGCCGTCCGGCACCGCGCTCCTCACGCGGGCGCAGTTCGACGATCTGCTGTTCGCTGCGATCGTCGGAGTGATCCTCGGCGGGCGCCTGGGGTACGTCGTGTTCTACAAGGCGGCGCACTTTGCCGAGCATCCGCTCGAGATCTTCGCCATCTGGCAGGGGGGCATGTCGTTTCACGGCGGGTTCCTCGGCGTTCTGCTCGCAATGGTGTTCTTTGCCCGCCGGCATCGCCTCGCGTGGTTCGACGTGATGGATTTCCTCGCGCCGCTCGTGCCGCTTGGAATTGCGACCGGGCGCCTGGGCAATTTCATCAACGGCGAACTCTGGGGCCGGGTGACCGAGGTTTCCTGGGGAATGGTGTTCCGTGGCGCAGGGCCCCTGCCACGGCATCCGTCGCAACTCTACGAGATGGCGCTGGAGGGCCTCGCGTTGTTCGCACTGCTGTGGTGGTTTTCGTCGAAACCGCGGCCGCGCGGCCAGATTTCCGGCGTGTTCCTGCTCGGCTACGGCGTTTTCCGGTTCGCGGTCGAATTTGCGCGCGAACCGGATGACTTTCTCGGCTTGCTCGCGCTCGGGCTTTCCATGGGGCAATGGCTCAGCCTGCCGATGATCGCGGCTGGGCTCGGCCTCGTTTACTGGAGCGGCAGGCGCACTTGAGAACGCTCTCGGCCGCGCTTCTCGCTGCCTGGCCGCTATGGGTCGCTGCGCAATCGGCGGAGCTGCTGAACCTTCGCGCCAACGGCATCGACGTTCCGGCGGAACTCGTTCGCCCGGAAGGCGCGGGGCCCTTTCGACCCGTGCTCTTTGTCCACGCGCGCCGCGGCTACGAGGACGAGGAGCGTGCCCACGTGCGCGAACTCGCCTCGCAGGGGTTCCTGGTGCTCGCGCCGGACTGGCAGAAGGGCCGCCTGATCGAGCGTTGGCCCGTGGCGCACGACCCCGAGACCGAGGCCGACGTCGAGGCTGCACTCGAGGCGCTGCTCAAACGCCCGGAGGCCTGCAAGGGACCGGTGGGCATCGTCGGGGTGTCGCGCGGGCCCTATTACGCGCTGCGGCTTGCGGCAAAACGACCGCAGGACGTCGCCGCCATCGTCTCCTATTACGGCCACTTCCAGAATCCGAACGCGCCGGAACCGGCGCAGATCTACTCGTTCGCGCCCGAAGTGCAGACGATCAAGGCGCCGGTGCTGATGCTGATCGGCGAGCAGGATTTCGAGGTTCGGCGCCTGTCGAACGGACGCGCCTTCTACGCGCTGTGGGAACGCGGCGTGCCGGTCGAGTTGCAGATGTATCCGCTGGCGCGGCGCGCGTTCGATTTCAGGCGCGATCAGACGCCGGAAGAAAGAATCGCAACCCGCCACGCTCGCCAGCGGGCGAAAGAGTGGTTGCTGCGCTGGCTGCCGAAGTGCTGAGGGCAAACGGATTTTGACTTCTCAGGGTCCCGGCTTTTCGGAAAGATTCATTCCGAAAAGCCGGGATCTAACGAACTCCAAATCGAGCGGGAGGCGGACATCGCCGCTTCATGGTCTCGGCTTTTCGGCATGAATCTCGCCGAAAAGCCGAGATCGGGGAAAACCGCAATTCCCAGGCGTCCGCAAGAACGCCTCAAGGCAGCGCTTGATCGAGCATCCTGATCGCGTGCACCGCCTGACGCCCCGTGCCGTGAGCGATCTGCTGCCGGCAACTGGTGCCGTCGGCGACGACGGTTGAGTCCGGCGGCGCGCTGCGCACCGCGGGCAGCAGGCTCGCCTCGGCCATCTTCATGGAAATTTCGTAGTGTTCCGCCTCGTAGCCGAAGCTGCCCGCCATTCCGCAGCAGCTCGATTCGATCGTCTCGACTTCGAGCCCGGGAATGAATCGCAGCACGCGCTCGACCGGACGCATCGCGTCGAACGCCTTCTGGTGGCAATGCCCGTGCAGGAGCGTCCGCGCGGCAACCGGCTTGAGCGCGAGTTTTAACCGGCCGGCTTCGTTTTCCCGTGCGAGATATTCCTCGATCAGAAATGCGTGCCGTGCAAGCGCTTCGGATTCCTTGCCCGGAAGCATCGCCGTCAGCTCGTCGCGCAGCGTCAGCAGGCACGACGGTTCCAGGCCGACTACGGGCACGCCTCGCTCCACGAACGGCTGCAGGGCAGCAAGCATTCGATTCGCCTCGGCTTTGGCGTGCTCCACCAGGCCCACCGAGAGAAACGTGCGCCCGCAACAGAGGGGTTCGGTGACGTGCACTCGGTGCCCCGCCGCCGCGAGCACACGGAGCGCCGCGCGGGCGTTCTCCGGCTCGAAGTAGCGCGTAAACGTGTCGACGAGGAGCACGACGTCGGCGCCGGCGTCGGCCGCACCGACGAACGCGTCGCGGCGCCAGCTCGGCAGCGAGCGCTTGCCGGTGAACCCGAGCATGCGCCCCGCAATTCGCGTGCCCAGATTTGCAAGCGGCGCCATCTGCGCCGCGATCGGCGCGTAGCGCGGCAGGTATGCGATCGCGCGATCGCGAAGCGAAAGCGGGTGGCGCTTGCGGTACTGCGCCAGGTATTCGATTTTCATGCGCGCCATGTCGACGCCGGTCGGGCACTCCCGCTTGCAGCCCTTGCAGCCGACGCACAGATCGAGTGCTTCCTTCGCCTCGTCGAGCGGCAGCTGGCCCGAGAGCGCGAGCCGCAGGGTGTTGGCGCGGCCGCGAGTGACGTGCAGCTCGTCGCGCGTGGCGCGGTACGAAGGGCACATCGTGCCGGCATCGAACTTCCGGCAGTGCCCGTTGTTGTTGCACATTTCGACCGCCTTGTCGTAACCGCCCCATTCGCTCCAGTCGAGCGCGGGCCGTAGCGGAATCGCCCGGTAGCCCGGCTTGAACCGGAACAGCGACGCGTCGTCCATGCGGCTCGGATTGACGATTTTTCCGGGATTCATCAGCGCCTGCGGATCGAGCCAGGACTTGATTTCCGCAAGCACCGAGGTCAGGCGCCCGCCGAGCATCGGTGCGATCCACTCCGAGCGCACCAGGCCGTCGCCGTGCTCACCCGAATACGCGCCCTTGAACTGGCGTACAAGCGCGCAGGCTTCCTCGGCGATCGCCCGCATCTGGCGCGCGCCCTCGCGTCGCATGTCGAGCACCGGCCGCACGTGCAGACACCCGACGGATGCGTGGGCATACCAGGTGCCGCGAGTGCCGTGCTTCTCGAACACCTGCGTCAGCCGGTCGGTGTACTCGGCGAGGTGTTCGAGCGGGACCGCGCAGTCCTCGATGAAGGACACGGGCTTTCCATCGCCCTTCATCGACATCATGATGTTGAGACCCGCCTTGCGCACTTCCCAGAGGTCCTTCTGCGGCTTCGCCTCGACGATCTCTGCGACGCTGCCCGGCAGGCCCAGGTCGCTCATCAGCTCGACCAGGCCCTTCAGTTTTCGGCGCGGCTCCTGGGCGTCCTCACCCGCAAACTCCACCAGCAGGATCGCATCCGGCTCGCCCTGAATGAACGCGTTCACCGTCTTGCCAAACGCCGGGATTTCGCGCGCCAGACCGATCATGGCGCGATCCACCAATTCCACTGCCGTCGGACCCAGCCTGACGATGTGCTGCGCGGCATCCATCGCGGTATAGAAGCGCGGGAAATGGCACACCCCCAGAACCCGCGCGGCCGGAAGCGGCGACAGCTTCAGGTGCAGGCGCTCGAAGTAAGCGAGCGTGCCCTCGGATCCGACCAGGAGATGCGCGGCGTTGGCGTGCGGCGGACCGAGATGATCGAGGTTGTAGCCGGCGACCCGGCGCATGACCTGCGGAAAGCGCGCGGAGATCTCGGCCTTCTCGCGCTCGTACAACGCGCGTAACCGCTGCACGAAATCGCGGTAGTCCGCGGGACCGTCGGCACGGCCCATCGGTCCGAAGCGCCACTGGGCGCCCGTGGCAGTGACGGCGTCGATCGCGAGGACGTTGTGCACCATGTTGCCGTAGGCGATGGAGCGCGAGCCGCAGGAATTGTTGCCCGCCATGCCGCCGAGGGTCGCCTGGGCCGAAGTCGACACGTCGACCGGAAACCACAGCCCGTGCGGCCGAAGCTCGGCGTTCAGCCGATCCAGCGCGATTCCCGGCTGCACCACGACGCGCCGCTCGGAAACATCGAGCTCGATCACGCGGTTGAGGAATTTCGAGTCGTCGATGACGAGCGCCGTGCCGACCGTCTGCCCGCATTGCGAACTCCCGGCGCCGCGCGGCAGCAGCGGAACGCGCGCTTCGGCGGCGAGCGCAATCGTCGCGCGGACCGCCTCCTCGCTGCGCGGCACGACGACGCCGATCGGCTCGACCTGGTAGATCGAAGCGTCGGTCGAGTAGCGGGCGCGGCTCGCGGCATCGAACAGCACCTCGCCGTCGATCGCCGCGCGCAAGCGCGCCGCCAGCCCGGGTTCGCCCGGCGCGATCGATCGCGGCCGGACCGCGGCCGGCGCGTTCATGCCGCCGCCTGCGCCGGCTCGAGCGCCGCCAGTACAGAAGCCGTCTTGTGCGCCAGGTGCTCCGAGAGAAGCGACTTCAGCCGCTCGCCGTCACGCATCGAAAGCGCGTCGAGGATGGCGTCGTGTTCGCGTACCGCGGCGTCCCAGCGCTCGGCGGACAGGTTCGCCATGTAGCGGACGCGGCGCACGTTGGCGTTGAGCTGGCGGTAGGTCTGCGCAAGAATCGCATTGCCCGCAGCTTCCGCAAGCCGCAGATGGATCGACTGATTGTGACGAAAATAAGCTGCGAGATCGCGCCGCGCATGCGCCGCGCGCATCTCGAAATGCAGCGCGCGGACCTCGTCGATCGATGCATCGCTCGCCTGCCTGCACGCGAGTTCGCCGATCAGCGCCTCGAGCGCGCCCATCACCTGCAGCGTCTCGCCGATTCGCACCGCGTCCAGCTGCGCGACGATCGCGCCGCGATTCGGCAGCAGCTCGACCAGCCCCTCGGCGGCGAGCAGCTTGAACGCTTCGCGCAGCGGCGTGCGCGAAATGCCGAGTCGCTGCGCGAGCAGGCGTTCGTTCAGGCGCGACCCGGGGGTCAATTCCCCCTGAAAGATCAACTCCCGAAGGCGGTCGATCGCGGCCTCGTGCAGCGGGCGGCGCTCGATCGGGTCGATCGACGCGATGCTTGCGGATTTCGCAGGGGTCATGCTTGCATTCTGTCATGTTTGCATGCAAAATGCAAAAAGCCTCTGGAATATGCTTCGACGTTTTTCTTTAGCAGTTACAAATAACCGTTTTGCATGCAATAGGAAGTCAAACCCATGAGCTACAAGTCCGGACGGCATTTCCTGCAGATTCCAGGCCCGACCAACGTGCCGGACCGGGTCCTGCGGGCCCTCAACGCCCCCACCATCGACCATCGCGGACCGGAGTTTGCCGATCTCGGCAAGACGGTGTTCGACGGCCTGCGGCGCGTATTCAAGGCGAAGGGGGCGGTCGTGATCTATCCGGCCTCCGGAACGGGCGCGTGGGAAGCGGCGCTCGTCAACACACTATCGCCGGGCGATGCGGTGCTGATGTACGAGACCGGGCATTTCGCGACGCTTTGGCAAAAGATGGCAGTCCGGCTCGGTCTGCGCCCGGAATTCCTGCCCGGGGACTGGCGCACCGGCGCCGATCCGCAGGCGATCGAGACGCGCCTGCGCGCCGATGGCGAAGGACGCATCAAGGCCGTATGCGTGGTGCACAACGAAACCTCCACCGGCGTGACTTCTCGCATCGCGGAGGTGCGTAAAGCGATCGACGCCGCGGGTCATCCGGCGTTGCTCATGGTGGACACGATTTCCTCGCTGGCCTCGATCGATTACCGGCACGACGAGTGGGGTGTCGATGTCACCGTCGGCGGATCGCAGAAGGGGCTCATGCTTCCGCCCGGACTGTCGTTCAACGCCATTTCGGAGCGGGCGCTCGCCGCGTCGCGCTCGGCAAAGCTGCCGCGCTCGTATTGGGGCTGGGACGAAATGCTCGCGAGCGCACCCTCCGGATATTTTCCGTACACCCCGGCGACGAACCTGCTCTACGGTCTGCGCGAGGCGCTGCACATGCTGTTGGAGGAAGAGGGCCTCGAGACCGTTTTCGCGCGCCATCAGCGCCACGCGGAAGCGACCCGACGCGCCGTGCGCGCCTGGGGTCTGGAGGTGCTTGCGTCCAACCCGGCCGAGTACAGCGGCTCGCTCACCGCGGTGATCCTGCCAGCCGGGCACGACGCGGACCGGTTGCGACGGATCATCCTCGAGAATTTCGACATGTCTCTCGGGACGGGACTGGGAAAGCTCGCCGGCAAGGTGTTCCGCATCGGTCACCTCGGCGATTTCAATGATCTGTCGCTCGTCGGCACGCTCGCCGGCTGCGAAATGGGTCTGACGATCGCGGGCGTACCCGCGCGGTGCGAGGGCGTGCAGGCCGCGATGGCGTATCTCGCCGCCAGCAAGCCCGCGC
Source organism: Betaproteobacteria bacterium RIFCSPLOWO2_02_FULL_66_14 (assembly GCA_001770475.1). Classification (GTDB taxonomy): domain Bacteria; phylum Pseudomonadota; class Gammaproteobacteria; order Burkholderiales; family SG8-39; genus 2-02-FULL-66-14. The sequence continues at coordinate 52,866 of MERB01000021.1, read as the reverse complement.
AGCAGCGCGTCGCGGCATGACGGCCGCAGAGGCGCGGCTGAGCGCGCTTCGGTGCAGCCGTGGCGGTTAATCTTTTCGACCGGCTGTTCCGCACGCGCCGCGGCCGCGATGCCGCGGCGCTGCGCCGATTGCAGGAGACCTGCGACTTGCTGCTCGGCGAACGCGGTGCCGCCAACAGCACCAAGTTTGCCGGGCAGGCGATGGAGCATTACCGGGAGCTCGATGAGCCTGCGCGCAGCGAATTTTTCGCCCTGCTCGCTGCGCGTTACTCGCCCGACCCCGAGCGGGTGCTCGGAAGCGCCCGCGCGTACGCCGAGCACCCCTCGCCGGAGTCCCTGGCACAGCTGCTCGAGACGGTGGAGCCCGCGCGGCAGGAATTGCTGCGGCGGATCAACCGCGCCCCGAGCGGCACCGCGAATCTGGTGAACATGCGCGTGGATCTGCTGAAAGCGATGAAGGGCAACCCGGCGCTTGCTGCGGTCGACGCCGACTTCACGCACCTGTTCGGGTCCTGGTTCAGCCCGGCGTTCCTCGATCTGGTCCGCGTCGACTGGAGTTCTCCGGCGAGCCTGCTCGAGCAGATCATCCGGCACGAAGCGGTGCACGCGATCCGCGACTGGGACGACCTGCGGCGTCGGCTCGAGCCCGATCGGCGTTGCTTCGCCTTCCTGCATCCTGCGCTGCCTGATGAACTGCTGATCTTCGTTGAAGTGGCCCTGCTGGAAGAGATGCCGGCCGCCGTGGCACCGCTGATCGAGAACCACGACGAGAGCACGGACCGCGAGGCCGAGCGCTGCGCGGTGTTCTACTCGATTTCGAACTGCCAGCCGGGGCTGCGCGGCGTTTCCCTGGGCAACTTCCTCATCAAGCGCGTGTGCGAAATTCTGCGCCGCGAATTCCCCGGACTGAAGCGGTTCTGCACGCTCTCCCCGATGCCCGGATTCGCATCCTGGCTGCGCTCCGGTGCGAATCTGGACGCGCAGCGGATGCCGCGCGGATTCATGCCGCGCATCGAAAGCGCGCGCGCCGTGATCGCCGCCGCGCTGCAATCCGGTGGGCTGTCTGCCGACGCCGAACGCATCGAAGCCCTGGAGCGTCCGCTACGGGATGCGCTCCGCTTTCTCGGCGCAGCCTATCTATACGCGACGCGCGACGGCGATCCGGCGAGCGATCCCGTGGCGAAGTTTCACCTCAACAACGGCGCCCGGATCGAGCGCCTGAATCCGGCGGCGAATCGCTCGCGCCGCGGACTCAGCGAATCCTTCGGGATGATGGTGAACTACGTCTACGACCTGCAGCGGATCGAGGACTATCACGAGGGCTTCGTGAAGGGCCACCTCGCCGCCTCGCGCGACCTCTGGAAGGCAGGCTGACGACCGGCGCGATTCCTCGCCGCCGATCCGGCCGCGATTCACACGATGCGATCGGCGCGAAGTCGACGGATTTCGCCGTCGCTCTTTCCGAGCAACGCGCGCAGGATCTCGTCGGTGTGCTGCCCGAGCAGCGGTGGCGGCACTTTGTGCTCGAGCGGAGTTGCGGAAAACCGCATCGGGCTCGCCACCATCGCCAGCGGGCCTGCGACCGGATGCTCCGCCTCGATGCGGATGCCGCGCGCCTTCACCTGCGGTTCCTCGAAAACCTGTGCGATGTCATTGATCGGCCCGTTCGGCACACCTGCGGCCTCGAGCAGTTCGATCCACTCGCTCGTGCTGCGCTCGACGAACACGGCCTGCAGCAGGCGCGTCAGTTCCGCGCGGTTTCCGACGCGCTGGCCGTTGGTGGCGAACCGCGGGTCGCGGGCCAGTTCCGCGCAGCCCGCCGCCTCGCAGAATTTCCGGTAGAGGTTGTCGTTGCCGCAGGCGAGGATGACCTCGCCGTCGCTCGTACGAAACGGCTGGTACGGCACGATGTTGGGGTGCAGATTACCGATCCGCCGCGGCGGCGTCCCGGTGGAGAAGTAATTCGTGTTCTGGTAGGCGAGCATCGCGATCTGCGAGTCGAGCAGCGCCAAGTCGAGGTGCTGCCCTGCTCCGGTCTCGGCGCGGTGCGCAAGCGCGGCGCAAATTGCAATCGAGGCGTACATGCCGGTGATGATGTCTGCCACCGGGACGCCCGCGCGCTGCGGCCCACCTCCTGGAGCGCCGTCGGGCTCGCCGGTGACGCTCATCATTCCGCCCATGCCCTGGATCATGAAATCGTAGCCCGGTCGATCGCGGTACGGACCGGTCTGGCCGAAACCCGTCACCGAGCAGTACACCAGACGCGGATTCAGCGGCCGCAGGTCTTCGTAACCCAGACCGTAGCGCCCGAGATCCCCGAACTTGTAATTCTCGATCAAGGCGTCGCAGACGCGCGCCAGCTCGCGGACGATCGCCTGGCCCTGCGGCTTCGAAAGATCCACGGTGATCGATTTCTTTCCCCGGTTCGCCGAAGTGAAATACGCGGAGTCGCTGGTATCGCGGCCATCGCGATCCTTGATCCACGGCGGTCCATAGGCCCGGGAATCGTCCCCGGCGCCGGGGCGTTCGACCTTGATCACTTCGGCGCCCAGATCGGCGAGATTCTGGCCTGCCCAGGGTCCGGCGAGCACCCTGGAAAGATCGAGAACGCGGATGTGCGACAGGGGACCAGGCATGCGGTTCGGCTCCTCATATCCAGTTCGATGGGTTACCACAGTGTGGTCAGCATGCGCGCTCCGAGCGCATACAGCATGAACGCAAAAACGGTTCGCAACCGGCCGATCGGCAGGCGGTGCGCCTGCCGCGCGCCCCAGGGTGCGACCAGCATGCTCGTTGCGACGATCAGCGCCAGCGCAGGCAGGTAGACGAATCCGAGACTGCCCGCGGGAAGACCCCCGAGGCGCAGGCCCTGAAGCACGTAGCCCGCCGATCCGGCGACCGCAATCGGAAAGCCGATCGCGGCGGCCGTTCCGATCGCGCGCCGCAACGGCACGTTGCACCAGGTGAGAAACGGGATCGACAGGAACGCCCCGCCCGCCGCGAGCAGGCTGGAGAGCCCGCCGATGGCAGTTCCGATGGCGAACAGTCCCGCCGTTCGCGGCAGTCCACGAGTCGCTTTCGGCTGCCTGTGAAACAGCATCTGGGTCGCGGCGAAGAACAGGAACCCGGTGAAGAATACCGCAAGCGTGCGCGTCGGCACGAAGCCTGCGATGAGCGCCGCGGCGAACGACCCGGCGACGATGCCGGGCGCCATCGCCCGCGCGATCGGCCAATCCACGCCGCCATGGGCATGATGCGCGCGCACGCTCGCGATCGACGTGAATACGATCGTCGCAATCCCGGTCGCGAGCGAAAGGTGCATGATCTGCGCGACGGGAAAGCCCTTGGCGGTGAAAATGAATACGAGCGCCGGCACCATCACCATGCCGCCGCCGATGCCAAGCAACCCGGCGAGGAAACCGACCGCAGCGCCGGTCAGCAGGTAGGCCCACCACCAATCCATCGGCGCTAGGGTACAGGGGAACCCAGGTTCCCCCGTCACCCCCTCCTAGCGGTGCTGGCGCGCGGTTGAGCGGCCATTCGAAGCCCGTTCGAGGCCGCCGCGCGCCTCACCGGACGCGCAACAGGTGATCGACCAATTCGGCAAAGCCGGTGCCGGCCGCCGCGCGCGTCACGTACTTGGGAGAGGCGCCCAGACGCCCGTCGAACCGCGCAACGTTGGCGACCCCCACCGAGTGGCGGAAAAACGCAAACATCGGCGCGTCGTTGGGCGAGTCCCCGGCGAACGCGAAATGCGCGTTGTCGCGATCGAGATCGACTCCGAAGCGCCCGGCGAACAGCCTGCGAGTCATGACAAGCTTGTCGTAGTCGCCGAACCAGCCGTTGACGTGAATCGAGCTGATTTTCGCGGTGAGACCCTCCTTGCGCATCAGCTCCGCGATGCGTTCCGCCGCTTCGAGCGGAAGCGCGGGCACGTCCTCGCAGTAGTCGATCGCGAGATCGGTCTCGCGGTACGGTTGGTCTGAAGCGAGCGCGCTCCCCGGCACCGCGTCGAGGATCCGCCGGGCGATTTCGCGGAGACGCTCGCGCCGCTCGGCACGCAAGGCTTCGGGGTCGTGAAAGCACCTGAGCAGGCGCCCTTCGCAGCGCTGGAAATACAGGGCGCCGTTTTCCCCCACGACGGCGTCGGCCGGCCACAGCCGCGCAATCTGGTCGCACCACCCTGCGGGGCGCCCGGTGACGGGCACGACGAGTTTCCCGGCCTCGTGCAACCGCTGCATCGCTAGGTACGCCTCGGCCCCGAGCCGGCCGTCGGTGGTCAGCGTGTCGTCGATGTCGAAGAGCAATCCGCGGATCTCCCGCGCGTCCCAGTCTCGAAGCGGCAGCATCATGCGGCCAGCCGCGCGGCGACGCGCGCGCGCTCGGATTCCGTCATCCGCAATCCCGTCTTCGAGCGCCGCCAGAGAACGTCTTCGGCGGTCCGGGCCCATTCGTGCTCGACGAAATGGCGCAGCTCGCGCTCGTGCAGCCCGGCGCCGTAATGCTCGCCGAGCTCACCGTCGCCGATCACCTGGATCGCGCGCGCGCCGTGGCGCCGGAAAATCCCACCCAAAGTCTCGCGCGGCAGTTGCGGGAACCGGGCAAACAAGGTTGCGCGGGCGGCATCGCGGCCCTCGCCGCCGAACTCGCTCCCCGGCAGCGACCGGCTCGCCGTCCACGCCGGTTTCATCGCGGGAAAGAACGGAGCGAGCTGTTGCATCGCGTGCTCGGCCAGCATTCGGTAGGTCGTGATCTTGCCGCCGAAGACCGAGAGCACCGGCGCTGCCTGCGCCGGCGCGTCCAGCCGCAGCGTGTAGTCTCGCGTGACCGAGGAAGGATCGCTGGTGCCGTCGTCGTACAGTGGCCGCACGCCCGCATAGCTCCAGAGGACCTCGGCGGCCGAAACGGAGCGCCTCAGGTAGCGGTTCACCGCGCGGCACAGATACTCGATTTCCGCCGCACTCGCCACGGGCCGCTCCGCATCAGGCACCTCTTCATCAGTCGTGCCGACCAGGGTGTAACGGTCTTCGTAGGGAATCATGAACACGACACGGCGATCGTCGTTCTGCAGCAGAAACGCATGCTGGCCCGGATAGAGCTGCGGCAGGACGATATGACTCCCCTTCACCAGTCGCACCGAATCCCGCGACGGCTGGCCGAGGTGGCGATTGAGCACTTCCTTGACCCAGGGTCCCGCAGCATTGACCACTGCGCGAGCCTGAACCAGGGCGCCGTTCGACAGTTTCGCGTGCCAGATTCCTTCCTGCCTGCGCGCTTCGACGCAGGCGGTCCGCGTCAGCACGACCGCGCCCGACTCGCGCGCGCAGAGGGCGTTGGCGAGCACGAGTCGCGCGTCGTCGACGCGGCAGTCGGAATACTCGAAGCCATGCCGGAACTGCGGTTTCAGTGCCTCCGCCAATGGTCCACGATCGATCCGCACGCCGTGCGAGCCCGGGAGCGACCGCCTTGGCGAACGCGGCGCCTTGACCCAGCGGCCGAGATGGTCGTACAGGAACAGGCCGGCGCGGATCATCCAGCGGGGCCTCAATTCCGGGACGTGCGGCATGATGAAGCGCGCCGGCCAGACGAGGTGGCGCGCGGTCGAAAGCAGAACTTCGCGCTCGGCAAGCGCTTCCGCGACGAGCCGGAACTCGAAGTGCTCGAGATAGCGCAAGCCTCCATGGATGAGTTTCGAGGAGCACGACGAAGTGGCGCTCGCGAGGTCGTCCATCTCCACGAGCATCACGGACAGTCCGCGTCCTGCCGCATCGCGCGCGATGCCCGCGCCGTTGATGCCGCCGCCGATGATCAGCAGGTCGACCGTTCCGCCAGGAAGTTGCTGCGCTTGCAAGCTGCGGATTATAGGTCCACGCCAGGCGAATTTTTGAGCGATGCCGTGAATGCGACGCCGCTTCCATCCGGCAGGTTTTCGGCCTTCAGACCGCCGCCGTGGAATTCCGCAATCAGCCGCGCCACGTACAAGCCCAGCCCGAGATGCGGATTGTCGCCTGCACGCGCCGTGCGCGCCGAGACCATCGACTCGAACAAGGACTCGCGGATCGCCTCCGGCAGCCTCGCACCGTGGTTCGTGACGCTGAGCCTGCCTTCGGCGTCCAAAGCGATGCCGATGACCGTTCCGGGTTCATGGAAATCCACCGCGTTTTCGACCAGTTTGTCGAGCATCTGCGCGATCAGGTCGGCACTGCCTTCCAGCATCACCGGCCCGTGCGGCAGCGCGAGGTCGAACCTCGCCTGTCGGTATGCGGTGCGATAACCCTCGGTGCATCCCTGCACCACCTGAATCGCGTCGAATCGCTCGTTCGTGGCGGAAGAAAGGCTTTGTTCGAGCCGGCTCGCTTCGGTCATGCGAGCCAGGATCGTGGAGAGCCGCGCCAATCCCTCGTCGGCGCGCGCCGCGTACACGAGCATCTCCTCGTTGCTGCGCGCCGCGCGCAGGTTTTCCAGCGACGAGCGGACGACGGCGATCGGAGTGCGCAATTCGTGCGACAGCCGGCCGGCCAGTTCCTCCAGATAGGCGCTGTAGCGGCGCATCCTTCCGAGCGCGGTCGTGAAGCTTCGCGACAGATCGCCGATTTCGTCCGCCGAGTCCGATCCCGTCACGAGCTGCGCCACGCGCCCGCGCGCATCGATTGCGGCCTCGGCCTCGTCGCGCAATCGGGTGATGCGGTTGGAAATCCGGGTTGCGAACCACAACAGCACCGCAGTGACCAGTGCAAAAGTCGCCAGTGTCACGATCAGAAGCCGTTCCAGAGCCTGCGTCGTGAGCGAGGCGATGCGATTGGTGGTTTCCTCGACGACCACCGCCCCCACGACCTGGTCGCCGACCCAGATCGGATGCGCGGCAGAGACGATTCGCGCGCGGCTGTCGCGCGTATTGCGGGTGCGTGCGCCCGCGGCGCCCTGCAGGGCGGAGGCGACCTCGCGGCCGGCGCCGATCGCCTCGTCCGCGATGGCTTCGTCGAAATCCTCGGTCGGAGCGCCGATCAACCAGCCGAGCGCCCGCTGCACGGGGCCCTGCGCGACCAGATCGGTGCGATGCAACGATCCGGCAAGCGCCAGCACCCGGTAGTCCCGGCTCACCACCCAGATGCGCGAACTCGCCCGCGCGACCCCTTTCAGGATGGCGCCGATTTCTTCGTTCGCGGTCTGCCCGCGCGCCGCTTCGTCGCTCTCGCCGAGCAACGAGGTGCCGTCGCGAAGTCGCTTCAGTTCCCGTTCGGCTTCGCGGCGCAGCGCCGACTCGTCGCTCGTACGGTACTCCAGCAGCCCCGGTCGATCGTGCAGCGCCGTGGCCACCGCGCGCGCGGTCGCACCGAGCGCGGCTTCCTGCGCGGCGAGAAGAAATCGCTCGGTCTCGCGCACGTAAAGGTAACCGGCCCACGGCAGCGCAAGCAGGACCGTGGCGACGAGCCCGAGCTTCGAGCGCAGCGTCAGGCGCATCGGCTCAGCCCTTCCAGCGGTAACCCATCCCGTACACGGTCTCGATCGAGTCGAAGGCCGGATCGACGGCGACGAACTTGCTTCGCACCCGCTTGACGTGCGAGGTCACGGTGGCATCGTCCACGACCAGCTCGGCGTCGCGCATCAGTTGATCGCGATTCTTCACGTGGCCCGGATGGCGCGCGAGCGAATGCACCACCCAGAACTCGGTCAGCGTCAGGTCGACCCGGCTGCCCTGCCAGTGCGCGCTGAAGCGCTTGAGGTCGAGTTCGAGCTGGCCGCGGACGACGCGTTCTTCCACCGGCTGCGCCTCCTGCAACGCCTCGACGCGGCGAAACAGCGCACCGACGCGCGCGAGCAACTGCGGCAGGCTCGCGTCCTTCGTGACGTAGTCGTCGGCGCCGATGCGCAGCCCCGAAACGACGTCGAAATCCGAATCGCGGGCGCTGAGAAAGACGATCGGCAGTTGTGCAGAAAGGGCGCGCAACTCCCTGCACAGCGCGAATCCGCCTTCCGGGTCCTCGCCGAGGCCGATGTCGATGATCGCCAGGTCGGGAAGTCGGACCCGAAACGCTTCCAGCGCGCCGCGACGGCCGTCGTAGGCGGAGACTTCGTAGCCCTGGCGGCGGAGCGCCTCGGCGTAGTTGGCGCGGATTGCCGGTTCGTCCTCGACCAGCGCGATTCTGCGGGGCATGAAACGACTATACCGGAACGCGTGGCGTCATATTTGCTGCATCTTTCTCCCGCGGTCTGTCACATTTCCCGCCCGCGAGGTGCGCATTCGAGGTCTCAAATCGGAGTCAGGATCTCGGAGGCCAGGATGAGCAGATTTCGAATTTTCGCGGTGGAGCTTGCAACCCAGGTCGCCCTGGCTCTGGCGATCGGCCTGAGCGTGAGTCTGGTCCTCGCCGGTGCCACGTTGGTTCTGGCGGGTGACGCGGTGAACGATTCGAATCCTGCGCGACCGGCGCAAGCCTCGAAGGCTCGGCCATGAAGCGCGATTCCGCTTACGGCGATGTCGCGCTCGGAATCGAATCCGCCATGCCTTCCGGTTTTCGGATGCCGCGCTCGGCGGCGCCGGCCGGCTGGCGCTCGCGAATCCTCATTCGGATCCGCCGGATCGCGCGTCGCGTGGTTTTGCACAATCGTCTGCGCCCCTCGAGGCGCTAGAGAACCGCGGCGGGGGCGGCGCCAGGCAGGAAAGGAGGTCGGGAGAATCGCGCCGGTCGCCGCCCGCCGCTTCGGCATGCGCTTGCGCGC
>MERB01000021.1:38147-44122 GCA_001770475.1 Betaproteobacteria bacterium RIFCSPLOWO2_02_FULL_66_14 | reverse complement strand
GCGCATGGGCACCGATCTCACGCTGGTCATCGGCAACAAGAACTACTCATCCTGGTCGATGCGCCCTTGGGTCGCGCTGCGTGCCGCGGGCGTCGAATTCCGCGAGCGCCAGTTGAAATTCGAGTCGCAGGACTGGGCGGACCACATCGGCGCGCTGTCGCCCTCGGGAATGGTGCCGGTGTTGTGGGAGGGAGAACCCGGGCGTGGATTCGCCACGTGGGACACGCTCGCGATCATCGAGCGTGCAAACGAGCTTTTCCCGGGGCGCGGACTGTGGCCGGCGAACGCCTTGGCGCGCGCGCGGGCGCGTTCGATGTGCGCAGAGATGCACGCCGGGTTTCGCGCACTGCGCAATGCCATGCCGATGAACATCCGCGGGCGGTACCCGGGCAAGGGGATGAACGCGGAGGTCGCCCGCGACATCGCTCGCATCAAGGACCTCTGGGTGGACGCAAGGACGCGCTTTGGGGACGAGGGGCCGTATCTGTTCGGCAAGTGCTCGGCCGCGGACGCTTACTTTGCGCCTGTCGCGCTGCGGTTCGTGGCCTATGGGGTCACGCTCGACGGCGCGGCGAACGATTACCATCGGGCGGTGCTCGAACTGCCGGCGGTCGCGGAGTGGTGCGCGGCGGCGATGCGCGAAACCGAGTTCGTCGCCGCAGACGAACCGTACGCGCCGTCGCGTTGATCCCGACGATGGGACCGCTCTCCGGAATCCGCGTACTCGAGTTCGAAGCCATCGGGCCGGGCCCTTTCTGCGGAATGATGCTTGCGGACATGGGGGCGGACGTTCTGTTGGTCGATCGCCCCAACGATCCGCAACTCGGGTTGGGGCGCGATCGCTGGTTCGACGTCATGCTGCGGGGGCGGCGGTCAGTGACGCTCGATCTCAAGTCGGCGGACGGCGTCGAGGCGGCACTGAGGCTCGCCTCGCGTGCGGATGCGCTGATCGAAGGGTTCCGTCCCGGCGTCATGGAACGACTCGGGCTTGGACCCGACACGGTGCTGGCGCGCAGCCCAAAGCTGGTTTACGGACGGATGACCGGCTGGGGGCAGGATGGCCCGCTCGCGCAGCGCGCCGGACACGACATCAACTACATCGCGCTCACCGGAATCCTTCACGCGATCGGGCGCGCCGACGGCGCGCCGGTTCCGCCGCTGAACCTGGTGGGGGATTTCGGGGGCGGCGGAATGCTGCTTGCGTTCGGTGTCGCGTGCGCGCTGCTCGAAGCACGCCGCTCGGGGAAGGGGCAGGTGGTGGACGCGGCCATGGTCGACGGCGCGTCGCTGCTCTCGGCGATGTTCTGGGGAATGCTCGCGGCCCGGCGCTGGAGCGAGACGCGCGGCGCCAACCTGCTCGATTCGGGCGCGCCCTGGTACGACGTGTATCAGACTCAGGATGGGAAATTCGTCGCGATCGGCGCCATCGAGCCCAAGTTCTACGCCGAGCTGCTCGAACGTCTCGGACTGGATGCAGGGACGCTGCCCGCGCAGCACGACCGCAACGGCTGGCCGGAGCTGCGCCGGCGGTTTATGGAATCGTTCCGTTCGAAAACGCGCGACGAGTGGAGCGCCGTGTTCGAGGGCTCCGACGCCTGCTTCGCTCCGGTGCTCACGTTTTCCGAAGCCCGGGGGAACGATCACAATGCCGCCCGGAAGGCGTTCGTCGAATCGGGCAAGGTCGTACAACCGGCGCCGGCGCCGCGTTTCTCGCGCACTCCGGGCGCGATTCGCAACTCACCGCCTGAGCGAGGCGGCCACGGTCGCGACGCGCTCGAGGACTGGGGGTTTTCGAGCGGGGAAATCGAGCAGCTCGCAGCGCTCGGCTGCGCCGCAGCGCCTAGCGCTTCCTGAGCCTGCGGATCGCGGCCAGTTGTGCGGCGAGCATCGCCAGCTCGCCCTCGACGACCGCGATTTCCTGCTTGTCCTTGGCGCTGCGCCGCGCTTCCTCGGCCTTGCGGATCGCTTCGTTCGCCTTGGCTTCGTCCAGATCGTGGCCGCGGATCGCCGTATCGGCGAGCACCGTGATGAGTTTCGGCTGGATCTCGAGGATGCCACCGGCGACGAAGATCAGCTGCTCCTCGCCTCCGCCCGCGGGCCGGATGCGCAGCGCGCCGGGCTTGATGCGGGTGATAAGCGGCGTATGCCGGGGATAGATGCCCAGTTCGCCCGCCTCGCCCGGGAGGACGACGAATTCCGCCTCGCCGGAGAAGATCGACTCTTCGGCGCTGACGACGTCGACGTGGATGGTGGCAGCCATTACTGCAGCGTCTTCGCCTTCTCGAATGCTTCCTCGATCGCGCCGACCATGTAGAACGCCTGCTCGGGCAGGTGGTCGCACTCGCCGGCGACGATCATCTTGAAACCCTTGATCGTGTCCTTGAGCGACACGTACTTGCCTTCGGTCCCGGTGAAGTTGCGCGCCACGGTGAACGGTTGCGAGAGGAAGCGCTGGATCTTGCGCGCCCGGGCCACGGCGAGCTTGTCTTCTGGGGACAGCTCGTCCATGCCGAGGATCGCGATGATGTCGCGCAGCTCCTTGTAGCGCTGCAGCGTCGCCTGCACCGAGCGTGTCGTGTTGTAGTGCTCTTCGCCGATCGTGTTGGGATCGACCTGGCGCGAAGTCGAATCGAGCGGATCGACCGCCGGATAAATGCCGAGCGACGCAATGTCCCGGGAAAGCACGACGGTGGCGTCGAGGTGGCCGAAGGTCGTCGCGGGCGAAGGGTCGGTCAAGTCGTCGGCCGGCACGTAGATTGCCTGCACCGAGGTGATCGAGCCGGTCTTGGTCGAGGTGATGCGCTCCTGCAGACGCCCCATCTCTTCGGCGAGCGTCGGCTGGTAGCCCACCGCAGAAGGCATCCGCCCGAGGAGCGCCGAAACTTCCGTCCCGGCGAGCGTGAAGCGGTAGATGTTGTCGATGAACAGCAGCACGTCGCGGCCCTCGTCGCGGAAATGCTCGGCCATCGTGAGTCCGCTCAGGCCTACGCGCAGGCGGTTGCCCGGCGGCTCGTTCATCTGCCCGAACACCATCGCGACCTTCGACTCGGTGATGTTCTTCAGATTGATGACCTCGGCGTCGATCATCTCGTGATAGAAGTCGTTGCCCTCGCGCGTGCGCTCGCCGACGCCGGCGAACACCGACAGTCCCGAGTGCTGCGTGGCGATGTTGTTGATCAGTTCGAGCATGTTCACGGTCTTGCCCACGCCGGCGCCACCGAACAGTCCGATCTTGCCGCCCTTGGCAAACGGGCAGATCAGGTCGATCACCTTGATTCCGGTCTCGAGCAGCTCGACCGAGGGCGAGAGCTCGTCGAACTTCGGCGCGATCCGGTGGATCGAGCGCCGTTCCTCGGTCTGGATCGGGCCTGCCTCGTCGATCGGCCGGCCGAGCACGTCCATGATCCGGCCGAGCGTGCCCTTGCCAACGGGCACCGAGATCGGCCGGCCGCTGCTCGCCACCTTCATGCCGCGGCGCAGGCCGTCGGAGGAGCCCATAGCGATGCAGCGCACCACGCCGTCGCCGAGCTGCTGCTCGACTTCGAAGGTGAGCCCTTTTTCCACGAAGCCGGCGTCCGGGCTGTCCTCCAGGACGAGCGCCTCGTACACCTTGGGCATCTGGTCGCGCGGAAACTCGATGTCGATCACCGCGCCGATGGTTTGGACGATCGTGCCTGCTGCTTGTGCCATGTCGTTTTCCTAGCTCTAGACGGCGGCTGCGCCGCCGACGATTTCTGAAAGCTCTTTGGTGATCCCCGCCTGGCGGTTCTTGTTGTAGACCAGGGTCAGTTCGTCGATCAGCGTTTCGGCGTTGTCGGAAGCGGCCTTCATCGCCACCATCCGCGCCGATTGCTCCGACGACATGTTCTCGGCGACCGCCTGGTAGACGATCGCTTCGATGTAGCGCGTCATCACCTGATTGAGTACGCTCTTCGCGTCCGGCTCGTAGATGTAGTCCCACACCGTTTCCGGCGCCCCGAGCCGATCCCCGGCCAGCGGCAACAACTGTTCCACGACCGGCTCCTGCTTCATCGTGTTGATGAAGCGGTTGTAGGCGATCAGCAGCCGGTCGAACCGATCCTCGGTATAGCCGTCGAGCATCACCTTGATCGCACCGAGCAGCTTGTCCATTTGCGGGCGGTCGCCCAACTGAACCGCCTGCGACACGATGTTCGCGCCCAGCCGCTGCATGAAGCCGAGGCCCTTGTTGCCGATGCAGCAGACTTCGGTCTCCTCGCCTTCGGACTGCCACTGCTTGTACTGCCCCAGGACGAGCCGCAGGAGATTGCTGTTCAACGCGCCGCAGAGGCCCTTGTCGGTCGTGATGACGATCAGTCCGATGCGCTGCACGCTGTCGCGCGCCACCAGAAACGGATGCCGGTACTCGGGATTGGCGTGGCTGATGTGCGCGGCGACCGTCCGGATCCTCTCGCCATAGGGCCGCGCCATGCGCATGCGCTCCTGCGCCTTGCGCATTTTGGACGCGGCGACCATTTCCATCGCCTTGGTGATCTTCCGGGTGTTCTGCACACTCCGGATCTTCAGCCGAATTTCCTTGGTTCCAGGCATGTCGCTCGAAACGGGTCGAGGAGAACCGCGGTTCCCCCGTCACCTTCTCCTAGTAGCTTCCGTTTTTCTTCCAGTCCTCGATCGCCTGCTTGAGGGCCTTTTCGTCGTCTCCGGAAAGATCCTTCTTTTCCTCCATGCGGCCGACGAGATCGGGATATTTGCCCTTCATGTAATCACGCATCGAACGCTCGGCGGCGAGCGCCTTTTTCACGTCGACGTCGTCGAAAAAGCCGTTGTTGACGCCGAACAGCGTGACCGCCATTTCCCAGACCTGCAGCGGGTGATACTGCGGCTGCTTCATGAGTTCCGTGACGAGGCGCCCTCGCTCGAGCTGTTTGCGCGTCACTTCGTCCAGGTCGGAGGCGAACTGCGCGAACGCCGCGAGTTCGCGGTACTGCGCGAGCGCCAGGCGCACGCCGCCGCCCGTGTCGCGGCGCTTCATGATCTTGGTCTGCGCGTTGCCGCCGACCCTCGATACCGAAATTCCCGCGTTGATGGCCGGCCGGATGCCGGCGTTGAACAGGTCGGTCTCGAGGAAGATCTGCCCGTCGGTGATCGAAATGACGTTGGTCGGCACGAACGCAGTCACGTCGCCCGCCTGCGTTTCGATGATCGGCAGCGCGGTCAGCGAACCGGTCTTTCCCTTTACCGCGCCGTTGGTGAAACGCTCTACGTATTCCTCGTTGACCCGCGCCGCGCGTTCCAGAAGGCGCGAATGCAGGTAGAAGACGTCGCCGGGGTAAGCCTCGCGGCCCGGGGGTCGCCGAAGAAGCAGCGAGACCTGGCGGTAGGCCCAGGCCTGCTTGGTCAGATCGTCATAGATGATGAGTGCATCCTGTCCACGGTCGCGGAAATACTCGCCCATCGTGCAGCCGGAATACGGCGCGATGTACTGCATGGCCGCGGACTCGGATGCGGAGGCAGCCACGACGATGGTGTAGCCCATCGCGTCGTGTTCCTCCAGCTTCCTGACCACGTTGACGATGGTCGAGGCCTTCTGCCCGATGGCGACGTAAACGCAGATCAGGTCCTTGCCCTTCTGGTTGATGATCGTGTCGATGGCAACCGCGGTCTTGCCCGTTTGCCGGTCGCCGATGATCAGTTCCCGCTGCCCGCGTCCGACGGGGACCATGGCGTCGATCGATTTCAGCCCGGTCTGTACCGGCTGCGACACCGACTTGCGCCAGATGACCCCCGGCGCGACCTTCTCGATGACGTCGGTTTCCTTGGCGTTCACCGGACCTTTGCCGTCGATCGGCGCACCGAGGGAATCCACCACCCGGCCCAGGAGTTCCGGGCCGACGGGCACGGAAAGGATCCGCCCCGTGCATTTCACCGTGTCGCCCTCGGTGATGTGCTCGTAGGCTCCCAGAATCACCGCGCCCACCGAGTCGCGTTCGAGATTC
>MERB01000021.1:31785-38113 GCA_001770475.1 Betaproteobacteria bacterium RIFCSPLOWO2_02_FULL_66_14 | reverse complement strand
GCATCTCGCCCTGCATCACGTCGGACAGGCCGTGGATGCGGCAGATGCCGTCCGTGACCGACACCACCGTGCCCTGGGTGCGCATTTCCATGCCGGCATCCAGGTTCTGGATCCGGCTCCTGATCAAATCCGAGATTTCGGACGGGTTGAGTTGCATGACTGCTCCTGGAATCCGCTATGCCTTGAGTGCCTGCTCGAGCGCGCCAAGCTGCGCGCGCACCGAACCGTCGATGACTTTGTCGCCGAGAACCACCTTCACGCCGCCGAGGAGCTCCCGGTCGAGGCTGACGCGCGCCTTCACGCTGCGGCCCATTTTGCGCTCCAGGCCCGCGACCAGGTCGGCGACCTGTGCCGCGTCGAGTTCGAAAGCGCTGACGATCTCGGCTTCGATCACCCCTTCGCGTTCGTTCCTGAGCGCTTCGAACTGCGCCCGAATCTCGCCCACGACGTCGAGACGCCCATTCTCGGCGAGCAGGCGAACGAAATTCTCCGCTTCGCCCGAGAGCCTGCCTGCCAGGATCGCGATGATCAGTCCGGCGAGTTTGGCGGCGGACAGGTTCGGATCGCGGATCGCACGTCCGATGCGCCCATCGGCCGCGACTGCGGAAAGATCGGCCAGCGACGTCGACCACTGCGCAAGCTCGCCTTGCTCGTCAGCCAACTTGAAGGCGGCTTCGGCGTAGGGCCGGGCGATCGTGCTGGGCTCTGCCATGTCTACAGTTGGCGCTTGATGCGATCGAGCAGTTCGGCATGCGCGCGGACGTCGATTTCCCGACGCAGGATCTGCTCTGCGCCCGCGACCGCGAGCGAAGCGACCTGCTCGCGCAGCTGTTCTCGCGCCCGCTGCACTTCCTGGTCGATCTCCGAGCGGGCGGCGATTTTCTCTCTTGCGCCCTCTTCCTTGGCCGCCACCTTCGCCTCCTCGATCATCTGCACGGCGCGTTTTTCGGCCTGGCCGACGATGTCCGCCGACCGGTCACGCGCGGCCCGGATCGCGTCATCTGCCTGCCGCGTCGAGGTCTGGAGCGCACGCTGGCCCTGCTCGGCGGCGGCGAGCCCGTCGGCGATGGTCTTCTGGCGCGTCTCGATCGCGCGCAGCATGTGCGGCCAGACGACCTTCACGGTGAACAAGATGAACGCCGCAAAAGCGAGCATCTGAGCGAGCAGCGTGAGGTTGAAGCTCATGCGTATCTCCCTTGCGGTGAACGGTCCGCAGCGCCGGGACTAGCGGAACGGCGTCGCCAACGGACTGGCAAAGGCGAAGAACATCGCGATGCCAAGGCCGATGATGAACGAGGCGTCGATCAGGCCAAGCAGCAGGAACACCTTTCCCTGCAGGGAATTGGTGAGTTCGGGCTGACGCGCGGCGGCCTCCAGGAAGCGGCTGCACATGATGCCGACGCCGATACAGGCGCCGGCCGCGCCCAGCCCGACCATCAACCCGATGCCGATGCCGGTGTAGGCCTGGACCATTGCTAGCAACTGGAGTTTTTCCATATCAATTTCCTTTCACGGGCGAAACTGGTTGGTCGGATCCGATTCAGTGATGTTCATGTGCCATCGAGAGGTAGACGACGGTCAACATCATGAAGATGTACGCCTGCAGCAGAACGATGAGGATGTGGAAGATCGCCCAGCCGAGGCCCAGCAGGAAACCGAAGAAGGTCCCGACCAGCCCGGTAGCGGCCCATAGCCACAGCAAGAAAAACAGGATCTCGCCAGCGTAAATGTTGCCGAACAACCGCAGCGAGTGTGACAACGTCTTCGACACGTACTCGACCATGTTGAAGAGAAAATTCGCAGGCCACAGCAGCGCGTTCTTGCCGAACGGAGAGCAGAACAGCTCGTGGATCCAGCCGCCCAGTCCCTTCGCCGAAATGGCGAAATAGATCGACAGCAGCAGGACCGAAATCGACAGGGCGAAGGTGGCGTTGACGTCGGCCGTCGGTACGGGTCGCCATTCCTCAAAGCCAAGAAGGTGAAGGACCCCGGAAACGACGTCCACGGGCAGCCAATCCATCGCGTTCATCAGCGTTACCCAGACGAACACCGTGAGCGCCGTGGGCGCGATGAACTTGTTGCGGTCCCCATGGTGGAACAATCCCTTCACCTGCTCGTCCACGAACTCGATCAGCAGTTCGACGAACGCCTGGCGCCGGTTCGGCACGCCCGAGGTTGCGCCCCTGACCACCCACCAGATCAGCCCCAAGCCGAGAATACCCAGCACGACCGAGGTGACGACGGTATCGACGTTGAGCGTCCAGAACTCGCCCTCGCCGAGCGGAACCCGGTAAAAGCTGAGGTGGTGCTGGATGTAATCCGTGGCGTTGAATTCTTTGCCGGCTGTCATTCGTTCAGTCGTAATCACGCACCAAAAGCGCCTTGAAAAACAACAGGACCGTCGCGAAGAACGATCCGAAAAACGCCAGCATGACGACGCGCTCGTAGGTCGCCAGCACCAGCCACAGCAGAACGACGATCAGGCCGATCTTGATCGCCTCGGCCAGCAACGCCCAACTCAAAACCCCGGCCGCGGATCGCGCCTTCGCGTTCGACGCCACCAGCGCCGAAGCACCAAAGGCGAACACGCTGACCGTGCCCCCGAGGGCCGACGACAGCGCGCCGTGCGGCCCGGCGAAGATACCGCCGGCAAGGACTAGCATCGCGGTCGCGATGACCTGCCAGCGCAGAACCGTGCGAAACGGCTTCGTCAGGACGACGGGGCTGGCGTTCATGCACCCCGTCTCGCGAAAAGCCGCGCGATTATAGATTTCGTTTGCACAGCGGTCAATTTGCGGCATCGCAACAGCAGCATCCTCCACCCTCAGCCAAGACGCTCGATCAGCTGATCCAGGTGCTGCAGGTTCGAATAGTGCAAGACAAGTCTCCCGCGTCCCTTGGCGCTTTGAACGATTTCCACGGTCGTGCCGAGCCGGTCTGACAGTTCCTCCTCGAGTCGCGCGGTATCGCGGTCGCGCGCTCGCGGTTTCTTTCCCGAGCCGCCCCGCAGCCATCGTTTGGCGAGCGCTTCGGCCTCGCGCGCCGACAGGCCGCGGGCCACGACCCGTTGCGCCGCCTCGATCTGGCGGGCGCCCTCCAACGCGAGCAAGGCCCGCGCATGCCCCATGTCCAGCGCGTGGTTCAGCAGCATCTCCTGAACGGGCTTGGTCAATTTGAGCAAGCGCAACAAATTCGAAGTTGCGCTGCGCGAACGTCCAACCGCGTCCGCGGCCTGCTCATGCGTCATTGCGAATTCGTCCACCAGCCGCTGCAATCCGTTTGCCTCCTCGATCGGATTGAGGTCCTCGCGCTGAATGTTCTCGATCAGCGCCATCACGAGCGCCGATTCGTCCGGAACCTCGCGCACCAGCGCCGGGATCTCGTTTAACCCGGCGAGTTGCGCGGCACGCCACCGGCGCTCCCCGGCAATGAGTTCGTAGGCGCCCGCGCCGACCGGCCGCACCAGTACGGGCTGCATCAGCCCCTGGGCGCGAATCGACCCCGCCAGCTCGGCCAGCGCGCTTTCATCCATTCGACTGCGCGGCTGATAGCGCCCGGGCGTGATCGCGTGCACCGGCAGCGTCGTAGATCGCTCCTTCGATGTGCCGTCGGTCTCACCCAGCAGCGCGTCGAGCCCGCGTCCCAGCCCCTTCGGTTTGATCATTAACCCTCTCCTGCCGCCATCAGTTCATCGGCCAGCGCCAAATAGGCAATCGCGCCCTTTGCACCTTCGTCCCAGACCACTGCGGGCGCGCCATAGCTGGGCGCTTCCGCCAATCTCACGTTGCGCGGCACCCGCGTACGAAACACCTTCGCACCGAAATGATCCTCCAGCTGCTGCGACACCTGCTGCGAAAGCGTGTTTCGCGGGTCGTACATCGTGCGCAGGAGGCCGGCGATTTCGAGTTGCGGATTCAGATGGCCCCTGACGCGCCGGATCGTATCGACGAGATCCGAAAGCCCTTCGAGCGCGTAGTACTCGCACTGCATCGGAATCAGGACCGCCTGCGCGGCGACCAGCCCGTTGACCGTGAGCAACGACAGCGACGGCGGGCAATCGATCAGGATCTCGGCGTACTGCGATGCGATCGTCGCAAGCGCGCCGCGCAGCCGGCTTTCCCGATTCGGCAATTCCACCAGCTCGATCTCGGCGCCCGCCAATTCCCGATTCGCCGGCAGGAGATCGAAGCCGCCGCTTTCTGAATGCACCCGGATCTGCGCGACCTCGCCCAGTCCGAGCAGCACGTGATACACGGTGCGCGCGAGGGACCGTTTTTCGATCCCGCTGCCCATCGTTGCGTTGCCCTGCGGGTCGAGGTCGACCAGCAGGACCTTGCGGCCCGCGCGCGCGAGAGCCGCGGCGAGATTGACTGACGTCGTCGTCTTGCCGACCCCACCCTTTTGATTGGCGACCGCCAGAATCCGCGTCATCGTCCCGCCACGCTGCACAGAACGAGGTGGCGCTCGGCTTCGAGAACAGGAACGTTCAGCCTGCGCACGTCGTGGCAATCGCACCACGACGGAACCCGAGCCAGCTCCTTTTCGGGGCGGGTTCCCTTCATCGCGGCCAAAACGCCGCCTGGCGCAAGCAGATGCCGGCACGCTGCGACGAACTCGCGCAACTCGGAAAAGCCGCGGCAGATGACGACATCGAAAGGCTCTGCCGGCTTCCAGGATTCCACCCGTCCGGCGTGCACTTGCGCGTTGTCCAACTTCAGTTCGATGACTGCCTGCCGCAGAAACGCGGCCTTCTTCTCGTTCGCGTCGTTCAACGCAACAGCGCGCTCGGGCTGGGCGATGGCGATCGGAATCCCGGGCAAACCCGCGCCCGATCCGATGTCCGCCAGCCGGCCCGGAGGCAGATGTTGGATCACCGCCAGCGAATCGAGCAGATGGTGGCTCACCATCGCGACCGGATCCCTCACCGCGGTGAGATTGAACACCCGATTCCATTTTTTCATCAGGGCGAGAAATGCGACCAGCTGCGTGAGCGCGGCGCGGGGGAGCGAAAGCCCCAATGCTCGACTACCGTCGGCCAGGATCGCTTCGGCGCTCATGCCGCCCTGCCTTTCTCGCGCTGGAATCTCTTCAGATGCACGAGAAGCAGCGAGATCGCCGCGGGAGTGACGCCCGAAATTCGACCCGCTTGACCGATCGTCTCCGGCCGGAAGCGCTGCAGTTTCTGCCTGACCTCCGACGAAAGACCCTGCACTTCAACGTAATCGATTTCTCGAGGGATCGGCGTGGATGTCTGAGCGGCTTGGCGCGCAACCTCCTGCCGCTGGCGATCGATGTAGCCCTCGTACTTGGCCTGGATCTCTACCTGTTCTGTCACCGATGGCTCGTCTATTGCCTTGAATTCAGTATCAATTTCTGAGAGTAAGCGATAACTCACATTCGGTCGCTTGAGAATTTCGGAAAGCGTGTACTCGCGCTCCAGTGGGCGTCCCAGATGTTTGATGCAGGCTTCCAGGGACGCAACCGTAGGTCCGATCCGAGTCGATCGCAGCCGCTCGGTCTCTCTGTCGATGCGATCGCGCTTTCGGGCAAACGCCCCCCACCGCTGGTCGTCGACCAACCCAAGCTGCCTACCGATTTCTGTCAGGCGCAGATCCGCGTTGTCCTCCCTCAACATTAGACGGAATTCCGCGCGGCTCGTGAACATCCGGTAGGGTTCCGATACGCCGCGAGTTACGAGGTCGTCGACGAGGACGCCGAGATAAGCCTCGTCACGCCCTGGACACCACGGTGGCCTCCCTTGGGCCTGTAGCGCTGCATTGACGCCAGCCAGCAACCCCTGTGCAGCCGCCTCTTCATAGCCTGTAGTACCGTTGATCTGCCCGGCGAAAAACAGCCCTTCGATCGCCTTCGTCTCGAGACTCGACTTCAGTCCGCGCGGATCGAAATAGTCGTATTCGATGGCATATCCGGGACGCAGAAGATGGGCCCGCTCCAGCCCCTTCATCGACCGGACGAGCGCGACTTGAACGTCGAACGGCAAGCTCGTCGAAATGCCGTTCGGGTAGATTTCGTCGGTGTCCAAACCTTCGGGTTCCAGGAACACCTGATGGCCGGATTTCGCCGCGAACCGATGAACCTTGTCTTCGATCGAGGGACAGTACCGCGGACCGACGCCTTTGATGACCCCGGTGAACATCGGCGATCGTCCGAGCGCCGAGCGGATGACGTCGTGGGTAGCCGGGTTCGTGTGCGTGATCCAGCACGGCACCTGCCTCGGGTGCATCGCTCGGTTCCCGAGAAACGAGAACACGGGCTCCGGCAGGTCCCCAGGTTGTGCGGTCAACTCCGAGAAGTCGATCGTCTTGCC
>MERB01000021.1:27794-31743 GCA_001770475.1 Betaproteobacteria bacterium RIFCSPLOWO2_02_FULL_66_14 | reverse complement strand
CACGACCGCGCGACCGCGTATCCGGATTCCCAGTTGCGTGATCACGCCGGAAATCCGGTCATTGCGCAGAACGATATCGTCGACGGCCTGCTGAAAAATACTTAGATTCTTCTGCCCCTCCAACTGACGGCGGATCGCCCCTTTGTAAAGAACGCGATCGACCTGCGCCCGGGTCGCCCGGACCGCCGGACCTTTGGACGAATTGAGAATGCGAAACTGAATCCCTGCGCTGTCCGTCGCAAGCGCCATGACGCCGCCAAGGGCGTCGATCTCCTTGACCAGATGCCCCTTGCCGATCCCTCCGATGGAGGGGTTGCAGGACATCTGGCCCAGGGTCTCGATGCTGTGCGTCACCAGCAAGGTGCTGCAACCCATTCGAGCGGAGGCGAGCGCGGCCTCGGTTCCAGCGTGACCGCCACCGATGACGACGACGTCGAATTCAGACGGAAAGTCCATGGGCTGGTTCATCGGGGCGCGACATGATACGCGATGGTTTCACGTGAAACCAAGGCCCTCGAACCCATCCCAGAAAGGTTTCACGTGGAACCTCCCGCACTTTCTTTGTTGCAATGCAGCATTCAACCTGTGTGGGACAATGCCGCGCTTTTTCTGCCCGCCGATGCTGTCCCTCGCCCGATACGCCGACCTGCTTGACGATCGTGACCTGCGAAGGACGGTGACCGCGTCGGTCATCGGACGCCTGCCGATCGGCGTCACGGGACTCTCCATCCTGTTGCTGGCTCAAGGCGGCACGGGATCCTTTGCCCAGGGCGGCATCATGGCCGCCGCCTACGTCATCGGCCTGGCCTGCGTAGCGCCGTGGATGGGGCGCGTGATCGATCGTTCGGGTCCGCGATCGGTGCTTCGCATTTGCGCAATCGCATTCCCCTCCGCGCTCATCGCCCTGGTGCTCGCAATTGAACTTCAGGCACCGAGGCCGCTCGCGTGGCTGTTCGCGTTCGCCGCAGGCGCTGGGTTCCCGCCGATCACCGTTTGCATGCGAACCCTCTTTCGACAAAAGCTCGGCGACAATCCGTTGTTGAGCGCAGCGTACTCGCTGGAATCGGTGCTGATCGAGCTGATTTTCATCGTCGGGCCGATCCTCGTCGCGGTGCTGATCGCGATTGCTTCGCCCCCGATTCCGGTCCTGTTTGCCGCCGCTTGTGGCACGGCCGGAACGTGGCTCTTTCTTCGCTCGCCAGCGCTCCGGCGCTGGCACATCGAAGCGCGAACTCCCACCGGTCTCCTCGGCCCGCTAGCGGCGCCTAAATTTCTCCTCCTCCTATCCATCGTCTTCGGTTACGCAGGCGCCTTCGGGTTGATTGAGATCGGCGTCGCCGGCTATGCCTCCAGCATCGGCCATCCGGCGCTCACGGGCGTACTACTTTCTCTGATGAGCGTCGGTAGCGCGTTGGGAGGGCTCGCATACGGAAGCCGAAACTGGCGTCCTCCGCTGCCGCGTCAGTTTGCGCTCACTCTCGCCTTGATTGGCGTTGGCATGGGTTCGCTGGCGGTGGCGGCGAACCCGTGGTTGTTTGCCGGACTGGGTTTCGTCGCCGGACTCGTCATGGCGCCGGCGCTCACGATTCAGTCGATGCTGGTTGCGAGAATCGCGATTCAGACGCACTCGGCCGAGGCGTTCACATGGTCCTCCACCGGCCTATTGTCCGGAGTGGGTCTCGGGATGGCCGCGGGCGGATGGATCATTGAGCGCTGGGGCTGGAGTTGGACCTTTGGCCTTGCGTGCGTCGCGGCGCTCGGCGCGAGCATCGCGGCGCTGGCCCTTCGTCTGCGCGATTGACGGGCTTCGGGCCTGCTGGATTCGAATCGCCTTGCTGCGGCCTGCCTACGCGGTGAGCGAAGAAACCATTCGGGCGCGCAACCGCTCGAGTTCCCCGGGCAACTGCGGCCCGATTCTCCGAAAAAGCGTTTCGTGCGAGCTCAATTCCTCGGTCCAGCCCGAAGCGTCGACGCACGACAGTTCGGCATACTTTTGCGATCCGAAGTTCTCCAGTCCGGTCCAGGTCAGATCCTCGAATCGCGGCATCAGTCCGAGCGGCGAGGAGTGCGCCTGCGCGCGCCCATGGCAGCGCTCGACGATCCACGAAAGGACGCGCATGTTCTCGGAGAATCCGGGCCAGAGGAATTTGCCGTTCGCATCCTTGCGAAACCAGTTGACGCGAAAAATCCTGGGCGCATGTTTCACGGTCTTGCCGATTCTGAGCCAGTGCGCGAAGTAATCTCCCATGTGATACCCGCAAAAGGCGAGCATCGCCATCGGATCGCTGCGCACCACGCCGACCTTGCCGGTGATCGCCGCGGTGGTCTCCGATCCGAGGGTCGCGCCCAGGTAAACCCCGTCCTCCCAGCCCGCGGATTCGACCACTAACGGAATCGTGGACGAACGCCGCCCGCCGAAGATGAATGCGGAGATCGGCACCCCGCCCGGGTCCTCCCATTTCGGGTCGATCGAAGGGCATTGTGCCGCCGCGACGGTGAAACGTGCATTCGGATGCGCTGCGGGCCGTCCACACCCCGGGGCCCATTCTCTGCCCTGCCAGTCGATCAATTTGGCGGGCGCTTCGCGCGTCATCTCTTCCCACCACACGTCGCCCTCCGGGGTCATCGCGACGTTGGTGAAGATCACGTTGGCGGCAAGCGATTTCATCGCATTCGGATTGGTCGCCTCCGAAGTGCCAGGCGCTACACCGAAGAATCCGGCCTCCGGATTGATGGCGTAGAAACGACCGTCCTGGCCTGGTTTGATCCAGGCGATGTCCTCTCCGATCGTCGTGACCTTCCACCCCTTGAAGGAGGAAGGCGGAATCAACATCGCGAAATTGGTCTTGCCGCAGGCCGACGGAAAAGCCGCGGTGACGTAGGTCTTTTCTCCCTGCGGCGACTCGACGCCAAGCACCAGCATGTGCTCTGCAAGCCAACCCTGGTCCCGCGCCATCACCGAGGCGATGCGCAACGCGAGGCATTTCTTTCCCAGCAGGGCGTTGCCGCCGTAACCCGAACCGAACGACCAGATCTCGCGCGTCTCTGGAAAGTGAACGATCCATTTCTCCCTTTCGTTGCACGGCCACGCAACGTCCTTTGCACCGGGCGGCAGCGGCGCGCCGACCGAGTGCACGCAAGGAATGAAGTCGCCGTCGTCGCCAAGCCACTCGGCCACCGCACGCCCCATGCGCGTCATGATGCGCATGTTCACTACCACGTAGGCGGAGTCCGTGATTTCGATCCCGATCTGCGCGATGTGCGATCCGATCGGCCCCATCGAAAACGGCACGACGTAGAGCGTTCGCCCGCGCATGCAACCCTCGAACAGCCGCTCGAGCGTGGCACGCATTTCCTGCGGTTCGATCCAGTTGTTGGTCGGTCCCGCGCCCTCCTTGCGTTCGCTGCAGATGAAGGTGCGATCCTCCATTCGCGCCACGTCGGAGGGGTTGGAGCGCGCGAGAAAACTGCTCGGCCGGAGTCGCTCGTTCAGTCGGATGAAGGTTCCGACGTCCACCAGGTCGTTGCACAGGCGGTCATATTCCTCCTGCGAACCGTCGCACCACACCACGCGCTCGGGCTGCGTGCGCCGCGCAACGCTGGCGACCCATTGTCTGAGGTCCGCGTGCCGCACCCAGTCCGGTGCGTTCGAGAACTCGCAAGGTGCGGACGACGCGCTGGTCATTGGATCGGGCCCTCGAATGCAAGACGGCCCGTTGCTGGGTCGGGCCTCGGGAAGAATTTTATTTTTTGAATTCTACTCCCCGGTCCCAGCGATAGGAATTCGCGGAAATCAAGGATTGCGCATCGAGCGAAACGCGCCGGGAAGCGTTCACTTCCCGATGCAGAAGCGCGCAAAGATCTCGCCCAGCAGGTCTTCAGTGGTGAACTCCCCCGTGATTTCCGAGAGTGCCGCCTGCGCCAGCCGCAATTCCTCGGCCAGGAGTTC
>MERB01000021.1:6453-27787 GCA_001770475.1 Betaproteobacteria bacterium RIFCSPLOWO2_02_FULL_66_14 | reverse complement strand
ATGCCGCTCGCGGGCGAGGTACACGGTTTCGCCGTGGGTGTGCCATCCGGCGGCACGCAACACCGCGCCGCGTAACCCCTCGAGCCCCGCGCCCGTCTTCGCCGAAACGCGCAGCGACGCCGGCGGCTCGGGGAAGACGGGCATCGAACCGGCGGGCACCAGATCGCTCTTGTTGAGTACCTGGATCTTGCGGCAATCGGGCGGCAAATCCGCCTGAAGCAAGCGGTCATCCGGCAGGAAACCGGCCGACGCATCGAGTACGAGCAGCACGACGTCCGCCTGCGCCAGTTCCTTTCGCGTGCGTTCGATACCGAGGCGCTCGATTTCATCGCGCGACTCGCGCAGTCCCGCCGTGTCGATGATGTTGATTGGCACCCCTTCGATCAGAATCGTTTCGCGCAGCGCGTCGCGCGTCGTTCCAGGCACCGCGGTCACGATGGCGCGGTCTTCTCCCGCGAGACGGTTGAGCAGGCTCGATTTGCCGACGTTCGGGCGGCCCGTCAGAACCACATTGACGCCGCTGCGAAGCAGACTTCCCTCCCGGCTCCGCGCCAATACATCCTCCAGCGCCCTGCGCAGTGCCTCGAGCCGAGCCCGGGAGTCCTCGCGATGCAGCGCATCGATCTCGTCTTCGGGAAAATCGAGCATCGCCTCGATCAGCGCGCGCAACTCGGTGAGCGATTCGACCAACGCATGGATGGCAGCGGAAAATTCGCCCCGCAGCGAACGCAGCGCGGAACGCGCCGCCTCCCGGCTCGAGGCATCGATCAGATCGGCGACTCCTTCGGCCTGCGCAAGATCGAGCCGCTCGTTCAGAAACGCGCGCTGCGTGAACTCGCCCGGTTGTGCGAGCCGCGCGCCCGCGTCGAGAAACGCATTGAGCACTTCCCGCATCACCACGGGACCGCCGTGACCCTGGAATTCGAGCACCGGTTCTCCGGTGTACGAGTGCGGCGCCTCGAAGTAGAGCGCGATGCCTTCGTCGAGCGCCGCGCCCTGCCCGTCACGCGCAGTACACAGGCCCGCGTGCCTCGCCGCGGGGATTCTTCCCAGTACGGCGCGTGCCAGCGCCGGTGCCGCGGGCCCGGAGATGCGCACCACGCCGATGCCGCCGCGTCCCGGTGGGGTCGCTATGGCTGCAATCGTGTCGGTGGCGCAGGGCCGGCCCGAGTCTCCAGGATCAGCGCTTGGCATGGGCAGGCCTGCCGCGATCGAACATGCGCTGAATCTGCCACTGCTGAAGGATTGAAAGGATGTTGTTCACCAGCCAGTACAGCACGAGGCCGGCCGGGAAGAAAAAGAAGAACACGCTGAATACGTACGGCATGAACTGCATCACCTTCGCTTGCACCGGATCGGGCGGCGTCGGGTTCATGCGCGTCTGCAGCACCATGGTGATGGTCATGAGCACGGGCAGCACGTAATACGGATCCAGCGCGGACAGATCGTGAATCCAGAGAATGAAGGGCGCGTGCCGCAACTCGATCGCCGCGAGCAGCACCCAGTACAGGGAAATGAACACCGGAATCTGCACCAGGATCGGAAAACAGCCGCCGAGCGGATTGATTTTTTCCGTCTTGTACAGCTCCATCATTGCCTGGTTCATCTTGGCGCGATCGTGCGCGTAGGTCTCGCGGATCTTCGTCAGCCGGGGCGTGATCAGTTTCATCTTCGCCATCGACTTGTAGCTCGCCGCGGAGAGCGGGAAGAACACCAGCTTGATCAGCACGGTGAGAAGGATGATCGCGACGCCCCAGTTGCCGCTCAGTCCATGCAGCATCTCGAGCAGCCAGAACAGCGGCTGCGCGATCACCGTGAGCCAGCCGTAATCGACCACCAGCGGCAGGTTTCTGTCCGCCGCCTCGAGGCGCCGTTGCTCCTGCGGACCGACGTAGAGCGGCACCGACACCACGCTTGCTGCACCGGGGGCGAGTATCCCCGCCGGCAACACCACACGTGCCGCGTAGCTGCCGTCTTGCCGGCGTTCGATGACGAATTCGCGCGCGACGCCCTGCGCCGGCACCCATGCCGACACGAAATAGTGCTGAACGTACGCGAGCCACCCGTCCGGTGCCTGGCGAACGTAGTCCGCCTTGCCCTTGTCGATATCGGAGTACTGAACCTTCGTGTACTTGTGCTCGGCGGTGAACTGGGCGAATCCGGTAAAGCTCTGGGCGCCGAAACTGCTCGCGACCGAGTTGCCGGTGGAGACTTCCTTGCCGTCATGGGTGAGCTGGAAATAGGTATGGACCGTCGCCGGGGCGGCACCGTCGTTGCGCACCGCAAGCGTTACGTCGACCAGATAGCTGTTGCGTTTGAACACATAGGTCTTTTCGACCCCGATTCCGTCGCGCCCCTGCGCCTGCAGCGTCAGTCGAATCTCGGGCTGTCCCTGTCCCAGCACCCTTTCCCCTGGAACCGCGCTCCAGAGGCTGCGGTGATTCGGCCCAGCTTCGCCGGTCAATCCACTTTGCGCCTCGTAGTGTCGCTCGGGCTGGAGCAGGACGAAATTCTTCGAGATGTCGTTGGCGTCCTTGTGCTTGAGAAGTTCGACGCGACGCAGGCTGCCGCCGAGCGTATCGATCTCGGCGGCGAGAACATCCGTCTGCACCCGGATGCGTTCGCCGGCGCCGCTCGGCGCTGCCGCAGCCGGAACCGATGCCGCGCCGGGCTGCGGTGCCGGCGCCACCATCGGAGAGGGCGTAGGCACTGCGCCAGGGGTCTTCGCAGCGGTCGTCGCGGGTTGCGGAGCCGGGCGCTGTTCCTTCTGCCACGCATCCCAAAGCAGCAGCAGCGAGAAGCTGAAGACGAAAAACAGGATGAGTCTCTGAGTATCCATGAGTCGAGGTCCGCGATTACCGCTCGGAACGGGGCTCGGGTACCGGGTCAACCCCGCCAGGCTGCCACGGCCCGCACCGGCAAAGCCGGCGCGTCGCGAGCCAGCCGCCACGAAATAGCCCATGTCGCAGGAGCGCCTCTTCGGCGTAGGCAGAGCAGGACGGATAGAAGCGGCAGGATGGCCCAAGCATCGGGCTCACGCCGTAGCGGTATAGCCGCAGCAACCAGCGCAACAGGCGGGTCATTTGACGAACTTCGAAAAAAGCGAACGCAGCCTGGAAATCATCGCAGCCCCTGGTTTGCAATCGTAAGCCGGCCGCACCAGCAGATCGATAGCCCCCAACCCCTCCTGTTCAAGCCGGAAGGCCTCGCGTACGCATCGCTTGATCGCGTTGCGCCGCGTAGCCCGTGGCGAATGCCTGCGCGTTACCAGAATTCCGAGACGC
Organism: Betaproteobacteria bacterium RIFCSPLOWO2_02_FULL_66_14; assembly: GCA_001770475.1. Taxonomy (GTDB): domain Bacteria; phylum Pseudomonadota; class Gammaproteobacteria; order Burkholderiales; family SG8-39; genus 2-02-FULL-66-14. The sequence continues at coordinate 24,503 of MERB01000021.1, read as the reverse complement.
GGCGGGCCGGAACTGCGACGGGAATGGAAAAACGTAAATCCAGCTAAGGTTTTGCGGTGTCCGCTTTGCAGCAGGCGCTCGAAATCCGCGCTCTCGGTCAGCCGACGGCCATCTCCCAATCCGAAACGCGCCGGCCTTGCGCGCCCAGACACGCGCCGCGAAACCTAGACCGCGAGGCGCTTGCGGCCCTTCGCGCGTCGCGCGCGCAGCACCGCGCGCCCGGCGCGCGAACGACTGCGCACCAGAAACCCGTGCCGCCGTGCACGCCGCGTCTTCGAAGGCTGGTAGGTTCTCTTCATGGATCGTTTCGCTCGAAAAGCGCGGTATTAGATCCCGCCGTGCGCAACGTTGTCAAATCGCACGCAGGCGGCATCCGCAGTTGTGGATAACTCTCGCGCGACCGGGTAGAATTTGGTCATCCGCGCTGCAGCTTGAAGATGCCGCAGCGACCCTCCTGAAACCGCGCGATCCGCCACGACGATGCATAGCCTCTGGGATGCCTGCCTGCGCCGCCTGGAGCAGGAACTGCCGGCGCAACAGTTCGCGACCTGGATACGGCCACTCACGCTCGAAGTGAATCCTGGGGAGCCCGGGACCATCGTCCTGCTCGCGCCGAACCGCTTCATTCTCGACCTCGTCAAGGAGCGATTTGCCGCCCGCATCGAGCAGGCGGCAACAGAAGTTGGGGGGCGGACGCTGGCGCTCAGACTCGCGCTGGCACGGCCTGCCTCAACGCCGGTTCGCCCGCAGGCGAGGGGGGGGGCTCCGGAGGTCGCGCCGGCGCAGCACCTGGAGCGCGCCCGACTCAATCCCACGCTGACCTTCGATACGTACGTCACCGGAAAGGCCAACCAGTTGGCGCGCGCCGCGGCGGTGCAAGTCGCTGAGAACCCGGGGATCTCGTACAACCCCTTGTTCATCTACGGTGGCGTCGGACTCGGCAAGACGCACTTGATCCAGTCGATCGGCAACGCCGTCGCGACCCAGCGCTCGCAGGCCCGCATTCGCTACATCCATGCCGAGCAGTACGTGACCGATGTGGTGCGCGCCTACCAGCAAAAATCGTTTGACGAATTCAAGCGCTATTACCACTCGCTCGACCTGCTGCTGATCGACGACATCCAGTTCTTTTCCAACAAGGATCGGACGCAAGAGGAATTCTTCTACGCATTCAATGCCCTGGTCGAGGCGCGCAAGCAGATCGTGATCACCTGCGACACCTACCCGAAGGAGATCGTCGGCATGCAGGAACGCCTCATCTCGCGATTCGGCTGGGGACTGACGGTGGCGATCGAGGCGCCGGAGCTCGAAATGCGCGTGGCGATCATTCTCAAGAAGGCCGAAGCCGAGGGCGTTCTGCTTGACGAGGAAATCGCGTTCTTCATCGCCAAGCACGTCCGCTCCAACGTGCGCGAACTCGAGGGCGCTCTCAAAAAGGTTCTCGCGTTCGCCAAGTTCGCGGCCCGCGATTTATCCCTCGATCTGGCGCGCGAAGCGCTGCGCGACATCCTCAACGTCGCGAACCGCCAGATCACCGTCGAAGGCATCCAGAAGGCGGTCGCCGATTACTTCAAAATCAAGTCCTCCGACATGCATTCGAAGCGGCGAACGCGCAACATCGCGCGGCCCCGGCAGGTTGCGATGGCGCTCGCCAAGGACCTCACGCAGATGAGTCTTCCGGAAATCGGCGAGGCCTTCGGCAATCGAGATCACACGACGGTTCTGCATGCCTGCCGCACGGTCGCCATGCTTCGCCAGAAGGACCAGTCGCTGAACCGCGACTACCACGTGCTCGAACAGACCTTGAAGGGATGAGCGCCGTGTTGATGAACCTGTGGGGGGCGCTGGGGCGGATTGTGCATAACCCGAATTGCGGCGAATGCGTCGAAAACGGCCCACAACGCTGCACAGCCGCGTCCACAGGATGCGCACCGGATTCGGGCGGGCTAACCGCCTGCGCGAAAGCGTTTTTCCCAGTTATACCGGAGTTGCCGTTCCTTTATTAGTTGTTATTAGTTGTATATACGAAAGGAACAACAATGGTTCTAGTCAAGACAAAACGCGATCAGCTGCTTGGTCCGCTTTCGGCCGTCTGCGGAATCATCGAACGACGCCATACGCTGCCGATCCTGTCCAACGTGCTGATCGAGCGGCAGGGTTCCTCGGTGACGTTTCTCGCCACGGACATCGAAATCCAGATCACCGCGCGCGCGGAACTCGATCCTTCTTCGGAAACCAGATCCGTGACGGTCGGGGCACGGAAACTGGTCGAGATCCTGCGCGCGCTTCCGGAGGATGCGGAGGTCACGCTGCAGTTGCAGGACAGGCGCATGCTGGTGAAAGCCGGCAAGAGCCGATTCACGCTGCAGACGCTGCCGGCGGATGACTTTCCCCGGCTTGCCGAACCGAGCGGCGCCGTCGCGCGGTTCAGTCTTCCGCAGAAAGCCCTTCGCAGGCTGCTCGGGTTGGTGCAGTACTCGATGGCGCAACAGGACATCCGCTACTACTTGAACGGCATGCTGGTGGTGGTCGAGGACCGGCAGTTGCGGTTGGTAGCGACCGACGGGCACCGTCTCGCACATGCCGCGGCCGCGCTGGAGCAGCCGCTCGAGCGTCAGGAGGTGATCGTTCCGCGAAAGACCGTGCTCGAACTGTCCAAACTCCTTGGCGACGTCGACGATCCGGTGTCGATCGCGATTTCGGCCTCGCAGGCGGCGTTCTCGTTCGGCGGCGTGAACCTGGTGTCGAAGCTGATCGACGGCAAGTTCCCGGATTACACCCGAGTCATCCCCACTGCGCAGCAGAACAAGCTGACGCTGCAGCGCGAAGTGCTTCGGCAGGCGCTTTTGCGAGCGGCGATCCTGTCGAACGAAAAATTTCGCGGCGTGCGCTGGGTGTTGACGAAGGATTCGCTGAAAATCGTCTCCTCGAACGCCGAGCAGGAGGAGGCCGAAGAAACGCTCGATGTCAGCTACGGCGGTGACGCGCTCGACATCGGTTTCAACGTCAATTATCTGCTCGACGTGCTCAACAACGTCGGCGGGGCGGAGCTGGAATGCGGATTCGGCGACGCCTCGTCGAGCGCGCTGCTCAGCTTTCCCGCCGAGGCCGAGTTCAAGTATGTCGTCATGCCAATGCGCATCTAGCGCGAGGGGAATTCATCGACGTGGGTGATTCGGAAAAGCAGCAGCAGGACAGCGACGACTACGGCACCGACGCCATCAAGGTTCTGAAGGGCCTGGAGGCGGTTCGCAAGCGCCCGGGGATGTACATCGGGGACACTTCCGACGGCACCGGGCTGCATCACATGGTCTTCGAGGTGGTCGACAACGCGGTCGACGAGGCGCTCGGGGGGTACTGCGACGAGATCGTGGTCACGATCCACACCGACAACTCGGTTTCGGTGCTCGACAACGGTCGCGGCATTCCCACCGGAATCAAAGAAGACGACGAACTCAGGCGCTCGGCGGCGGAGATTGTAATGACAGAACTGCACGCCGGCGGCAAGTTCGACAACAACACCTACAAGGTCTCCGGCGGTCTGCACGGCGTGGGCGTTTCGGTGGTCAACGCCCTATCGAGCTGGCTGCGCCTGACGATCTGGCGGGACGGCAAGGTGCACCAGATCGAGTTCGCCGACGGCGCACCGAGCGGGCCCCTGCGCGTGACGGGTATCTCCGAGCGCCGCGGCACGGAGGTGCATTTCCTCGCCTCGCGCGCGATGTTCGGCGTGGTGGACTACCACTACGACATCCTCGCGCGCAGGCTGAGGGAGCTGTCGTTCCTCAATCGCGGCATCCGCATCGTCCTCATCGACCAGCGTTCCGGCAAGGAAGAAAATTTCGCCTTCGGCGGCGGCGTGCGCGGTTTCGTCGAGTACATGAACCGCTCTAAGACCGTGCTGCACCCGAACGTATTCCACGGCACCGGAGAAAAAGACGGAATCGTCATCGACGTTGCGATGCAGTGGAACGATTCCTACCAGGAAAGCGTGCTCTGCTACACGAACAACATCCCGCAGCGGGACGGCGGTGCGCACCTCACCGGCCTGCGCGCGGCCATGACACGGGTGCTGAACAAGTTCATCGAGGAAAACGAGCTCGCAAAGAAGGCGCGCGTGGAAACCGCCGGCGACGACATGCGCGAGGGCCTCGCCTGCGTGCTTTCGGTCAAGGTGCCCGAGCCGAAATTTTCCTCGCAGACGAAGGAAAAACTGGTGTCCTCCGAAGTCAGGCCCGCGGTGGAGGAAATCGTGGCCGAGAAGCTGCGCCAGTTCCTCGACGAGCGGCCCTCCGATGCGCGCATCATCACGGGCAAGATCATCGAGGCAGCGCGCGCGAGAGAGGCTGCGCGCAAGGCGCGCGAAATGACGCGGCGCAAGGGCGTGCTCGATTCGATGGGGCTTCCGGGAAAGCTGGCGGATTGCCAGGAAAAGGATCCCGCGCGCTGCGAACTGTATCTCGTCGAAGGCGATTCGGCGGGCGGATCCGCGAAGCAGGGGCGAGACCGGCGCTTCCAGGCGATTCTGCCGCTGAAGGGCAAGATCCTGAACGTGGAAAAAGCGCGTTTCGACAAGCTGCTCGGGTCGGCGGAAATCGCGACCCTCATCACCGCGCTGGGTTGCGGAATCGGAAAAGAGGAATACAACGCCGACAAGCTGCGCTATCACCGCATCATCGTGATGACCGACGCGGATGTCGATGGCTCGCACATTCGCACGCTGCTGCTGACGTTCTTTTACCGCCAGATGCCGGAGCTGGTGGAGCGAGGCCACATTTACATCGCGCAACCCCCCTTGTACCGGGCGAAGCTCGGCAAGGAAGAGCGCTATCTGAAGGACGAGCACGAGCTGAACGAGTTCATGCTGCGGCTCGCCCTGGTGGACGCCGCGCTGTGCCCGGCCGCACGGCGCGAGCCGATCCGCGGCGAAACACTCAACGAACTCGCCAAGGCCTACCTCGTGACGCAGGCCGTGATCGACCGGGTTTCCCGCTGGATCGATCGCGAGGTCCTGCAGGCGATCCTGCGCGGCGTGCGCATCGACCTGTCGCGTCGCGACACGGCGGAGGCGTCTTCGGAAGCGCTCGCCGCCGCCATGCCTGCAGAAGGGGTGCGGGTGAGCGCGCATTTCGACGCGAAGACCGAGCGCTACCAGGTGCGTGTGGAGCGCACGCGCCACGGCAACTTGCGGGTGACTGCGATCGACGCCGAATTCGTGCATTCCGGGGACTACGCGCAGATCCGGCAGACCGCGGAGATGCTGCGCGGTCTGGTCGGCGTCGGCGCATACGTGCAGCGGGGAGATCGCCGGCAGCCGGTGCGCGATTTCGGCGAGGCCATGAAATGGCTGCTCGGCGAGGTGCAGAAATCCGTGAGCCTGCAGCGCTACAAGGGGCTCGGAGAGATGAACCCGTCGCAACTCTGGGACACGACGATGGATCCTCAGACGCGGCGGCTGCTGAGGGTGCAGATCGAGGACAGCATCGCAGCCGACGAGATTTTTACCAAGTTGATGGGCGACGACGTCGAACCGCGCCGCGCGTTCATCGAAAGCAACGCGCTCGGCGTGCGCAATCTGGACGTCTAGCCGCGAGCGCCTTTGCGCGGCGCGCGTTTCTTGGCGGCGGGGCTACTGCGAGGCGCCTTGGAGCGTACGGCCTCGCCTGAGGTCTTCGCCTTGGGGGCCGCGGCTTTGGCTGGACTGCGGGCCATGAACTCGAACCCGACTCGTCCGTCGGGCGTCTTGACCAGAAACGCCTTGAAGGGCCGCCCTTTCCGAGAAATGAAGCGCGGCAGCAAGTCGGTCTTGCCGGTCGCGAGCAGTTTCTGGATCTGCGACCGCTCGATCGTCTGGTGGAGGATGATCTTTCCGGAGCGAAAGTCGCAGCTCGGCGACGCGCCGACCGATTTCTCGCACAGGTACCAGACGCTCAGCTCATAGACGCCGGCACCGCACTTCGGGCACGGCCCGAGACTTTCCTGGGCGCCGAAATCGGCGGGCGGCTGGTCGCTCCCGCCGAGCTGCTGCTGTCCGAAATCGAACTCGGTACGAAATTCGTCGGACAGGCGGATTCCTGCCGCGAACGGTCTGCCAAGCCGGCTGCGGAATCCGGTGATCGGTCCGATGTAGCGCTTCGTGATCAGCTCGGCGACCTCTTCCGGCGACCACTCGCGGCCGGAAATCACCTTCCAGAGCGAGAAGTCGCATTGCTGGCACTGGAAACGCCGGTAATTCTCCTGGACCGTGCCACCGCACTTGGGACAGGGCGCGGACACCGTGGCGAAGGCGGTTTCGGGTATCTCGCCGTTGCGAATGCGCTCGACCAGATCGCGCGTCACGGATTCGATGTGATCCATGAACTCGCTGCGCTCCAGGCGGCCTGCCTCCATCTGCTTGAGCTTGAACTCCCAGTCGCCGGTGAGCTCGGGCGAAGTGATTTCATCGATGCCGAAGTGGCGCAGCGCAAACAGCAGCGAAAACGCCTTCGGAGTCGGAACGAGTTCCTTGCTGGAGCGGTGAACGTAGTCCTCGGCGATGAGACCCTCGATGATCGCAGCGCGAGTCGCCGGGGTGCCGAGTCCCTTGGCCTGCATCGCGAGACGCATTTCGTCGTCATCGACCAGTTTGCCGGCACCTTCCATGGCTGCCAGGAGCGTCGCCTCGGTGTAGCGGGCGGGGGGTTTGGTGCGATTGGCCTGCGCGGCGACTTCCTGCACCGCGGCCGTCTCGCCGGGTGACGCGGCCGGCAGGTTGCCGCCGGAATCCTCGGCCTCGCGCCCATAGACTTCCAGCCAACCCGGGTTGACCAACACCCGGCCGTCGGTGCGAAAGCGGTGTTCGGCGACCTGCGTCAGCCGGGTGGTCTGAAGGTATTCCGCGGCAGGATAGAACGCGGCGACGAACCGCCGAACCACCATGTCGTAGAGCTTCGCTTCGGCTTCGCTCAGGTTCCGCGGCGTCTGCTGCGTCGGAATGATTGCGAAGTGATCCGAAACCTTGCTGTTGTCGAAGATGCGGCGATTGGGTTTCACCCAGCCGCGGGCGATCGCCTTCCGAGCAACGGGCGCATAGGCGGGATTCTCCGTCAGCGCACGGATCGTGCTCTTGACCGTGTCGAGATAGTCCTCTGGAAGCGCGCGCGAATCGGTTCTCGGGTAGGTGAGCGCCTTGTGCCTTTCGTAAAGGGCCTGCGCGAGACCAAGGGTTGCCTTTGCCGAGAAGCCGAAACGGCTGTTCGCCTCGCGCTGCAGGCTCGTGAGGTCGAACAGCAACGGCGCACCCTGCGTGCTGGGTTTGGTCTCCTCGGTAACGGTGCCGCGTGCATCGCGACACGCATCGGCCACCGCCTCGGCGCGGGCGGCGTTCCAGAGGCGCTCGGGCTTGCGTTCCGGGTCGTCGTCGCGGCTGAACTCCGGATCGATCCAGCGTCCGGCGTATTCCCCGGCGGCGACCGTGAAACGCGCGTGGACCTCCCAGTAATCGCGCGCCACGAACGCGCGGATGCGCTCCTCGCGCTCGACCAGGATCGCGAGCGTCGGCGTCTGCACGCGCCCGACCGTAGTCAGGTAGAAACCGCCCTCTTTCGAATTGAAAGCGGTCATCGCGCGCGTGCCGTTGATGCCGATCAGCCAGTCGGCTTCGGCGCGGCATTTGGCGGCGTCCGCGAGCGAAAGCAGTTCACGGTCCGCGCGCAATTTCGCGAAGCCGTCGCGGATCGCGGCCGGCGTCATCGATTGCAGCCACAAGCGCTCGATCGGCTTCTTGCTGCGCGCATGCTGCACGATGAAACGGAAGATCAGCTCGCCTTCGCGGCCCGCGTCGCAGGCGTTGATCAGCGCGGAAACGTCCTTGCGCTTGAGCAGCTTGAGCAGCACGTTGAGTCGCTGCGCACTGCGCTCGATCGGCAGCAGATCGAAATGCGGCGGCACCACGGGCAGGCGCGCGAACGACCACTTGCCCTTCTTGACGTCGAATTCCTCCGGTACCACGAGCTCGAGCAGATGGCCTGCCGCAGCCGCAACCACGTAGTCGTCGTTTTCGAAGAAATCGCCCTTGCGCGCGAACCCGCCCAGCGCGCGCGCAATGTCGGCGGCGACGGAGGGTTTTTCCGCGATGATCAGTTTCTTGGCCATTTGAAAGGCCGCAGAGGATACCCGCAAAGCGCGCGGCGGCACAACCGCGCGCGTTTTCAGCGCAGCCGCTGGTAACGCCCGCCAGGCAGCGTCGCGACGATACCCGCCAGTTCGAGGCGCAGCAATTCCGCGCTGACCTGCTGGGCGGCCAGACCGCTGCGCGCGCAAAGCGAATCGATTTCCACCGGATCGAAGTCCAGGTGGGCAAGGAGCGGTGAGTCATCGCGTTGCGGCCGTCCTTCAGGCTTCGGAACGGATCGCGAGTCCACGCCGGCCTGCGAGCGATAGGTGTTCAGCTCGCAGAGCACGTCATCGGCAGTCTCGACGAGCTTTGCGCCAGCCTTGATGAGCGCGTGACAGCCTTTGGCGAGCGGCGAATGAATCGAGCCGGGAATCGCGAACACTTCGCGCCCCTGATCGGCGGCCGAGCGAGCCGTGATCAACGACCCGGAAGCGAGCGCCGCTTCGACCACCAGGCAGCCCTGCGCGAGACCGCTGATGACTCGATTTCGGCGCGGAAAATTCTCCCGCCGCGACGGGGTCTGCAGCGCGAACTCCGATACCAGAAGACCGCTTTCCGCGATGCGCTCGGCGAGCGCCTGATTCTGCCGGGGGTAGATCCGGTCGATGCCGGTGCCGAAGACCGCGATCGTCGAGCCGCTTCCCGCGAGCCCGCCGCGGTGCGCGGCGGCGTCGATCCCGAGCGCGAGCCCCGATACGATTGCGAGTCCGGCTTCGCTGAGCGCGCGCGCGAACTGCTCGGCATTCTGGATTCCGGTAGGCGTCGCGTTGCGGCTGCCGACGATGGCGAGCGACGGTCGATCGAGCAGCGTCACGCGGCCGATGCAATACAGCAGCAGCGGAGGGTCGGGGGTCTCCAGCAACCGCTTCGGATAAGTGGAATCAGCGATCGTGACGATCGCATGCTGTGCTTCGCGCGCCCACGCGAGCGCGCGATCGACGGCCTGCATTACCTCGGGAGAGTCGAGGCTCTCGATGACGCTCGGCGGGAGGTGGGGCCGCAGTAGCCTGCGGTCTGCGGCCACCACGTTTTCGGGGAGGCCGAATTCCGCCAGCAGGCGGCGCAGCGTCGCGGCGCCCAGCCCGGGGACGAGCGAAAGCTGCAACCAGCCTTTCAGCTCACGTTCATGCGTCATGGCCCGGAAACCGGGGTGAATGGCCACCGGGCGGCGCGTCGCCGCGCCGCCGGGGCGAGGCGCTCTACGGCGTCTTCGCCAGATCCCGCACGCGAACTGGCGACTGCAACTGCATCACGATCGCGTAGGAAACGCGATCGAATACACGAAACACGAACACCAGTCCCTTGCGTTCGCCCGGAACCGCGACCATCGCGTCGGGGTCGCCTTTGGTCCGCGTCCGGTCGGTCACCGTCATGCTGTCGCCGTATAGCGCCAGCACGTGACCCACTTCGAGGCCATCGGCCTTGCCGCGATTCAACGTGATGACCGAATGCAGTCCGGCTTCGCCGACCTTGCCCACGCCACCGTAGATCGACATGACTCGACCGTTCACCTGCGTCGCGGGCGCGTGCGGAGCGTAGTTCACGATCTGCAGATCGCCCGCGGGGATCAGGCGGTCGCCGGCGCCGACTTCCCGGGTCACGCTGGTGAGGACGACTTTCGCGGGCTCTCCGGGACGATCCAGGCGCGCCGTCCCGAGGTAGATGGCTTCGTAGCCGAGCGTCGTATTGCTGTCCGGGTCGACCAGCGCGTCGCCGAGGCGGTACAGCATCCACGACGGCGCTTTCGAATCTCCCATTCCTCTGACGTATGCGACTCCGCCATTGCCAAGAATGACGCGGCTTTCCTCGGCAGCGACGATATGCGGCGCGCGATCCAGCCCGTCGGGCTCGACGACCAAGGGGCGGTTCAGAAACGGCTCGATCGCGTTCGGCGGAATGCTCGGAATCGCTTCCCTGGCGATCCCCTCCGCGCGAATGCGAGGCGAAAGTTTTACCGTGTTGTCCAGCGCGAGCTGACCCCGGCTGCGGTCGAGTACGATCACGTCGCCCGGGTAGATCCAGTGCGGGTTCTTGATCTGGTCCTTGTTCAAGTTCCAGATTTCCGGCCAGCGCCAGGGCGAATCGGTGAACCGGGCCGCGATTCCCCACAAGGTGTCCCCTCGGACCACGGTGTAGCGATCTGGCGCATCCGGCTTGAAAGCCAGGGGCGATTTGGGTACCTGGGCCGAGACCCCTCCAGCCATCAGGGTGAACAGGGCAAAAACGATCGTTGTGATAAACTTCATGCTCTGTATATGCATGCGGCCCCCCGTGCTATGGCTGACAGTCCCGGGCTGGGTTGAAATATTCGTCGGCGGCGCAAATTTAGCACAAAGGTGGTTTATGCGCTGCTTGAGATATTGCATGTAATCCTTTCAATTGGCAAGCGAATTACTGATCCATGGCGATCCTCAACATACTCCGTTACCCGGATCTCAGGCTGCACAAGGTTGCTCAGCCGGTGACTGTCTTCGACGCGACCCTGCGGACGCTGGTTCAGGACTTGACCGAGACCATGTACGCGGCGCCCGGAGTGGGCCTTGCGGCGACGCAGGTCGACGTCCACAAGGAGGTCATCGTCGTCGACGTTTCGGATCGCCGCGATTCCCCGGTGGTTTTGGTCAACCCGGAAATCGTCGAAGCCTTCGGCGTGTCGGACATCGAGGAAGGATGCCTCTCGGTGCCCGGAATTTACGAGGCGGTGGAACGCGCGGAGCGAGTCCGGATTCGCGCCTTCGACCAATTCGGCAAGTCGTTCACCTTGGAAGCGCAGGGACTGCTCGCCGTGTGCATTCAACACGAGATGGATCACCTCAAGGGAAAGGTGTTCGTCGAGTACCTGTCTCCGCTCAAACAGCAGCGCATTCGCGCCAAGCTGGCCAAGCAACTGCGCAAGAGCGCCTGAGTCTACACCGTAGACCGGTGCGTCGACCATGCGCATCGTGTTCGCTGGCACACCGGTCTTTGGCGCTCGCGCACTGGCTGCATTGCTTGAGGCCCGGCACGATCTCGCGCTCGTCCTGACGCAACCGGACCGGCCCGCAGGACGCGGGTTGAAGCCGGTCGCGGGGCCGGTGCGCACTCTCGCCGAGCAGCGCGCGCTGCCCTTGTCCCAGCCCGTAACGCTCAAGACGCCGGAAGCCGTTGCGCAAGTCGTCGCGGCGCGTCCCGAGGTGCTGGTGGTCGCGGCCTATGGCCTGATCCTGCCGCGCGCGGTGCTCGGGATCGCGCCGCGCGGTGCGATCAATATCCATGCCTCGCTACTGCCGCGCTGGCGCGGCGCGGCGCCGATTCAGCGTGCGATTCTCGCGGGCGACCGCGAAACCGGCATCACGATCATGCAGATGGATGCTGGCCTGGACACGGGACCGATCCTGCTACAGCGCTCCGAACCGATCTCTAAGGACGACGACTCCCGGACCTTGCACGACCGCCTGGCGGCGCTTGGCGCGCGCCTGATCGTCGAGGCGCTCGAGCGGATCGGCCGCGGCGATCTTCACCCCGCGCCTCAACCCGAGACCGGCGCCTGTTATGCCGCGAAGATTTCCCGGAGCGAGGCCGCACTCGACTGGTCGCTGGCGGCGGCAGTTCTGGAGCGCGCGGTTCGGGCGTTTCGCCCGGCACCGGGCGCGCACGCGATTCTGCGCGGCGAGGCGGTCAAAATCTGGAGGGCGCGCGTCGCCACCGGAGGAGGCGAGCCTGGGACCGTGCTGCAGGCCGACACCGGGCGTTTGTGCGTGGCCTGCGGCGAGGGCGCGCTCGAGTTGCTCGAATTGCAGCGTGCAGGCGCACGCAGGATGGATCCCGGAGATTTCATGCGCGGATTCCCGGTTCGCGCCGGCGAACGCTTTGGCGCCGCTCGCTGAAGCACTCTGCGCCGCGGCGAAACTCGTCGCGCGGGTTGCTGGCGGTCACAGCCTCAACGCAGAGTTGGCGCGAGACGAGGTCGCGCACGATGTTTCGGCGCAAGGAGCGCTGAACGATCTGTGCTTCGGCACCCTGCGCGGCTTCGGTCGCGTGCAGGCGATCGTCGAGGCGCTCGTGCGCCGTCCGGCCAGCGATCCGGTGATCGACGCGCTTCTGTGGTGCGCACTGTACGCGCTGCAGTCCAAGCGCTATGCGGCCTATACCGTGGTGGATCAGGCGGTACGCGCCTGCGTCCTGCTCGAGAAGGCTCGCGCCAAGAGTTTCGTCAACGCGGTGCTGCGGGCGTTCCTGCGCCAGCAGCGCAGCCTGGAGACCCGTCTCGCCGCGGATCCGGTCGCGCACTGGCAGCATCCGGCCTGGTGGATCGAGCGCGTACGCACGGTGCATCCCGCGGACTGGCAGCAGGTGCTTGCGTGCGGCAACTCCCGCCCCCCGATGTGCCTGCGGGTGAATCTGCGCCGCAGTTCGGTCGAAACCTACGCCGCGCGCCTGGCGGCCGCAGGGGTTGCCGCGCGCCCGCTTCGCGCAGCGGCCCTGATGCTCGAGCGCCCGATGCCGGTACGGCAGCTGCCTGGATTTTCCGAAGGCGACGTGTCGGTCCAGGACGCTGGTGCGCAGCGCGCCGCAACGCGGCTCGACCTGCGCGCCGGCCAGCGCGTTCTCGATGCGTGCTCGGCGCCAGGTGGCAAGGGCGCGCACATCCTCGAAACCGAGTCGGTGGCGTTGACGGCGCTCGAGCTGCGGCCGACACGCGCCGCCGTCGTGGCGGAGAATTTCGCGCGCCTCGGATTGACCGCGGAGGTGCGCGCCGCGGATTGCACTGCACCCGATCTATGGTGGGATGGCCGCGCGTTCGATCGGATTCTCGCCGACGTTCCGTGCACGGCCTCGGGAGTCGTTCGCCGGCATCCGGACATCAAGTGGCTGCGTCGCGAAACGGATCTCGCAAGCTACGCGGATCGCCAGGCGCGCATCCTGAGATCGCTTTGGGGAGTACTCGCGCCGGGTGGTAAATTGCTGTATGTCACATGCTCGGTGTTCCGCGAGGAAAATGACGCCTTGGTCGACGCTTTTCTGGCAGAGACGTCCACGGCGCGCTCGCTGCCCATGCCCGATGGCGAGCCGGACCGGATCCTGCCGTCCCCCGAAGAGGACGGTTTCTTCTTCGCGCTGCTAGCCAAGACCGCGTGACGCCGCACGCGATGCATGGCCTCGTACTGCTGAGAAATCTCTGCGGAGTGCTGCTGTGCGCCGCGGTACTGGCCGCGCGCGCCGATGAAATCGTGGTGCGCGAGGCGCAGCTCTCGACGACCGACGAAGGGCTGGTGCTGGACGCCGATTTCGACTTTGCCCTCAAGCCGCGCCTCGCAGAGGCGGTCGCCGGCGGCGTGCCGCTGTATTTCGTCGTCGAGTTCGAACTGGCGCGCCAGCGCTGGTGGTGGTTCGACGAGAAGGCCGCCGCCAAGCGCAATCAGCTCAGGTTGTCGTATCACCCGCTTTCGCGCCAGTACCGTCTTTCCACGGGCATGCTGAATCAGCACTTCTCGACGCTCGAGGAGGCGTTGCAGGTTCTGCGGCGGGTGCGCAACTGGCTCGTCGCCGAGCGCGGCGCGACCTCGGCGGAGACCCAGTACGATGCGGCGGTGCGAATGCGGCTGGACGTGAGCATGTTGCCCAAGCCCTTCCAGGTCAGTGCCATCACGAGTCGCGACCTGCACCAGGAATCGCCGTGGATGCGCTTCCCGTTCCGCACTCCGGCGGCCACGCCCGCGCCGGTCGAGTCGCGCGAACCGAAAGAGGCGGGCAGCCGATGAAACTGCTGCTCGCGCTGGGGGCCGGCCTGGGCGCTGCGCTGCTCGTGCTGCTCGCCACGGCGAGCGCCAACGTGGAGTTGTTCGCGCGTCATTACCCGCTGCTCCTCGGCCTGACGGTGGCGCTCGCGATCGGGCTTGCGGCGCTCGTGGTCTGGCAAGTGATCGCCTTGGCCCGCAAGCTGCGCGCTCGCGTCTTTGGTTCGCGGCTGACGCTCAGATTCCTGCTGCTTTTTGCGCTGATGGCGGTGGTGCCGGGGGCGCTCGTGTACACCGTGTCGGTGCAGTTCATGGTACGGAGCATCGAGACCTGGTTCGACGTCAAGGTCGATGCGGCGCTCGAAGGCGGCATCAGCCTCGGTCAATCCGCCATCGATCAGGTGTTGGGCGAGTTGCATCTCAAGGCGCGTGCGATTGCGCTCGAACTCGGCGACCGGACCCCGGTTCCGGGACCCTGGCAACTCAACCGCCTGCGGGAGCAGGCCGGCGTCCAGGACGCGGTGGTGGTGACCGCGAGCGGCAAACTGCTCGCGAGCGCGAGCGCCGAATTGGGGCAGTTCGTTCCCGAGCTGCCCTCGGCGGTCACGCTGCGGCAGGCGCGCGGCAGTCGCGGCTTCTCGTCGGTCGACGCTCCACCCGGAAAGCCGCTCGTCGTGCGGGTCGTGGTGCCCATCAGCGGGGGCTCGCTCGCGGACGAGTCCCGCTTCCTGCAGCTGCGCCAGGCGCTTCCGGAGAATTTCACGCGCAGTGCGGCCGCCGTCGAGACCGCGTACCGCGACTACCGCGAACTGGCGCTGGCTCGCCAGGGACTGAAGCAGATCTACATCGTGACGCTGACCCTCGCGCTCGCTCTCGCTCTGCTCGTCGCTCTCGGCCTCGCGGCGTTGCTCGCCAGCCGCCTCGCCGAGCCGCTCGCCATTCTTGCCGGCGCGACCCAGGCCGTGGCGCGGGGCGATTTCAGCCGCCAGGCGCCGGTGACGAGTCGCGACGAACTCGGCGTGCTCACCGAATCGTTCAACGCGATGACGCGGCAACTCGACGACGCGCGCCGGCAAATGGAGGCGAATCGCGCGGCGCTCGAGACGGCCAAGGCGCACCAGGAAAACATCCTCGCCAACCTTTCCGCGGGCGTGCTGGTGTTCGAACGCGACCTGAGGGTGTCGATTTCGAACCACGGCGCGCAGGCGATTCTGGGCGACGAGCTGGAAGATTTTGCCCGGCGGGCAAGAGAGCAGTTCGTGGCCCACGGCGCCCGCCCCTGGGAAATCGAGTTCGAGCTGCGCTCGGGCGCGAGGACGCTGATGGCGCGCGGCGCCGCGCTGCCTGCGGCGGGAGGCGCCGGTTACGTGCTCGTTTTCGACGAGATCACGCAGATCATCCAGGCACAGCGCGCGCTCGCGTGGGCGGAGGTCGCGCGGCGCCTGGCGCACGAAATCAAGAACCCGCTCACGCCGATCCAGCTTGCGGCCGAGCGCCTGGAGCAGAAGCTCGAGGGCAAGCTCGGCGGCGAGGATTCCGAGGCGCTGCGTCGTTCCACGCGCACCATCGTCAACCAGGTCGCCGCCCTCAAGGCGCTGGTCGACGATTTTCGCGATTACGCGCGGCTGCCCGCTCCGACCCCGGTCCGGCTCGACCTCAATGCGTTGGTGCGCGAGGTGCTCACGCTCTACGAGCAGGCCGAGGTGCCGATCCGGACGCGGCTGGCGCCGGAGCTGCCGGCGGTGCTGGCGGATTCGATCCAGATCCGGCAGGTGATCCACAATCTGGTTCAGAACGCGCAGGACGCGCTCGAGAATCGCCGCGACGCGAGCGGCGAGCCCTGGATCGAAGTGGGCACGGAGGCGGCGGGCAATCGGGTCCTGCTCTCGATATCTGACAACGGCGGTGGTTTCCCGGAGAACCTGATGGCGCGAATTTTCGAACCTTACGTCACGACCAAGCCGCGGGGCACGGGCCTCGGACTTGCGATCGTGAAGAAAATCGTCGACGAGCATCACGGCTCGCTCGCGATCGACAACCGGCTGGCGCAGGGCGCGTCGGTGCGCGTATATCTGCCTTCGGCCGATGGCGGCGACAGCGCCGCAAAGGCGGCCTGAGCCATGGCGCAGATCCTGGTCGTTGACGATGAAATCGGGATTCGGGAGCTGCTCTCCGAAATCCTCGCGGATGAGGGTCACGACGTGCTTCTCGCCGAGGACGCCGAGGCGGCGCGCCGGGTGCGCGAGCGCCTGCGCCCGGACCTGGTGCTGCTCGACATCTGGATGCCAGACACCGACGGCATTACGCTGCTGAAGGAGTGGGCGGCAAGCGGACAGCTCGGCATGCCGGTGATCATGATGTCGGGTCACGGCACGATCGAAACCGCCATCGAGGCGACGCGCGTCGGCGCGCTCGATTACCTCGAGAAGCCGATCGCCCTTCAGCGCCTCATCGCCACGGTGCGGCGCGCGCTGCGCCAGAACGAGGGCACGACGGCGCAGGGTCTGTCGCTTGCGACGCTCGGACGCGCGTTGTCGCTGAGCGAGCTGAAAAAGCGCCTGGCGCAGCTGGCGCAGACCACCGCGCCCGTGATGCTGCGCGGCGAACGCGGCATGCAGCCCGAGCTGTTCGCGCGACTGCTGGCGGCACCGGGAGCGCCGTTCGTGCCCGGCGAGGGATTGCTGGCCGAGGCGTCTTCCGAGCTGCTCGCGCGTGCGACGGGCGGCATCCTGTTCTTCCCGGAGCTTTCGCAACTCGGGCGGGCGGAGCAGAAGGGACTCGAGTTTCTCCTCGCACGCGCGGACCGTCATAAGTCGCGTGTGGTCACTTTTTCGACGGTGGAGGCGAAGACGCTGGTCGAAAAGCATGGTTTCGACGCGGAGTTCGTGACGCGCCTGTCCGAACTGGTGGTGCGGTTGCCGCCGCTTCGCAGCTTCGCCGAAGACATACCGGATTTCGGCGCGCGGATGCTCGCGCAACTGGTCGAAACGCGCAGCTGCCCGCCGCGCCGGCTGAACGTCGCGGCGCTCAACGCGCTGCGCCACCATGCCTGGCCCGGCAACCTGGCCGAATTGGAAAGCGTGGTGAAGAACCTCGCCTATTCGGCGCTCGAGGAGGAGATCGGTTTGCCGGACGTCGAGCGCGTGCTCGCGGCGCATGCCTCGCCCGCAGCGCCGCCGGAACTTGCGCTCGATCGTCCCTATCGCGAGGCGCGCGAGGCGTTCGAGCGGATCTACTTCGAGCATCTGCTGGTGCGCGAACGCGGCAGCATGTCGCGGGTGGCCGAGCGCTCGGGGCTCGAACGCACGCACCTATACCGCAAGCTCAAGGCACTCGGCCTGCCGGTCGGACGGCGGGAAGAAGCCTGAGGGGTTCGCGCCGGGCAATGCTGCAGGAGGTGAAGCCGTGAAAATCGTGATTCTGGGCGCTGGCCAGGTCGGGGCGTCGGTGGCCGAGAGCCTGGTGTCGGAGCAAAACGACATCACCGTGGTCGACATCGACCCGAACCGCCTGCGCGTCCTGCAGGACCGCTACGACCTGCGCACCGTGACCGGCAGCGGGGCGCACCCGACGGTGCTGCTCGAGGCCGGGATCGAGGATGCCGATCTGCTCATCGCCGTGACGCAGTCCGACGAGACCAATCTGGTCGCATGCAAGCTGGCGAGCCGCCTGTTCAACGTGCCGCGCCGTGTCGCGCGCGTTCGAGCCACGGATTTCATCAATGACGAAAAGATCCTGGGCGCGGATGGTTTCGAAGTGGACCTGGCGATCTGCCCGGAGCAGGTGCTGACCGACAATATCGTGAAACTGGTCGAGTTCCCGGAAGCCCTGCAGGTTCTGGATTTCGCCGACGGCCGCGTGAGCCTCGTCGCGGTGCGCGCCTACCCGGGAGGACCGCTGGTGGGGCATCCGATTCGCGATCTGCGAAAGCACATTCCCGGCGTCGACACGCGCGTGGTCGCGATCTTCCGCCGCGATGCCGCCGTGGCGCCCGACGGCGACACCGTGATCGAGGCGGGCGACGAGGTGTTCTGCCTCGCGGCGACCAAAGACATCCGCCAGGTGATGCGCGAACTGCGCCGCATGGACCGGCCGGTCAAGCGCGTGATGATCGCCGGCGGGGGCAACATCGGCCTGCGGCTCGCCGCTGCGCTCGAAGCCGATTACTCGGTGCGCAT
>MERB01000021.1:3944-6439 GCA_001770475.1 Betaproteobacteria bacterium RIFCSPLOWO2_02_FULL_66_14 | reverse complement strand
AGCGCCGCTGCGAGGCGCTGGCGGCGAAACTGGATCGCGCCCTGGTCCTCAACGGCGATGCCACCGACGAGGAGCTGCTCGAGCAGGAAAACGTCGCCGAGATGGATCTCTACGTCGCGGTCACCAACGACGACGAGAACAACATCATGAGCTCGCTGCTGGCCAAGCGCCTCGGCGCCAAGCGCGTGGTGGCGCTGATCAACCGCAGGAGCTACGTCGACCTGGTGCAGCGCGCGCAGATCGATATCGCGATTTCACCGGCGCAGGCGACCATTGGCAAGCTGCTCGCGCACGTGCGCCGCGGCGACGTGGTGGCGGTGCATTCGCTGCGGCGCGGCGCGGCCGAAGCGCTCGAGGCGGTAGTGCATGGTGATCGCGAGTCCTGCCGCGTCACCGACCGCCGGATCGAGGAGATCCAGCTTCCGCCCGGTGCCCAGATCGGCGCGATCGTTCGCGGCGAAGAGGTGCTCATGGCGCACCACGATACCCGCGTCCTCGCCGAGGATCACGTCATCGTGTTCGTCACCGACAAGAAGCTCCTGCCCAAGGTGGAGCGGCTGTTCCAGGTCGGCGCGCGGTTCCTGTAAGAACGAGCCGCCGGCGTGCAAATCGGAGCCGTCCTCAATTCGTTGGGCCTCGTGGTGATGCTGTTCGCCGGATGCCTTCTGGTGCCGCTGTCGCTATCGCTGATTCTCGCCGACGGCGCGGCCTATGCCTACGACGAGGCGATCCTCGCGACGCTGATGCTCGGAGGCGCGCTGTGGTTCGCGACCCGCGGCGCGCGGCGGGAATTGCACGTGCGCGACGGCTTTCTGCTCGTCGCGCTCGTGTGGACGGTGCTGCCGGTGTTCGCGACGCTGCCGTTCCTCGTGTACCTGCCCGGGCTGTCGTTCACCGACGCGTATTTCGAAGCGATGTCCGGGCTGACCGCGAGCGGCGCAACGGTGTTCTCCGGCCTCGACCGGTTGCCGCCGTCGATCAACCTCTGGCGCGGCTTCATGATCTGGCTCGGCGGAATGGGGGTGATCGTGCTCGCGGTCGCCATCATGCCGCTGCTCGGGGTGGGCGGCTCGCAGCTCTACAAGGCCGAGACGCCCGGGCCGATGAAAGACAGCAAGCTCACGCCGCGCATCGCGGAGACGGCGAAAGGGCTTTGGCTGGTGTACGTCCTGCTCACGCTGCTGTGCGTGCTGGCGTACCGGTGGGCGGGCATGTCATGGATCGACGCGCTGATGCACGGATTCACCACCATGGGCCTGGGCGGATTCTCGACGCATGACGCGAGTTTCGCGTACTGGAATTCGCCCAAGATCGAGATGGTCGCGATGTTCTTCATGCTCGTGGCGGGAGTGAATTTCGCCACCCATTTCCTCGCCTGGCGCCGGCTGTCGCTCACGCCCTATCGTCGCGACCCGGAGGCGTCGGTGTACCTGCTGGTGCTGGCGGTCTCGGTGCTGGGGGTGGCGCTTTACCTGACGGCGATGGCGGTCTACCCGAACCTCAGCACCGCCCTGCGCTACGCCGCCTTTAACGTCATTTCGATCGCAACCACCACCGGCTACGCCAACACCGACTTCAATCAGTGGCCGATCTTCGCGCCGCTCTGGATGCTGTTCCTGTGCAGTTTCGTGAGCTGCTCGGGATCGACCGGCAGCGGCATCAAAATGATCCGTGCCCTGATCCTGTTCAAGCAGAGCTTCCGGGAATTGCTGCGCATCATTCACCCGCGCTTGCACCGGCCCGTCAAGTTCTCGGGCCACGCGATCGAGAACAACATCGTGTTCGCGGTGCTGGCGTACGTGTTCGTATACGTCTCGTGCCTGAGCCTCGGGACGCTGCTGCTCACGGCGACCGGCCTGGACCTGCTCACCGCGCTGTCGGCGGCGGTGGCGTCGATCAACAACATGGGGCCCGGGCTCGGGCTCGTGGGCCCGGGCTCGAACTACGCCGGGTTGAGCGATTTCCAGACCTGGGTGTGCACCTTCCTGATGCTGCTCGGAAGGCTCGAGCTGTTCACGCTGCTGGTGGTGCTGACCCCGGCGTTCTGGCAGAAGTGATCCTGCGCCGCGGACCGGGACGCGGCCTCCTTCAACCCTTCTTCTTCGAACTCTTCTTGATGCGCTGCGGCCGCTTCTTGCCGTAGCTTCCCTTGTAGATTTTTCCCTTGCGCGTGCGCTTGTCGCCCTTGCCCATTGTGGTTTCCTAGGTGGATACGCCGGAAATTATAGCCTCCGGCTCGTAGGCGAGATACGGCGCGAGCCAGCGTTCGGCCTCGCGCGTTCCGATGCCCCTGCGCTGCGCATAGTCGGCGATCTGATCGCGGCCGATTTTGCCGACGGCAAAATAGCGGGCGTCGGGGTGCGAGAAATAGAATCCTGCCACGGCGGAGGCCGGCAGCATGGCGTACGACTCCGTGAGTTGCATGCCGGCGTTGGCGCGGGCGTCCAGCAGTTCGAACAGCGGCCCCTTCGCCGTGTGGTCGGGACAGGCGGGAT
>MERB01000021.1:0-3923 GCA_001770475.1 Betaproteobacteria bacterium RIFCSPLOWO2_02_FULL_66_14 | reverse complement strand
CGTACCCCCAGAATTCCCGCCGCACCCGCTCGTGCAGGTGCTCCGCGAACGCCTCTGCCAGCCGGTCCGCGAGCACCTTGAGCATGATCGCGCTGTAGTCGTCGTGCCGCGACTCGAACTCGACCAGGCGCTCGTCGAACCCGCCCGCGCACACCGAGAAGGCTCCGATATGATCGGCGACCCCGGAGGACTTCGGCGCGACGAAGTCGGCGAGGCAGAGATTGGGCCGGCCGGCCGGCTTGTGATTCTGCTGGCGCAGGTTGTGCCAGGTCATGAGCACGCGGTCGCGTGAATCGCTGGCGTAGATCTCGATGTCGTCGTGCGCCACCTGCGCGGCGGGGAACAACCCGTACACGCCGCTCGCCGTGACCCAGCGTTCCGCGACGATGCGCCCGAGCATGAGCAATGCCTCTTCGTGAAGCTTGCGCGCGGCATCGCCGACGACCGGATCGTCGAGAAGCTTCGGGTAGGACCCCGAGAGCTCCCAGGCCTGGAAGAACGGCGTCCAGTCGATGTAGGGAACCAGCCTCTCGAGCGGATATTGGGCAAGCGGTTCGATCCCGAGGCGGCGCGGCGGTGGCGGCGAATACGACTTCCAGTCGGTCGTGAGGCCGCGCGCGCGCGCTTCGGCGAGCGAATGCAGCGCCGCGGGTCCTTTCTTCGCCGCGTGCTGCGCGCGGACGCGGTCGTAGTCGGTGCGCACCGAATCGATGAACGCGGCGCGCGACTCGCCGGCCGAAAGCAGGTTCTGCACCACGGGCACGCTGCGCGAGGCGTCCGGCACGTAGACCACGGGACCGGCGTACTCGGTTGCGATCCTTACCGCGGTGTGCGCGCGCGAGGTCGTGGCGCCGCCGATGAGCAGCGGCAGCGTGAATCCCTGCCGTTGCATTTCGCGCGCCACGTGGGCCATTTCCTCGAGCGAAGGCGTGATCAGGCCCGACAGCCCGATGGCGTCGGCCTGCTCGCGGCGCGCCGTCTCGAGGATCGTCTGCGCAGGCACCATTACCCCGAGGTTGACGATGTCGTAGTTGTTGCACTGGAGTACCACGGCGACGATGTTCTTGCCGATGTCGTGCACGTCGCCCTTCACCGTGGCGATCACGAGCTTGCCCTTGGGCCGCCCCGCGGTGCCGCTTTTCGCTTTTTCCGCCTCGATGAACGGCACCAGGTGCGCGACCGCCTGCTTCATCACGCGGGCCGACTTGACCACCTGCGGCAGGAACATCTTGCCGGCGCCGAACAGATCGCCGACGACGTTCATCCCCTGCATGAGCGGTCCCTCGATCACTTCGATCGGCCGGGCGAAATTGAGGCGCGCCTCTTCGGTGTCCTCGACGACGTGCGTGGTGATGCCGTTGACGAGCGCGTGCACCAGTCGTTCCTCGACCGTGGTTCGCCGCCAGGCGCCGTCCTCGCGACCGGCGCGCGCGCCGCCCTTCATCGTATTCGCGGCTTCGATGAGCCGCTCGGTGGCATCGTCGCGCCGGTTGAAGATCACATCCTCGATCCGCGATCGCACGTCGGCATCGATCTCGGCGTACACGCCCAGCTGCCCGGCGTTGACGATGCCCATCGTGAGGCCGGCGTCGACCGCGTGGTACAGAAACACCGTGTGCATCGCCTCGCGCACCGCATCGTTGCCGCGGAACGAGAACGACAGATTCGATACTCCGCCCGATACGCCGACGTGAGGCAGGTGCGCGCGGATCCACCGCGCCGCCTCGAGAAAATCGATCCCGTAGCGCGCGTGCTCCTCGAGTCCGGTGGCGAGCGCAAAGATGTTGGGGTCGAAAACGATGTCCTCGGACGGGAGTCCGGCGCGCTCCGTGAGCAGCCGGTAGGCGCGCGAGCAGACCTCGATGCGCCGCTCGAGCGTGTCGGCCTGGCCGGCCTCGTCGAAGGCCATGACGACGACCGCCGCGCCATAGCGGCGCGCAAGGCGCGCCTGGCGCAGGAACTCGTCCTCGCCCTCCTTCAAGCTGATCGAATTCACGATGCCCTTGCCCTGCAGGCACTTGAGCCCTGCCTCGATCACCGACCACCTCGAGGAATCCACCATCACCGGAACGCGCGCGATGTCCGGCTCGGAAGCGACCAGCCTGAGGAACGTGGACATGGCGCGCTCGGAATCGAGCATCGCCTCGTCCATGTTGACGTCGATCACCTGCGCGCCGTTTTCCACCTGCTGCCGCGCCACCGACAGCGCTTCGGGGAAGTTTTCCGCCAGCACCAGGCGCGCGAAGGCCTTCGATCCCGTGACGTTGGTGCGCTCGCCGATATTGACGAACAGCGAACCTGCGCCGATGTTGAACGGCTCCAGCCCTGCGAGTCGCAGCATCGGGGGGCGCGCCGGGAGTTTTCGCGGCGCCGAGTCGCGCACCGCGTTCGCGATCGCGCGGATGTGATCGGGCGTCGTGCCGCAGCACCCGCCGACCAGATTGAGGAATCCGGCACGCGCCCATTCGCCCATCTCTCGCGCCATCGATTCCGGCGTGTCGTCGTACTCGCCGAAGGCATTGGGCAGTCCCGCGTTGGGGTAGCACGACACGTGCGACTCGGCGATGGACGACAGTTCCTCGACGTACTGCCGCAGTTCGCGCGCACCCAGCGCGCAGTTCAGGCCCACGACGAGGGGTCGGGCATGCCGGATGGAGTTGTAGAACGCCTCGGTTGTCTGGCCGGATAACGTCCGTCCCGAGGCGTCGGTGATGGTTCCGGAGATGATCAGCGGCAGGCGCGTCCCGCGCTCCTCGAACAGTGAATCGACCGCGAACAGCGCCGCCTTGGCGTTCAGGGTGTCGAAGACGGTTTCCACCAGCAGCAGGTCGACGCCGCCGTCGAGCAGCCCGCGCGCGGCTTCGTGATAGGCCGCGACCAGTTCGTCGAACGAGACGTTGCGACTGCCCGGATCGTTGACATCCGGGGAAATCGAGGCCGTCTTGGAAGTGGGCCCGAGGGCGCCAGCGACGAACCGCGGCAAAGAAGGTTCGCGCCCTTCGGCCTCGTCCGCGGCGGTGCGCGCGATGCGCGCGGCAGCCAGGTTGATTTCGTAGGCGAGCTCCTGCATGCCGTAGTCGGCAAGCGAAACGCGCGTCGAATTGAAAGTGTTGGTCTCGACGATGTCAGCGCCCGCCGCGAAGTAGTCGCGGTGGATCCGCAGGATGATCTCGGGCTGGGTCAGCACCAGCACGTCGTTGTTTCCGCGCAACTCCCGCGGCCAGTCGGCGAACCGCTCGCCGCGGAACTGCGCCTCGCTCAAGCGCTCGTTCTGGATCATCGTGCCCATCGCGCCGTCGAGCACGAGGATGCGCTCGGCGAGGAGGGACTGCAGCTTGGCGGTGACGTCGGTTCGGGTCATGCATCGCTCGAAAACAGAAACGCCCGTTCAGCTTTGCGCAGAAACGGGCGTCCGGGACGGGAAATGAATCTCCCTGGTGCTGCAACGCGTCTCTTTAGCCGCATTTGTAATGCGCCCGCAAGCTGAACATCAAATCGGCGCAGGCGCGCAGTCTGCCCGCGAAAGCCTTCGCCGTCAACCGCTTAGGCCGTGTGCGCGGGAATCCGGGAGTGTGCCGCGGCGTATAATTCGCCGCTCATGGAACACTTCGATCCGAAAGCGGCGGCGGAGTTTCTGAGGCGCAGCGCAGACGCTCTGTTCATCGATTGCCGCAGCGAAATGGAATACCTCTTCGTCGGTCATCCGGCGGGTGCGTTGCACGTCGCGTGGAACGACGGGCCGGACTGGGAAATCAATCCGCACTTCGTCGGCCAGGTCAGAAAACTCGCCGGAACCAACCACAATACGCGCCCAATCGTGCTCATTTGCCGCAGCGGCAACCGCTCGCTCGAGGCAGGCGCGGCGCTCGAGCGCGCCGGCTTCACGAAGGTCTACAACGTGCTGCACGGCTTCGAGGGCGAAC
>MERB01000020.1:86279-100561 GCA_001770475.1 Betaproteobacteria bacterium RIFCSPLOWO2_02_FULL_66_14 | reverse complement strand
CGCGCGAAAACATGATCTACCGCTTCTCCATCGCTTGCTTCCTTCTTTCCATCAGCCGCCAGATCAGCGGGGTGAAGATGAGCTGCATCGCCAGGTCCATCTTGCCGCCGGGACAGACGATGGTGTTCGGCCTCGACATGAACGAGTCGTGCAGCATCGTCAGCAGGTAGGGGAAGTCGATGCCGCGTGGATTGGCGAAGCGGATCACGAGGAAGCTCTCGTCGGCGCTCGGGATGTGGCGCGCGATGAACGGGTTCGAGGTGTCCACGATCGGCACGCGCTGGAAGTTGATGTGCGTCTGCGCGAACTGCGGAATGATGTATTGAATGTAGTCCGGCATGCGCCGCAGGATCGTGTCGGTCACCGCCTCGGTGGAATAGCCGCGCGCGGCCTTGTCCCGGTGCAGCTTCTGGATCCACTCCAGGTTGATCACCGGCACCACGCCGATGAGCAGATCGACGTGCTGCGCGACGTTCACCCGATCGGTGACCACCGCGCCGTGCAGTCCCTCGTAGAACAGCAAGTCGGTATTGGCGGGCAGCGACTCCCAGTCGGTGAAGGTGCCGGGCGGCCGCTGATACGGCGCCGCCTCCTCGTCGCTGTGCAGGTACTTGCGCGTCCGGCCGCTGCCACCGGCGCCGTAGTCGCGAAACAGCGCCTCGAGCTCCCCGAACAGGTTGTTATCGGGGCCGAAGTGGCTGAAGTGCTGATTGCCGCGCGCCAGTTCCTCGGCCATTTTCTGCTTCATCTCGGTGCGGTCGTAGCGGTGAAACGCGTCACCTTCGACGTAGGCGGCCTTGACGCGCTCGCGCCCGAAGATCTGGTCGAAAACGCGCATGACCGAAGTGGTGCCGGCGCCGGAGGACCCGGTGATGGCGATGATCGGGTGTTTCGCGGACATGGGTTGCGCTCCCTCGGGATTCAGGCGCCGTCGGCGGCGCGGAACAGCCCGCGCGCGGCGAACAGCGGCGCGTCGTACGGGCGCTCGTTGTGGTCCCGGTGATAGGCCTCGATGCGCTCGACCTCGCGCCGCGCGCCGAACACGAACCCGGTTCTCTGGTGCAGGCTCTTCGGTTCGACTGCGAGCACCGGGCCGTAGCCGGTGCTCGCCCTGCCGCCGGCCTGCTCGATCACCATCGCGATGGGGTTCGCCTCGTAGAGCAGCCGAAGCCGCCCGGCGCGCCCCTGCTCGCGCTCGTCGCGCGGATACAGGAACACGCCGCCCCGCATCAGGATGCGATGGGTTTCGGCGACGAGCGAGGCGACCCAGCGCATGTTGAAGTCCTTGTCGCGCGGCCCGCTGCGTCCCGCTAGGCATTCATCGACGTAGCGCTTCACGGCGGGCTCCCAGAAGCGCGCGTTCGAGGTGTTGATCGCGAATTCGCTCGCCTCCTCGGGCACCCGCAGGTCGGGGTGCGTGTGGATGAACTCGCCGATCTCCCGATCGAGCGTGAAACCGTGTACGCCACGCCCGAAAGTCAGCACCAGCATGGTCGTGGGGCCGTAGATGGCGTAACCGGCGCAGACCTGGCGGGAGCCCGGCTGAAGGAATGCAAGCTCGCTCTCGCCCGCGACGCCCTCCGGGCAGGCAAGCACCGAAAATATCGATCCGACAGAGACGTTGACGTCGATGTTGGAGGAGCCGTCGAGAGGGTCGAAGGCGAGCAGGTACCGGCCGCGCGGATATTCCGCCGGTATCGCGTAGGGGGCTTCGAGTTCCTCGGAGGCCATCCCTGCGAGATGGCCTCCCCATTCATTCGTGGCGAGGAAGATGTCGTTCGCGAGCACGTCGAGCTTGTGTTGCTCTTCGCCCCGGCTGTTTCGCGAGCCGGCCGGGCCGTGAACTCCGGCGAGCGCACCCTTGCCGACGAGGTAGGCGATGCGCTTGCAGGCAAGCCGGATGTCGTTCAGGAGCGCGGTGAAGCCCCCGGTCGCGCCGGGAAACTTGCGCTGCTCACCGATGATGTACTCGGTAATGGTGGTTTCACGTCTCGGCACGCGCTTCTCCCAGGAGGCGCCCGAGCGCCGGAAGGTCGATGTCCTCGAGCGATTCCAGCACGCGGTCGGCGTCGCTGAAGTCCTCGTCCGCATTCCAGCGCGACGGCGTCACGACCGTGACAAGGCCCGCTGCCCTGGCCGATCGCAGGCCGTTTACCGAATCTTCGAACGCGATGCACTGCGGGGCCGACAGGCGCAGACTCGCCAGCGCGAGGTTGTAGATGTCGGGTGCGGGTTTCTTGGCGCGCACCTGATCGCCGCAAGCGATGACGCTGAACGCCGGATGCGGTGCCTGCCCCAGATTGGCGCGCAACAGCGCATCGATGTTGGCCGAAGTCGTGGTCGAAGCGATGGCGAGCTTCAGCCCGGCGTCGCTTGCGGCCTGCAGCAGCTTCGCGACCCCGGGCCGGAACGGCCGCCGGCCCTGCTCCAGCAACTCGGTGTAGATGCGCGTCTTGGTGCGATGCAGCGCCGGCACCAGCTCGAGGATGCGCGCGCGCTCATTCGGCGCGAGGCCGAGCGTCTCGACGTAATGCACAAGACGTTCCTTGCCACCGGAAATCCGGAGCAGCTGCGCGTAGCGCCGCGGATCCCAGTCCCAACCCAGTTCGAACTTCATGAACGCCGCGTTGAACGCCTGGCGGTGCGTTTCCTCGGTGTCGGCGAGCGTGCCGTCGAGATCGAAAATGAGCGCTTCGAGCATCAGTCGGTTTCCCCGGTACCGCCGCGAAACACCCGGCTCGCACGGAGGTCCTCGGCTTCGAGCGTCATCAGGTCGGCGGGCGTGAGCGCCGCGCCGCGCCGCTCGAACAGGCGGTTTGCCTGCCGCAGGCGCGCGCGGTCGAGCGCATTGCGCACCGAGCGCGCATTGGCGAAGTGCGGCTGCGTCTTGCGCAGCGCAATGTACTCGCGCAGCGCCTGCGCCGCGGCTTCGCTCAACGTGTACTGCATGCGTCCGAGCATCAGCGTCGCGATCTCGAACAGCTCCGCCTGGCCGTAGTCCGGGAAATCGACGTGGTGCGCGACGCGCGAGGCCATGCCCGGGTTGGAGGAGAAAAACCGCTCCATCCGATCCTTGTAGCCGGCGAAAATCACCACCAGGTCGTCGCGCTGGTTCTCCATCACCTGCAGCAGGATCTCGATTGCCTCCTGGCCGTAGTCGCGCTCGTTTTCCGGCCGGTAGAGGTAGTAGGCCTCGTCGATGAACAGCACCCCGCCCATCGCGCGCTTGAGCACCTCCTTGGTCTTCGGTGCGGTGTGACCGATGTACTGGCCGACCAGGTCGTCTCGCGTCACCGCGACCAGATGCCCCTTACGCACATAGCCGAGGCCATGCAGGATGGAGGCCATCTTCATCGCCACGGTCGTCTTGCCAGTGCCCGGATTGCCGGTGAAGCTCATGTGCAGCGGCGGCGCATCGGCCTGCAGGCCGACCGAGCGGCGCAGTTTCTCGACCAGCAGCAGCGCGGCGATTTCGCGCACGCGCGTTTTCACCGGAACGAGCCCCACCAGCTCGCGGTCGAGCGCCTCGAGGGCATCGCGCACGTTCGAGTCGCGGTACAGCGCCTCCAGGTCGAGCGGCAGGTTTTCCGGGGCGGACATGGGATCGTTCGGCGTCACTTTCCCGCCGGATCAGTAGCGCTCGCCTTCCGGTCGCTCGGCCGCATAGGCACGCGTCGTGTAGCGGACTTTGCGGCCCTCGCCTTCCACGCGCGCGAGGCCGAAGCCGGGCTCCTTTTTCGGCCGGTTGACGATGAAGGAGATGCGCAGCGACTCCCAGCCCTTGGTCGAGTCGAAGGCGTTCACCTTGACGTAATGATTGGGGAAAGTCCTGCGGCAGGCGTCGATTTCGGCCAAGACGCCCGCGGCGTCTTTCAGGTCGAACATCGGCATGCCGTACATCTCCCAGTAGGTGTTGCGCGGGTGCGGGTCGTCGGTGTACTCGATCGAAACGGCCCATCCCTTGCCCAGGCAGTATTGCACCTGCGCGCGGATCTGCGCGTCGTTCAGGTCGGGCAGAAAGGAAAATGCCCCTTGTGTCAGTCTCATGGCAGGCTCCCTCAGGAAGCGGTCGGCGTGGGGACGTAATCGGGCGTATCGGTCGAGGCGTAGTCGAAAGTGACCTCACCCCAGGTATCGAGCGCCGCCTTGAGCGGCGCACAATGGCGCGCCGCCTCCGTCAGGATCTGCGGCCCCTCGTTCCAGAGGTCGCGGCCTTCGTTGCGCGCAAGCACCATCGCCTCCAGCGCCACGCGGTTGGCCGTTGCGCCCGCGGCGATGCCCATCGGGTGGCCGATGGTGCCGCCGCCGAATTGCAGCACCACGTCCTCGCCCAGGTAGTGGATCAGCTGGTGCATCTGGCCGGCGTGGATCCCGCCGGAGGCGACCGGCATCACCTTGCGCAGCCCGCCCCAGTCCTGCTCGAAAAACAGGCCCCGCTGCAGATCGACCGGGTTGTGCTCCTCGCGCAGTACGTTGTAGAAGCCCTGCACCGTGTTCGGGTCGCCCTCGAGCTTGCCGACGACGGTTCCGGCATGGATGTGGTCGACCCCCGCGAGCCGCATCCACTTCGAGATGACGCGAAACGAGATGCCGTGCGACTTCTGCCGCGTGTAGGTGCCGTGGCCGGCGCGGTGCAGGTGCAGGATCATGTCGTTCCTGCGCGACCACTTGGACATCGACTGGATCGCGGTGTAGCCGATCACCAGGTCGATCATGACGATCGCGCTGCCGAGTTCCTTCGCGAACTCGGCGCGCTCGTACATGTCCTCCATGGTCGCCGCGGTGACGTTGAGGTAATGGCCCTTCACCTCGCCGCTCGCGGCCTGCGCCCGGTTCACCGCCTCCATGCAATTCAGGAACCGGTCGCGCCAGTGCATGAAGGGCTGCGAGTTGATGTTCTCGTCATCCTTCGTGAAATCCAGACCGCCCTTCAGGGCCTCGTACACGACGCGGCCGTAGTTCTTGCCCGAGAGCCCGAGCTTGGGCTTGACGGTGGCGCCCAGCAGCGGACGGCCGAACTTGTCGAGGCGCTCGCGCTCGACCACGATGCCGGTGGGCGGTCCGTCGAAGGTCTTGACGTAGGCCACGGGAAAACGCATGTCCTCCAGGCGCAGCGCTTTCAGCGGCTTGAAGCCGAACACGTTGCCGATGATGGATGCGGTCAGGTTGGCGATCGAGCCGCCCTCGAACAGATCGAGGTCGTAGGCGATGTAGGCGAAGAACTGCCCCGGCGTGCCGGGGACCGGCTCGACCTTGTAGGCCTTGGCGCGGTACCTCTCGCAGGCGGTGAGGCGATCGGTCCAGACCACGGTCCAGGTCGCGGTCGAGGATTCGCCCGCCACTGCGGCGGCTGCCTCTTCGGGATCCACGCCCTCCTGCGGCGTGATGCGAAACAGCGCCAGCACGTCGGTGTCCCTGGGCCGGTAATCCGGCTCCCAGTAACCCATCTGCGTGTACTTGAGTACGCCCGCCTGGTAGCGCGCGGCCGACTCGTTCGGTGTCTTCACGGATTCCAGTTTGCCCATGTGGCCTCCTTGATCTGCAGGCTTTGTACTCCCTGCGATCTATAAGGGCAATTCACGGTTTCTTATTTGAAGTATAAGATCTACTTGCAAATGGCTCTCAGGCACACCAGTCTGCGGCGGCTGCGCGCGTTCGAGGCGGTCGCGCGCCTCGGGTCGTTCTCGCGCGCCGCCGCCGAGCTGCACCTGACGCAGCCGGCGGTCTCGATGCAACTGCGCCAGCTCGAGCAGGAGATCGGCCTGCCGCTCGTCGAGCAGATGGGCCGGCGCCTCGACGTCACCCCGGCGGGGCGCGAGATCGTCGACTGCGCGCGGGCGGTCGCGGCGCGCCTGCGCGAGGCCGAGGAGGCGATCGCGGAACTGCAGGGCCGGGGCGGCGGCGAACTCGCGATCTCCACGGTCAGCACGGCGAAATACCACGTGCCGATGCTGCTCGCGGAGTTCCGGCGCCGGCACCCGAACGTGCAGGTGCGTCTCTCGGTGAGCAATCGCGAGGCGGTGGTGCGCGACCTGGCCGAAAACACCATCGACCTGGCCATCATGGGCACGCCGCCGCGCAGGCTGGACACCACGGCGGTCGCCTTTGCCAAGCACCCGATCGCGATCATCGCGGCGCCCGGTCACCCGCTCGCGCGGCGCAAGCGCGTGGCCCTGGCGCGCCTTGGCGGCGAGACCTTCCTGATCCGCGAACGCGGCTCGGGCACGCGCAGCGCGATGGAGCGGTTCTTCAGCGCGCGGCGCTTTCGCCCGCGCGAGACCATCGAAATGAGCTCCAACGAGACCATCAAGCAGGCGGTGATGGCGGGCATGGGCGTGAGGTTTTTGTCGCTGCACACGGTGGCGCTCGAGCTGCAGGCGAAGCGTCTTTTCGTGCTGCACGTCGACGGCACGCCCGTGATGCGCGCCTGGCACGTGATCCACCGCGAGCGCAAGCGCCTGTCGCCGGTGGCGCAGGCGTTCAAGGCGTTCCTCATCGAGCGCGGCGCCAAAGCCATCGCCCAGGCGCTGGAGTAGACGGCGCGCCGAATAGAATTCGCCCATGCACGACACGCCGTTCATGGCGCCGCCGCGGTTCGTCGGCGGCGCGCAGGCTGCGGGTGCCGAAGGCACGGCGCACTGGTTCCTGTTTCGCGGCGACAGGCTCCTCGTCGAACTCGGTCCGCCCGGCGGCGCGCCTTCGGACGACCCGCGAGTGCCGGTGCGACCGAGCTGGGCGCGGCTCGCTTCGCGCGAACGTCACGCCTTCCTGGAAGTCTCGCCGCTCCGAACGCTCTATCTGGGGCAGCTCGCCGAGACCGACTGCTGGGCCGTGGAGCTGCCCGCAGACGCCGCCGCGCCCGCGGGAACCGCATGGGAGGGACTGCGCACGCTGTTCTCGGTGCTCGACGACGCGCATTTCGCGCTGGCAGGCCGCGCCCTGCAGTTGATCGACTGGGACCGCTCGCACCAATTCTGCGGCCGCTGCGCTGCGCCCACCGAGGCGAAATCCGGCGAGCACGTGCGCGTCTGCACCGCCTGCGGGCTCGCCGCGTACCCGCGCATCGCCCCTGCCGTGATGGCGCTGGTGCGCCGCGGCCGCGAACTGCTGCTCGCGCGAAGCCCGCACTTTCCGCCCGGCATGTACAGCGCGCTCGCGGGCTTCGTCGAGCCGGGAGAGGCGCTCGAGCAGTGCCTTGCGCGCGAGGTGGAGGAGGAAGTCGGCGTGCGCGTCGCGAACGCGCGTTATTTTGCGAGCCAGCCCTGGCCGTTTCCGCACTCGCTCATGATCGCTTTCGCCGCCGACTGGGTGAGCGGCGAACTGCGTCCGCAGGCGGGGGAGATCGAGGCCGCGTCTTGGTTCGACGTGCTGCAATTGCCGAGGCTCCCGAGCAGAATCTCGATCGCCCGCCGCCTGATCGACAGCGTCGCCGCGGAGATTCGCGACGGGCGGTAGCTGGCCGCGCCCAAGAGGGGGACAGACCACGTTTTCCGCCGTTCCGGAAAACGTGGTCTGTCCCCCCCTTTTTTTCCGTCCCTCGCTACGCGATCGCCTTCAGCACCTCGCGCGCGACGCCGAAGAGCTCGTCGATCTCCGATTTCTGGATGATGAGCGGCGGCGCAAACGCGAGAATGTCGCCGGTGGAGCGGATGTAGGCGCCTTTTTCGAACGCCATCAGGTGCGCTTCGAAGCCGCGTGCGCCCGGCGCCCCCGCGCGCGGTGAAAGTTCCACCGCCGCGATCAGGCCGATGTTGCGGATGTCGACGACGTTCGGGCAGTCCTTCAGCGAGTGCGCCGCGTCCTCCCAGTACTGCGCGATCTCGCCAACGCGCGTGAGCAGCCCCTCTTCCTCGTACACCTCCATCGTGCCAAGGCCCGCCGCGCAGGCGACCGGGTGAGCCGAGTAGGTGTAGCCGTGCGGCATTTCGATCGTATTCTCGGGACCGGTCATGAAGGCCTGATACATATCCTCCTTCATGAACACCGCGCCCATCGGCACCGTGCCGTTGGTGATGCCTTTCGCGGTCGTGATCAGGTCGGGCGTGACGCCGAAATGCTGCGACGCGAACGGCTGCCCCAGGCGTCCCCAGGCGTTGATCACTTCATCGAAGATGAGCAGGATGCCGTGGCGATCGCAAATCTCTCTCAGCTTCTGCAGATAGCCCTGCGGCGGCACGTACACGCCCGCCGAGCACGCGACCGGCTCGACGATGACCGCGGCGATGGTGGAGGGATCGTGCAACTGGCACAGGCGCTCGAGGTCCTCGGCGAGCTCCGCACCATGCTTCGGCTGGCCGCGCGAAAACGCGTTGCGCGCCAGATCGTGCGTGTGGCGGATGTGATCCACGCCCGTCACCAGCGCACCGAATATCCTGCGGTTGCCGACGATGCCGCCGACTGCCGTGCCGCCGAAGTTGACGCCGTGATAGCCCTTCTCGCGGCCGATGAGGCGCATTCGGTGCCCCTCGCCGCGCACGCGGTGGTAGGCGAGCGCGAGCTTGAGCGCCGTGTCCACCGACTCGGACCCCGAATTGGTGAAGAACATCCGCGTCAAACCCTTGGGCAACAGCGGCTGCAGCCGCTCGGCGAATTCAAACGCGAGCGGGTGTCCCATCTGGAAGGGCGGCGCGAAATCGAGCGTCGCCACCCCTCGCGACACCGCGTCGACGATCTTCTTGCGGCAGTGCCCCGCGTTCACGCACCACAGTCCCGCAGTGCCGTCGAGGATCTTGCGACCTTCCGGCGTGTAGTAGTGCATGCCTTCGGCGCGCGCCAGCAGGCGCGGATGTCTCTTGAACTGCCGGTTCATCGAGAACGGCATGAAGAACGGGGAGTTCTCCAGGGTCGTGGAAACGTCTGCGCGATCGTTCATGTAACGGCCTCCTTGGCTTGTGTGACTCCGGCGCGGGCGAGTACTGCGTGCAACAGAACGTTGCACCCGGCCGCAAGATCCTGCGGCGTCGCGCGCTCCAGCTCGTTGTGACTGATGCCCCCTTCGCAGGGGATGAAGATCATCGCGGTCGGCGCGATCCGCGCCACGTAGACCGCGTCGTGCCCGGCGCCGCTCACGATATCGCGATGCGACAGCCCGAGCGATCCTGCCGCCGCGCGCACGCTCGCGACCATGCGGGCGTCGAATTCGCACGGTGGGAAGTACACGATTTCATCGAGCGCCATGGCGACGCGGCATTCTGCTTCGATCGATCGCACGCAGGACTTCAACTCGGCGACCATCGCGAGCAGCGTCGAGTCCCTGGCGTTGCGGAATTCGACCGACATCCGCACCTCGCCCGGGACGACGTTGCGCGAGTTCGGCTTGACCTGCAGGTACCCGACTGTCCCGCGCGCGTAATCGGGGTGCGCCCGCGCGATGCGGTTCACCTCCAGCACCAGGCGGCTCGCGCCGATGAGCGCGTCCTGGCGCGAATCCATCGGTGTCGGCCCGGCGTGCGCGTCCTGCCCCGTGATCACGCAGTCGAACCAACGCTGCCCGAGCGCGCCCTGCACGACGCCGATCGTCGTGCGCTCGGCTTCGAGCACCGGTCCCTGCTCGATGTGCGCTTCGAAGTACGCGCCCAGCCTGGGCGCCTGCGCCTCGCCCGCGAAGCCGATCGCTTTCAGGGCCTCGCCCACCGAAACGCCGTCGGCGTCACGTTGCACGAGGCAATGCTCGAGCGGGAAGACGCCTGCCACGACCCCCGAGCCCATCATCACCGGCGTGAAACGCGAACCTTCCTCGTTGGTCCAGGACACGACTTCGAGCGGCGCGCGCGTCGCGACGCCGGCGTCGTTGAGGCTGCGCATCACCTCCAGCCCCGCCATGACGCCGTAGGCGCCGTCGTACTTGCCGCCCGAGGGTTGCGAATCGAGATGGCTGCCCATCGCCACGGGCGCGGCATGAGGATCGGTGCCGGCGCGGCGGCAGAAAATGTTGCCGATCGCATCGACCCTCACGGCCAGATCCGCAGCGCGCGCCCAGGCGACGAAGCGCTCGCGCGCTTCGCGGTCGACCGCGGTGAGCGTGAGCCGCTTCACGCCACCCTTGGGCGTCGCGCCGATCCGGGCGAGTTCGGCGAGCGATTGCCAAAGCCGCTCGCCATTGATGCGCAGAGAGTTCACTGGATTGAGCAAGCTTACTCCAACGTGAAGCGCGCGCCGCCCCGATCCATCGCCGGACTCAGTTCGCGGCGACCACGGTTTGTCGCTGCTCGCCGAGCCCTCGGATTCCGAGGGCCATCACGTCTCCCACGTCGAGAAACACGGGGCTGGGCTTCATCCCCATGCCGACACCCGGCGGGGTGCCGGTGGTGATGATGTCGCCCGGCATCAGGGTCATGTACTGGCTGACGTGCGATACGATGTTCGCGACGCCGAAGACCATGGTTCGCGTGTTGCCAGTCTGCATGCGCCGGCCGTTCACGTCCAGCCACATGTCGAGTGACTGCGGATCGGTGATCTCGTCGGTCGTGACCAGCCACGGCCCGATCGGCCCGAAGGTGTCTGCGCCCTTGCCCTTGTCCCACTGGCTGGTGGCGAGCTGAAAGCTGCGCTCCGAGATGTCGTTCACGATGCAGTAGCCGGCGACGTGCTCGAGCGCCTGGCCTTCACTGACGTATTGCGCCTTGGTCCCGATCACCACGCCCAGCTCCACCTCCCAGTCGAGCTTGGTCGAGTTGCGCGGCTTGATCACGTCATCGTTCGGCCCGTTGATGCAGGTCGTCGCCTTCGTGAATACCACGGGCTCCGGCGGGACCGCCATGCCCGATTCCTTGGCATGGTCGCTGAAGTTGAGACCGATCGCGATGAACTTGCCGATTCCGACATAAGGCACGCCGAGGCGAGGGCCGTTCGGCACCACCGCGAGCGACTCGGGCTTGATTTTGCCGAGCCGCCTCAGGCTGCGGGGCGAGAGCTCCGCGGGCCCGATCTGCGCCACGACTTTCGACAGGTCGCGAACGCGTCCCTCCGAGTCCACGATGCCGGGCTTCTCGGCACCGCTCTTTCCCCAGCGGCAAAGCCTCATATCGTCATACCCCCGTCGATGGAATACAGATTCCCGGTCGCGAAGAGCGACTCGTCGGATGCGAGAAACACGAGAATTCCCGTGATGTCGTCGACGCCGCCCAAACGCCCCATGGGCTGGCGCGCGATGAAGTCCTTCTCCGCCTGCACCGGGTCGGGAAACGCCGCGATCCGCTGCCGCAGCGAGGGCGTGTCGACGGTGCCCGGACCGATGCAGTTGCAGCGGATGCCCTGTTTCACGTAATCGGCTGCGATCGCCTTGGTCAGCCCCACCACCGCCGCCTTGGTCGTGCCGTACACGAAACGGTTGGGCAGCCCCTTCGCACTCGAGGCGATGGAGGACATGTTGATGATCGAGCCGCGCTTCTGCGCGAGCATCCCGGGGAGAAAGGCGCGCGTCACGAGGTACATCGATTTCACGTTGAGGTTCAAGCTGAACTCCCAGTCCTTCGGCGTGCAATCGAGGATCGTGCCGTGGTGCACGAAACCCGCGCAGTTGAACAGCACGTCGATCGTGCCGACCTCTGCCGCGGTCCGTGCCACGGCGGCCTCGTCGGTAGCGTCGAGCACGCAGCTGCGGATGCCGTCACGGCCCTCCAGATCGGCGAGCGCCTTCGGGTTGATGTCGCTCGCCCAGACCTTCGCCCCCTCGCGCGCAAACGCCAGCGCCGCGCCACGCCCGATGCCCTGTCCCGCCGCGGTGATGAACGCGACCTTGCCTGCAAGCCGCCCAGCCACTGGATTCTCCTTCGGAAGGGCTCGGATTATACGACGCGAGGCCGCTCCTCCACACGCCGCGCAAGGGTTTACGCGCGGTTTGCCCGGCCGGATCGGGATGCCTTAGACTGCCGTTCCCCGCAATCGATAAACCTCCCCGACTCCAACCCGCCGCGTGGCCGCAGTCACCCTTTCGCAGATTCGAAAGTCCTTCGGCTCGACCGAAGTCGTGCACGGAGTCGACGTATCGATCGAGGACGGAGAATTCTGCGTGCTCGTCGGGCCCTCGGGCTGCGGCAAGTCGACCCTGCTGCGGATGATCGCCGGGCTCGAGGAGATTTCCGCCGGTACGATCGCAATCGGCGGGCGCGTGGTGAACGCGGTTGCGCCCAAGGAGCGCGACATCGCGATGGTGTTCCAGAACTACGCGCTGTATCCGCACATGACCGTGTTCGACAACATGGGGTTCTCGCTGAAACTCGCCGGGCGCCCGTCGCAGGAGATCCGGCAGCGAGTCGACGATGCGGCGCAGATCCTGGGCCTGGGCGAGTATCTCGCGCGCTACCCACGGCAGCTTTCCGGTGGCCAGCGCCAGCGCGTCGCGATGGGACGCGCGATCGTGAGGAAGCCGCAGGTGTTCCTGTTCGACGAACCGCTGTCGAACCTCGACGCCAAGCTCCGCGTGCAGATGCGCACCGAGATCAAGGAGTTGCACCAGCGGCTGCGCACCACCTCGGTCTACGTCACGCACGACCAGATCGAGGCGATGACCATGGCCGACAAAATCGTCGTCATGAACATGGGGCGCGTCGAGCAGATCGGCTCGCCGCTCGAACTCTACGACAATCCGGCGAATCTGTTCGTCGCCGGGTTCATCGGCTCGCCGGCGATGAATTTCCTTTCCGGCAAGTCCAACGGCACCGGCATCGAACTCGGCCAGGGGATCCGCGTCCCGCTGCCGGGCGGCGCGACGCTCGCTGGCGCGCGCGAAGTCGTCGTCGGCGTGCGTCCGGAGCATTTCAGCGTCGGCGCGGACGGCCTGCCCGCGACGGTGGTGGTGGTCGAGCCGACCGGCGCCGACACCCAGGTCTTCTGCAAGCTCGCGGGCACCGACGTCGTCGCGGTGGTGCGCGAGCGTCATGAATTTCGTCCCGGCGCGCAGATCCGCCTCGCGCCGCAACTCACCTATCTCTTCGATCCGGCGAGCGGAGCCAGGCTCGCCTAACCGCAAGCGCAACCAAGGAGGCTCAAAATGAGCAAGATGAAGCGCAGGGATTTTCTCAAAATGTCGGCGGGCGTCGCCGCCGGTGCCGCCGCAGGCCCGATGATCTGGGTGAAGGACGCGCACGCGCAGTGGAGCAACGCACCCGAGAAGGGCGCGAAGCTCCGGGTGCTGCGCTGGAGCCGGTTCGTGCAGGGCGACATCGACCAGTACATGAAGAACGTGGCCGCGTTCAGCGCCAAATACGGCATTGAAGTGCGGGTGGACAACGAAGGCTGGGAAGACGTGCGCCCGAAAGCCGCCGTGGCGGCGAATACCGGCGCCGGGCCCGACATCATTCTCTCGACGCACGACGACGCGAACCTGTATCCCGAGAAACTGGTCGACGTGACCGATCTGGCGAACTATCTCGGCAAGAAATACGGCGGCTGGTACCCGGTGTGCGAGGCCTACCTGCGGCCGAACGGCAAGAACTGGATCGGCATTCCCTTCGGTTGCGCCGGCAACGCGCTCGTTTACCGCGAAAGCCAGGTCAAGGCGGCCGGGTTCTCGAGTTTCCCGCGCGACACCGACGGCTTCCTGAAACTGATGAAGGCGTTGAAGGAAAAGGGCACGCCGGGCGGTTTCGCCTTGGGCAACGCCACGGGCGACGGCAACGTCTGGACGCACTGGCTGCTCTGGTCCCACGGCGGCAAGCTCGTCGACCAGAACAACAAAGTCGTAATCAACAGCCCGGAGACGGTCAAGGCGCTCGAGTACGCGAAGGAACTGTACGGGACCTTCGTGCCGGGAACGCTTTCCTGGCTCGACCCGAACAACAACAAGGCCTTCCTCGACAGCCAGTGCAGCGTCACGGCGAACGGCATTTCGATCTATTACGCCGCCAAGACCTCGCAGGACCCGAAGCTCAAGGAAATGGTCGCGGACATCAACCACGCCAACATGCCGATCGGGCCCGCGGGCGTGCAGACCGAGTTGAATCTGTTCTTCAACCAGATGATCTTCAAGTACAGCAAGTATCCGAAGGCGGCCAAGGAGTTCATCCGCTTCATGATGGAGGAGGAACAGTACGGCCAGTGGATGCAGGCCGCCATCGGCTACGTCACCCACCCGCTGGTCGCGTACGAGAAGAACCCGATCTGGACGGTCGATCCGAAGCACACGCCGTACCGCGACGCGATGAAGATCATGCGGCCGATCGGCTACGCCGGGAAGATGGGTTACGCCTCCGCGGGCGCGGCGGCCGACTTCATCGTCGTCAACATGGTGGCCGAAGCCGCCTCCGGCCAGCGCACGCCGCAGGAAGCGGCCGAGCGCGCGC
>MERB01000020.1:78759-86250 GCA_001770475.1 Betaproteobacteria bacterium RIFCSPLOWO2_02_FULL_66_14 | reverse complement strand
GCGCCGGGTTCACTCTGTCCGGATGGAACGGACGC
Organism: Betaproteobacteria bacterium RIFCSPLOWO2_02_FULL_66_14; assembly: GCA_001770475.1. Taxonomy (GTDB): domain Bacteria; phylum Pseudomonadota; class Gammaproteobacteria; order Burkholderiales; family SG8-39; genus 2-02-FULL-66-14. Next base: position 86,215 of record MERB01000020.1, on the reverse strand, counting down.
AAGCGCCGTTCATCCTGGCGTAGCTGCCTATGCATCGCTTATTCGACAATCGCAACACCCTCGGGCTGCTGTTCATGCTCCCGGCGGCGGCGTTGCTGCTCGTCTTTCTCACCTATCCACTGGGCTTGGGCGTCTGGCTCGGCTTCACCGACGCCAAGGTGGGGCGCCCCGGCGAATGGGTCGGCCTCGAGAACTACGTCTACCTCTGGGGCGACAGCGTGACGCGGCTCGCCCTGTTCAACACGCTCCTCTACACCGTGGTTGCGAGCGTGCTCAAGTTCTTCCTCGGGCTGTGGCTCGCGATCCTGCTCAACCAGCACCTGCCGTTCAAGTCGTTTTTCCGCGCCGCGATCCTGCTGCCGTACATCGTGCCGACCGCGCTTTCGGCGATCGCCTTCTGGTGGATATTCGATGCCCAGTTCTCGATCATCAGTTGGGTTCTGACCAAGTTCGGCCTGATCGACCGCTACATCGACTTCCTCGGCGACCCCTGGAACGCGCGCTGGTCGGTGATCGCTGCCAACGTCTGGCGCGGCGTGCCCTTCGTCGCCATCACGCTGCTCGCAGGACTGCAGACGATCTCGCCGTCGCTCTACGAGGCTGCGGCGATCGACGGCGCGAGCGGCTGGCAGCGCTTCTGGCACGTCACGCTGCCGCTGCTCACGCCGATCATCGCGGTCGTGATGACCTTTTCGGTGCTGTTCACCTTCACCGATTTCCAGTTGATCTACGTGATCACGCGCGGCGGACCGCTCAACTCGACGCACCTCATGGCGACGCTGTCGTTCCAGCGCGCGATTCCGGGTGGCGCGCTCGGCGAGGGCGCGGCGATCGCGATCGCGATGGTGCCGTTCCTCCTCGCGGCGATCCTGTTTTCGTATTTCGGCCTGCAGCGGCGCGCCTGGCAGCAGGGCGCGACCGACCGATGACCACGCCGGCGACCGACTCGCGCGGGATGGGGTATCTCGAGTCGCTGCCGCGGCGCGCGGTGATGGTTTACCTGCCGCTCGGGGTATTCGTGTTCGTCCTGCTGTTTCCGTTCTACTGGATGGCGGTGACCACGTTCAAGCCGAACGCCGAGCTGCTGTCGCGCGAGGGCAATCCCTTCTGGGTGATCGAGCCGACGCTCGCGCACATCGAGAAACTGCTGTTCCAGACCTCCTACCCGCAATGGATGTGGAACACGGTGGTGGTCTCGGTGGTGTCCACCTTCACCTCGCTCGCCGCCTCGGTGCTCGCCGCCTACGCGATCGAGCGGCTGCGCTTCCGCGGCGCAAAGCAGACGGGGCTCGCGATCTTCCTCGCCTACCTGGTGCCGCCGTCGATCCTGTTCATCCCGCTCGCGACGATCGTGTTCAAACTGGGCCTTTTCGATACGCGCTGGGCGCTGATCCTCACCTACCCGACGTTCCTGGTGCCGTTCTGCACCTGGCTCCTGATGGGTTACTTCCGCACGATTCCCTACGAACTCGAGGAATGCGCGCTCATCGACGGCGCCTCGCGCTGGCAGATCCTGGTGAAGATCATTCTGCCGCTTGCCGTCCCGGGACTGATCTCGGCCGGCATTTTCGCCTTCACGCTGTCGTGGAACGAGTTCATCTACGCGCTCACCTTCATCTCCTCCTCCGAGGTGAAGACCGTGCCGGTGGGCGTGGTCACGGAACTCGTCGAAGGCGACGTCTACCATTGGGGATCGCTCATGGCGGGGGCGTTGCTCGGCTCGCTGCCGGTGGCGATCCTGTACTCGTTCTTCGTGGAACATTACGTCTCGGGCATGACCGGAGCGGTCAAGGAATGAACCGGCTCGACTTCAAGGGGCGCAGGGCCATCGTCACCGGCGGCGCGCAGGGCATCGGTCTCGCGATTGCGAAGCGCCTCCTCGCCTCGGGCGCCAGGGTGCGCATCTGGGACCGCGACGACCGGCTGCTCGCAGGCGCCGTCGCTGCGCTCGGCAGTTCGGTCACGGGTGATTCGATCGACGTCACCGAGCCCGCCGCGGTCGAGCGCGGCGTGCGCTCGGCGCTCGAGGCGCTGGCGGGAATCGACGTGCTGGTCAACAACGCGGGGATCGCCGGGATGAACCGCCCTACGGTGGACTACCCGATCGAGGAATGGGAGCGCGTGCTGCGGGTCAATCTCACCAGCCAGTTCCTGTGCTGCCGCGCGGTCGCGCCGCAGATGGTGAAGGCCGGGTACGGCCGCATCGTCAACATCGCCTCGATCGCAGGCAAGGAAGGCAATCCGAACGCGGTCGCCTACTCGGCCTCCAAGGCCGGCGTGATTTCGCTCACCAAGTCGCTCGGCAAGGAACTCGCGCAAAGCGGCGTTCTCGTCAACTGCGTGACGCCGGCCGCAGCGAAGACCGCGATCTTCGACCAGATGACCGAGCAGCACATCAACTTCATGCTCTCCAAGATCCCGATGGGCCGGTTCGTCACGGTCGACGAGGTCGCGGCGCTCGTCTGCTGGCTCGCCTCCGAGGACTGCGCATTCTCGACCGGCGGCGTGTTCGACGTCTCGGGCGGACGGGCCACGTACTGAAGAACCACCACGCCTGGCGGTCCAGGAAATCCTGCGCCGCAACGCCAACGACCAAGAGAACCACCGGATCCATGGCCAAGAAGACTCCAGCATTGCGCAGCGCGCAGTGGTTCGGGCGCGACGACATCTACGGCTTTCTCTACCGCAGCTGGGTGAAGAACCGCGGCGTGCCGCAGGACCAGTTCGACGGCCGGCCCGTCATCGGCATCTGCAACACCCATTCGGAACTGGTGCCGTGCAACTCGCACTTCCGCGCCATCGCCGAGCACGTGAAGGCCGGGGTTCTCGAGGCCGGCGGATTTCCGCTCGAATTCCCGGTGATGTCGCTCGGGGAGACGCTGCTGCGGCCGACCGCGATGCTGTACCGCAATCTCGCGAGCATGGACGTCGAGGAGTCGATCCGCGCCAATCCGCTCGACGGCGTGGTATTGCTCGTGGGCTGCGACAAAACGACGCCGGCGCTGCTGATGGGCGCATCGAGCGTCGATCTGCCCTCCATCGCGGTCTCCGGCGGGCCGATGCTTTCGGGCAAGTACCGCGGCACCGACATCGGCTCGGGCACCAACACCTGGTCGATGTCGGAGGACCTGCGCGCCGGCCGGATCACGCTGAAGGAATTCCACGAGGCCGAGTCGTGCATGCACCGCTCGCACGGCCACTGCATGACGATGGGTACCGCGTCCACCATGGCTTCCATGGTCGAGGCGCTCGGCGTCGGCATGCCGGGGAACGCCGCGATTCCGGCGGTGGATGCGCGCCGCAACGTGCTTGCGCGCATGGCCGGACGCCGTATCGTCGGACTGGTTGGAGAAAACGTCACGCTGTCGAAGATCCTCACGCGGCAGGCCTTCGAGAACGCGATTCGCGCCAACGCCGCCATCGGCGGCTCGACCAACGCCGTGATCCACTTGATCGCGATCGCGCGGCGCATCGGCGTCGACCTGAGGCTCGAGGACTGGGACCGCCTGGGGCGCGGCGTGCATTGCCTCGTCAACCTCATGCCCTCGGGCAAGTACCTGATGGAGGACTTCTACTATGCGGGCGGGCTGCCCGCGGTGCTGCGCGAACTGGGCGAGGCGGGCCTGCTGCACAAGGACGCGCTCACGGTGAACGGCGCGACGATCTGGGACAACAACCGCGAAGCGCCGTGCTGGAACCGCGATGTGATCCACGCGCAGAAGAAACCGTTCAAGAAGAACACCGGCATCGCAGTGCTGCGCGGCAATCTCTGCCCCGACGGCGCGATCATCAAGCCCTCGGCGGCGACGCCGGAACTGCTCAGGCACCGCGGGCGCGCAGTGGTGTTCGAGTCGATCGAGGATTTTCACCGGAGAATCGACGACTCCGCGCTCGACATCGACGAAACCTGCGTGATGGTGCTGAAGAACTGCGGCCCGAAGGGCTATCCCGGGATGGCCGAAGTGGGCAACATGCCGTTGCCGCCGAAGCTGCTGAAGAAGGGCATCACCGACATGGTGCGCATCTCGGATGCGCGCATGTCGGGCACCGCCTACGGCACCGTCGTACTGCACGCCGCTCCCGAGGCGGCTGCGGGCGGGACGCTGGCGCTGGTCGAAACCGGCGACCTGATCGAACTCGACGTCGCGAAACGGAAGCTGCAGTTGCTGGTACCGGAGAAGACGCTCGCCAAGCGCCGCGCAAAGTGGAAGAAACCGAAGCCGCCGCTCACGCGCGGTTACTGGAAACTGTACGTCGACCACGTCCTGCAGGCCGATCAGGGGGCTGACCTCGATTTCCTCGTCGGCAAGAGCGGCGCCTTCGTGCCGCGCGACAACCACTGAACCGCACGGTGTGACGCAGATTCACCAGTACCGCGAAGACGATCACGTCCTCGGCAGCGACGGCCAGTTCCATGTCACCGACGAGCCGGTGCGCCTGGACGGCTACGGCTGGGAAGACTGGATTGCGTTCGCCATTTTCTGGGTGCTCGCGTTCGTCGTGTTCTACCAGGTGTTCACCCGCTACTTCCTCGGCGACCCGGCCGGCTGGACCGAGGAGATCGCGCGCTACCTCCTGGTCGCCACGGTGTTCGTCGGCGCCTCGATGGCCGTGCGCAGGAACAACCACATTCAGGTCGATGCGTTCTACCGCTGGATGCCGAAGGGCTTCGCGCGCACGCTCTCGACCGTGGTGGATCTCATTCGGGTGCTGTTCTTCGGATACGCGGCCTGGCTCAACTGGCTGCTGCTGGGGAAAATCGGCATGCAGCGCATGGCGATCGTCGATCTGCCGATGGGCTGGGTGTTCGGCGCGATGCTGTTCGGATTCTGCCTGATGTTCTACCGCTCGCTGCAGGTCGCCTGGCGGCACTGGAGGCAGGGCTACAGCATTCTCGAGCGCCCGGAAATCGCGCTCGAAGGGGGCGAAAAATGACGCCTGGCGCGCTGATGGCGACATTCCTCGCCTTCATGGCGGGCGGCGTGCCGGTGGCGATCGCGATGTGCGCCGCTTCGCTCATCTACGTGATGTGGACGAAGAACATCCCCGACTTCGTCGTCATCCATCGCATGTACGGCGGCGTCGACTCGTTCCCGCTGCTCGCGGTGCCGTTTTTCATCTGGGCGGGCAACCTGATGAACTCGGCGGGCATCACCAACCGCATCTACAACTTCGCGCTCGCGCTCGTGGGCTGGATGAAGGGCGGGCTCGGGCACGTCAACGTCGTCGGCTCGATGATTTTCGCCGGCATGTCGGGCACCGCGATCGCCGACGCCGCCGGCCTGGGCACGGTCGAGATCAAGGCGATGAAGGACCACGGCTACTCGACCGAGTTCGCGGTTGGCGTCACCGCGGCCTCGGCCACGGTCGGCCCGATCATCCCGCCCTCGCTGCCCTTCGTCATTTACGGCATGATGGCCGGCGTCTCGATCGGGCAACTCTTCCTCGCCGGAGTCATTCCCGGGATCCTGATGGGCGTGGTGATGATGCTCACCGTCGCCTACTACGCGCACACGCGCAAGTACGTCGCCGACGCCAAGTTCTCCTGGCGCGTCCTCGGCAAGACTTTCGTCGAAGCCTTCCTCGCCATGATGACGCCGTTTCTCCTGGTGGGCGGAATGACGCTCGGCGTGTTCACGCCGACCGAGGGCGCGATCGCCGCCTCGATCTACTCGCTCTTCCTCGGCCTGGCGTGGTACCGCACGATCGACTGGCGCACGCTCATCAAGATCACGATGGACACGATCGAGACCACGGCCGTGGTCCTGTTCATCGTCGCCGCGGCATCGATTTTCGGCTGGCTGCTCACCGTGACGCGCGTCACCGAGGACATCGCCACCTGGTTGCTCGCGTTCACGCAGAACCCGGCCGTGTTCCTGCTGCTTGCCAACCTGCTGCTGCTGTTCGTCGGCTGTTTCCTCGAGCCGGTGGCGGCGATCACGCTGCTGGTGCCGATCCTGATCCCGATCTGCCAGAAGCTCGGCATCGACCTGGTGCATTTCGGCCTCGTGATGGTGCTCAACCTGATGATCGGGCTGCTGCATCCGCCGATGGGCACGGTGCTGTTCGTGCTGTCGCGGATCGCGAAACTGTCATTCGAGCGCACGACGATTGCGATCCTGCCATGGCTGCTGCCGCTGCTCGCCACGCTGCTGCTGTGCACTTACGTGCCCGAGATCGTGCTCTGGCTGCCGAAGCGCTTCTTCTAAAACCGGGACAGACCACGTTTTTCTGCGCGCAGACGAATAAACGTGGTCTGTCCCCTATTTGCGAGTTGAGAACGACATGAACCGTCCGCGCATCGGCATCACGATGGGGGACCCGACCGGGGTCGGCCCGGAGGTCATCGTCAAGGCGCTCGCGCATGCCGAGGTCTACGCGCTGTGCCGCCCGCTCGTCATCGGCGACCGGCTCAGGCTGCAACAGGCCTGCGCGATCACCGGCCGCGAACTCGCGATCCACGCCGTGCACTCGGTGAGCGAAGCGCAGTTCGCCCACGGGACGCTCGACTGCCTCGATCTCGCTCTGGTCCCGGAAGCCCTGCCGTTCGGCGTGCTTTCGCCGATCGCGGGCGAGGCAGCGTACCGCTACGTCGAGCGCGCGGCCGCGCTTGCTCTCGAGGGCCAGATCGACGCCATCTGCACCGCCCCGCTCAACAAGGAAGCCCTCAACGCCGCCGGACACCAGTTTCCCGGGCATACCGAGCTGCTGGCGAAGCTCACCGGGACGAAGGAAGTGTCGCTGATGCTGCTCGCGCCGAACCTGCGCGTGATCCATGTCACCACCCACATCGGGCTCATCGATGCCGTCGCCAAGATCGACGCGGGCCTGGTCGAGCGAACCATCGCCCGCGGAAGGGATTTGCTGCGGCGCTCGGGGATCGAGGAGCCGCGCATCGCGGTCTGCGGCATCAATCCGCATGCCGGAGAAGGCGGACTGTTCGGGCGCGGCGAAGAGGAATTCAAAATCGTTCCGGCGATGGTTGCGTGCCGCGCGCGTGGCTGGCGCGTCGAGGGACCGTTGCCCGCGGACACGCTGTTTTTCCGCGCCCTGCGGGGAGATTTCGACCTCGTCGTCGCGATGTACCACGACCAGGGCCACGCGCCCGTCAAGGCGGTCGCCTTCGATCTCGGCGTCAACGTCACCGCGGGGCTGCCGGTGGTGCGCACGTCGGTCGATCACGGCACGGCGTTCGACATTGCCGGCACCGGCAAGGCCGACGAGCGCAGCCTGCTGGAGGCGCTGCGGCAGGCGGCCGTCCTCGCGCCGCGTTAACATCCGGGCAGGACTCGAAGGAGATTTCATGCTGCAGGCCGCGGACCTCACGATCCGGCTCAATGCCGCCGACGACGTAGTCATCGCGCGCGTCGAGCTCGCGGCCGGCACGCGGCTGCTGAACGAGGGCGGCGTCGAGGCGGCCGCGCGCATCCCCGCCGGTCACAAAATCGCGGTGCGC
>MERB01000020.1:77541-78750 GCA_001770475.1 Betaproteobacteria bacterium RIFCSPLOWO2_02_FULL_66_14 | reverse complement strand
CACGTGCACAATCTCGCGATGGGCGAATTCGAGCGCGATTTCGCCTTCTGCGCCGACGTCAAGCCGACCGAGCGCGACGCGGCCCCGGCGACGTTCCAGGGCATCGTGCGCTCCGATGGCCGCGTCGCCACGCGCAACTACCTCGGCATTCTCACCAGCGTCAACTGCTCGGCGACCGTCGCGCGCAGCATCGCCCGGCATTTCGAGAACCGGCTCGGCGATTACCCGAACGTCGACGGCGTGGTTGCGCTCACGCACAAGTCGGGTTGCGGCATGGCGAGCGATGGCGAACCGATGGACGTGCTGCGCAGGACGATGGCGGGCTATGCGCGCCACCCGAACTTCTTCGCGGTGCAGGTCGTCGGACTGGGGTGCGAGGCAAACCAGGTGAACGCACTGCTCGCGGCCGAGAAACTCAAGCGCAACGACACGCTGCACGCCTACACGATCCAGGAAAAAGGCGGCACGGCGAAGGCGGTGCGCGAAGGCATCGCACGCATCGAGGCGTTGCTGCCTGAGGCGAACCGGGTGAAGCGCGAGACCGTTCCCGCGAGTCACCTCGTGCTCGGACTGCAATGCGGGGGCTCGGACGGCTATTCCGGAATCAGCGCCAATCCCGCGCTTGGCGCCGCGGTCGACGCACTGGTGCGCCACGGCGGCAGCGCGATCCTCTCCGAGACGCCGGAAATCTACGGCGCCGAGCACCTGCTCACCCGTCGCGCCGTCAACCGTGAGGTGGGCGAAAAACTGATCCGCCGCATCCGCTGGTGGGAGGACTACACCCGGAGGAACGGCAACGAGATGAACAACAACCCCTCGCCCGGCAACAAGGCCGGTGGGCTCACCACGATTCTCGAAAAGTCGCTCGGCGCGGTGGCCAAGGGCGGCACCACCAACCTCGTCGACGTGTACGAATACGCCGAAGCGGTGACCGCGAAGGGTTTCGTCTACATGGACACCCCGGGCTACGACCCGGTGTCGGCGACCGGACAGGTGGCGGGCGGCGCAAACCTCATCTGCTTCACGACCGGACGCGGCTCCGCGTACGGCTGCAAGCCCGCGCCGTCGCTGAAACTCGCGACCAACACGCCGCTCTTCGAGCACCAGGAAGAGGACATGGACCTCAACTGCGGCACGATCGTCGAGGGCAAGGAATCGATCCCGGCGGTCGGCGAGCGGCTGTTCGAACTGATCCTCGCCACGGCCTCG
>MERB01000020.1:64449-77512 GCA_001770475.1 Betaproteobacteria bacterium RIFCSPLOWO2_02_FULL_66_14 | reverse complement strand
GATCGCCGGACGCGCCGGGATGCGCAGCGTGAAGCGCTGCGCCAGTGCGGCCATCCGCAGTGCGAAGTCGTGGCCTCCGTGAGCAGCAAATGCGCGGCGCTCGCGCGCAACGACCGGCGCCACGTCACGCAAACGGGCGCCACTCGCGCCGAGGCCGAAGCGAGGGCCCTGCGACGCTGCGGCGCAGGCTGCGAACCCGTCGCCTGGATGTGCACCCGTTGACTCGCAGCCCGCGTGCCACGACCTTCCTCGCCGGGATCGCGCTCGCTGCCTTGGCGGCGATCGCGCTGACGCTCGGAGAGGTGCCGCTTTCGCCGCGCGAACTGCTCGGTGCGCTCGCGAGCCTCTTCGAGCCCGGCGAAACCGCCGATCAGGCGACGCAGATCGTCTGGCAGATCCGTGCGCCGCGCATTGCCGCGGCGCTGCTCGTCGGCGCTGCGCTGGCCGCGGCAGGCACCGCGTACCAGGGGATGTTCCGCAACGCGCTCGTCTCGCCGGATATCCTCGGTGTCTCGGCGGGCGCCGCCGCGGGCGCGGTGCTCGCGATCTTCTTCTCCCAGGATGCGCTCACGATTCAGATCGCGGCATTCATCGGCGGTCTCGCCGCGGTTGCGCTCGCCTACGCCGTGGCGAGCGCCGCACGCCGCCACGACCCGGGACTTGCGCTGGTGCTCTCCGGCGTGGTGATCGGATCGCTGCTCGGCGCCGTCGTGGCGCTCGTGAAAACGCTGGCCGATCCGCTCAACCAACTGCCGCCGATCACCTTCTGGCTGCTCGGCAGCCTCGCGAGCGTCGCTCCGCTCGACCTGGCGCTCGCCTTGCCGCTCGTCGCCGTGGGACTGATCCCGCTGTGGCTGCTGCGTTGGCGCATGAACCTGCTCGCGCTCGATGACGACGAAGCACGCTCGCTCGGCGTGCCGGTGACCGCGATGCGCCTCGCCGTGGTGAGCGCGGCGACGCTCATGACTGCCGCCTGCGTGGCGATCTCGGGCGTGATCGGCTGGGTCGGGCTGCTCATTCCGCACGCCGCGCGGCTCGTCGCGGGGCCGGAATTCTCGCGCCTGCTGCCCCTCGCGATGCTCTTTGGCGCCGCGTTCCTGCTCGTCGTCGACACCGTCTGCCGGACCGCGACGTCGATCGAGCTGCCGCCGGGCGTGGTGACCGCGCTCGTCGGCACGCCGGCGTTCCTCGTTCTGCTGCTTCGCGCAAGGCGGGGCTGGACATGATCCTGGAGGCTCGCGCGCTCGCCTTCGGCTACCCCGGGCGCCGCATCGCGCAGGGGCTCGAACTGGCGCTGCACGCCGGCGAGGTGCTCTGCGTGCTCGGCCCCAACGGCGGCGGCAAGACGACGCTGTTCCGCACGCTCCTCGGATTGCAGCCTGCGCTCGCGGGCGAGCTGGTGCTGGGCGGAAAGCCGTTCGCCGCGTTGAGCCGCCGCGAAGTCGCCCACCGTCTCGCCTACGTGCCCCAGGATCACGCGCCGGAATACGCCTTCACGGTCCGGGAGGTCGCGCTCATGGGCCGCGCCGCGCGGGTCGGCCTGTTCGGCGCCCCCGACGCGAGGGACGTCGCCGCGGCCGATGCGGCGCTCGCTGCCCTGGGCATCGCGCCGCTCGCCGAGCGGCCGTACACCGAAGTCAGCGGCGGCGAACGCCAGCTTGCACTGCTTGCCCGTGCGCTCGCCCAGGAACCGCTCGCGCTGGTGCTCGACGAGCCCACGGCAAACCTCGACTTCGGCAACCAGGTGCGCGTGTTGCGCTACATCCGCCAGCTCGCCGACCGCGGACTCGCGGTGGTTTTCTCTACGCACCATCCGGACGAAGCGTTTCACGGCGCGAGCCACGCGCTGCTGCTCGCGCGCGACGGCACGCTGCGCTACGGTGCGCCCGAGATCGTCATCACCGCGGAAAACCTCCAGGCGGTCTACGGCGTCGGGGTCAAGGTGGCGCGGGTGAACGGAACGCTCGTTTGCGTGCCGGAGTTCCAGGAGGGGGCTGCGGCGGAACCTCGGTTCCCCCGTTCCTAGATGGAGGCGCTGCGCAGCCACCTGCCGGAAATCGCCGTCGCCGCGGCGCTCGCCTGGGGCAGCGGGCTGCGGATCTACGCCGCGCTGCTTTGCGTGGGCCTCGCGGGCCGGCTCGGCTGGATCGAGCTGCCTGAGCACCTCGAAGTGCTCGCGCACCCCCTCGTTCTCGGCGCAAGCGGTTTCATGACGCTGGTCGAGTTCTTCGCCGACAAGCTGCCGTGGGTGGACAGCCTCTGGGACGCGGTGCACAGCTTCATCCGCATCCCGGCAGGCGCCGCGCTCGCGGCCGCAGTGTTCGCGGACTCGGGAGCAGCGGTGGCGCTTGCCGCAGCGCTCCTCGGCGGCGGCGTCGCCGCCGGAACGCATCTCGCGAAAACGGGCGGCCGCGCAGTGATCAACACTTCCCCCGAACCGTTCACGAACTGGGCGGTTTCGTTTGCCGAAGACGGGCTCGTGCCGGCCGGCCTGTGGCTCGCCATCGCGCACCCGGTCGTGTTTCTCGCCTTGTTCGCGGCGTTCGCGGTCGCCGCGGTGCTGCTGTTGCGCCAGATCGCGCGCGGCGTCCGCATACTGGTCGGGCAGGTGCGCAGGCGCGAGCACCGCTGACCGGCTACTCCGAGGTATTACGACCGCAAGCAGCGCGGGCGTGACGTATCTTCGATCACGGTCGCGACCCTTCAGGCGAATGGATTGTCGCGCTCGCCACCCCGCGGACCCCAGAACGCCACCCAGGTCGCGAAATCCTCGCTGAAATCCTCGAACCGGTGCGCCATTCCGGCAGGCACGAACAGCAGGTCGTTCGGCCCGAAGGCGACGCGCTCGACACCTCGAATGAACGTTCCGCGTCCGCTCGCCACGACGTAGATCTCGTCGCGATCGTGAGGACTCTGGGGGTCGGTGCCCTTGGGCGCATACCAGCGCACTTCGAGGCTGCCGTGGCGCAGGATCTCCGCCGAGCGCCTGCCTTCGGGCAATCGCGCCGCCGCGGCCTCGGCCGCGGTCGCGCGCCAGGCGTGCTTCATCGGCGCCACTTGATCGAGCAGCCGACCGAAGCGATCTGCGCCTTCGGCCCCTGTCCGGTCTTCGCCACCTCGACCATGGCCTCGAACAGATCGCGCCGTGCACCGGCCATCGGCGTCGTGCGCGAGGCGTCGAGCCGGCCGCGGTACTGCAGTTCCAGCTTCGCGTTGAAGCCGAAGAATTCCGGGGTGCACACCGCGCCGTAGGCCCGCGCCACGTCCTGCATCTCGTCGAATACATAGGGAAACGAAAACTTCCGGTCGCGCGCGACGCGCTGCATGTTCGCGAACGAATCCTCGGCGTACTCGGCCGGATCGTTCGACATGATGGCGACGGAGCCGATCCCGTGCGCCGCAAGCTCCGCGCCGTCGCGCACGATGCGATCGAGCACCGCCTTGACGTACGGGCAGTGGTTGCAGATGAACATCACCAGCAGGCCGTTCGGCCCGCGCGCGCTCGCGAGCGTGTGACGCCTGCCGTCGACTCCCGGCAGGTCGAAAGCCGCCGCCTGCCAGCCGAAATTGCACACCGGGTTTACCGTCGATACCATGCTTGAATCCTAGCATGCAGCGACACCGTTATCTCACGCCGCGGCTGTACGTCGATGCGCCGCTTGCGCCCGGCGCACGCCTGACGCTCCCCGAGGCTGCCGCGCACCATGCGGTCCGCGCCCTGCGCCTGCATCAGGGCGAGGCGGTGGTGCTGTTCAATGGCCGTGGCGGCGAATATGCAGCGCGCATCGAGCGCGTCGCGAGGAGCGGTGTTGCCGTGGAACTCGGCGCTTTCTCCGCCACCGAGCGCGAATCGCCGCTTGCGGTGACGCTCGTGCAGGGACTTTCCACTGGCGACCGAATGGATCTCACGGTGCAGAAATCGGTCGAACTCGGCGTGCAGTCGATCCAGCCCGTCGCGGCCGAGAAATCGCTGGTGCGCCTTGCCGGTGAGCGCGCGGCGGCGCGCCGTGCGCACTGGCAGCGAATCGCGATCGCTGCCTGCGAACAGTGTGGCCGCAACCGGATTCCCGAAATTCTGTCCGTCGTGCCGCTCGCGCGCTACTCGGCGCCTGAAAGCGCGCTAAAGCTCGTGCTGGCCCCGGACGCCGGAATCGGCCTGCGGCAGGCGCTGGGTCCGGCGTCTTCCGGGATCGTGCTCGCGGTCGGGCCCGAGGCGGGGTTCAGCGAGGTGGAGGAAGCGCGGCTCGTCGCCGCCGGTTTCGGGCCGGTGAGCCTGGGACCGCGAATCCTGCGCACCGAGAGTGCCGCGCCGGCGGCGCTCGCCGCGCTCAACGCGCTGGCTGGAGACTTCTGAGAACACCAGCGGTGCCGGCGAATTGACCCGCGGCGTCGCTGCCTTAGAATCGCCGCAGACCGGAGGTCGCCCTTTGAGCACGCTGCCGCATCCCGAAAATTTCGTGCGCTGGTTTCGCCAGGCCGCGCCCTATGTGCACGCGTTCCGCGGGCGAACCTTCGTCATCGGCTTCGGCGGCGAGATGATGGCGGAGCGCGCGCGCTTCGTTTCGTTCGTGCACGACGTGAACGTGCTCGCCGCGCTCGGCATCCGGCTCGCGCTGGTGCACGGCGCGCGGCCGCAGATCGAAGCCGAACTGCGCGCCAAGGGACAGCGCTCGCGCTACGCGCGCGGGCTTCGCATCACGGATGCGGCTTCGCTCGTCGCGGTCAAGCATGCCGCGGGCGTGCTGCGGGTCGAACTCGAGGCGCTCCTGTCGCAGGGACTGCCGGGTTCTCCGATGGCGGGCGCGCGCATCCGCGTCGCCTCCGGCAACTACATCACGGCCAGCCCCACGGGCGTGCTGAACGGCGTCGATTACCAGTTCACGGGCGAAGTGCGCAAGGTGGACGCCACCGCGATCGCGCGGCATCTGGAGGCGGGCGAACTGGTGCTCGTTTCGCACACGGGTTACTCGCCGACCGGCGAGGTGTTCAACCTCTCCTGGGAAGACGTCGCCGAGAGCGTCGCGATCGCGCTCAAGGCCGACAAGCTGCTGCTGCTCACCGACAAACTGCCCTCGGACCGAAAGGGCGAGCCGCTGCACGAACTCACGGCGCGCGGCGCCGAAGGGCTGCTGAAATCCGCGGCCCAGCCGCCGCACGCGCTGCGCGTGCTGAGGAGCGCGTTGCGAGCGCTCGCGGGGGGAGTCGCGCGCGTGCACCTGGTGCAGCGTCGCGCAGACGGCGGAACGCTGCTCGAGCTGTTCACGCACTCCGGGGTCGGCACCATGATCACCGCGGACCCGCTCGAGCAGCTGCGGCCCGCGCGGATCGAGGACGTCGGCGGGATGCTCGCGCTGATCGAGCCGCTGGAGGCCGACGGCACTCTGGTCAAGCGCAACCGCGAGCGGCTCGAGCGCGAAATCATCAACTTCCAGGTGATCGAGCACGACGGCCTGATCGTCGGCTGCGCCGCGCTCTACCCGTTCGGGCACGAAAAGAGCGCCGAACTCGCCTGCCTCGCGGTGTCGCCCGACGACCGCGATGCGGGCTACGGCGAGCGGCTGCTGCAGGCCTGCGAGGAGCGCGCGAAGCAACTCAAGATCCGGCGCGTATTTGCGCTCACGACGCGCGCAGCGCATTGGTTTCTCGCGCAGGGTTTTCGCGAGGCGCCCGTATCGGCGCTGCCGGAACGGCGCCAGTCGCTTTACAATTGGCGCCGTGGTTCCAAAGTATTCGTGAAGCGGATCTGACCGATGGCGAGAATGGTGACTTGCATCAAGCTCGGGCGCGAGGCCGAAGCACTCGATTTCCCGCCCTTTCCGGGTGCGCTCGGGAAGCGCATCTGGGAAAGCGTCTCGAAGGAGGCGTGGCAGCAATGGCTGCGCCACCAGACCATGCTGGTGAACGAAAACCGCCTGAACCTCGCCGACCCCGGGGCGCGCAAGTACCTCGCCGAGCAGACCGAGAAGCATTTCTTCGGCGAAGGCGCCGAGCAGGCGACCGGTTACGTCCCGCCAGGCGGCTAGCCGCTTTTCAGCCGCGTCGTCACGCCGGTGGGTGCGCCAAGCAGCAGCACGTCGGCCGCGCGCCGCGCGAAAATCCCGTTGCACACCACCCCCGCGATGTTGTTCAGATCCGCCTCGAGACGCGGCGGATCGACAATGGTGAGGCCGTGGCAGTCGATGATCAGGTTGCCGTTGTCGGTCCTGTAGTTCTCGCGCAGCTCGGGGTGCGCGCCGAGCTTGCGCAGCTCGCGCCCGACGTGGCTGCGCGCCATGGGGATCACCTCCACCGGCAGCGGGAACTTGCCGAGCACGCCGACGAGCTTCGATGCGTCGCAGATGCAGACGAACTTCCTCGCCACCGCGGCGACGATCTTCTCGCGCGTCAGCGCGCCGCCGCCGCCCTTCACCATGTGCAGGTGCTCGGTGATCTCGTCCGCGCCGTCGATGTAGACCGGCAGCTCGTTCACCGAATTCAGGTCGAAGACGCGGATGCCGTGCTTTCTGAGGCGCTCGGCGCTCGCCTCCGAGGCCGCCACGGCGCCTTCGATGCGCCCCTTGATCGACGCCAGCGCGTCGATGAATTGATTCACGGTGGAACCCGAGCCGACGCCGACCACCGCGTCCTCGACCACCTGCTTGAGCGCCTCGCGCGCGACCAGGGCCTTCAGTTCGTCCTGAGTCATCTGTCCGCAGCCTAGCACAGAGGCGCCTCAGCTTGACCTATTACGCGTCGCGTAATACTCTCTCCGGGTGATCCAGTCCTTCCGTTCGGCGGAGGCGGCGGCGCTCTTCGGCGATCAACCGGTGACCCGCTTCCGGGCGATCGAGAGGCCGGCGCGGCGCAAGCTGCTGTATCTGAGCCAGGCCCGTAGCCTGCAGGACTTGCTGGTTCCGCCCGGAAATCGCCTCGAGGCGTTGAAGGGCGACCGCAAGGGGCAGCACAGCATACGCATCAATGACCAGTGGCGCATCTGCTTCCGCTGGCTGGACGGGCATGCACACGACGTCGAAATCGTCGATTACCACGCATAGGAGGCGCGCCGATGGCTGCCAAACTGCTCGAACCGATCCCGCCCGGCGAAGTACTGTACGAAGAGTTCATGAAACCGCTCGGCGTCAGCATCAACGCGCTCGCGCGTGAGATCTCGGTACCGCCGAACCGCGTCAGCGACATCGTCAACGGCAAGCGGTCGATCACCGCGGATACCGCGCTGAGGCTCGGCAAGTACTTCGGAGTTTCCCCCGAAGTCTGGCTGGGCCTGCAGGCGGACTACGATCTGCGCATCGCCAAGCGCACCACCTGGCTCAAGGCCGAGCCGCGCGTGCGGGTGCATTCGCAATAGAAACGTGTCGCGAATTACCGACCTGATCGCGCAGGCGCCGCAACTCGGCCACCGTGCGTACATCGAGCACCGCGCCCTTCGCCTTGATCATGCCGTCGCCAACCCGCTTGCGCCACAGCGAAAGCATGAACGGATGCACAACGAGCGGCTCTGCGACATCTTTAATCAACACTTTTGGCTGACTGCTTAGCTTCAGGGCAGCCGCCTTGAACCGATCGCCGTACCGCGCGATCTTGCGGCGTCCTGCTCTGGCCACAACACGCCTTCGAGCGGTTAGCCCGAAGTGTCAACTCTTTCGGGGGAAGCTTGTGATCGCCCGAGGCTCGGCGCTGGCGGCTCGTCCGCAGCACCTGTAGTTGGCTGGCTTACGCTTCATCATGATGCGGCTGGAGCGGTTTCGCCAGGATCACGCTACGGTAGTTGGTTACGGGCCAACTTATTGAATCAACGATCTTGTAGCCCCGCTTCGAATACAGCGCAATGAGGCCGGTTGCGTGTTCAGAAGTGTCGATGGCAATTTGTCGTGCACCCCACTCGCGAGCACGTCTCTCCCGGGGTTGGGCTTCACGGTTTGTTTACACAGGATGTGCTGTGAGCCGAACACCAAGTGCGCGAGCAACTTTTAGCACGGTGTCAAAGCGCGGTTTCGCCCCTGGCGCGAGCGCCTTGTAGAGACTTTCCCTACCGAGGCCTGCCTCCCTTGCCACCTGCGCCATGCCACGGGCACGCGCGACGTCACCGAGTGCCAGAAGCAGGAGGTCAGGATCTTCAGTCTCTAGAACCGCTGTCATGTATTCCGCGACGGCGGCGTCATCAGTGAGGTATCGTGCAGCGTCGAAGGGGACGAGCTTCGATTGGGGTTTGGTCCTGCTCATAAAGTTGCCTCCAATTCCTTGAGGATCTGTTGCGCTCGCTTGATGTCACTTTTCTGAGACGATTTGTCACCGCCAGCGAGTATGACAATCAGGACGTTTCCTCGGCGAGTAAAGTACACGCGATACCCAGGACCGAAACTCACTCGCATTTCGGAGACCTTGCCGCCGACGGACTTCCAGTCGCCAAGGTTCCCGGCTTCGGCCAAGCGCAGCCTAGCAGCGATGCGAACTTGGGCTTTCTGATCTCGCAGCCCATCAAGCCACGCTTGGAACTCCTGCGTAAGGCGAACAGAAAACACCTTCGCAGTGTATCCGAGTGGATACGATTGTCAAGTCCTGGAACGCTTCGCCCGTGGAGCCCAACGTGAATTAGTCAGCAACTTTGCGACCTATCCTGGCTGGATCTGTTTGACGAACCGAATTTCGTCATCTGGCTCCGACGTTTACGGCGCACACCCGCAAAGCCGATCGCGATAGGCCGCAAGATCCTTGCGAAGCGCCTTTCCACGCGACGCGGCTACCCACTCAAGACGCGGTGCAAGAGTACGCCGACGCAAGTAGCCGCAGAATAAGACTTTGGTCGGAGGCCGGCGTCCCGGCTGTTACCGCTTGCGCGGCGGCGGAAGGTCGGTGCACACACCCTCGAACGCCTCGGCCGCCATGCCTATCGATTCGCTCACGGTAGGATGCGGGTGGATCGTCTTGCCGATGTCGACCGCGTCGGCGCCCATCTCTACGGCGAGCGCGAGTTCGCTGATCAGGTCGCCGGCGCCCGTCCCCACGATCGCGCCGCCCACCAAACGATGCGTTTCGGAATCGAACAGCAGTTTCGTAAACCCTTCGTCGCGCGCGTTCGCGATCGCGCGACCCGACGCCGCCCAGGGGAACTTGGCGACCCCGACCTTGACGCCGTCGCGCTTCGCCTCGTCCTCGGTGATCCCGACCCAGGCGATCTCCGGATCGGTGTAGGCGACCGAGGGGATCACGCGGGCGTCGAAATGCGATTTCTGGCCCGCGGCAGCCTCGGCGGCGACATGCCCTTCGTGCACCGCCTTGTGCGCGAGCATCGGGTCGCGGGCGATGTCGCCAATGGCGTAGATGTGCGCGACGTTGGTGCGCATTTGCGAATCGACCGCGATGAAGCCGCGCTCGTCCACCTGCACGCCGGCACGCTCGGCGCCGATCCGCCGGCCGTTCGGCGTGCGGCCCACGGAAACGAGCACGAGATCGTAGGTCTGCGGCTCCTTCGGCGCGTTCTCGCCTTCGAACCAGATCCGGATCCCGTCCTTCGCCGCTTCGGCCCTGGTCGTCCTGGTTTTCAGCAGGATCTTGTCGAAACGGCGCGCGTTGAACTTCTGCCACACCGCGACCAGGTCCCGGTCGGCTCCGGGCATCAGGCCGTCGAGCATCTCGACCACCTCGAGGCGCGAGCCGAGCGTCGAATATACCGTTCCCATTTCCAGGCCGATGATGCCGCCGCCGATCACCAGCATGCGCTTGGGAACGCCGCGCAGTTCCAGCGCGCCGGTCGAATCCACGATTCGCTCGTCCTCCGGCAGGAACGGCAGTTTCGCCGCCTGCGACCCGGCGGCGATGATCGCGCTGGCGAAGCGCACCGTCTTGCTGCCGCCTTTCGCCTCGACCGCCAGGTGGTGGGCGTCGACGAACGCGCCCACGCCCTGCAGCACGGTCACCTTCCTCGCCTTCGCCATCGCCGCAAGGCCGCCCGTCAACTTGCCGACGACCTTTTCCTTGAATCCGCGCAGCTTGCCCAGGTCGATCGAGGGCTCGCCGAACGCAATTCCATGCCCGGCCAAAGCGCGCGCCGCATCCATCACCGCCGCGGTGTGCAGCAGCGCCTTGGACGGAATGCAGCCGACGTTGAGGCACACGCCGCCAAGCGTCGAATAGCGCTCCACGAGCACCGTCCTCAATCCGAGGTCAGCCGCGCGAAACGCCGCCGAATAGCCGCCCGGTCCCGCGCCGAGCACGAGCAGATCGCACTCCAGATCGGCACCCGCGACGGCAGCGGATGCCGGTGCTGGCGCAGGCGCAGCGGCGGGCGCGGCCGCGACCGGCGGCGGTGCGGCCGCGGACTCGGCAGGCGCTGCCGCCGGGCCGGCGATTTCCAGGGCAAGAAGAGTGGAGCCCTCGGAGACCTTGTCGCCGAGTTTCACCGCGATCGCTTTCACCGTCCCCGCCTCAGGCGACGGAATTTCCATCGTCGCCTTGTCCGATTCGAGCGTGACGAGCGACTGCTCCTTGGCGACCGCGTCGCCGGGCCTGACCAGCACCTCGATCACCGCGACGTCCTTGAAATCGCCGATGTCCGGAACTTTGACTTCGATCGCGCTCACAGGAGCGTCCTTCGGATATCGGAAAGCACGTTCGCCAGGTAGGTCGTGAAGCGCGCCGCCGAGGCGCCGTCGATCACGCGATGATCATACGACAGGGCGAGCGGCAGCATCAGGCGCGGCGTGAATTCCTTGCCGTTCCACATCGGCCGCATGTGCGACTTCGAAACGCCGAGGATCGCGACTTCGGGCGCGTTGATGATGGGCGTGAACGCGGTCCCGCCGATGCCGCCCAGGCTCGAGATCGAGAAGGTGCCGCCCTGCATGTCTCCGGGTTTGAGTTTGCGCTCGCGCGCGAGTTTGGACACCTCGCCCAGTTCGCGCGCGAGGTCGAACACGCCCTTGCGGTCGGCGTCGCGGATCACCGGCACGACCAGCCCCTCGGGCGTGTCCACGGCGACGCCGATGTGATAGTACTTCTTGATGACGAGGTTCTCGCCGGTCCTGTCGAGCGAACCGTTGAACGGCGGGAACTGGCGCAGCGCCGTGACGCAGGCCTTGATGAGAAACGCGAGCATCGTCAGCTTGAAGCCCTGCTTCTCGGTCTCCGCGGAGTTCTGCTTGCGGAAGGCTTCCAGCTCCGTGATGTCCGCCTCCTCGAACTGCGTGACGTGCGGAATCGAGATCCAGTTGCGGTGCAGATAGGGACCGGACAGTTTCTGGATGCGCGAAAGCGGCTTGGTCTCGATCGGTCCGAACTTGGCGAAATCGACTTCCGGCCAGGCCGGAACGTTGAACGGCAATCCCGCCGCCGGCTCACCCCGCGCGGGCGCCGTGCCCGCGATCGCGCCTTTGACGAAAGCCTGCACGTCCTCCTTGAGGATGCGACCCTTCGGACCACTCGCCTGCACCCTGGCAAGATCCACGCCGAGTTCACGTGCAAATAGTCGCACCGAGGGGCTGGCGTGCGGCTTGGAACGAACTTCGTCGCGCGGTTCGCGCGGCACCGGGCTGATGTGCGTGGGCGCGGCGGGCGTCTTCGCGGGCACCGCCGATGCCGCGGGCTCTTCCGGTTCTGCAGGCGACGGTGGCGCAGCAGCAACCGGCGGCTGCGCCGCGGGCGCCGTGCCGCCTGCCGCGTCGAGCTTGAGAATCAGCGAGCCTCGGGAAACCTTGTCACCGAGCTTTACCGCGAGTTCCCGCACCACGCCCGCTTCCGGCGCAGGAATCTCCATCGTCGCCTTGTCGGATTCGACCGTGATCAGCGACTGCTCGGCGGTGACCGCATCGCCGGGCTTCACCAGCACTTCGATCACGGCGACGTCCTTGAAGTCGCCGATATCGGGAACCAAAACGTCCTTCATACGGTGGATGGATCGGGTTTTTCGGAGTCGATGCCGTACTTGGCGATCGCCTTGGCAACCAGGGCGGGCTTCGCCTCGCCCTGGTCTGCGAGCGCGTGCAGCGCGGACACCACGACGAAATGCCGGCAAACCTCGAAGAACCGGCGCAGTTTCGCGCGCGAATCGGAGCGGCCGAAGCCATCGGTGCCGAGCACCCGGTAGGCGCGCCCGGACGGAATGAAGGCGCGGATCTGATCCGGGAAGGCCTTGACGTAATCGCTTGCCGCAACCACCGGGCCCTTGCGCTTCGCGAGGCAGCCGGTAATGTAGGGAACGCGCGGCGTCTCTTCTGGATGCAGCAGGTTCCAGCGTTCCGCGGCAAGACCGTCGCGCCGCAGTTCGGTGAAGCTCGTTGCGCTCCAGACGTCGGCCGCGACGCCCCAGTCGGCTTCCAGCAGCTCCGCCGCGGCAATGACTTCGCGCAGGATGGTGCCGCTGCCCAGCAGTTGAACGCGCAGCTTCGCGTCCGACTTCGACTCCCGGAACAAATACATTCCCTTCAGGATTCCCGCTTCGACGCCCGCCGGCATCGCCGGGTGCTCGTACGCCTCGTTCATCAGGGTGATGTAGTAGAAGACATCCTCCTGCCCGGTCACCATGCGGCGCAGCCCGTCGTGAACGATTACGGCGACTTCGTACCCGTAGGTCGGGTCGTAGGAGATGCAGTTTGGAATCACCGAAGACAGGATGTGCGAGTGGCCGTCCTCGTGCTGCAGCCCCTCGCCGTTGAGCGTGGTGCGTCCCGCGGTTGCGCCGAGCAGGAAACCGCGCGAGCGCTGGTCCGCCGCGGCCCAGGCCAGGTCACCGACGCGCTGCAGGCCGAACATCGAGTAGAAAATGTAGAACGGCACCGTCACGAGGTTGGAATGGCTGTAGGCGGTCGCCGCCGCGATCCACGAGGACATGGCGCCCGCCTCGTTGATGCCCTCCTCGAGGATCTGCCCGGCGCGATCCTCGCGGTAGTACATGACCTGTCCGCGGTCGACCGGCTCGTACTTCTGGCCCTCGCTCGAGTAGATGCCGAGTTGCCGGAACATGCCCTCCATGCCGAAGGTGCGCGCCTCGTCGGCGACGATCGGCACGACGCACTTGCCGATCTCCTTTTCGCGCAACAGCGCCGTGAGGACACGCACGAACGCCATGGTG
>MERB01000020.1:59983-64346 GCA_001770475.1 Betaproteobacteria bacterium RIFCSPLOWO2_02_FULL_66_14 | reverse complement strand
ACCCGCCGAGCGCCTTGCGGCGCTCGTGCAGGTATTTCATTTCCGGAGAATCGGCGGACGGGATGTAGAACGGCAGCGCCTCGAGCTGATCGTCGGGGATCGGGATGTTGAAACGGTCGCGCACGTGGCGGATCGTCTCCAGGTCGACCTTCTTCAGCTGGTGCGTCGGGTTCTTGGCCTCGCCCTGCTTGCCCAGGCCGAACCCCTTGATCGTCTTGGCGAGAATGACGGTGGGCTGACCCTTGTGGTGGACGGCCGTGTGATACGCGGCGTAGATCTTGTGCGGGTCGTGGCCGCCGCGGTTCAGGCGCCAGATGTCCTCGTCCGACATGCGCGAAACCATCTCCAGCAACTTCGGGTGCTTGCCGAAGAAATGCCTGCGCACGTACGCGCCGTCGTTCGCCTTGTAATTCTGGTACTCGCCGTCGACCGTCTCCTCCATGACCTGTCGCAGGATGCCGTCCTTGTCGCGCGCGAGCAGGGGGTCCCAGTACGAGCCCCAGATGAGCTTGATCACTTTCCAGCCGGCGCCCCGAAAGTCGCCTTCGAGTTCCTGGATGACCTTGCCGTTGCCGCGCACCGGCCCGTCGAGCCGCTGCAGGTTGCAGTTGACGATGAAAATCAGGTTGTCGAGCTTCTCGCGCGCCGCCATGCCGATCGCGCCCAGCGATTCCGGCTCGTCCATTTCGCCGTCGCCGCAGAACACCCAGACCTTGCGGTTGTCGGTCTGCGCGAGGCCGCGGGCCTGGAGATACTTGAGGTAGCGCGCCATGTAGATCGCCTGGATCGGACCCAGTCCCATCGATACGGTCGGGAACTGCCAGTAATCCGGCATCAGCCAGGGATGCGGGTACGAGGTGACCCCATGCCCGTCTACGTCGCGCCTGAAACTGAGCAGCTGCTCCTGGGTGAGGCGCCCTTCCAGCAGGCCCCGCGCGTAGATCCCCGGCGAGGAGTGCCCCTGGAAATACACCAGGTCGCCACCGTGACCTTCGTGCGGTGCATGCCAGAAATGCTGCTGGCCGATGCCGAACATGTTGGCCACCGAGGCGAAACTCGCGATGTGCCCGCCGAGTTCGTCGTCGTCGCGGTTGGCGCGAGTGACCATCACCATCGCGTTCCAGCGGCAGTACGAGCGGATGCGCTCCTCGAGTTCGAAATCGCCCGTCGAGCGCTCTTCGAGGTGCGGCGGGATGGTGTTGACGTACGGCGTGTTGGCCGAAAACGGAATGTAGGCGCCGGACATGCGCGCCTTCTCGATCAGCTTGCCGAGCAGGAAATGTGCGCGCTCGGGACCTTCGCGCTCGAGCACTGCCTCGAGCGCGTCGAGCCACTCCTGGGTTTCGAGGGTGTCGGGATCGTTGGCGGCCGGCTGCTGCGGAACTGCGGACATGACGGTCTCCGGTCAGGATGGGGCCAATCGGACAGCGCGATCATCGCGCAGCGTGTCGGCACAGCTTAATACGCTCGCTCGGCGCCGACCAAATCGCACTTCCACATTGTAAAATCACTTTTCATATCGTGCAAGATAGTGCGGTGTTAGACTCCGCGCCCCGGCAGTCCGATCTCCCGAATGACCGCAAAAATCATCGATGGCAAGGCAATCGCGGCTGCGTTGCGCGCCGAGATCAAACGCGATGCGCAGGCGCTCCTGGCGCGCGGCGTTCAACCCGGCCTGGCGGTGATTCTCGTCGGCGACGACCCCGCCTCGCGCATCTACGTGCGGAACAAATCGAGGGCGGGCGCGGACACGGGGGTGCGCTCCACGCTGCACGAATTTGCGGCCGACGCTGCCGAAAGCGCCGTGCTCGAGCGCATCGCAAACCTGAATGCCGACCCCGGCGTGCACGGCATCCTCGTGCAGCTCCCTCTCCCCGCGCGGATCCGGACCGAGCGCGTGATCGCCGCGATCGCGCCGGCGAAGGACGTCGATGGCTTTCATCCGCTCAACCTCGGCGCACTCGTCGCCGGCCACGCGGGGTTCGTTCCCTGCACGCCTGCGGGCGTGATGCACCTGCTCGCGCGTGAAGGCGTGCCGCTCGCCGGCCGGAACGCCGTGGTCATCGGTCGCTCGAACATCGTCGGCAAGCCGATGGCGCTGCTGCTCCTGCGGGAGAATGCTACGGTCACGGTGTGCCACTCCAAGACCGCCGATTTGCCGGACGTCACGCGCCGGGCCGATGTGCTGATCGCCGCCGTCGGCCGTGCCCGCATGGTGACCGCGAACATGGTCAAACCCGGCGCCTGCGTCGTCGACGTCGGGATCAATCGCCTGCCCGACGGCTCGCTCGCGGGGGACGTCGACTTCGCGGCGGTACGTGAAGTGGCAGCGTCGATCACGCCCGTGCCAGGCGGGGTCGGCCCGATGACGGTCGCCCTGCTGATCGCGAATACGGTGCGTGCCGCGGCACGCGCCGCCGGAATGAAGCTCGAGACCCCATGAACCCTCTGCTCGATTTCACCGCCCTGCCGAGATTTCCGGAAATACGCCCGGAGCAGGTCGATGCGGCAATCGATCAACTCCTTGCCGAGGCGCGCGCGGCCGTTGCGGTCGCGGTCAGCGCGCCGCCACGATGGGAATCGTTCATCGAGCCGCTGGACGACGCCAACGAGCGCCTGGGGCGCGCCTGGGGCCAGATCGTTCACCTGCACAGCGTTCTCGACAGCCCCGAGTTGCGCGCCGCCTACAACGGGAACCTCCCGAAGGTGACGCAATTCTGGACCGAACTCGGCCAGGACGAACGCTTGTTCGCTCAGTACCGGGCGCTGCGCGAAGCGCCCGAATTCAGCAGTTACGGGCGCGAACGGCAGCGCGTGGTCGAAAATGCATTGCGCGATTTCCATCTCGGCGGCGCCGAACTGCCCGGGGAAAGGAAGCTTCGCTTCGCCCAGATCCAGCAGCAGCTCGCAGCGCTGTCGGCGCGCTTCTCCGAGAACCTGCTCGATGCGACCAACGCTGGAGGCGTGGTGCTGACCGACCCGGCACGGCTCGCGGGCCTGCCGCAGGACGCACTGGACGCCGCAAAAGAAGCGGCGGCGAAGGACGGCGCGCAGGGCTGGAAGTTCACCCTCCACATGCCTTCCTGGCTTCCGGTGATGCAGTACGCCGAGGACCGCGCGCTTCGCGAGACGCTTTACCGGCAGAGCGTGACGCGCGCCTCCGAATTCGGCAAACCCGAGTGGGACAACACACCGCTCATCGCGACCATCATGAGTCTGCGCGCCGAGGCGGCCGCGCTGCTCGGCTACGGCAGCCCCGCCGAGGTGTCGCTGGTGCCGAAGATGGCGCGCAGCCCCGACGAGGTGATCGCGTTCCTGCGGGACCTCGCCCGCCGCGCCCGGCCGTTTGCCGAGCGCGACGTGGAGGACATGCGCGAGTTTGCGCGGGGCGAGCTGGACCTCGCGGATCTGCAGGCCTGGGACGTCGCCTTCGTCTCGGAGCGGCTTCGCGAGCGGCGTTTTGAATTCTCCGACCAGCAGGTGAAACAGTACTTTCCCGAGACGCAGGTGATTCCCGGGATGTTCAGCCTCGTGGAGGCCCTCTACGGACTTCGCGTCACCGAGGCGAGCGCGCCCCGCTGGCATGGGGACGTGCGGTTTTTCGAACTTCGCGATCGCGACGGGAGCCTCGTCGGCCAGTTCTATACCGACCTCTATGCCCGCGACACCAAACGGGGTGGCGCGTGGATGGATGAAGCCGTACCGCGGCGCCGCAAGAACGGGCACCTCCAGTCGCCGGTCGCCTATCTCAACTGCAATTTCGCGCGTCCCGTCGGGGGAAAGCCGGCGCTGCTCACGCACGACGACGTGATCACGCTGTTTCACGAGTTCGGCCACGTCCTGCACCTGCTGCTCACCCGCGTAGAGGAACTCGGGGTGTCCGGCCTGTCGGGCGTGGAATGGGACGCAGTCGAGCTGCCGAGCCAGCTGATGGAGAATTTCTGCTGGGAATGGGACGTGGTCGCGCCCATGACGCGGCAGGTCGACACCGGCGAGGCGCTGCCGCGCGCGCTTTTCGAGCGTCTTCTGGCGGCGAAGAACTTCCAGTCGGGGCTCGCCATGCTGCGGCAGATCGAGTTCGCCCTGTTCGACATGCGCCTGCACTGCGATCTCGATGCGGCGGCGGGCGACGGCGCGCGTTCGCTGCTGGAAGAAGTTCGCCGCGAGGTCGCGGTGCTGCAACCGCCGCCCTACAACCGCTTTCCGAACGGTTTCTCGCATGTGTTCGCCGGCGGCTACGCCGCGGGCTATTACAGCTACAAGTGGGCCGAGGTGCTTTCGGCGGACGCCTACAGCGCGTTCGAGGAAAGCGGCGTGCTCAGCGCAAGCACGGGCGCCCGGTTCCGGGACGAGGTGCTCGCCG
>MERB01000020.1:37433-59932 GCA_001770475.1 Betaproteobacteria bacterium RIFCSPLOWO2_02_FULL_66_14 | reverse complement strand
CGCCTTCCGCGGGCGCGAGCCGCGGGTCGATGCACTGCTGCGGCACAGTGGTATGATCGACGCGTCAGTTGCATGAGGAGCGTACCGATGCGAATCGTGCTTGCCACCGTGCTTTGCCTTGCGGCGTTTGCCGCGAGCGCTCAAATCTACCGCTGGACCGACGACAAGGGCCGGCTTCACGTCACCGACACTCCGCCGCCGACCACCGCCAAGAACGTTCGCAAGAGCGGCGAGCCGCCCGCACACGAGCCGACGCCCGCGGAACCGTTCGCGCTGCAGCGGGCGCGGACCAGTTTTCCGATCACGCTGTATACGGCACCCGGCTGCGAAGGCTGTACCGAAGCACGTAAACTGCTCAATGCGCGAGGCCTCCCGTTCTCCGAGATCAGCGTGACGACCGAAGAGCAGCTCGAGGCGCTCAAGAAGGCCGCCGGCAGCGCTACGGTGCCCGCGATGATCGTCGGCAGGACCGTGCAGCGCGGATTCGAACCCGGCGTCTATCAGGGCTTGCTCGATTCCGCCGGGTATCCTGCGCAAGGTGCGCTTCCCCCGCGCAAGCAGGCCGAACCCGAAGCCCCGAAACCGGAGTTGCCCGAAGTCAAGCCGGTCGAGCTGCCGGAACGGCCGACGGGACCGTACGCGCCGGGAGCGCCGCCGCAGCGTAGCGCCGGGAAGTGAGCCCCGCGTCCGCGGGATGAAACTCGCCACCTGGAACGTCAACTCGCTCAAGGTCAGGCTGCCGCAACTGCTCGATTGGCTCGGCGAGGCCAAGCCCGACGTGATCTGCCTGCAGGAAACCAAGCTCGAGGATACGAAATTTCCACGCGCTGATATCGAAGCCGCCGGCTATCACGCGGCGTTTTCCGGGCAGAAGCCGTATAACGGCGTCGCGATTCTCTCGCGCGAGACGATGCGCGAGGTCTCGACCGGTTTTCCACAGGAACACAAGCGCATGGTCGCCGCGACCGTCGGCGGGGTTCGTGTGGTTTGCGTGTACTGCCCGAACGGGCAGGCGGTCGGCTCCGAGAAGTACGCCTACAAGCTGCAGTGGTACGCCGAGCTTCGCGACTGGCTGCAGGGCGAACTCGCGCGCCACCCGGATCTCGCCGTGCTCGGTGATTTCAACGTCGCGCCGGAAGACCGCGACGTTCACGACCCGAATGCCTGGGAGGGACAGGTGCACGTCTCCGAGCCCGAGCGCGCCGCGTTTCGCGCGCTGCTCGAACTGGGTCTGGCAGATGCATTTCGCCTGTTCCCGCAGCCGGAAAAATCGTTTTCCTGGTGGGACTACCGGATGGTCGCGTTCCGGCGTAACGCGGGGCTGCGGATCGACGAGATCCTGCTATCGCCCGCGCTTGCCCGGCGCTGCACGGCGTGCATCATCGACAAGGCGCCTCGCAAACTCGAACGCCCGAGCGATCACACCCCCGTGGTCGCCGAAATCGACCTGAACCTGAGGTTCTAGGGGTTCATGCCCTTGCGCACGCCGGGACGTTTCGCCATGCGCTCACCCCAGGCCGCGAGATTCGGCATGCCGCCCGCAGAGTCGATGAGCGCCTTGCGCGCGAAGAAGTTCGGGTAGAGCATCAGGTCCGCAAAAGAGATTTCGTCGGCGAGGTATTCGCGCCCGGCGAGATGCTGGTCGATGACGCGGAAGTAGCCGATCAGCATGTGCTTGAAGAATTCCACGTTCGCGGCGCTCTTTTCGGGCGCCAGGACTTCGAGCCGGAAGATCGATCCGCTGGTGCCGGCGACGTCGCTCGCGGCCATGGCGAAGAACTGCGCCGCCATCGCGCGCCGCCGCAGGTTGGTGGGAATGAATCGCGCGGCTTTCTCGCAGGCGTAAACGACGATCGCGCCGGACTGCGCCAGCACGAGCGGCTTCCCGCCCGGGCCATCCTGGTCGACGATCACCGGAATCGCGCCCGCCGGATTCAGCTTGAGGAACTCGGGCTTCTTCGCCTCGCCCTTGGTGATGTCCACCTTGTGGACGCGATGTTCCAGACCGCATTCGGCGAGCGCCACCGACGCGCGCAACCCGTTCGACGTCCCCCACATGTACAGATCGATCATTCCGGCTCCTTGTCGTGCCCCTGGGAAAGGGCGAGGATTATTTCATACCGCCGGCGCGCCGGCGCGCGACGGTCAATCGATCAGGGCGTAAGCCGGAAGCGTCAGGAATTCGACGTATTCGCCCGAGGTGAGTTGATCGAAGAGCTTCGCGCCCGCCTCGTACCGACCCGCGGCATAGGCCTCGTCGCCCAGATACGTCCTGACCTTCGGCAGTTCCTCCGCGAGCCATTGGCGGAACAACTCCACGGTTACCTTGCGCCCGTCGTCGAGCCGGCCCTTGTCGCTGCGGATCCATTGCCAGATCTGCGAACGCGAGATCTCGGCGGTCGCCGCGTCTTCCATCAGGTTGAAGACCGGCACGCAGCCGTTGCCCGCGAGCCAGGCCCCCAGGTACTGGATGCCGACCGAGATGTTGTTCCGCACGCCGGCCTCGGTGATCGGTCCTTCCGGGCGGAAGTCGAGCAATTCCCTCGCCGCGACCTTCACGTCGGGGCGTTGCCGGTCGTATTGGTTGGGCTGCGGCATGTGCTGGTCGAACACGGCCTTCGCAACCGGCACCAGACCCGGGTGCGCGACCCAGGTGCCGTCGCAACCGTCGGTGACCTCGCGCAGCTTGTCCTGCCGCACCTTCTCGATCGCGGCGTCGTTGGCCGCCGGATCATTCTTGATCGGGATCTGCGCCGCCATGCCCCCCATCGCCGGCGCGCCGCGCTGATGGCAGGTCTTCACGAGCAGCAGGGCATAGGCGCGCATGAACGGCGCGGTCATCGTCACCTGCGCGCGATCGGCGAGGCAGAAATCGCGGTTCGAGCGGAATTTCTTGATGCAGGAAAAGATGTAATCCCAGCGGCCGATGTTGAGGCCGGCGGTGTGATCCTTCAGCTCCCACAGGAATTCGTGCATCTCGAACGCTGCCAGCACCGTTTCGATCAGGCAGGTCGCCTTGATCGTGCCTTGCGGCACGCCGAGTTCCTTCTGCGCCAGGGTGAAAATCTCGTTCCACAGCCGGGCTTCGAGATGCGACTCCATCTTCGGCAGGTAGAAGTACGGCGCGCTGCCGCGAGCGACGAGTTCCTTCGCGTTGTGAAAGAAGTACAGGGCGAAATCGAAGATCCCCCCGGCCACCGGCTGGCTGTCGACGGTCACATGTTTCTCGTCGAGGTGCCAGCCGCGCGGACGCACCATCAGCACCGCGGTCTTCTCCTCCAGTCTGTAGCGCTTGTCCCCCTGCTCGAAGGTGATCGAGCGGCGCACGGCATCGCGCAGGTTGATCTGGCCGTCCACCAGGTTGAACCAGGTCGGGCAGTTGGAGTCTTCGAAATCGGCCATGAAGGTCGACGCGCCGGAATTGAGCGCGTTGATCACCATCTTGCGATCGGTGGGCCCGGTGATCTCGACGCGCCGGTCGAGCAGGTCTCGCGGCTGCGGCGCGACGCGCCACTCGGAATCGCGAATTTCCTTGGTCTCGTCGAGAAAATCGGGCAGCCGACCCGAGTTGAACTGCTCCTGCCGCGCCGCCCGCGCGGCAAGAAGCGTCCTGCGTCGCGGTTCGAATTCGCGGTGCAGCCGCGCCACGAAGGCAAGCGCGGCGGGCGAGAGGATCTGGTCGAAACCCGGTGCAATGGCGCCGGTGGTCTGCATGCCAGCGGGAAGCGAAAGACCCATCGGAGAATCCCGGTCAGACGAAGAAAAGGCGGATCTTAGTCGAATTCCTCCGTCGTCTCGCCCGCACAGATCAAGAAAATCTTCCTATGCGCGGATCAGGGTGACCATCGCGCCTCGGCCATCCGGTCAGCGCGGATTCAGGCGCCTTCCTCGTCCCGGGCGTCGATTCCAAGCTCCTGGATCTTGCGCGCAATCGTGTTTCGCCCCATACCGAGGAGGCTCGCGGCCTCGACCCTGCGCCCGCCGGCATGCGCAAGCGCTTTGCGGATCAGCGCGCGCTCGAACTGCTTCGTCAGCTCCTGCATCATTCCACTCGCGCCCTGCGCGAGGCGCCGCTCGACTTCATGCTCGAGGGAACCGATCCAGCCCGCCGGTGCCGGCGCAGCCTCGCCACGGATTTCCGGAGGCAAATCGGCCAGCCCGACGATCTGCCCCGGCGCCATCACGGTGAGCCAGTGGCAGAGGTTTTCGAGTTGCCGCACGTTGCCGGGAAACGGGAACTGCGCCAGATGCGCGAGCACCTCGCCCGAGAGCCGCTTCGGTTCGACGCCGAGATCCCTGGCGCTGCGCGCGAGAAAATGCCGGGTGAGAAGCGCGATGTCCTCGGGGCGCTCGCGCAGGGGCGGCAGACGCAGGCGGATGACGTTCAGGCGGTGAAACAGGTCTTCACGGAAACTGCCCTCGCGAACACGCTGTTCGAGATCCTGGTGCGTGGCGGCAATGACGCGAACGTCGGCGCGCAGCGGCTGGTGGCCGCCGACGCGGTAATAGGTGCCGTCGGAGAGAACGCGCAGCAGCCGGGTCTGCAATTCGGCGGGCATGTCTCCGATCTCGTCGAGAAACAGCGTTCCGCCCTCGGCCTGCTCGAAGCGCCCGCGGCGCAACTGCTGCGCGCCGGTGAACGCGCCCCGCTCATGCCCGAACAGCTCCGACTCCAGCAGTTCGCGGGGCATGGCCGCCGTGTTGATCGCCACGAAGGGCTTTGCGGCCCGCGGTCCATGCCGGTGCAGCGCGCGCGCAACCAGTTCCTTTCCGGTGCCCGATTCGGCGGTCACCAGGACCGTCGCGCTCGACTGCGAAAGCCGTCCGATCGCGCGAAACACGTCCTGCATCGCGGGGGCCTGGCCGAGGATTTCCGGCGTGGCGCCTGCCGGCTCGTGGGCCGCCGCTTCGCGCTGCCCCTCCTCGAGCGCCCGACGGATCAGTTCCACCGCGCGATCGACGTCGAAAGGTTTCGGCAGATACTCGTAGGCGCCGCCGTGGAACGCGCTCACGGCGGAATCGAGATCCGAGTATGCAGTCATGATGATCACCGGGATCGCGGGAAACTGCTGTTTCACCAGGCGCAGCAGTTCGATCCCCGAATCGCCCGGCATCCGGATGTCGGAGACGAGCACCTGCGGGGCGCCTTCGCGAAGCGCGCCGAGCGCTTCCTGCGCCGAGGCGAACGATTCGAACGCGATCCCCTCGCGGCCGAGCGCCTTCTCCAGCACCCAGCGAATTGATCGGTCGTCGTCTACGATCCAGACCGGCTTCATGTCAGCGGCAGCAAGATCCTGAAAACGGTACGCCCGGGGCGGCTTTCGCAGTCGATCATGCCGCCGTGATAGTGAACGAAGGTCTGCGCCAGCGACAGGCCCAGGCCGCTGCCGCCCTCGCGCCCGGACACGAGGGGGTGAAAGATCCGCTCCTGGATTTCCACCGGCACGCCCGGCCCATCGTCGATCACCTGCAATTCTAGTGCCAGCTTATGACGCTGCCGCGCGATGGTGATCTGGCGCGCGATTCGGGTGCGCAGGATGATGCTGCCGCGGCGCCAGGGCCGGTTTGTTTCCGAAGTCAGGGCCTGCGCCGCGTTGCGCACCACGTTGAGAAGCGCCTGGATCAGCTGCTCGCGGTCGCCTTCCAGGTCCGGAACGCTCGGGTCGTAATTGCAGATGATCGTCACGCCCTGCGAAAACTCGGCGAGCACGAGGGCGCGCACGCGCTCCAGCACTTCGTGGATGTTCAAGGGCGCCGGCCGCGGCATCTGCTGCGGCGTAAGCAGGCGGTCCATGAGGGATTGCAGGCGATCGGCCTCCCCGATGATGACCTGCGTGTACTCGCGCAGCTCGGCGCGCCCGAGTTCGCGTTCGAGAAGCTGTGCCGAGCCGCGCACGCCCCCGAGCGGATTGCGGATCTCGTGCGCCAGATTGCGGATCAGCTCGCGGCTCGCGGCCTGTTGATCGATCAGGCGCTCCTCGCGTTCGATGCGAAGCTGCTCGCCGATCGGCCGCAATTCCACGACGAGCGGTGCGTCGGCGGCGTCGGTTCTCGCGACCACGCAGGCGAGCGCCAGCGGCTCGCCGCCGGGCCGTTCGAAGTGCAGGCTCTGGCTGGCGAAATCCCAGCGCGCCTGCAACGCGTCGTCGAGCAGCTTTTCGAGTTCGGCGCGCTCGGCGAAAAGCGCCGGCAACTCCTGCCCGCGCAGGTTGCGCGCCGCGATCGCCAGCAGGTTCTCCGCAGCGGGATTGCCGTACTGCACGCGGAACCGCTCATCAAGGACGAGCACCGCGGTGGCAAGAAGCTCAAGCCCGGCGAATCGGCCGGTCATGGCGCCCCTTCAGCGATACAGGTTGGCGAGTTCCCGCTTCAGCGCTTCGATGTTCTTGCTGTGCACTTCGACCGTATCGCGGAAAGGCCGCAGCCGCTCCAGCACCCTGGCGTAATTCTTCTCGTCCCCGGTGCGGGTCGCCTCCTGCTCCGCGAGTTTTCGCTGAGCTTCCGCGAGCAGGCTCTGCTCCTGCGCCAGTTCGCGCTCCAGGGTCTCGCGCTGGCGTTCGCGCGCCGTCGCGCGGTCGTTGGACGATTCCTTGGGAAAGTTCGGCGGCGAAGCGGACTTCGCCGGCGGCTTCTGCACTCCGGGCACCACGGTGAGGCGTTGCTGGTGCACCACGCGACAGTCCTTTCCAACCGTGTCCGATTTCTGGTTGGTGAGGATCGTCTTGCCGTCCTTGTCCTTGCAATTCCACAGGGTTTCGAGCTGCTCGCCCTTCGCCTGCGCGAGCGCGAGCGCCGGCACGGCAAGTACCGCGGCAACCAGAGTCAAGCCGGCGAAACGGTGCATCGGTCAGCAGTTCGATCGAGGTGAACAATTCAAGTCTATGCCACGGCTTGCAGGTTGGGCAAACTTCGTCCCAAAAGACGAAGGGCGGGTCGCCCCGCCCTTATCCTGACGCAAATCCGCGCTTGACCGTCTACGAACTGTAGTACATGTCGAATTCGAGCGGGTGCGTCGTCATGCGGAAGCGGGTGAGTTCCTCTTCCTTGAGCGCGATGTACGCTTCGAGCAAATCCTCGTCGAACACGCCGCCCTTGGTGAGGAAGGCGTGATCCTTCTTCAGGCACTCGAGCGCCTCTTCGAGCGAGGCGCACACGTGCGGCACCTTGGCTTTTTCCTCCGGCGGCAGGTCGTACATGTTCTTGTCGATCGGATCGCCCGGATGGATCTTGTTCTGCACCCCATCCAGTCCCGCCATCAGCATCGCCGCAAACGTGAGATAGGAATTGGCGGTCGGATCCGGGAAGCGCACTTCGACGCGGCGCGCCTTGGGGCTCGAGACGTACGGAATGCGGCAGGCGGCCGAGCGGTTGCGCGCCGAGTACGCCAGGTTGATCGGCGCCTCGAACCCCGGAACCAGACGCTTGTAGGAGTTGGTCCCGGGATTGGTGATCGCGTTGAGCGCCTTGGCGTGCTTGATGATGCCGCCGATGTAATACAGCGCGAAGTCCGAAAGCCCGGCGTAACCGTTGCCGGCGAACAGGTTTTGGCCGCCCTTCCATACCGACTGGTGCACGTGCATCCCGGAGCCGTTGTCGCCCACCACCGGCTTGGGCATGAACGTCGCCGTCTTGCCGTACGAATTCGCCACGTTCCAGACCGAGTACTTGAGGATCTGCATCCAGTCGGCGCGCTGCACCAGCGGCGCGAAACGCGTGCCGATCTCGCACTGGCCCGGGGCCGCCACTTCGTGATGGTGCACCTCGACCTCGACGCCCTGCTGTTCCATCGCGAGGCACATCGCATTGCGGATGTCCTGCAGCGTGTCGGCGGGCGGCACCGGAAAGTAGCCGCCCTTCACCGGCGCGCGGTGCGCCATGTTGCCCGACTCGTAATCGATTCCCGAGGACCAGGGTGCCTCCTCGGACTTGATCTTGACGAAGCACCCGGACATGTCGACGCTCCAGGTCACGCCGTCGAAGATGAAGAACTCGGGCTCCGGGCCGAAGTACGCGGTGTCTCCGATTCCCGTGGACTTGAGATAGGCCTCGGCGCGCTTCGCGACGCCGCGCGGGCAGCGCGAGTACGGCTTGCCGTCGGCCGGCTCGATCACGTCGCAGGTGATGTTCAGCACCGCTTCGTCGGAGAATGGATCCATGCGGGCGGTATCCGCCTCCGGCATGAGCAGCATGTCGGAGGCCTGAATGCCCTTCCAGCCCGCGATCGACGAGCCGTCGAACGCATGCCCGTGCTCGAATTTTTCCTTGTCGAACTGCTTCGCCGGAACGGTCACGTGCTGCTCCTTGCCGCGCGTGTCGGTGAATCGCAGATCAACGAATTTGGCTTCCTTTTCCTTGATCAGCTTAAAGACGTCATCGGGCGTCATCGCCATCGTCGGGTCTCCTGAGTGAATGAATTCGAATGCGGGCCGGTTGCCTCGGCCGGACCCGGTAAATGCAGCAGAATCCGTGCCAAGCGCCGCAACTCCGCCCGATCCCTGTACGGCCGGAGTGGGCGCCATTCTAGCCCAGCGCAACGCACAGTGACGGTGCGTCAGGCGAACCACGCGCACCGGTATCGTGCATGGGCGAACCCCAGTCTGCGCCTATAATTTCCGCTCGATGAGGGCGCCATGACCGAAGCGGAATCGTCCTTGAAAGCCGGCCAGGACCGCGGCCGGCAGCTCGGCCTGCCGTACGCCGGGGCGCTGCGCCCGCAGGAAGCCTACCTCCTGATGCAAGCCGGGGCGAAATTGATCGACGTTCGCACGCAGGCCGAGCTGTACTGGGTCGGGCAGGTGCCCGGCGCGGCCTGGGTGGAGTGGAATGGCTACCCGGGCGGCACGCTCAACCAGGACTTCGTCGCGCAGCTCGCGCGAACCGCCGGCAAGGACGAGACGATCATGTTCCTGTGCCGCTCCGGGGGGCGCTCGCACATGGCGGCGGCGGTCGCAACGCAGGCGGGTTGGAAGAATTGCTACAACGTCCTCGAGGGTTTCGAGGGCGACCGCGACCCGAGCCAGCATCGCGGCGGAATGAACGGGTGGAAGGTCGCCGGTCTGCCCTGGGTTCAGGGTTAGCGAAGTAATCGGCCCGATCAACAGCTTGATTGCTGTTTCTTAAGAGCCGCCGAGGTCAGGGACTCCAGTCGACCCAGCCGAAGTGCGCGGTGAGCAGCACCGCCGCGCCGAAGGCGATCCGGTACCAGGCGAAGGGCCGGAAATCGTGCGTCGCGACGTAGCGGATCAGCCAGCGCACGCACAGGAACGCCGAGGCGAAGGCGGCCGCGAAACCGACCGAAAACAGGGGCACGTCTGCGGCCGAGAACAGTTCGCGGTGCTTCCAGAAATCGTAGGCGCCGGCAGCCATCAGCGTCGGCACGGCGAGAAAGAACGAAAATTCAGTCGCCGCGCGCCGCGACAACCCGAACAGCATCCCGCCGATGATGGTGGCGCCGGAGCGCGAGGTGCCCGGGATCAATGCGAAGGCCTGCGCAAATCCGACTTTCAGCGCATCGAGCCATGTCATGTCGTCGACGCGATCGACCCTCGATTTGCGCTCGCGGCGATCCACCACGAGGATGATCAGGCCGCCGACGATGAACGCCACGGCGACCGGCACGGCCTTGAACAGCTGTCCCTTGATCGCAGACCCGAACGCCAGGCCGAGCACCGCCGCGGGCACGAACGCGACTCCCAGATTCAGCCAGAAGCGCTGCGCGGCGCGCTCGCTCAGCACACCCGCCAGCGCGCGGCCGAAACGCTTGCGGTACTCCCACAGTACGGCGAACATCGCGCCGGTCTGGATGACCAGTTCGAACACTTTGCCGCGCGCGTCGTTGAATCCGAGCAGGTCGCCCGCCAGAATCAGGTGCCCGGTACTCGAAATCGGCAGGAATTCGGTCAGTCCCTCGACGATGCCGAGGACGAGCGCGTGCGCGAGCGAGGCCTCGGTCACCGCGCAGTTTCCAGAAACGCGCGGACCGAGGGCCAGTACGCGGGTGCGCCGTCGGTGCTGTTGTGGTTCGCTGCCGTAAGCAAAACGCGCGTTTTCGGACCACCCCATGCGGCGTACAGGCGCTCGGCGTGCACCACCGGGATCACGTCGTCGCGTTCGGCGATGAGGCAGAGCAGCCGCGTTCTCATCGCGGGCGCGCGCCCGACTGAGTCGAAGCGGTGCTTGAGGAGCCAATCCACCGGGAGGTAAGGGTAATAGTGCTTCGCCACTGCGGCGAGGCTGTCGAAGGGGCTCACGAGAACGACGCCCCGCAGCGCGCGTTCGGCGGCGAGCGCCACCGCCACGCCGCTGCCCAAGCTGCGGCCGAAGGCGAAGATGCGTTCGGCATCGATGCCGGCGAGGCGCTGGGCGTGATCATATAGCGCGAGTGCATCGGCGACGAGCGCGCGTTCCGACGGCGAGCCTTCGCTCGCGCCGTAGCCGCGGTAATTGACCAGCAGCCACGCGATACCGGGCGTTTCGCCGCGCGCCGTGTCCCCCACGGCCTCGAGCATCCATGACACCTCCTCGGCGTTGCCGCCGAAATACAGTACGAGCGGCGCTGGTGTCGCGTCGTGCGGCCTGACCAGCCAGCCGTGCAATCGAGTGCCATCGGGCACCGCAAGCGCGAACTCCTGCGCCACGGGAAACTGGCGCGCGATCTGCGCGCGCCGCGACTCGGGGAGCGGTTGGCGGTAGAAGATCAGGCTGTCCTGCGCGAGGTAGACGACGAGAGGCAGGCCGACCGCAACTGCCGCAGCGATCTTGAGTATGGAGGCGACCAGACTTTCCACAGATCCATTCTAATGGCGGTGGAAGCGGAGGATCCGGAGAAGACGGTCAGCGTTTAGCGCGACGCTCGCTCCAACGCCTTCGCCAGTCGCGTCTGCTCGGTGGCCGAGAGCGTCGGCGCGCGCTTCACCGCAGCCACGATCTCGATGAGCACGTCCTGGTGAATACGGCCCCTCAGCCGGCTCATATCTGCGACGAGTTCGGATACGACCGCCTCCGTGCGTAGTGTCAGAACTTGGTGGCAGTCGATCCAGGAGTCGCGGCGCAGGAACTCGTGGCGTGGCGCATCCAGCCGGACCTGGCAAACGGCCAGTTCTGGCCGGGCCTCGATGAACGGATGGACTCGGGAGTTGACCACGAAGGTGCAGCACTCAGCATCTACGCTCGCGACGACGAGGTACTTGCTCTTGCGGCCCTCGGGGAACGCGACTTCAAGGTATACAACGACAACTCGGAACGAGTTGCCGCAATGCCGCTTTCCGGCGATCGGGCTCGGAGAAGGCGTCGCCGAGCTTCGCCATCTCCGCTGCCGCCCCTACCCGTTCAAATAGGCGAGTACATCCTTGGCATTGCGCAGCGTCTTGGCAATCGTCCGGACGTCGATGATCTCGTTCTCGTCGGTGGACTTCCAGGCGGCGTCATGACTCTTCGCCGTGAGCCGGATAAAGCTGAGACGACCGTTTTCGCGCAATGACACGTCAAGACACTCGCGTTGCGACGCGCTGAGGAGTTCGGTCTTGGGCGCGCGAAGCGCGCGCAACCGAAAGTTGCTCTCGACGATGATCGCTTTCTCGGCTACCTCGAAGTAGCGCGGAGATATCCAGGATTCGCGACGTCCTGCCGCAGCCTTCAGAAGGTTGTAGATCACGCTTGGCACGGGACCGTGCTTCATCGCGACATAGCTGTCGCCCGAAAGCAGGCTTCCGTAGCGCGAAAGGTGCTCTCGATCCGCGAAATAAAGAATCTTCGATACGGAATGAAAGGTTGGGTAGCGCAATTTGGCCGCGACGTACAGAACCAACTCGATCGCGCACTCGGGGTCGAAGCGGATGGGGGCCACTGCCATGCAGCAGACATTCTGGGGCTTGGTAGTGCGGCTAACAAGCCATGGGACTCCGCCGGTCGCGCCTACGTTTGAAATATCGACGACCACCGCCTTGGGTCACCGAAAGCGTAGGAATGCCTTCTGTTGCCCAATATGCTTACCGCCGGCCAAGCGCTCAGGCCTTGCGGTAGAGCTCGGCGCCCTGCTTCACGAACTCGACCGCCTTCTCCTGCATGCCCTGCGCCAGCGCGTCGCGCGCGGAAACGCCGTGCTGCCGGGCGTACTCGCGCACGTCCTGCGTGATTTTCATGGAGCAGAAATGCGGCCCGCACATCGAGCAGAAGTGCGCCAGCTTCGCGCCTTCCTGCGGCAGGGTTTCGTCGTGGAATTCCTTCGCCGTGTCCGGATCGAGCCCGAGGCTGAACTGGTCTCCCCAGCGGAATTCGAAACGCGCCTTCGACAGCGCGTTGTCGCGAATCTGCGCGCCCGGATGGCCTTTCGCCAGATCGGCGGCGTGGGCGGCGATCTTGTAGGCGATGATGCCGTCCTTCACGTCTTTCTTGTTCGGCAGGCCGAGGTGCTCCTTCGGGGTCACGTAGCACAGCATCGCCGTGCCGTACCAGCCGATGATCGCCGCGCCGATCGCGCTCGTGATGTGATCGTACCCGGGCGCGATGTCGGTGGTGAGCGGCCCGAGCGTATAGAACGGCGCCTCGTGGCACTGCGCGAGCTGCAGATCCATGTTTTCCTTGATCAGCTGCATCGGCACGTGGCCCGGTCCCTCGATCATCACCTGGCAATCGTGCCGCCACGCGACCCCGGTCAGCTCGCCCAGCGTCTTCAGCTCGGCGAGCTGCGCCTCGTCGTTGGCGTCGTAGATCGAGCCCGGGCGCAGGCCGTCGCCGAGCGAGTACGCGACGTCATACGCCTTCATGATCTCGCAGATGTCCTCGAAGTGCGTGTACAGGAAGCTCTCGCGGTGGTGCGCGAGGCACCACTTCGCCATGATCGAGCCGCCGCGGCTGACGATGCCGGTCATGCGCGTCGCCGTCATCGGGATGAACGCGAGCCGCACCCCGGCATGGATCGTGAAGTAATCCACGCCCTGTTCCGCCTGCTCGACGAGCGTGTCGCGGAAGATCTCCCAGGTGAGTTCCTCGGCCCTGCCGTCGACCTTTTCGAGCGCCTGGTAGATGGGCACCGTGCCGATCGGCACCGGACTGTTGCGGATGATCCATTCGCGCGTTTCGTGAATGTTCCTGCCGGTCGACAGGTCCATCACGGTGTCTCCGCCCCAGCGGATCGACCAGGTCATCTTTTCGACTTCCTCGCCGATCGATGAACTGACCGCCGAGTTGCCGATGTTGGCGTTGATCTTCACCAGGAAGTTGCGGCCGATGATCATCGGCTCGCTTTCCGGATGATTGATGTTCGCCGGAATGATCGCGCGTCCGCGCGCCACTTCGTCGCGCACGAACTCCGCGGTGATGGTCGAGGGGATCGCGGCGCCGAACCCCTGGCCCGGGTGCTGGCGGCCGAGCCAGTCGCGCTGCGCTGCGGGCAGGTCCGCGAGGTAGCGCTCGCGCTGCAGGTTTTCGCGGATCGCGATGAACTCCATCTCCGGGGTGACCAGTCCGCGCCGGGCGTAGTGCATCTGGGTCACGCACTTCCCGGACCGGGCGCGCCGCGGTTTGCGCTTCAGATCAAAGCGCAGTTCGGCAAGTTTTGGGTCGTCGAGACGCTCGCGGCCGAACCGCGAACTCGGGCCCGGCAGGAGTTCCGTGTCGGCGCGCTCCTCGATCCACGCCTCGCGCGTCGCTGCAAGGCCTCGGCGGATGTCGATCGTTGCCGCGGGGTCGGTGTAGGCGCCGGAGGTGTCGTAAACGTAGATCGGGGGGGTTGACTCTGCACCGAAGGCCGACGCGGTGTCAGCCTGCGTCACTTCGCGCATCGGAACGCGGATGTCCTCGCGCGAGCCGGTCACGTAGACCTTGCGCGAAGCCGGCAGAGGATGCACGACTGCATCGTCGACCTGCGCGGTCGCGGCGAGAAACTTGGGATTGGCGTTCATGGCGCGCTCCTTGAGATCAGGCAGGGCCGTGAGTCATGGAGGCGGGAAGAAGGCTTCACGCGTCCCTACGGCGGAATGACCCGCATCAGGTTCCATGGGTATTTCTCACCCGGAGGCCGCGGCCGCCGGGACCCCTGCGCTGTCCGGCCAACATACTCCAGGAGCCCCCGTCTGACAACCCGGAGCCTTGCGAACCAGTTCGGGCCGGGCTGCACGTCGCTTGCCCAGGATCAACCTCGTATAATCCGATTTTCAGCAGCATCTCGCGCATGAACCTCGAACAAGCCCGTCACAACATGGTCGAGCAGCAGATCCGGCCTTGGGAAGTCCTCGACCAGGATGTGCTCGACCTGCTTTACGCGGTGCCTCGGGAGGAGTTCGTTCCTGCGGTCTACCGGAACCTCGCCTTCAGCGACCTCGAGGTCCCGATCGGCGAAGGCGAGCGGATGTGGGCGCCGAAGATCGAGGCGCGCGCGCTTCAGGCGCTCGCCATCCGGCGCACCGACCGCGTGCTGGAAATCGGCACCGGCAGCGGATACCTGACCGCCCTGCTCGCGCACCGGGCCGCGCAGGTCTGCTCGGTCGAACTCCGGCCGGCGCTCGCCGCATTCGGCCGGGCCAATCTCGAACGGCACGGGGTGGACAACGTCACCCTCGCGACCGGCGATGCCGCTCGCGGCTACGCGAAGGGCGCGCCTTTTGACCTGATCGTGCTGACCGGTTCCACGCCCGTGCTCCCCCAGGCCTTTCTCGACAGCCTCGCGCCGGGCGGACGGCTTTTCGCAGTCGTGGGCGAGGCTCCGGTCATGACCGCGAAAGTCATCACCTGCGCCGCTCCGGGGTCTTACCGGATCGCCGAGCTTTTCGAAACCGTGCTCGCGCCACTCGCCAATTGCGTTCAACCCGCGCGCTTCACGTTCTGAGCAGAGGTCGCCCCATGCACCGACTCCTCGCCTGCGCGCTGGCGGCGCTGCCCCTGTCCGCGGCGGCGCAAGGGCTGATGCAGGTATATCAGGACGCAAAGGCCTACGACGCGCAGTTCGCCGCGGCGCGGTTTGCGCTGCAGGCCGGCCTGGAGAAGCTTCCGCAGGGCCGCGCGCTGACGCTGCCGAGCGCGAGCCTTTCTGCCAACACGACCCATTCACGAATTGATTTCAAGTCGGACAACGCCTCGATCGTTCCGGGATCCACTCGCGACCTGCGCTCGTACGGCTACACGCTTTCGTTCTCGCAGCCGATCTACCGCAGGCAGAACCTCATCCAGTACGATCAGGCGGGCTACCAGGTCAGGCAGGCCGAAGCGGTGTTCGGGCAGGCCGGACAGGACCTCATCCTCAGGGTCTCGCAGGCGTATTTCGACGTGCTCGCGGCCGAGGATACCCTCGGCCTGGTGCGCGCGCAGAAGACCGCGATTTCCGAGCAGCTCGCGCAGGCCAAGCGCAATTTCGAGGTCGGGACGGCGACGATCACCGACACCCACGAGGCGCAGGCGAGGTTCGATCTCGCGGCGGCGCAGGAGATCGCTGCGCAAAATGATCTCGACGCCAAGAAGCGCGCCCTGCAGCAGTTGACCGGCAAGGAATACGGCTCGCTCAAACCGCTTCGCTCGGACGTCAAACTCTCGGGACCCGAGCCCAGCCGGATGGACGATTGGGTCGGGCTCGCGGAAAAGCAGAGCTACCCGGTGCAGGTCCAGGAGGCCGTCGCGGAAATCTCGCAGCTCGAGGTCAAGCGCAACGCCGCCGCGCATCAGCCTACGGTCGACCTTGTGGCGAGCTATGGATGGGTCGCGCAGAACGCCTCGCAGTTCTCCGTGGTCGGGGGAAACACCACCACCGGAACGGTCGGAGTGCAGCTCGCGGTGCCGCTTTTCGCCGGCGGAGCGCTCCAGTCGCGCGACCGCGAGGCGGCGGCGAATTTCGACAAAGCGCGTCAGGACCTGGAATTTTCGCGCCGCGCCTCGGCGCTGGCGACGCGGCAGTCTTATCTCGCGGTGATCAACGGCATCGCGCAGGTCGGCGCGCTCGAACAGGCCCTGGTGTCCAGCCAGAGCGCGCTCGCTTCGAACAAGCTCGGCTACGAAGTCGGCGTGCGGATCAACATCGACGTCCTCAACGCGCAGCAACAGCTGTTTTCGACGCAGCGCGATCTGGCGCTCGCGCGCTACAACACGATCCTGAACCACCTGCGCCTGAAGTCCGCAGCCGGCGCGTTGCGCGAAGAAGACGTCGAAATCGTCAATCGCGCGCTGCAGCCCTGAGCCACTGCCGGCACAGCTCGAGGTGACGATCGGTCGCGCCGCGATGGGCGAGGCAGAGCGCGCGTCCTGCGCCGCCCATCTTCTCCCGCCGGGCAGGGTCGGCGCATAGGCCGAGCGCCACGCGCATCGCTTCCGAGGCGTTCCCCACCTGCACCGCGGCACCTGCTTCGAGCGCCAGGCGGGTCGCCTCGGCGAAGTTGAACATCGATGGCCCCAGTACAACCGGCACACCCGCCGCGCAGGCCTCGATCAGATTCTGCCCGCCGTGCGGCGCAAACGAGCCGCCGATCACCGCGACGTCGCAGGCGGCGTAGTAGAACGCCATCTCCCCCAGAGAATCGCCGAGAAAAAAACGTTCGGTCGGTCGCGGCTTGGCACCCTGGCTCCGGCGCGCGGGCGCTTCGGACTCGCGCCCGATGAGCAGCGCGACCTCGTCGAACCGCTGAGGATGGCGCGGCACCACCACCACCAGCGCGTCCGTGCCGTTCGCGGGGAGCGCATCGAGCAGCATGCGCTCCTCGCCGGAGCGCGTACTCGCGATCAGAAGCACCGGTCGGCCCAGCGCCGAGCGCCATTCGAGTCCCGCCGCCGCCTGATCGGGATCGGGCGCGATATCGAACTTGAGATTTCCGGTGACCTTGGGGGCCGGCGCACCGAGGGCAGCAAAGCGCGCCGCATCGGCTTCGCTCTGCGCGCACACGGCCGCCAGCCCGGCGAACGCGGGACGCGTGAGAAACCGCCAGCGCAAATAGCCGCGCCCGGAGCGTTCCGACATCCGACCGTTCGCGAGAATCACCGGGACGGCAAATTCGCGGCAGGAGGCGAGGAGATTCGGCCAGATCTCGGTTTCCATGACGAGCCCGAGGCGCGGCCGGAAATGCGCGAGGAATCGCCGCGTCGCGCCCGGGGTGTCGTACGGCAGCCAGGCGACGAGCACCGACTCGCCGTAGGTCTGCTTCACCGTTTCGCGGCCCGCCGCCGTGGTGCAGGTGATCAGAATCCCGTGCTCGCCGAACTCGCTCTGCAGCGCGCGCACCAGCGGCGCCGCGGCCCTCGCTTCTCCCACCGATACCGCATGCAGCCAGATCACGGGCCGCTCCGATCCGAACCGGTAATCGCCGAAGCGTTCGGCGACATGCCTTCGGTATCCGGGCTCGCGCCGGCCGCGCCACCAGAGCTTCAGCACGACGAACGGCAGGGCCGCGCGTATCGCGAGCGTGTAGAAGAAGCGCCAGATCACAGCCATTCCTCGAGCGCCGCGAGCACCCTCGCGGTCGCAGGTGCCATGCCGACGCCGCCGAGGTTTCGCAGGCGCGGACTGCCGTAGAGCCCGGTGAGCGCCGGGTCCGTCGCGCAGTAAATGCCCACCGCCGGGACGCCCAGTGCGACCGCGAGATGCGAAAGACCGGTGTCGACGCCGGCAACCGCGCGCGCTCCGCGAAGCGTCTGCGCGAGTTCGCCAAGCGTCATCGCCGGGAGCACGCGCGCCCCGGGGATTTTCGCGGCGAGCCGCTCGCATCGCGCGCGTTCGATCGCGCTGCCCCAGGGAAGCGCACAGTCCAGTCCGCGCTCGGCGAGCGCGCGCCCAAGCGCGCTCCACCGCTCCTCGGGCCAAAGCTTGTCGTTGCGGCTGCTCATCGTGAGGAGCACGACGCGCCTGGCGTCCTGCGTGTCCGCGCTGCCGTGAAGGCCATAGTCGCACGCCGGGGGGAGCGCATAGCCGAGCGCCGCGGAGGTGAGCTGGCGATTGCGCTCGACCGCGTGCTGGCCGCGGGCGATCGCGTGGCGAACGTCGTAGGCGCGCGCGGCCAGCGGCTCGCGCGCGCTGGCGCGATCCATGCCGTGCTTCGCGCCGGAGGCGAGCGCGCAGAACAGCGCGCTCTTCACGAGCCCCTGCGTGTCGATCACGGCGTCGTAGGCCTGCGCGCGAAGCGTCCGGCGTAGCGCCACGACCTCGAGCCAGGCCGTGGGCTTCCACAATGCGCGACGCCAGCGGCGCAGCGCCACCGGAATCACGCGCCGCACCGCCGGATGGAGCGCCACGACGTCGGCGAAGCTTTCCTCGACCAGCCAGTCGATCTCGGTCTGCGGCAGGCAACGTGCGACATCGGTCACCGCGGGACAGTTGTGAACGACGTCGCCGAGCGAGGAGGTCTTGACGAAAAGGATGCGCGGCATCGAAGCGGATTGCCCCGGAGGGGTGGGCTAAAATACCGCGTTGTGATGCGACGATTCTAACCGGAAACGCCCTTGGCCCAGCCGCTCTCGGTCGTCGTCATCGCGCAGGAGGCCGCGGCCCAACTCACCGACTGCCTGGCGAGCGTGGCGTTTGCCGACGAAATCGTGCTGGTCGATTCCGGAAGCCGCGACGCGACCCGCGACATCGCGCAACGTCTCGGCGCGCGCGTGATCGAAAAGGAGTGGCTCGGTTTCGGACCCCAGAAGCAGTTTGCCGTGGACCAGGCGCGACACGACTGGGTCCTGTGCCTGGACGCCGACGAGCGCGT
Organism: Betaproteobacteria bacterium RIFCSPLOWO2_02_FULL_66_14; assembly: GCA_001770475.1. Lineage (GTDB taxonomy): Bacteria > Pseudomonadota > Gammaproteobacteria > Burkholderiales > SG8-39 > 2-02-FULL-66-14. The sequence continues at coordinate 41,264 of MERB01000020.1, read as the reverse complement.
CTCCCCCGAACTGGCGGCGAGCCTGCGGCGGGCGCTGGAAGCGCCCGTTGCGCCGGTGTACCGGATGGCGCGTCGCAATCGTTTTCTCGGCCGCTGGCTGCGCCACGGCGAAGGTTACCCGGATTGGTGCACGAGGCTATTCGACCGGCGCCAGGCCCGCTGGAGCGACGCTGCGGTCCACGAGAAAGTTCTCTTCGCAGTGACCCCGGGGACCCTCGAGGGGGACCTGCTGCACGAATCGGCAGAGGACCTCGGCCGCTATTTCGAGAAGCAGAACCGTTATAGCGCGCTTGCCGCGCGGCAACTTTTCGAGCACGGCCGGACCGCCGGCCCGGCGGAGCTGCTGCTCTCGCCGCTGGTTCGCTTCGCCAAGTTCTATCTCCTGCGCCTCGGTTTTCTCGACGGCGTGCCGGGACTGGTTCACATCGCGATCGGCTGCGCGGCGAGTTTCATGAAGTACGCGAAACTGATCGAGCTGCAGCGCGCGGGGCGGGCGGCATGAAGGTGCTCGTCACCGGCGCCGCCGGGTTCATCGGCATGCATTGCGCAGAACGGCTCGCCGCTCGCGGCGACCAGGTGACCGGCCTGGACAATCTCTCGCCCTACTATTCGGTGGAACTGAAGCAGGCGCGGCTTGCGCGTCTCGAGGCACTCCCGGGATTCCGGTTCGCGCGGCTCGATCTCGTCGACGCGGCTTCGCTCCAGGCGCTGTTCGACGCCGAGCGCCCGGACCTCGTGCTGCACCTCGCGGCGCAGCCGGGCGTTCGCCATTCGCTCGACAATCCCGCGAGCTACGTCCAGGCGAACCTCGTCGGTTTCGCGAACCTGCTCGAGTGCTGCCGCCGCCGTCCGCCACGGCATCTGGTGTACGCCTCGAGTTCCAGCGTCTATGGCGGCAACGCGAAGCTTCCCTGGTCCGAAGGCGACAACGTCGACCACCCGGTAAGCCTGTACGCGGCGACCAAGAAGTCGAACGAACTGATGGCGCACGTCTACAGCCACCTGTACGCGTTGCCCGTGACGGGGCTGCGGTATTTCACCGTCTACGGTCCCTGGGGGCGGCCGGACATGTCGCCGATGCTGTTCGCGCGCGCGATTCTGGAGGGCGAACCGATCGACGTCTTCAACCACGGCGACATGCAGCGCGACTTCACCTACGTCGACGACGTCGTCGAGGGCACGCTGCGCGCGCTCGACGAACCCGCGGTCTCCGGACCCGGGTTCGACCGCGCCTCACCCGACCCGTCGACGAGCTGGGCGCCCTGGCGCGTGTACAACATCGGGAACCATGAACCGGTGCCACTGCTCGACTACATCGCGGCGCTCGAGCGCGCGCTTGGAAAGAGCGCCCTCAAGCGCATGAAACCGATCCAGCCCGGCGACGTGAAGGCGACTTACGCGGACACCGCGCGCCTGGCGGAGGCCGTGGGTTTCGCGCCGGCGACCCCGCTCGAGGTCGGGCTCGCCAAGTTCGCGCAGTGGTTCAAGAGCTACTACGGTTACGCGTGAAGCGTTGCGCTCAACGCGCGGAGCGTGCTCCGTGCGAGGTGCGAAACCACCCCGCGGTCTCGCGCAATCCGGCCTCGAAGGAATGCGGCGGCGTCCACGCCAACTCGCGCCGGATCGCGCCATCGTCGACTTCCAGGGATTGGGTGAGCTTGCCAAGCGATTCGGCAAGATCGAGCCAGTGCGCGGGAAACGGAAACAGGCGCGCCGGCCGCCCGAGCGCAACGCCGATCGCGCCGCATAGCTCGGGGGTCGACCGCGCGCGCCCGTCGCACACGAGGTACGATCGACCCGCGGCTTGCGGCGATTCCACGCAGCGCGCGACCGCGTCAGCCAGATTTCCCGAGTAGACGAAGCTGCGCCGGTTTTCGAGTGCCGCGAGCGGCAACGGCCAACCGCTCGCCACGGCACGAAGGAGGAGCAGGAAATTCCCCTTCACGCCCGGGCCGTAAACGAGCGGCGGGCGAATCACGCTGAGCTTCAGTCCGGGAATCGCGCGCAGCCCCATCTCGGCTTCCGCCTTCGCCCGCGCGTAGGGATCCTCGGGCAAATACGCGCTTGCTTCGTCGAACGCGCCGACGTGGGTCTGCTCGCCGTGCACCTTCACGCTGCTCATGAACAAAAGCCGCGCACCGGCCGCCGCCGCCGCCCGGCCGAGCGCGAGCGGCACGCCCCGGTTGACTTCGCTCAGGCGCGCCGCGGTCACGTTCGAGCGATGCGCGATCGCGGCCAGGTGCACGACGGCATCCGCGCCCGCGATCAGCGGGCGCCAGTCGGAGACGGCGGTGAAATCGCCGATTTGGCCGCGATCGAGCGCAACCACCTCGTGCCCGCGCGCCTGGAGCACCGGGCACAGCGAGCGGCCGAGGAATCCGGAGGCGCCGGTGACGGCGATACGCATGCGCATCGGGTTCGCCAAGGTCAGCCTTTCGACCATCCAGGCTCGGAATACTCCTCGAGGCAATCGCCCAGCGCGTCGCGCCAGTGCATCAGCGTGATCCGGAAATCGCGCGCCAGTCGGGAGCAATCGAGCACGCTGAATTGCGGCCGCGCCGCCGCCGCAGGATATCCTGAAGTCACGATCGCTTCGACTTCGGCGGGACGGCTCGCCAATTCAACGATCGCCCGGGCAAATCCATACCAGGTCGTTTCGCCGCCGGCGCTCAAGTTGCAAAGTCCGCCGGCGCCATTCGCTCTGTCGGCAAGGATTCGGATCGTGGCTTGCGCGATCTGCCGGCACCAGGTGGGCGCACCACGCTGATCGTTCACCACGCGAAGCGGCGCGCCGTCTTTCGCGCGCTTCAGGATTGCGAGCAGAAAATTCCGGCCGCGCAGTCCATAGACCCAACTTGTCCGCAGAACGAGCCACCGCCCACCGGCCGCAGCGACCGCCCGTTCGCCTTCGAGCTTGGTCCGACCATAGACGTTGATCGGGTTCGGCGGGTCGTCCTCGGTGTACGGACTGCCTTTCGTTCCGTCGAACACGTAATCGGTCGAGTAGTGCACCATCAACGCGCCGATGCGCTTCGCCTCCTCGGCGAGGATTCCAGGCGCAACGCCGTTGACCTTCATCGCCAGCTCGGGCTCGGACTCCGCGCGGTCGACGGCGGTATATGCCGCGGCGTTGACGATGACCTCCGGCTTCGCCTCGCGCACCACTCGGCGGATCGCATCGGGATCAGTCAGGTCGAGCGTCGCGCGGTCGGTGGCGATGATTTCGCCAAGCGGCGCGAGCGAGCGCTCGAGTTCCCAGCCGACCTGCCCGTTGCGCCCCGTGAGCAGGATCCTCACGCGAAAATCTCGGCCTCGGCGAGCGTCTTCGCAGCGCGGTCCTTCGCGGCGAGGATCGGCTCGCCCGCAAGCGGCCAGTCGATCGCGAGCGCCGCGTCGTTCCAGGCGAGCGTGCGTTCGTGCTCGGGCGCGTAATAGTCGGTCGTCTTGTACTGCACTTCGGCCGCCTCCGAGGTGACGAGGAAGCCGTGCGCGAATCCGGGCGGGATCCAGGCCATGCGCCTCGATTCCGCGGAAAGCTCGACCGCGACCCAGCGGCCGAAGGTGGGCGAAGCGCGCCGCAGGTCCACCGCCACGTCCCAGACGCTGCCGAGCGTGACGCGCACCAGTTTTCCCTGCGGTTGCCGGATCTGGTAGTGCAGCCCGCGCAGCACGTTCTTCACCGAGCGCGAGTGATTGTCCTGGACGAATTCTGCGTCGACGCCGGTCGCCCGGGCGAACGCGCGGCGATTGTAGGATTCGAAGAAGAACCCCCGCGCGTCGCCGAACACCCTGGGTTCGAGCAGCAGGACTTCGGCGATCGCGGCAGGCGTC
>MERB01000020.1:36838-37413 GCA_001770475.1 Betaproteobacteria bacterium RIFCSPLOWO2_02_FULL_66_14 | reverse complement strand
GCTGCGCGAGCGCCTCGAGTTGCGCCGCGTCGATGTAGCCGAGGCGGTAGGCGATTTCCTCCGGGCAGGCCACCTTGAGCCCCTGGCGCTTGTCGATCGTCTCGATGAACTGCGCGGCCTCGAGCAGCGATTCGTGCGTCCCGGTATCGAGCCAGGCGAAGCCGCGGCCCATCGGCAGCACGTCGAGCTCTTTCCACGCAAGGTACTGGCGGTTGACGTCGGTGATTTCGAGCTCGCCGCGCGGCGACGGCTTCAGCGTTGCAGCCACCTCGAGCACCCGATTGTCGTAAAAGTACAATCCCGCGACGGCGTAGCGCGACTTCGGCGCCTTCGGTTTTTCCTCCAGGCTCACCGCGCGGCCCCCGGCGTCGAATTCCACCACGCCGTAGCGTTCCGGGTCCTTCACCGGATAGGCGAACACCGTGGCGCCCGTCTCGCGCGCCGCGGCGCGCGCCAGAATCGCGGTGAGTTCGGCCCCGTAGAAGATGTTGTCGCCCAGCACCAGCGCGACCCGGTCTCGCCCGACGAACCCGCGCCCGAGGATGAACGCCTGCGCGAGCCCGCCGGGTTCGGGC
>MERB01000020.1:9431-36811 GCA_001770475.1 Betaproteobacteria bacterium RIFCSPLOWO2_02_FULL_66_14 | reverse complement strand
CAACGGCGGCCGTCGCCGAGCAGCTCCTCGAATCGAGGCGTGTCCTGCGGCGTCGAGATGACGAGGATGTCGCGAATGCCGGCGAGCATCAGCGTAGTGAGCGGGTAATACACCATCGGCTTGTCGTAGACGGGCAGGAGCTGCTTCGAGACCACCTGCGTCACCGGATGCAGCCGCGTTCCCGCCCCGCCCGCAAGCACGATCCCCTTCACGCCGCGCCCCGCACCGCGTAATTCGCCTCGACCCAGTTGCGGTACGCCCCGCTCGTCACCTCGCTCACCCAATCGCGGTGCTCGAGGTACCAGTGGACGGTCTTGCGCAACCCGGTCTCGAAACTCTCCGCGGGTTGCCAGCCCAGTTCGCCGCGGATCTTGGCCGTGTCCACCGCGTAGCGCCGATCGTGTCCGGGGCGATCGGCGACGAACGCGATCAACTCCTCGTAGCGGCCGGAGGGCCGCGGGCGCGCCTCGTCGAGCAGCGCGCAAACCAGTTTCACGACGTCGATGTTCCGCATCTCGCAGTTGCCGCCGACGTTGTAGGTCTCGCCGACCCGCCCCCGCGCGAGCACCTCGCGGATCGCCGTGCAGTGATCGAGCACGTAGAGCCAGTCGCGCACGTTCCGGCCGTCCCCGTACACCGGGAGCGGCTCGCCCGCGAGCGCGCGCTCGATCATGAGCGGGAGCAGCTTCTCCGGAAACTGGTAGGGGCCGTAGTTGTTCGAGCAGTGGGTCGTCAGCGTCGGCAACCCGTAGGTATGGTGATAGGCGCGAACCAGGTGGTCCGATCCCGCCTTGGACGCGCTGTACGGGCTGTTGGGTGCGTACGGCGTCGATTCCGTGAACGCCGCCTCGTGCGCGCCGAGCGAGCCGTACACTTCGTCGGTCGACACCTGGAGAAACCTGAACCCGGCGCGCTCCGCACCAGCGAGCGCCGACCAATGGGCGCGCGCCTCCTCGAGCAGCGAAAACGTTCCGACCACGTTGGTCTGGATGAATTCCGCCGGACCGTGGATCGAGCGATCGACGTGGCTCTCGGCGGCGAAATGCACGATCGCGCGCGGCCGGTGACGCGCCAGCAGCGAGCGCACGAGCGGGCGGTCGCCGATGTCGCCGCGCACGAACAGGTGCCGGGCGTCGCCGCGCAGCGATTCGAGATTCCGCAGGTTGCCTGCGTAGCCGAGCTTGTCCAGATTAACCACGGGCTCGCCGGTCTGGGCGATCGCTGAGAGCACGAAATTGGCGCCGATGAATCCGGCACCACCCGTGACGAGCAACATGGCTAGCCTTTCGAAGTGCGCGGATCGGAGGCGCGCGTCGCCGCTTCGATGATCCGGTCCTGATCCTCGAGCTTGAGGTAGGGGTGCATCGGCAGGCTGATCACCTCGCGCGCGAGCTGCTCGGCGACGGGGCACAGCGCTCCGGCGGACATCGCCGCGTACGCGGGCTGCTTGTGCAGCGCCATCGGATAGTGCACCGCAGTCGGCACGCCCATCTCCTTCAGGCGCGCCTCGAACGCCGCGCGGTCGCGCGCTCGCACCGTGTACTGCGCGTAAGCGCTGGTGCGGTCGGGCTTGACCGGCATGGTGATCATGTGGCGCGAGAGCATCGCGGAGTAGTGTGCGCCGATTTCGCCGCGGCGCCCGAGCTCCCGGTCGAAGCGCTTGAGCTTCGCCAGCACCACCGCGCACTGGATCGAGTCCATGCGGCCGGCGACGCCGATCCGCGTGTGCACGTAGCGCCGTTCCTGGCCGTGGATGCGGATCTCGCGCATCGCCTTGGCGAGCGCGTCGTCCTGCGTGAAGAGCGCGCCGCCGTCGCCGTAGCAGCCGAGCGGCTTCGACGGGAAGAAGCTGGTGCAGCCGATGGTGGAGAGGTTGCCGCTCTTTTTCCCCTTGTAGGTCGCGCCGAAGCTCTGCGCCGCGTCCTCGATGACCGGCAGCCGGTTGCGCGCGCCGATCGCGTTGATTTCGTCCATGTCCGCGGGCTGGCCGTACAGCGACACCGGCAGGATGGCCCGAGTGCGCGCGGAGATCGCCGCCTCGATGCGCGCGGCCGAGATGTTTCCGGTGTCCGCGTCGACGTCGACGAACACGGGCCTGGCGCCGAGGAGCACCACCATCTCCGCCGTCGCGACGAAGGTGAACGGCGTCGTGATGACCTCGTCGCCCGCCTTCACGCCGAGCGCCATGAGCGCGACCAGCAGCGCGTCGGTGCCGCTCGCCACCGTGATGCAGTGCTTCGCTCCGGTGTACGCGGCGAGCCGGTCCTCGAGTTCCCGCACCTCCGGACCCAGGATGTACTGCCCGTGATCGAGCACCATCTGGATGCGCGCATTGATGATCTCGCGCATCTCGGCGTACTGGCTCTTCAGGTCGATGAATTCCATGTTCGTTTCGCTTCCCCGGACGTTGCGCTGGCAGGACGGCGATTATCTCACCGCGAGAGGAACAGCACGTGCTTGCGCATCAGCGTGAAATCGAGCGCGAACCCCTGCCCGATCAGCCGGCCGAGCATGCGCGAAAGCACTGCGCTGGAGTGGATCGCGGGATGCGTCTCGACGCAGATCTTTCGCACGCTGGCGAGATCCGCGACCTCGAAAAATTCGACTTCCCCGCCCTCGATATCGACGATCAGAAAGCTCGGCCGCACCCGCGCAAGTTCGGCGTTGAGGTCCGCCTGCGGCACCCGGATCGTGGTGGCGGCGCCCGATGCCTGCACCGAGGACGAAGCCCAGAATTCCGGTTCGACGTGGAACTCGCGGCTGCCTTCGCCCTGCGCGAGCAGCGCGTTGCGAACCGAAGGCGCGACCCCGTTCGCCCGGTAGGTTGCGGCAATCACTTCCATCAGCGCCGGATTCGCCTCGTAGGCGAACACCCGGTCGCTGCCGATGCGCTTCGCGCAGTAAGCCGAGAGAAAACCGATGCCCGCGCCGACCTCCATCACCACGTCGTCGGAGGCGAGGCGCCTGGAGACGATCTCGATTTCCTTGTCCTCGTACTCACTGAAGAAGATCTGCTTGCGGATGCCGGCCGAGATGCCCGGCCCCTCGGTCGGCAGCAGCACGCCGTGATTGTCCACCCAGCCCGGGACATGCACCCGCCAGAGCAGCTTCTTGATTCGCCGCGCGGTGCGGCTGCGTCTTCGCATGATGGGGCCCCGGAACCGGTCGTCGCGCTCAGGGCTCGATCGCGTGCGTTTCGAGCCACAGCAGCAGCACGACGAAAGTGTACGCGAGCCGGCGCGAGCCGCGCCCGCCGCAGGCCGCCTCCCAAAGCCTGCGGACCGCGCCCGCGTCGAGGTACGGTGCGCGCTCGGCGCAACCGGCCAGCGCGCGATCGGCCGCCTCGCGCCACGGCCCGCTGAACAGCTCCCGAAGCGGCACCGAGAACCCGTGCTTCGGCCGGTCCCAGGCCTCGCGCGGCAGGCTGCGGCGTGCCAGCGCCCGCAGCAGTGCCTTGCCGCCGCCGGCGTCGTAATGCACGCTCGAGGGAAGTTCGAGCACCGCCTCGAGCACCGGATTCCCGAGCATCGGAACGCGCACCTCCAGCCCGTGGCCCATGCTCGCGCGGTCGGCCTTGGCGAGGCAGTTCTCCGAGAGGTAGGTCCACAGGTCCGCGCGCATCAGGCTCGCGGTGTCCATCGTCCCCGCGAGGCCGCGCCATCGCTCGAGCGTCGCCTCGGGCCGGCACGCGGCGAGCGCCGCCGGCGCGAGGTACCGCGCGAGGCTCTTGCGTCCGGCGCTCCAGGGACCGAGTTCGACCCGCCGGTAATGAATCAACTCCCGGCCGTACAGCGTGCGGCGCAGGAGTGCGCCCGGCAGGATCCCGGCGTCTACGAGCGCGCGGGCACTCGCCTGCCCCAAACGCGCGGGATGCAACGCAGCCTCGTCGGCGAAACGGGAATACCCGGCGAACAGTTCGTCGCCGCCATCGCCGCTGATCGCCACGGTGACCTGCCGCCGGGTGAGTTCCGAGAGTGCGCGCGTCATGACGTAGGCCGGATCGGCGAGCGGCTGGTCGAGCGCGCGCACGGCGTTCGCGAACGCCGCGCCGTCGATCGTAGGCGCCTCCAACACGTGATGCCGGCAGCCGAACGCCGAGGCGACGGCGCGCGCAGGCCCCGTTTCGTCGAATTCCGCCTGTGCGAAGGCGAGCGTGAAGGTCTCCAGCGGGCGTGCGCCGGCCTCGGCCATGTAGCGCACCATGAGGCTCGAATCGATGCCGCCGGAGAGAAACGCCCCGAGCGGCACGTCGGCGACGAGTTGCCGGCGAACGCTTTCACCCAAAGCCCGGTCGACGCGCTCGAGCGCTTCGTCGAGCGGCGGCGCCTTCGCCGCGGCTCGCGGTATGTCCCAGTAGCGCTCGATCTGCGGCTTCGAATCGCGCGGGCGCCAGAGCAGCCACGAGGCGGGAGGCAGCTGGCGCACGTCGCGCAGGAACGACTGCGGTGCGAGGCAGACCTGGAACGCAAGGTAGTCGCGCAGCGCCTCGTAATCGATCCGCCGGGGAAAATCCTGCAGCGCGAAAAACGCTTCCAGCGTCGAAGCGAAAGCAAAGCCGCTGCGCGACGAGTAGAAGAGCGGCTTCACGCCCACGCGGTCGCGGGCGAGAAACAGCGTGCGCTCGCGGCAATCCCAGATCGCGAACGCGAACATGCCGTCCAGACGCGCCGGCAGTTGCGGGCCCCAGGCGGCGTAGCCGTGCAGGAGCACTTCCGTGTCCGAGCGCGTCGCGAACGAATGGCCGAGCGCTTCCAGCTCGGCGCGCAACTCCCGGAAGTTGTAGATCTCGCCGTTGTGGACCAGCACGTAGCGACCGCCGGCGGACGGCATCGGCTGTTGGCCACCGGCGGGATCGATCACCGCGAGGCGCGTATTGCCGAGAATTGCCTCGCCTGCGTTCCAGAGCCGCTGCTCGTCCGGACCGCGCGAGCGGATCGTGGCGAGGGCTGCTGCGGCGCTTTGCTGCCAGGGCGTCGCGATCAATCCGACGATGCCGCACATGGCTAGCGCGGCTCCCCGGCGAGGCGCTCGTACTCGGCAACGACGCGCGGCGATTCGTAGCGCCGCAGGTCAACACGCGAGACCTCCGGAGGCTTGGCGAGCGCGCGCGACATGGCCGCCTGGAGCGCGGCGGCGTCCCCTGGCGGGACGAGGCACTCCGGAAGTGCCGCACCCAGAATTTCCCGCGGTCCGGACGGGCAGTCGGTGCTCACCACGGGTACCCCGACGAGAAGCGCCTCGATGATCGCGTTGGGCAAGCCCTCGTGATCCGAACTCAGCACGAGCAGCTCGGCACCCGCGATCCACGGGTAGGGATTGGCCTGGAATCCGGCGATCTGCACGCGTTCCGTCAGACCGCGCGCGGCGATCAGGGAAATCAGTGCCGGCGTGACGTCGGCAAGCAATACCAGCCGGTAGCGCTCGTCGACCCCGGCGAACGCATCGAGCAGTACGTCGTGGCGTTTCTGGGCGGAAAAACGGCCTACGTGAACGACATACGGCCGCGGCGGCAACGCGGCGGGCTCGGCGGCAAGCGCTCGCAGCGCATCGCGGTCGAACGGATTCGGAATCGCCTCGATTCGCGCGCGCTGCAACCCGATCGCGCCCCGCAAGTCCGCCGCCACGCCCTGGGACACGGCAATCAGGGTACGCCCTTCGTACAGGCGGCGATAGCGCGCCAGGCGGCGCGCGGACTTCCTCGGCCGCGTCTCGCCCAGGCGCGCGACCTCCGCCGAGAGCGTGTTCGCAATCCGGCACCAGTGCCGCGGCAGGCGCGCACGCAGTGCGACCTCGTCGGCGAACGGCAGCGTCGAGACCAGCAGATCGAAGGGGGCCTCGCGAGCCAGTTCCGCATGGCGTTCGGCAAGGCGATGCGCAGCGACCCGCTTGCCGAGCCAGCCCTTGCTTGCCGGACGCCCGGACGCACCCAGGGCGTGCAACCGCAGCTCTGGAGGCGGCGCGTACACGACGACATTTTCGAGCAGGATCACCTCGCAGCGATGGCCGCGCGCAGCGAGCCCGGCAGCGATATTGAGCACGGCCTTCTCGGCGCCGCCGCCGGCGAGATTCGTGATCACGAATCCCACTCTCATGCGCCGGGCGGATGCTCGAGCAGCGCGCGCTCCACCACGGCGAACACTGCGTCGACGCCGATCGCGGACATCGGCGTTTCTTCCGGACAGGGGTGGGGGTGCGGATGGTCCACGGGATAAAAGCACGGATGCTCGAGCGCACCGAGCAGGCGGCTCGGCGAGTGGCAGTGGTACATCGCCACCAGCGGGATGTCGAAACAGCCCATGATGTGCGTGGGGCCCGTGTCGACGCCAACGAATAAGCGCATCTGGCTCATCAGCGCCGCGCTCTCGCGCAGGCTCAATCGGCCGGCGAAGGACGTTGCCGCGCTCCCCAGTTGCTGCGCCAGCCACGCGGTACGCGCCTTTTCCTCGCCGCCGCCGAAAATGAGGAAATGCACCCCCGGCCAGCGGCTGCGCATGCGCGCCGCGAGCGCGCCGAAGTGCTCGATCGGCCAGTCGCGGAAGCGTTTGGTGGGAAAGCTCGCGACCTGCAGGCCGACGAGCGGGGTCGCGCCCCCGCGCAGTGCGCCTAGCGCCTGCCGCGCGCGGTCGCGTTCGGCGTCGGTGACCTGGTACGCAAGACGCAGCCCCGCCGGCGCGATCCCGAGCGGCTCGAGCAAAGCCAGGCGCATGAACACGGCGTGGCGGCTGAACGCGGCGGGTTCGGCGACCGCCGGCGCAAGGCGCGCATCGAGCGCGGCATCGCCCTGGCCGAATGCGACCACGCGGTTCGAAACCCGCAGCGCGTACTCGACGAGCGCGCGGTCGAAACCATAGACGAGCGCGAGATCGTGGCGCCGCCGAGCAAGGCGCCCGCGAAGCATCGCCGCCCGCTTGTCGATGCCCGCGACGCTCGAAAGAAACGGCAGGTGCTCGAGCACTTCCACGCGCTTGGGGTGCGCGAGGCAGGTCAGCTCGGCGCGCGGGAAGGCGCGCGCGAGGGCCCTCAGCGCGGGCGTCGCGAGCAGCGTGTCGCCGATGCGCGAGACGTTGATCACCAGCACCGAGCCGATGTCCCGGGGCGCGCCGGCGGGTTCAGTCACGGAGCGAGAATTCGTACACGAAATCGGGGAAGGAATACTCCAGCGGCGCGAACCGCCAGGCGATGCGCTTCAACCACAGCCGCGCCGGCGAGAACCGTTTGGCGAGGTGGTACGCCGAGAGGCCGAGTCCCGCGCGGCGCGCGATTTCCATCGCCTGGGTGGGTGTGATCCAGCACAGGTGATCCAGATTCACGATCGCGGTGCCATCGCGACGGAAGCGCCGGAAGAACTTGCGGCTGAACGGGTTCGGGGTCGCAGCGAGAATTCGCCCGCCCGGCGCGAGATGGCGTGCCGCGAAGCGCGCGAGCGCAACGCTGTTTTCGACGTGTTCCAGCACGTCGCCGATGAACACGCGCTCGAAGCGCTCGCCGAGGTCGGCTTCGGAGGTCGCGTCGACGCAACGCACGTCGAAGCCCCGTTGCCTGAGTTCCTCGACCAGCGGCGCCAAGATGTCGACGCCGACGCAACGGCTCGCGCGTCGCGCGATCCGCCCGTGTCGCCAGCCGGGCTGGTCGAAATAACGCGCGCTGTGGGACACCACGCCGATATCGAGCACCGACCGGCCCTCGAGTTCGCGCTCGATGAATTCCAGCAGCCCGCAATCGGTATGCACGCGGCGGACCTGGTCCAGGTAGCGCTGCACCGCGCGCTTCGCCTCGCGATCGTTCGGGTCGTCGCTCAACCGGGTCCAATCCGGTGCCGCTGCCCCACCCGGCTCGAAACTCACCTCGCGGCCGTTTCCCGCGGAGCAGGCGTGAGCAGCACGTTGCGAATGCCGCCGGCCTCGAACGCACCGCGCAGCCCGAGGTAATCGTCCCAGTCCGCGTCGCAGATGCCCCCGGGAAGCACGACGCCCAGGAGGCGGTAAGCGAGTTCGTCGCGCAGCAGCGCCGCGAGCAGCGGGCGCTTCGCGGCGTCTTCCGCGCCGATTTCGAGATACATCGGCGGTCGATGCCGCTCGAGCGTGGCGCGCGCGCCGAGCAGCACCTCGAGTTCGAACCCCTCGACATCCACCTTGATGAAATCGACGCGCCCGATGCCGGCTTCGGCGATCAGCGCATCGAGCGTGGCGACACGCACGGTGATGTGATCGACCGCCTCGCCGCCTCCGGGATGCGGCCCCAGGCGCGAGCCGCCGGTGTTCCCGCGCTCCACGGCAAACTCGGCCTGGCGCTCGGACTCGGCGAGCGCCGCTGCGACGACCTCGACCTGCGGCATGTGATTGGCGAGCGCCGACTTGCGCACCGCCTCGGCGAGGCGCGGAATCGGCTCGATCGCGATCACGCGGCCCGACGGGCCCACCGCGTCGGCCATCTGCAGCGTCCATTCGCCGATGTTCGCGCCGACGTCGACCACGGTATCGCCCCGACGGCAGAAGCGCCGAATGCAGGGTTCCGGCTTGAACGGTTTGAGCAGCTTGTAAGCGCCCATCAGATCGAGCTGTTCGGGCACGTAAAAGTACAGCCCGCCGGTCTGCAGCACGTAGCCGCCCGGCCATTCGCGGTGGGTGCGCTTGCGCAGCCAGTCGCGCCATGCCGGGATGCGCACCCTGAAGCTGTCCGCGATTTCGCGGCGCGAGCGATAGCGGCGCAGAACCGCCAGGTCCTTGAGCAGGCGCACGAATGCGCCTAGCGATTTTTCTGCCTTCAATGGCGTGGGCCCGCGACGCAGTCGGATCGTCGAAGTTTACCGCGGTGCGCCGCGGGAGCGAGGCCCGGGGAAACCGTTATGATCGGCGTCAGTCATGTGGCACGCAGAATTCCCGTCGATCCGTCGCGCATCGCCCATCGTGTCCGGAGGCGGCCGGGCGGGCGCGGCGCGGCGATGAATCCGGCTCCGGAATCTCCGCTGCTGAGCTTCGTCGTGCCGGTGTACAACGTGGCGCCCTATCTGCCGCGTTGCCTCGAAAGTCTCGCGCAGGTGGACGCAGCGAACTCCGAGGTGATCCTGGTGGACGACGGCTCGACCGACGATTGCCCGGCGATTCTCGCCGAGTGGTCGCGGGCGCATCCGAACGCGGTGACCCTACGTCAGCCGAACGGCGGCCTGTCGGCTGCGCGCAATACGGGACTGGCGCGCGCTCGCGGCCGCTATCTCGCGTTCGTCGATTCGGACGACTACTTCGAACCCGGCTACTACGAACGCCTGGCCGCGCTGTGCGAGGCGGAGGCGCTGGAGGTGGCGTTCGGCAACGGGAGCTATCACTTCGAGGGCCGGCGCGAGGACCTCCCGATCTACACCGACGCGGTTCCGCCGGGCGTGCTGAGAGGCGCGGATCTGCTTCGCCTGCGACTTCGCAACCGCAGCCTGCTGCACATGGTGTGGATGCACCTGTACCGGCGCGTCTGGCTCGAAGCACAGGCCCTGCGCTTCGTACCCGGCCTGATTCACGAAGACGTGCCGTGGACCACGCGCGTGCTGCTGCTCGCCGAGCGGGTCGCCTACCATCCCGCGCCCGGCTACCACTACCGCCAGCGAGTGCGGCGCTTCGCGCCGCAGGACAACGACCGACGGCTGGCGACGATCATCGACAGTTCGGTCCACAACGCGCGCGCGCTCGAAGCGCTCGCACGCGCCATCGCGGACGACCCGGAGCTCGGGCGCCTGCTGCGCTGGCAGCTGGTCGACGGCGGCCTGTCGATCTTCCACAAGATTCGCCAGTTGAGCGGTTCGGGGCTGCGCCGCGCGCAGCTCGCCCGGTTGCGGCGCGACGGCGTGTTCGCGCTGCTGTGGCGCAACGCGACCGGGTTCGCGCAGCGCCGCCGCATCGCGCGCAACTACCTCAAGTCGCTCGTGGCCGCGGCATGAGCCGGGTCTGCTACCAGGTCAACCTGCAGCGCGGCTTCGGCGGCGGCGAGATGTACACGGCGTCCTTCACCCGGGCGCTCGAAACGCTCGGCCTGCGCAGCGTGCTCTTTGCGCATCCGGCGGCAACCCACTGGCTGCCGGTCCTGCCTGCGAGTACCCAGGTCGTGCCTCTCGACGACGAAGCGCTGGTACGGCGGTTCGCTTCGCTGCACAAGGCGCCGGTCGTATTTCACACGCCGATGCCGCCGCCCGCGGTCGAAGCGCTGCACGCGGCGGGCTCGCAAGCGGTCGCGTTCGCGCACATGCCCTGGTACGACCGCAACCCCGAGGCGTTGCGGCCCTATGACCTGATCGTCCCGGTCTCGCAGCACGTCGCCGACAGCCTGCGCAGCCGGGGACTTTCTCGGGTCTACGTCGAGCCGCTTTACGGCATCGCCGACCTCCGGGGGCGGGAGGGCGAGGCAGCTTCCGCGATCGTCGCCTCGCCCGTGTACGACTGGGATTTGCGCAAGCTCCGCGAGCGGCTGCTCAGAATCGTGCATCCGTTCTGGTGGCGGCTGCAGCCGCAGCGCGAATTCACCCGCGGCACGGAGCTCACGCTGGGGATCGTGTCGCGCCTGACGACCATCAAGCAATTCCCTGCACTGTTCGAAGTGCTCGCCGCGGTGATCGCGCGGCACCCCCGGGTTCGGCTCGAGATTTTCGGCAGCGGGGGCTATGCCTCGGTGCGCGATCTGCGGCGAGCGCTCGACCCGATCCGGCGCCAGGTCAGGTGGTGGGGCCACCAGAGGCAGGTCGGCCGGGTGTATGCGCAACTCGATTACCTGATGGCCGGATTGCCGGAAAAGGAAGCGCTCGGGCTGAACGTCATCGAGGCGCAGGCCTGCGGCCTTCCCGTCCTTGCGGTCAAAGCGCCGCCCTTCGTGGAGACCGTCGCCGATGGCGCAACCGGGCTTTTCTATACGGATCCGCGGACCGACCGTGGGGAGAGCTTCGGCCGGCTGCTCGAGCGCCTCGGGCGCGCGCCGCTGAAAATCGATGCGGCCGCTGCGCGCGCGCACCTGGAGCGGTTTTCCGAGGCTGCGTTCGCGCTGAGACTCGAGCGTCTGGCGCGGCATCTGTCGCTGCTCGATGCCTGAAGACATGAGCGCCGTCAACGAATCCATTCTGCTCAATTTCCGAAAAGGGTTCGCGCCGCTCGCCGACGCGCTCGAGACGCTCGGGTTCGAAGTGATCGAGAACCAGTGGCTGCCTTCGGCCGAGACGCTCGGGCGGACGCGACTGTGCATCGTCAATCTGTACGAGGCGGCGCGACGGCCGCTCGCCGCGCTGCGGCTGAAGCACCGCGCCTCGCGCCACGGCGTCCCGGTGATTGCGCTCGATCGCGATGCGCCGTGGCACATGGGCCTGCGCAAGCGCCGGCTGTTGCTGCTCGAGTGGCTGAAACCCTTCGACGTTTACGCCAGCCACACGCTGCAGCCGACCTACGAGTTCGCGCCGGTGACGATCTACAATCCCAACGCGGTGTGGACGCGTCATTTCAACCTGCACGGACAGACGCTCGAGGCGATGCGTGATCCCGCGTATTACGAACTCGACGCCTCGTTCCTCGGCAATCTGAACGGCAGCCGCTACAAGGAACACGCCGAACGCGAGCGGTTTTTCGCCGAACTCGGGCGACGCCTCGAACCCCTGGGCCTGCGGGTTCGGTTTTCCGATTCGACCGGACTGCAGGACGCCGAGCAGATCCGGGTGATCCAGCGCAGCCGCATCAACTTGAGCTATCGCTCGTCCTGCGATCACGCGAGCGAGGGAAGCTGGGGACTGCCCGAACGCTGCTACGGGGTTCCGGCGCGAGGCGGATTTCTCCTCTCGGACGCGCGCCGCCACGCGGCGGACGATTTCGATCCCGAGCGCGAATGGGCGGCCTACGAGGGCATCGACGATTGCGTCGCGAAAATCCGGCATTTCCTCGCGCATTTCGGTCAGGCGCGGAGCATCGCGGAGGCCGCGCACGCGCGCGTTTTCGCGCAGCACACTTACGCGCATCGCGCGCGCAGGCTGATCGCCGCCGCCGACGCCGTGCGGCGCGAACGATCGCCGGGCGCGGCGCAAGATGACTGAAGCCGCAATGCCCGCGGCGTCCGGATCGTATCGCTCGCAAAACGGCGAGGACCGCTGGCTCGAGGCACGCTTCGGCGGCAGGAAAACCGGGTTTTACGCCGAAGTCGGCGCCTACGACGGCGAGAACCTCAGCAACACCTACCATTTCGAACAACTCGGCTGGACCGGCGTGTTGATCGAACCGGACCCGGAGATGGCCGATCGCTGCCGGCGCAACCGCCCGCGGTCGCGCACCCTGCAATGCGCCGCGATCGGACCCGGCGGCGGCGGCGAAATCGTGTTCCACCAGGTGGCCGGCGGCGAAGTCTACTCGAGCACGCAACTCGCCGACGCGCACCGGGCGCGCCTTCGCAATCTCGGACTGCAATGGCGCGAAGTGCGGGTTCCGGCGCGCACCCTCGATTCGATTCTGGAGGAGGTTGCGCCCGCGGCGGTCGATTTCGTCAGCATCGACGTCGAGGGCGGCGAACTCGAGGTTCTGCGCGGCTTCGACATCGGCCGCTGGAAGCCCGCCTATGTCGTCGTAGAGACCAACGCCCGAACGCGCAATGCCGCGATCCGCGAATATTTCGTCGCCCACGGCTATGCCTATCTTCACAGCATCGACGTGAACGACTTCTACGCACCGGTCGCGGCCGGCCCGCTCGCTGCGCGCCTCGCAGACGGCGCACGCTACGCCCGCCACCGCGTCGCGCGGCGTTTCCGTCGCTGGAGTCAGCTTGGCCGGCGCGCCTGGCGCAAGCACGTTCTCGGCGTTCGCAATCCCTAGCGCATGCCGCCGGTTTTCCCCGGAGCGGACGTCGAAGACCCGGGATCGCGCGCGCGCGGCGACGCGACCGGGCGACCGCGAATCCTCGTCATCCGGCGCGACAACATCGGCGACCTCGTCTGCACGACGCCCCTGCTTCGCGCGCTGCGCGCGCAGCTGCCCGGAAGCTTCGTCGTCGCGCTGCTGAATCGCTACAACGAGCCGGTCCTCGCGCGGCACCCGGATCTCGATGCGCTGGTCTCCTACCAGAAGGCGAAGCACCGCGAACCCGGGGAAACCGTCGCGGGCCTGTACTGGCAGCGCCTGCGCACCGTGATCGCTTTGCGACGACAGCGCTTCGACTGGCTGCTCCTGCCCGGGGGCGCGCAAGCGAGCGTGCTGCGAACGGCGAGACTGGTGGCGCCGCGCCGCCTGCTCATCCGCGGTGACGAGGACGCGGTCGCGGGCACCCACGAAGTCGAGCAGGTGTGCCATCTGCTGCCGCGCATGGGGCTCGACTTCGCGACCCCCGCGCCGATGGTCGCCTGCGACCCGCAGGTCCGCGAAACCTTGAAGGCGGACATCGCCGGGCGCCTCGGATTCGTTCCCCGGACGCTCATCGGCGTGCACTTGAGCGCGCGCAAACCCTCGCAACGCTGGTCAGCCGACCGGTTCGCCGCGCTCATCCGGCAACTGCACGCGCCCGCAGGCACGGCGTTCGTCTTGCTCTGGGCGCCCGGCGCGGAGAGCAACCGGCTGCATCCCGGCGACGACGGCAAGGCGGCGCAGGTGATCGAGCGGCTGCGCGATGCACCCATCGTGCCGGTCGCCACGCATCGGCTCGAGCATCTCATCGCCGCACTCGCGCTCTGCGACCGGATCGTCTGCGCGGACGGCGGTGCGATGCACCTCGCCGCGGCGCTCGGCAAGCCGATCGTGTGCCTGTTCGGGGACTCCGATCCGAACCGGTGGCGCCCCTGGGGCGTGCCGCACGAATTGCTCCAACCCGCGTCGCGCGACGTGGCCGACATCATGGTAGAAGACGTCGTGCAGGCCCATCGGCGACTATGCGCGAGACTCCCGGCGAATCCCGTGAAATGAACCTGCTGCCCGACGCCGTGCCGCTCGGCGAGGTCCGCCGCGCGCTCGTGATCAAGCTTCGACATCACGGCGACGTGCTGCTCGCGAGCCCGGTAATCTCGGTGCTCAAGCGCCACGCACCGGGAGTCGCCATTGACGCCCTCGTCTATGCCGACACCGCGCAGATGCTCTCGCTGCATCCGGGATTGGACCAGCTGCACCTCGTCGGGCGCGACTGGAAGGCCGCGGGTGGGTTCACGCGCCTGGCTGCGGAATGGGCGCTTTACCGGCGACTCGCCGCGCGCCGCTACGATCTGCTGATCCATCTGAGCGAAAGCTGGCGGGGCGCATGGCTCGCGCGCCTGCTGGGCGCGCGCTGGACGGTCGCTCCCGAGCGCAAGGGCGCAAGCCGTCGCTGGCGCGCGAGTTTCACGCACCTGGTTCGCTCGCCGCTCATCGGCGGGCGCCACGTGGTCGAGTCCAACCTCGACGCGCTGCGCCGCATCGGCCTGCAACCCGCGCCGCAGGAGCGCGAACTGGTGCTCGAGCCGGGCGACGAGGCGCGCCTTGCGGTGCAGGCGCTCATCGACGCCAACGGACTTCAGGACAGGCGCTTCGTGCACATTCATCCGACTTCGCGCTGGCGGTTCAAGGGCTGGAACTCCGCCGGCTGGGCGGAGATCGTCCGGCGCCTGCAGTCCGACGGTTGGCCGGTCGTGATGACTGCTGCGCCGGAGTCTGCCGAAACCTCGATGACCGCGGCACTGCAGCGGCAGCTCGAACGGCCGGTGATCGACTTCAGCGGCCGCCTGAGCTTGAAGGAACTCGCCGCGCTCACGGCGAGGGCGCGGCTCTTCGTAGGCGTCGATTCCGCCCCGATGCACATCGCGGCGGCGATGCGAACGCCGGCGGTCGCGCTATTCGGCCCTTCGGGGTTCGACCTCTGGGGCCCCTGGGGAACTCCGCGCGAGGGCCGGCACCGTGTCGTCGCGAGCACGCGCCACGGCTGCCGGCCTTGCGGACTCGACGGCTGCGGCGGCGGCAAGGTGAGCGACTGCCTGGAAACCCTGGAACCCGATCGCGTCTGGGAGGCGGTGCGCGCCGAACTCGGCGCGCCGTGAACCCGCGCTCAGGCGCGCGCCACCTGCCGATAGATGGACTCCATGCGATCGAGCATCCGCTCGTAGGAGAAGTTTTCCACGCAGTGCTTGCGGGCCGCTTCGCCGAGTTCCAGGCGCAGGCCTTCGGTCTCCGCGAGGCGCCGAATCGCCGCAGCCAGGGCGCGCGCGTCCTGCGGCGGCACCACGAGCGCGGTCGAATCGTGCGTGGCGAGTTCCGCGATGCTTCCCACGTTCGTCGTCACGCAGGGCAGCGCGCAAAGCATCGCCTGCACCAGCGCCTGCGGCACTCCCTCGTTGGCGAACGAGGGCAGCGCGAAGACGTCGAGCGCGTGCAACCAGGGCAGGACGTCGGCCTGGTTGCCCGGCAGACGCACGCGCTCCTCGAGCCCGAGCGCCTCGATTCGCGCGCGCAGGACCTCTCGCATCGGGCCGTCGCCGACGATCACGAGTTCGATCGTCTCGGGCAGTTGCGCGAGCGCCTCGATGAGCGTGAGATGCCCCTTCCAGCTGCGAAGCGTCGCCACGATGCCGACGAGAATCGGCGCGGGAGAGAGCCCCAGCGCGGCGCGCGCCGCGGCGCGCGAACCGGGCCGAAAGTGTCCGGCGTCGATTCCGGTGGGCACCGAAACGATCCGTTGCGCATCGAACCCATTCGCCTCGATGAGCTGCCGTCGCAGCGCCTCCCCAGTCGTGACGATCATCGTGGTCGCGCTCTGGTAGAGCCAGCGCGAAAGCGCATTGCGCGGGACCGCGGCGGAAATGTGGCGCGTGCGCACCACCGGCACCGCCCCGCTGCCGAACCGCCGCGCGAGCGCCACCAGCCACGAATCGGTCGAGCTGTGCGTGTTCACGAGGTCGCAGCGATGCTCGCGAAGCCAGCCCGAGATGGCACGCAGCCCGGCGAGATTCTTGCGCGCGATCGGCAGCGTCTCTACCGGGACATCCCACGCGGCCGCCTCGACGGCGAGGCGGGCGCCATGCGCGCAGAGCACGCGAACCCGATGGCCGCGCCGCGCCAGGCCCTGCGATTCCGACAGGATCCGGATCTCCTGCCCACCCCAACCGAGCGAGGACTCGGTATGAACGATCGAAAGCGGGGTCACGCCTCGGTGGCGAACTGGATGCGGTAGAGCCGTGCGTAGAGGCCCTCCCGCGCGAGCAGCTCGGCGTGGGTCCCCGATTCGACGATGCGCCCGCTTGCGAGCACGGCGATGCGGTCGGCGCGCTCGATGGTGGAGAGCCGGTGCGCGATCACGATCGTGGTGCGCCCGCGCATCAGCACTTCGAGCGCCGCCTGCACCAGGCGCTCGGATTCGGAATCGAGCGACGAGGTCGCCTCGTCGAGGATCAGCACCGGCGCATTCTTCAGCAGCGCGCGTGCGATCGCCAGACGCTGGCGCTGCCCGCCCGAGAGCCGCAGTCCGTTCTCGCCGATGAGCGTGCCCAGACCCTCCGGCGTCTGGCGAATGTATTCCATCGCGTGGGCGGCTTCGGCGGCCGCGATCACCTCCGCTTCGGAGGCGCCGCTCATGCGCCCGTAAGCGATGTTGGCGCGGATCGAGTCGTTGAACAGCACCACGTCCTGCGACACCAGCGCGATGTTGGCGCGCAGGCTTTCCAGCGCCAGATCCTGGAGGTCGTGGCCGTCGAGCAGGATGCGGCCCCCCGAAGGCGCGTAGAACCGCGGCAGCAGGTTGACGAGCGTGGTCTTTCCGCCGCCCGAGGGACCGACCAGCGCCACGGTCTCGCCGGGATGCACTTCGAGGCTGACCCCGGCAAGCGCCGCCGCGGTGCGCGTCGGGTAGGTGAAGCTCACGTCGTCGTAGACGATTCCGCCGCGCGCGCGCTCGATGCGCCGGGTGCCGCGATCTTCCTCGACCGGCGAGTCGATCATGCCGAACACGCTTTCGGCGGCTGCGAGGCCGCGCTGCAGCGGCGCGTTGACGTCGGTGAGGCGCTTCAGCGGGGCGAGCAGCATCAGCGTCGCGGTGATGAAGGAGGCGAATTCGCCGACCGTGGTGCGGTTGGAAATCGACTCCTCGAGCGCGATGTAGACGATGATCGCAAGCGCCACCGCCGCCAGCATCTGCGTGATCGGCACGGTGGCCGCGGCTGGAACGGTCTGGCGCATGTTGAAGCCGCGCAGCTTCTGGTTGGCGCGCTCGAAGCGCCGCGCCTCGTACTCCTGGCCGCCGAAGACCTTGACCACGCGCTGGCACTCGATGGTTTCCTCGAGAACGTGAACCAGGTCTCCCATGGCGTGCTGCGACTCGCGCGCCATGCGCCGCAGCCGCTTCGAGAACAGCCGAACCACGAGCGCGATCGCCGGCCCGACCAACAACGCGATCAGGGTCAGTTTCCAGTTGAGGTAGAACAGCCATCCGAGCAGCCCGAGCACCGCGATCGAATCCCGCACCGCTACGGTGAGCACCGTGGTCGCCGCGGCGGTCACGCCGCCGACGTCGTAGGCGATGCGCGACAGCAGCACCCCGGAGCTGTGATCGTCGAAGAAACGCGTCGGCATGCGTATCAGGCGAGCGAACATCGCCGCGCGCAGATCGAGCACGACGCGATTGCCGACCCAGGACACGAGGTACGAGGACGCGAAGCTCAGCAGGCCGCGGGCGAGAAAGATCGCCACCAGCGCACCGGCAAAGAACTGCGGCGAAAGCTCGGGAGACCGGCCCTGGCCGAATCCGCCGTCGAGCAGCGGCTTCATGAGCGCCGGAAACAGGGGCTCGGTCGCCGCCGCGGCGACCATGCACAGGATCGAAAGCGCGAACGCCCGCGCATGCGGGCGCACGTACGACAGCAACCGCAGGTAGAGTTCTCGGGTCGAGCCGGGCGAACTCATGCCCGCTCCGGGAGCATCAGGCGCGCGTAGAGACCCGCGAGTCGCTCCGCCATCGACCCGAGACCATAGGGTTCGGCGCTGGCGCGGGCCGCTGCCACCATGTCCCCGGCGCGCGCGCGCTCGGCAGCGACTCGCATCAGCGCCGCCAGGCCGGCCACGTCGTCCGGATCGCAGACCCAGCCATTCTCGCCCTCGCGCACCAGTTCCGCCGCGCCGCTGCGGCGGCTGACGATGACCGGCACACCCATGGCGAGCGCCTCGAGCGCGGCGTTGGGAAACGGGTCATAGAGGGTCGGAAGGATAAAGCAATCGGCCGCGGCGTAGAGCGGCCTCACGTCCTCGACGCCGTCGAGCAGGCGCACGCGCGCGCCGATTCCCAGCCGTCCGGCGAGCGCGCCGTAGGCACGCGCATCCCGGTCATGGCCAGCCACCACGAGTTTCCCCTTCGGCAACCCTGCAAGGGCCCGAATCGCGGTCGCCAGACCCTTGCGCGCGAAACCGGAGCCGACGAACAGGAAGCTCGTTTCCGGTTCGCGCGGCGCACTTCGCGCCAGCGGTCGAAAAAGCTCGAGATCGACGCCGTTGTAGATCACCGGGAGTTTTTCCGGCGGCAGGCCGAAATGGCGCTCGATTTCCGCGCGCACCATGCGGGAGTTGCACACCACTGCGCGCAACGCCGGGTGCGCAAAGAGCCGGCGTTCGGCCTCGCAGACGTAGCGGTGGTAGGGGCTTGCGCGCAGCGCGAACCGCTCGAGCGGCGGGGCCGCTGCGGTGCGGTACTCGAGCCACTGGCGGTGCACGCCATCGCCGGCGCGGTAGATGTCGCACCCCGGGATGCGCTCGTGCGATTGCACCAGGTCGAAACGCCCGCGTTCCCAGGCCGCACGCGCGGCGCGAGCAAATCCGGCGTCGCGCCAGTGGCTACCCAGATACGGTGGATCGACGCTCAGCACGCGCCGCCCCGGCGAATCTTTCCAGCGTCGCGTGATAAGCGTGACCTCGGCGCCGGCGCGCTCGAGCGCGTCGAGCGCGCGCTCGACGAAGCGCTCCGCCCCCCCGTACGGGTTGTAGCGCTGCCGGACGAGCGCAATGCGCACTCAGCAAGCCCGCAACGGCGGGCGCAGGATTGGATCCGGCTGCATGCGGCGAAGATACACCAGCAGCGCGCCGCGCCGCTCAGCCCGGACGCCAGGCGATCGAACCGTAAAGAGCGCGCCCAGGTGCGGGAAAGGCACTGAAACTCGCGCCGAAATCCCACACCCCGTAGCTGTAGTAGCGCTTATCGAACAGGTTGCTCGCTTCGAGCGCGAGTTCGAACTTGCCGACGCGATGCTCTAATTTCAGCGCCGCGAGCGCGTAGCCGGGCTGCAGGCGCGAAAACGCGTTTGCCTGGTCGTTGTCGTAGCGCTGCCGCCCGACCCAGCGAAGACTGGCATTCACCCTGCTGCGGGGCGCAAACTGCCAGGACGCCGCGGCGCTCGCGATCGTCCTGGGAACGAGCGGCACCTCCTTGCCCGAGACGTCAACGCCACCGTAGATCCCGGAGCGAAAGCGCGCCTCGATCAGCGCGAGCGCCGCGTTCAGGTGCAACCGCGACGTGGCGCGCCAACCGGTCTGCAGTTCGAAGCCGCGGCGCTCGGTCGGAGTGAGATTGACGTTCGCAAATACGAGCGGGCTGAAATAGATTTCGTTCCGCAGTCGCATCGCGTAGGCCGAGGCGCGCGCCTGCCATGCGCCGCGCGCGAATTCGACCCCCAGTTCCCCGGTGTCGGCGGTCTGCGGCGCGAGCAGGTTCGGTGCGCAGGGCGGAAAGAAGCACGCGTCGTCGTCGAAATTCGCCGTCCGGAAGCTCCGCCCGGCGCGCAGGAACGCCGACCAGCCGTTGCCCAAGGCGTGCCGTCCCGCCAGTTCGTAGGCTTGCAGGGTGCGCCGGGCGCTGCGCTCATCGGCAGGAAACACGCGCTCTTCGAGGCGGTCGCGGTTGCGTTGCGTGCGCGCCCCGATCGCCACTCGGGTTGCCGGAGCGACCCAGAAGCTGCCTTGAGCGTAGAGCGCGGCGCTGTCGAGTGCTCCTGCACGCTGCGAGAAGGGCGCACCGAGCGTGGTGGGGCTGGAGGCGCTTCGCGTTTCGTATTCCCAGCGCTCCAGGTCTGCGCCCAACACCAGTTCGTGGCGCCGGCCGAAGGCATCGAAGGCCCATCGCGCCCGCGGCGCGAAACTCCATGCCTGCGCGCGCGTGTCGGTGTAGAACCCCCCGAACAGGGCGAAAAACGCGTTCGCGTGCTTGTCGCGATAGGCGAGATCCGCAGACCATTCGGCGCCCCCCCAGTTCCAGGCGCCGCCGAGGACTGCGTGAGCGCCGCGGCGCCTGGAGTAATCGTCCGGGGTGAGCGTCTGCCGGGGATCGGCAATCCATTGGGCTTCGGTGAGCGCGCCGGGCAGCCGCAGGTTCTGCTCGTCGAGACCGATCCTCGCATACGCGCTTCCGCGTGCGCCGCGCGCCTCCGCGCTCGCCGTGACGTTGGTCTGCTGGTAGCGGTTGTTGCGCCGATATCCGTCGCTGTCCTCGTCCGAAACCGAGATCGAGAAACCGAGCGCCTCGCCCTGGCCGGTGACTCCGGCGCGAAGTTCGCGCGTTCCGTAGCCGCCCGCCCGCGCCAACGCGTAGCCGCTCGCCTGCCCCGCGACCGGACGGCGAGTGACGATGTTGATCGTTCCGCCGCTCGCACCGCCGCCGTAGAGCACGCCGCCAGCGCCCCGCAGGACTTCGATTCGCTCGATCGACTCGATCGGAACGGCGCTCAACTGCGCCGGCTGCTGCTCGTTTTCGGAAATTCGAACGCCGTCGAGAAGCACCAGAGTGTTCTGGTCACCCGTCGCGCCGAATCCCCGCAGGTCGAGCTGCGCATTGGGACTGCCCGCGCTGTCGCGGATGTGCACCAGTCCGTGCTGCGCAAGGATTTCCGCGAGGTTCGAGGAAGCGCTCCTGCGCAGATCGTCGGCGGTAATGACCGTCATGCCGACCGCCAGATCGCGCCGGGAACCGGCGAAGCGGGTCGCAGTCACGACCACCGTGTCCTCGGCCTGGGCAAACGCAGGATGAGCGAAAGCGGCCGAGCAGACGCCGCAGAGTCCAGCCAGGATGGAGCGCATCGAATTCTCCCCGACGTCGTCCCCGACGCCTGAACCACGGTTGAAAGAAACGCGACAAGGCCGGTCTCCGGGCTCACGAGGGGTGGAGCGGACTCCACCGGGGCGTACGGCCTTCCCGCGAAAAATTCGCAGTGGCCAGCAGGTACGCCGCCTCGCTTACCGTTGCGGGGGCAGCACAGGGATCGCGGCGCCTGGATCGACTCCGCTCACCTGTTTCCCGTTTCATCCCGCGGGAGCGAATCTCCCGCCGGGACACCTTGAAGCGTGCAGCGCCGATATTATACGCACCGGATGCGCCCGATTTTGACTGCCATCATGTTCCTCGCCATTGTCGGTGCGCACGCCGAAGTGCGCGTGATCGACGACTATGGGCGCAGCGTCGCACTGGCGCGACCGGCCGGGCGCGTCGTCAGTCTTGCGCCGCACCTCACCGAGCTGCTGTACGCCGCGGGAGCGGGCGGGCGCCTGGTCGGCGCGATCGAGCACAGCGACTATCCCGAGGCGGCCCGGGGATTGCCGCGGATCGGAAGCGAAACCGGAATCAATCTCGAGGCGCTGCTGCGCCTGAAGCCGGACCTGGTGGCGGCCTGGCCCAACGCCGGCAGCCGGCGCGCCGTCGATCGCATCGCGGCACTCGGCGTACCCGTGTACCGTTCCGAGCCGCGCGAACTCGACGATGTCGCGCGCACGCTGCTCGCGCTGGGCGTGCTGACGGGCACGCGCCCCGCCGCGGAGGCGGCGGCGCAGGCATTCCGCGAGCGCGTCGCCGCGTTGCGCAAGATGCATACGGCGAAACCGGTCGTCCGCGTGTTCTACGAGGTGTGGAACCGCCCGCTCATGACGGTGAACGGTGCGCACCTGATCAGCAAGGTCATGGCGCTGTGCGGAGGCGAAAACGTCTTCGCTGCGCTGCCGGTCATCGCTCCGCCGATCGACCGCGAGGCGGTGCTGCGGGCGAATCCGGAAGTGATCGTGGCGAGCGGCATCGACGGCCGCGACCCGATCTGGCTGCAGGATTGGCGCGCGTTTCCCCAACTGACCGCGGTCGCGCGGGGAAACCTGTATGCCATCGCGCCGGACCTGATGCAGCGCCACACGCCGCGCATTCTCGAGGGCGCCGAGCGCCTGTGCGGCGCACTGGACGAGGCGCGCAGCCGCCGCTAGGAGCCCCTGCGCGAGCCGCCCGCGCAAGGTAAAGAATCACATTCAGATTGCCTTGCTGTTTCTTGACCTAGCGGCGGATTTGCAACATATTGTCCGCCCGTGGAAGCCGAGTTCGCATCGCTCGAAACCAAGGTATCGCAACTCGCGAGCCTTTGCGAACGGCTTCGGGGCGAGGCGGTCGAGCTGCGCCAGCAGCTGGTTGCCGTGCAGCAGGAAAACCGGCGCCTCTCCGAGCGCATCGAAGCCGCGCGGGCGCGCCTCGAGCAACTCATCGTACGACTCCCCGACTGAGGCGCATGGCGACCGTGCACAAAACCCTGGAAGTGAACATCTTCGGCCGCAGCTATCGCGTCGCCTGCGAAGACAGCGAGCGCGAAGCGCTGCTGCAGGCGGTGGCGTTCGTCGACGGTAAAATGAACGAGGTGCGCAAGTCCGGAAAGGTCTCCGGCACCGAGCGCATCGCGGTCATGGTGGCGCTCAACGTGGCGCACGAACTGCTCGCCACCAAGATGGGCGGGGGATACGACGTCGGGCACCTGAAGCGCCGCATCGCGGCCATCGAGTCCAAGGTCGAGGCCGCGCTCGCCAGCCAGGAAAAACTGTTCTAGCGGTACAAGCGGTACAATCCAATCGCCCTCTGCTGTGCTCGACACGGGCCCTAATTTTCCGAACCGATAGCTTCCTAAGGTTGCGGAACCAGGCGTCACTGTTGCGATCGTCCCACGCTTTGCGTGCCGGACGAACCTGATGTGACCGGAACGCAACCACCCTGTTTGGCGGGGTTCGGGAGCCGGGTCCACCGGCACGAGCGGAGGGTATGAGAACCCTTGACGCGTTGCACTGCGACACCGCGTGGCGCAGTGCAACGCAAACTTTCGGAAAATTCAAAACCGTGTCGTACTGGCTGATGAAGTCGGAGCCGGGCGAGTGCTCGATCGACGACGCGCTGGCGGCACCGGGTCGCACCGTCCCTTGGAGCGGCGTTCGCAACTACCAGGCGCGCAATTATTTGCGCGATTCGATGCGTCCAGGCGATGGCGTGCTGTTCTTTCACTCGAGCTGCCCGAAACCCGGCATCGCCGGGATCGCCGAAGTCGCTTCGGCGCCCTGCCCTGACGAAACGCAGTTCGACCCCGCGAGTCCGTACTTCGATCCGAAGGCGACTCGGATTTTGCCTCGCTGGTTCCAGGTCGGAGTTCGCGCGCTGAGAAAAACGCCGCTCATCGAACTGGCCGAGCTGCGAAAGCATCGCCCGCTCGCCAAACTGTGGGTGCTGCGCCGGGGCAACCGGCTCTCGATCACGCCGGTCACCGCAGCCGAATGGCGATACATCACCGGTAAACTGCTCGCGTGACCCCGCTCGCGAACGATACTTTCCTGCGCGCGCTCGCGCGCGAACCGACCGACTACACACCGGTGTGGCTGATGCGCCAGGCCGGCCGCTACCTGCCCGAGTACAACGCGCTGCGCGCGCGCGCGGGAAGTTTCCTTGCGCTGGCGAAGACGCCGGCGCTCGCCTGCGAAGTCACGCTGCAGCCGCTGGAACGCTTTCCGCTCGATGCGGCGATCCTGTTTTCCGACATCCTCACCGTGCCCGATGCGATGGGCTTGGGCCTGTCCTTCGCCGAAGGTGAAGGGCCGCGGTTTGCGCGACCGTTGCGTGACGAGGCGGAGATCCGGCGCCTCGCCGCGCCCGATCCCGCGGCCGAGCTGGGGTACGTGCTCGACGCGGTGCGCCAGATCCGCGCACAGCTCGCGGGAAAGATTCCCCTGATCGGGTTTTCGGGCAGCCCCTATACGCTCGCTTGCTACATGGTCGAGGGTTCCGGCAGTTCGGACTTCCACAGGCTGAAGAAGATGCTCTACACGCGTCCCGATCTGCTGCATCGCATTCTGGAAGTCAATGCGATCGCAGTCGGCCAGTATCTCGACGCGCAGATCGAAGCCGGCGCGCAGGCGGTGATGATGTTCGATACCTGGGGCGGAAACCTGAGCGCGGGCGCGTACGAGGAGTTCTCGCTCGGCTACGCGCGCCGCGCGCTCGGCAGCCTGAGACGCGAGCGCGACGGCCGCAAAGTCCCCGCGATCCTGTTCACCAAGGGCGGCGGCCAGTGGCTCGAGCAGATGGCGGCGAGCGGCTTCGATGCCCTGGGCCTGGATTGGACCACCGATATTGCCCTGGCTCGCGAGCGGGTCGGTTCACGCGTGGCATTGCAGGGCAACCTGGATCCGGGAACGCTTTACGCGACCCCCGAGCGTGTTCGCGCCGAGGCCAGGCGCGTTCTGGATTCTTACGGACCGCACCCCGGACATGTCTTCAACCTCGGACATGGAATCACGCCCCAGGCGAGCGTCGAAGCGGTGTCGGCGCTGGTGGATGAAGTGCGCACTTACAGTCGCGTGCAGCGCGCAGAATTGCGTTCCGCGGGGCGCTCAGCCACGAACACCGGCTGAGCTATTCACAAACCGGTCGGTGGCCGGGAAATCCCCCGCCTCGCCCCCGGCTCTCCACAAACAACTCCAACTGTTTGAAAATACAAGAACAAAATTCATTTCACGAGGGCGCGGCCAGGAATCGCACGGGGGCGGTTGGCCAGAGCTCACAGTTCGGGCCGGTTTACCCACAAACTTATCCACACAAAGCTCCGAACCGCCGGATTTCCCTTGCTGGCCAAGACCTACTACCAAAGTCCCAATACCGAATTGAGCTTCGGTGAGTAAGCCATTGCAGTGACTCTGAAAGATGACGCCTCTGAGACCGGCGTCCCTCTGTCGATGAATCTGGTGCGTGTAGCGCTCGACGTTCCGCTGCCCACACTGTTCGATTATCGGCTGCCGGAGGGCTTGATCGTCGAACGCGGCGACCGCATCGCGGTGCCGTTCGGCGCGCGGGAACGCGTGGGCGTCGCGCTGGAGCTCACCCAAGTGAGCGAACTTCAGCCGCAACGCCTGAAACCGGTCTCTCGGGTGCTCACTGATGCGCCGCGGCTCGATTCCGCGTGGCTGGAGTTCATGGGCTTTCTGTCCGGCTACTACCACCGCCCGCTTGGGGAAACGGTGGTGCATTCGCTGCCCCCGCGGCTTCGCTCGCTGAAGCCGCTCCCGCGCAAGATCCGCGGCAACGATCCGCCGGCGCCGCTGCGCTCCGATTTCGTCGCCCGGAATACGCTGACCGCGGCTCAGGCCGACGCCCTCTCCGGAATCCAGGCCTCGCTCGGCCGGTTCGAGCCCCATTTGCTCCATGGCGTGACCGGCAGCGGCAAAACCGAGGTCTACCTGCACCTCGTAGCGCAGACGCTTGCGCGCGGCGCCCAGGCGCTGCTGCTGGTTCCCGAGATCGGCCTGACCCCGCAGTTCGAGGCGCGCGTGCGCGAAGCGTTTCCGCAGACCCGGGTATCGATCCTGCACAGCGGCCTGGAGGCCGCCGAGCGCACTGGCGCCTGGCTCGCGGCCGCGCGCGGTGAAGCCGGCATCGTGCTGGGCACCCGTCTTGCCTTGCTCACGCCGATGCCGCGTCTCGGCCTGATCGTGGTCGACGAAGAGCACGACACCTCGTTCAAGCAGCAGGAAGGCCTTCGCTATTCGGCGCGCGACGGCGCAGTGGTGCGCGCCAAGCTCGCGGCCTGCCCGATCGTTCTTGGCACGGCGACCCCGTCGCTCGAGACCTGGCAGAACGCCCTCGCGGGACGCTACCGGACGATTTCCCTGCCGGAGCGGGCGATCGCCGGATCCCGGCTGCCGAGCCTGCGCACGATCGATCTTCGCGTCGAAGCCGTCGAACAGGGGTTCGCGGGCAGCGCGATCGACGCGATCCGCGTGCGGCTCGCGTGCGGCGAGCAGAGCCTCGTGTTCATCAACCGCCGCGGCTATGCGCCGGTGCTGGCCTGCGACGCCTGTGGCTGGGCGGCGGGCTGCACGCGCTGCAGCGTGCGGCTCGTGGTGCACGCGGCCGATCGGCGCCTGCGCTGCCACCATTGCGGTGCCGAAGCGCCGATTCCGCACGCCTGCCCGACCTGCGGCAACCTCGATCTGCGGGCGATGGGCCGCGGCACGCAGCGCGTCGAAGAAACGCTCTCGGCGCGATTTCCGGGCGCGCGCGTGCTGCGGATCGACCGCGACACGACGCGCCGCCGACACGAGCTGGAGAACGCGCTCGAGGGCGTCCGTCGCGGCGACAGCGACATCCTCGTGGGCACGCAACTGCTGGCGAAGGGTCACGATTTTCCGGCGCTCACGCTGGTCGCTGTCCTGAACGCGGACCAGGCGCTCTTTTCCACCGACTACCGCTCCGCCGAGCGGCTGTTCGCGACGCTTGCACAGGTGTCGGGGCGCGCCGGCCGCCGCGAACAACCTGGCGAGGTGCTGCTGCAGACGCGCTTTCCCGGGCATCCACTCTTCGCCGCGCTCGCGCGGCACGATTACGCCGGGTTCGCTGCCGCGCAGCTCGCCGAGCGCGAAGCGGCGGGATTTCCGCCCTTCGTGTTCGAAGCGGCGCTGCGCGCCGAAGCACCGAAGCTCGAGGCCGCGCTCGGGTTCCTGAAATCCGCCGCGCTCGCGGTGTCTGCGGAGGACGCAGTGCGCATCTACGATCCCGTGCCGCACGTCATCACGCGCCGCGCCGGAGCCGAGCGCGCGCAGCTTCTGATGCAGTCGGCCTCGCGACCGGCGCTTCAGCAGCACCTCTCCAGGCTCGCCGCCTGGCTGCACGGCGCCAAGGCGCGGCGCATTCGCTGGCATCTCGACGTCGATCCGATCGAGTTCGACTGACGCGCCCCGCGAAGCCCGAGTGGCGCGGTTTATAATTCGCGCCCTTTCCCATGGACACCCGGACCTCCGTTGCCGCGTTGCTGCGCGAGGCGCTCGCGCGCATCGCGCCGGAGGCGGCCGACGTCGAAATCGTCCTCGAGCAACCGCGCGATCCCGCGCACGGCGATCTCGCGTGCAACGTCGCGCTGCAGATCGGCAAGCGCCTGAAGCGAAATCCGCGGCAGGTCGCCACGGCGCTGGTGGAGGCTCTGCGCGCGCTCCCGGATTTCGCCGCAGGTCCCCTCGAGAGCGCCGAAGTCGCGGGACCGGGATTCGTCAACCTGCGCGTTTCCGCGCGCGCCAAACAGGCGGTCGTCCCCGAGGTGCTTCGGCAAGGCGATCGCTACGGTTGCGCAGCCGCGCCCGCGACGGGCCGCATCCAGATCGAGTTCGTTTCCGCGAATC
>MERB01000020.1:0-9407 GCA_001770475.1 Betaproteobacteria bacterium RIFCSPLOWO2_02_FULL_66_14 | reverse complement strand
AGGCCGCGCTGGGGGACGCGATCGCGATGCTGTTCGAATCGCAGGGTCACGCGGTGACGCGGGAGTTCTATTACAACGACACCGGCGTGCAGATTCGCAACCTGACGCTGTCGGTCCAGGCGCGCGCGCGCGGAATGCGTCCGGGCGACGCGGGCTGGCCTGCGGACGCCTACAACGGCGAGTATGTCCAGGACATCGCGCAGGATTTTCTCGCGCGCAAGTCGGTGCACGCGGCCGACGGCGTGGCGGTCACCGGAAGCGGCGATGCCGCGGACCTCGAGTCGATCGAGCGGTTCGCGGTCACCTACCTGCGCCGCGAGCAGGACCTGGACCTGCAGCGCCTGGGCGTCGAGTTCGACGTCTACACGCTCGAGTCGAGCCTGTACACGGAGGGCCGCGTCGAGGCCGCGGTGAGGCGACTCACCGAGAATGGCAAGACCTACGAGAAGGACGGCGCGCTTTGGCTGCGCACCACCGAATACGGCGACGACAAGGACCGGGTGGTTCGCAAGTCCGATGGCGCGTACACCTATTTCGTTCCCGACGTCGCGTATCACGTCAGCAAATGGCAGCGCGGCTTCGAGCGCGTCGTGAACGTGCAGGGAAGCGACCATCACAGCACCGTGACGCGGGTGCGCGCGGGACTGCAGGCGCTCGACATCGGCATCCCGCCCGGCTACCCGGATTACGTGATTCACAGCATGGTGCGGGTGATGCGCGGCGGCGAAGAAGTCAAGATCTCCAAGCGCGCCGGTTCGTACGTCACGCTGCGCGACCTGGTCGACTGGGTCGGCCGCGATGCGACGCGCTTTTTCCTGGTCTCGCGCCGTGCCGATTCGGAATTCACTTTCGATGTCGACCTCGCGCTCGCCCGGAGCGACGAGAACCCCGTGTACTACGTGCAGTACGCGCACGCGCGCGTGTGCAGCGTGTTCGCGCAGTGGGGCGGCGACGCGACGGCGCTGCGCGGAGTTTCGGTCGCGCCGCTCGGCGGTGCGCGCGAACTCGCGCTGGCGCAGCAACTGGCCGCATTTCCCGCCCTGGTGCGCGCGGCCGCGTTCGAATTCGCGCCGCATGCGCTCGCGTTCCACCTGCGCGAACTCGCGGCGACATTCCACAGCTACTATAATGCCGAGCGGATCCTGGTCGATGACGAGCAGGTTCGCGGCGCGCGCCTGGCGCTGTGCGCGGCCGTGCGCCAGGTGCTGGCGAACGGATTGGCACTGCTCGGCGTCAGCGCGCCGGAGAGAATGTGATGGCGAAGCCTGCGAAGAGCCCCCCGCGCAACCGCTCCGGCGGCGGATTCCTGCTCGGCGTGTTCATCGGGCTGATTCTGGGACTGGGCATTGCGGTGGGCGTGGCGTTCTACCTCAACAAGACGCCGCTGCCGTTCCTGTCGAAGGCGAAGCCCGTGCCGGGCAAGGACGCGGCCGACGGAACGCCGCCGGTCTCCGGACTTCCGCAACCGGGAACTTCGGGCGCCGCAGCCAAACCAACCGAGAAGCCGCGCTTCGATTTCTACAGGATCCTGCAGGGCACCGAGGAGCCGGTCACCGAAAAGGATCTGAAGGAGGCCGCGCGCAGCCCGAAAAGTCAGCCGGGCGGCGCAAGGGACGTTTATTACATCCAGGCCGGGTCGTTTCCCAACCCGGCCGACGCGGATAATCAGAAGGCGCGGCTGGCGATCCTCGGATTCGAATCGAGCGTCGAGCCGATGGTCCTGCCCGACAAGGGCACCTGGTATCGCGTGCGGCTCGGGCCGTTCAGCCGCATCGAGGACCTGAGCCGGGTGCGCCAGGCGCTCGCGCAGAACGGAGTCGAGGCGAGCCTCGTGAGACTGAAGGAAACAAGGACGAACTGACGCATGAACCGGACCCGCCGCAGCACCGTTATCGCCCTGGCGCTCGCCGCCATCGGCGCCCCGCGCCTGGCGCTCGCGCAACAGCCGGGCGTCAACTACAGCGTGTTGAAACCCGAGCAGCCGGTGCACGCGGCTCAGGGCAAGATCGAAGTGCTCGAATTCTTCTGGTACGGCTGCATTCACTGCTACAACCTCGAGCCTGCGATCGAGCAGTGGCTGCGCAAGCTGCCGCCGGACGTGCAGTTCCGTCGAATACCGGCGGTCTTCAACGACCGCTGGGGACACGACGCTGCGATCTTCTATTCGTTCGAGGCGATGGGGGTCGGAGAACGCCTGCACCGGCCGCTATTCGATGCGATTCACGTGGATCGCCTGCGCACCGACGATTCCAAAGCACTCAATGCCTGGCTGGAGAAGCAGGGTGTGGACGCGAAGCGCTTCGAGGACGTGATGAAGTCCTTCGGCGTGCAGAGCAAGCTGCGCCAGGCGCGCCAGGTCACCGTCGCCTACGGCATCGACGGTACGCCGGCGATGGCGGTTCACGGGCGCTACAGCATCAGTACCGACCAGGGCGGCAGCCTTCGAGGCATGCTGTCGGTGGTCGATCACCTCATCCCGCTCGCCCGCAAGGGCCTGTCGGCCGCACGCTAGGGTGCTGAGTCACAAGTTCGCATACGAATAGCCCGCGTTTTTTGTCCGATCTCATGATTCCCCGCGCTTCTCGCCGTTGCGGGGAATCATGAGACACCGAAGCAGCCCCCGGGGACGGACATGGCCCACCGCGCACCGCCGTGTTTGCAGTGTCTCGGGACTTCGGCAAAATCGGCCGAAGTCCCGAGATCGAAGAAAACCATCACGGATTTCGGACTCAGCACGCTAGGGTTTCATCGCCGGCGTCGCGTCGGGCGCAGGCCGCCGCCAACTGAAGCGCAGCGGGGCGAGCGTCTCGCCCGCTCCGAGCCAGGCCTCGATTCCACCGCGGTACCAGTAGACCTGGCGATAGCCGAGCGCCACCGCGCGCAGCGCGGCGTTGTACGAAAGCCAGCAACGCACGCCCTGGCAGAAGAACGCGATCGGCCGGTCCAGGTCGCCCTGGGTCGCGGCCTGCAGCAACCGCGCGAGCTGCGGCTGCACTCCGTCGGCCATCGAAACCCCGCGCCCCGCGCCGGGCAGCCAGATCGCGCCGGGCAGCGAGTCGTGCGCCTCCCCGCCGAGAACGTCAAATACGAGCAGCCGGCGCGCGGCGTCGCCCCGCAGACGCAGGCGCAACTCTTCGGTGAGCAGGACCTTCGCACCCGGAATTTCCCGCGGAGTCGGCGATGAAAGAGCCGTCACGCGCAAGCTCGCGCTCGGTGCGACGCCGAAGTCCTCGTCCTCCGCGGCGCGCACGTCGGTCGAGGCCAGCACGACGCCAAGGAGCAGCAGCCACGGAAACAGTCGCATGCGCAAAGGCTAGGACTTTCGCGTGCGTGACGCAATCCGGGTAGACTGCCTGTCGTCCGAATTCCGGCGTTTCCGCATGAAGACCCTGTTTTCCCGCGCCTGCTCGTTCCTGCTGATCGCCCTGGCGAGCGCCGCCGTTTCGGCGCAACCGGTCGCCGGGCGCGAATATCGCGTCATCGATCCGCCGCGCCCGCTCGCGCGCAGCGAGCGCATCGAAGTGATCGAGTTTTTTTCCTACGGCTGCCCGGTGTGCTACGCGGCCGAACCCTACCTCACGCGCTGGAAGGCGAAGCGCGAAGCGGAGATCGAGCTCAAGCGCATCCCCTCGCCGCTGCCGGCGGCCTGGGCGCCGTTTGCCCGGCTTTACTACGCGCTCGAAGCCATCGGCCTGCTCGAGCGCCTGCATTGGCCGGTGTTCGACAACCATCATTTCGACGGCCGGCGGCTGAACAGCGAAACGAATCTGCTCGAATGGCTGGGAAGGAACGATGTCGATGTGCTGCTCGTCAAGCAGGCCATGGATTCGCCCGAAGTCGCCGCCAAGGTCGCTACCGCCCGCGCACTGCTCGACACGTACGATGTCGAGGGCGTGCCGACTTTCGTGATCGACGGCCGCTACTTCACGACGGCGCGGCTCGCAGGCGGCGTTCCGGAGGTGGTCGAGGTGGTCGATTTCCTCGTCGAGCGGGCGCGCGAGGAGCGTGGCAAGAAGTGACCCTGGGGTCGGAATGACGTCCCCGGTCCGTCGTGCCCGCGTTTTCATCCACGCCGCGAAGTCCCTCTGACCGTCCGGTCCTCGGGTGACGCTGAACCCGGTATTCATCACCGGAGCGTCCTCGGGAATCGGCGCGGCGCTTGCGCGCCACTACGCGCGCTCCGGCACCGTGATCGGCCTCGTCGCCCGCCGCCGCGCGGAACTGGAAACGCTCGCCGCGACCCTGCCGGGAGAAACCGCCGTCTATCCGCTCGACGTCACCGACGCGCCGGCGCTCGAGGCGGCGGCGCGCGATTTTTTGCGCCGTTTCGGCGCTCCGGCGCTGGTGATCGCGAACGCGGGCGCATCGACCGGCACGCTCGGCGAAGACGCCGCGGACATCGTCAAATTGCAGCGTCTTCTGGCGATCAACACCGCGGGACTCGCCGCGACGCTGTCGGGGTTCGCGCCGGCAATGCGCGCGGCCGGCCGCGGGACGCTTTGCGGCATCGCGAGCGTCGCCGGACTGAGGGGAATTCCCGGCGCGGGCGCCTACAGCGCGTCGAAGGCCGCCGCCATCGCCTGGCTCGAAGCGCTGCGCATCGAAATGCGCGGCAGCGGCGTTGCGGTGGTGACGATTTGCCCCGGGTACGTCGACACACCGATGACGCAAGGCAACCGCTTCCGCATGCCGTTCCTGTTGTCGGCCGACGAATCCGCGCGGCGCATCGCGCGCGCCATCGACGCGCGTCGCCGGTTCGCGGTGATCCCCTGGCAGATGGCGATCGTCGGGCGACTCATGCGGTTTGCGCCCACGGCACTGTTCGACCGGCTTGCGGCGGGCACGGGCCGCAAACCGCGGAACGCAAAACTCTAGGCGCCTGCGCGGCTCAGGCGACAGGCTTCTTTGCGCTCAGCCGCAGCGTCGCGTAGCTGCCCGGGGCATCTTCCAGCACCTTCAGCTTCCCGTCGCCCGGAGTGCGCGCCGGCACCTTGGAGGCGCCCTTCGCGTCGGCGTTTCGCGAGTCGATCCAAGCCTGCCAATCCACCCACCACGAGCCCGGATGCTGGTCCGCGCCCTCGAACCACTCGTCCGGCGATTCCGGCAGCGCCGCGTTGGTCCAGAAGTGGTATTTCTTCGCCGCGGGCGGATTCACGATTCCTGCGATGTGACCCGATCCGCCGAGGACGAAGCGCACTTTGCCGCCGAGATAGCGCGCGCCGCGATAAGTCGTCATCCAGGGCGCGATGTGGTCCTCGACCGTCGAGATGAAATAGGCGGGAATCCTGACCTTCGAGAGATCGACCGGTTCGCCGGCGAGCGTGATGCCACCCGGTACGCCGAGCAGGTTCTTCATGTACATGTTGCGCAGGTAGAAGCTGTGCATCTTCGCGGGCATCCGGGTCGAATCGGAGTTCCAGTACAGCAGGTCGAAGGGAAACGGATCCTTGCCGAGCAGGTAGTTGTTGATCACGAACGACCACACCAGATCGTTTGCCCGCAGCAGGTTGAAGGTGCCCGCCATTTCCGAGCCCTCGAGATAGCCGCGCTCGTTCATCTTCTTCTCGAGGTTCTGCACCTGCTGCTCGTCGATGAACACGCCGAGTTCGCCCGGCGCCGAGAAATCGAGCAGGCTGACGAAGAAGGTCGCCGCTGCGACGCGATCGTCGCCTTTCGCCGCCAGGTGCGACAGCGTGCATCCGAGCAGCGTGCCGCCCAGGCAGTAACCGATGAAGTTCACCTTGTTCTCGCCGGTGGCCCGCTCGACCGCGTCGAGCGCCGCGAGCGAACCCTCGAGCAGGTAGTCCTCGAAGCCCTTCTGCGCGAGGCGCGCATCCGGGTTGACCCAGGAAATCACGAACACCGTGTGCCCCTGGTCGACGGCCCACTTGATGAACGAGTTCTTCTCGCGCAGATCGAGGATGTAGTACTTGTTGATCCACGGCGGCATGATGATGAGCGGCCTGCGGTAGACCTCCGCCGTGGCGGGCTGGTACTGGATCAGTTGCATGAGATCGGTCTGGAACACCACCTTGCCGGGCGTCGTCGCGACGTTCTTGCCGAGCTGGAAGGCGGCCTCGTCGGTCATGCTGATGCGCAGCTGCCCTTCGCCCTTCTCGACGTCGGAGAGAAGATTGTTCAAGCCCTTGAGCAGGTTCTGGCCGCCGCTCGCGACCGTCTCGCGCAGCACCTGCGGGTTGGTGAGCACGAAATTCGACGGCGCGAGCGCATCGACGTACTGGCGGGTGAAGAAAGCGACCTTCTTCTGCGACTCCTCGGGCAGCCCGTCCACGTTGGCCACCGCGTGCTGGATGTGACGCGAGGCGATCAGGTACGACTGCTTGATGAAATCGAACAGGAAATTGCTGTCCCAGTCGCTGTCCTTGAACCGCGAGTCGCTGCGCGCGGGCTGCGCCACGGGCCTGGACTCGACGCCGAACAGCTTCAGCCAGCTCGACTGCCAAAGCTGCATGTAGTCGAACATCATGTTCGTCGAGGCGCTCGCGAGCGCCAGCGGATTGGAGAACATTCGCGCATAGAGATCCATGTACGCCTTCGCGATGCCCAACTCGTCGCTCACCGCCGCGGACACGCTGTTCGCGACGTGGCGCTGCGCGAATTCGCTCAGAATGTGCGCGGAGCGCTCGGCCACCTGGCGGCAGACCTTGTGCATTTCCTCGGGATTGACTGCGGGCTTGGCGATCTCCATGTCTTGAATCTCCCTGTCAGGCGGCGGCGTATCGGATCACGCGGTCGGGGCCGATTTCGCGGCGCAGGTGACCGGCGTAGTGCAGGCAATGCAGGTGCGCGATGGCCTCGCCCATGGCGAAGAACACCTGGTTGCCGTCGAGCTTGCGGCGAAACAGCACCTCGAGCACGTCGGCCGCGCTGCGCGGTGCACTCCTGCAGGCCGCCTGCAGCGCTTCCAGGCGCGTCGCATGGTGCGCCTCGAGCGCAGCGACCCGCGCTTGCGCGCCGCGAAACGGCACCCCGTGCGACGGCAGCACGAGGACGTTCCCGTCGAGATCCCGGTAACGGCGGATCGAATCCAGGAACAGCCGCAGCGGGTCGGAATCGGGATCGACCGGCCGGACCGAGATGTTGGTCGATATCTTGGGCAGCAGCATGTCGCCCGAAATCAGCAGGTTCAGCTCCTGGCAGTACAGCGACGCGTGTTCGGGCGCGTGCCCGTAGCCGACGATCACCTGCCAAGGGTGCTCGCCGATGCGAACCTGTTCGCCGTCCAGCAGGCGGCGATGTTCTGCGGGAAATTCGGGCACCAGCTTGCGGTACAGGTCACCCCGCGCAAGCAGCGTTGCCGTGCCCTGATCGCCGAGCCCGTTCGCCCGGAACAGGGCGGCAAAGGCTTCGGCCGAAAAACTCGCCACGCCGTGCAGCACTGCGTGCGCAGTGAGGAATTCGCCGCGCGTCATCCACGCCTGGATGCCGAAACGCCCGCAGAGCCACGCCGCGTTGCCGGCGTGATCGGGATGGTAGTGCGTCACCACCACCCGCCGCACCGACCGGCCGTTCAACCCGCTCGCGAACACCTGTTCCCACAGCGCGCGCGTCGCGGCATTGCCCAATCCCGAATCGACGATGGTCCAGGCATCGCCGTCCTCGATCAGCCACAGGTTGATGTGGTCCAGCTCGAACGGCAGCGGCATGCGCAGCCAGCGAACGCCCGGCGCGACTTCGACCGCAGCACCGGGCCCGGGAAGCTGCGCGAAGGGGAATTCGATCGGGGAATGGTCGGCCATCGGCTAGAATGCAACTGACTCCAGGGTGCCGCTGAACGTTGCTGCGCCCGGCATTGTAGAGGTTTTTCTGCATCGCAGCATCGCCCGTCCCCGAATGCCCCCTGCGAACTCAGCTATCGGACGCGACGAAGACAAAGAACGCGCCGAATACTCGATCGGCGAGTTGGCGCGCGAGTTCGACGTCACCCCGCGCACCATCCGCTTTTACGAAGACCAGGGCCTGCTCGCGCCGCGCCGCGATGGCCAGCGCCGAATCTACGCGCCGCGCGACCGCACGCGGCTCAAGCTCACGCTGCGCGGCAAGCGGCTTGGGTTGACGCTCTCGGAAATCAAGGAATTGGTCGAACTGTACGAGCCGGGGCGCGACGAGCGGCCGCAACTCGAGCGTTTTCTCGCGGTGCTGACGCAGCACAAGCGCGCGCTCGAGCAGCAGCGCACCGATCTCGAAGCGCAGCTCGCAGAAATCGCCACTTTCGAGAAACGCATCCGGCAGCGGCTCGGTGGCCGCCGGGACGCCTAGTTCACATTGACGTTTACGTAAACGTCAAGTAGGGTAGCCGGCCGATGAACGCCACCGTCCAAGCGCCCGCCCCGGCGCCCCGGTTCGAACCGCAGGATCCGGGTTTCGCCGCGCGGGTTCGCGCCAGTTTCGCGCGGCAGCAGGCGATGCGCCTGATCGGCGCTAGCCTCGTGCTGGTCGAACCGGGGTTCTGCGAAATCCACTTGCCGTGGCGCGAAGACCTCACGCAGCAAAAAGGCTACGTCCACGGCGGGGTCGTCGGCATGATCGCGGATTCGGCCTGCGGTTACGCGGCGTATTCGCTCATGCCTGCAAGCGCATCGCTCGTCACCGTGGAGTACAAGATCAACATGCTCGCGCCTGCGCGCCGCGGGCTGCTCGTCGCGCGCGGCGAAGTGGTCAAACCGGGACGCACGCTCAGCATCGCGAGCGGCGAGGTATTCCTGCGGCGCGAGGGTCACAACACGCTCGTCGCTGCGATGCAGCAGACGCTGATGATGCTGCCCGACACCCCAGACACGCCGGAGTGAAGCCGATGGAACTGCCCTTTCTCAGGTTCGACCACGGCGAGACGATCGCGCTGCTCCGGGAGAGCGTGCGCGATTTCGCGCAACGCGAGATCGCCCCGCGCGCCGCCGACATCGACCGCGCCAACGAGTTTCCCGCGGATCTCTGGCGCAAGTTCGGTGCGCTCGGGCTGCTCGGCATCACGGTCGACGAGGCCTACGGTGGCAGCCGTATGGGGTATCTCGCGCACATCGTGGCGATGGAGGAGATTTCGCGCGCCTCGGCTTCGGTCGGCCTGTCCTACGGCGCGCATTCCAACCTCTGCGTCAACCAGATTCGACGCAACGGCAGCGAGGCGCAGAAGCGCCGTTACCTGCCGCGACTCATCGCGGGCGAAACCGTGGGCGCGCTCGCGATGAGCGAGCCCGGCGCCGGGTCCGATGTCGTCGGCATGCGGCTGCGCGCGGAGCGCCGCGGCGAGCGCTACCTGCTGAACGGCAACAAGATGTGGATCACCAACGGCCCCGACGCCGACGTGCTGGTGGTGTACGCGAAGACCGATGCCGAAGCCGGACCGCGGGGCATCACCGCGTTTCTCGTCGAGAAAGGGATGAAGGGAT
>MERB01000019.1:20325-27291 GCA_001770475.1 Betaproteobacteria bacterium RIFCSPLOWO2_02_FULL_66_14 | reverse complement strand
TACTCTGATCCGCTGAGCTACGGGCGCGTCAAGGGCGCGAAGAATAACGAGTTTTCCCGGGCGCGTCCACGCGCCCGGATGCCGCGCGCGGGGTTCCGCGCTAGAATCTGCGCCTTTGTTTCCTTCGGGCAACCCGCAGCGGGCATGAGCGACCACGAAGAGCATTCCTCATTCATCAAGACGCCGAGGCAACTCGTGGTGGTGATTCTGCTCTCGTTCGTCGTGCCGGTCGTCGCCATCGTGCTTCTGGTGCAGGTCGTGGTGAACCGGCCGCACTCGGATCCGGCCACGATCAGGCCCGAGGCGATCGAGGCGCGCATCCAGCCCGTCGGGCGCGTCGAGATCGGCGCGGACACGGCAGTTTCCAAGGAACCGCGCGGCGGCGAGGACATCGTCAAGCAGTACTGCGGCGCCTGCCATCTGTCGGGCGCGGCGGGCGCGCCCAAAATCGGCGACAAGGCGGCCTGGGGCAAACTCGCCAGACCGGGGCTCGCAGCGATGCTGAAGAACGCGATCCAGGGCAATGGTTCGATGCCACCGCGCGGCGGCGTGAGCGACCTGAGCGATTTCGAGCTGGCTCGCGCCATCGTCGCCATGGCGAACCAGTCCGGCGCCAGCCTCAAGGAGCCGGCCGAACCCGGCAAATAGGGCGAGGCCCCCGCAGCTGCGGGGGCGCGACGGACGGGACATCGAATGCAACTGCTGTTCGTCATCGATCCGCTGGACTCGCTCAAGGCCTACAAGGACACGAGCATCTCCATGATGCGCGCGGCACAGGCGCGCGGCCACGCCGTGCACGTCTGCGAGGTGGCAAGCCTCGGCTGGCGCGACGGCGCGGTCGGCGCCGAAACCCTGCACATCGTGCTCGCCGGCGACGACGGGGATTGGTACCGCCCCCAGGAGAAGGCGCGGCGCGCGCTCGCCTCGTTCGACGCGGTGCTGATGCGCAAGGACCCGCCGTTCGACCTCGAATACGTCACCAGCACCTGGCTGCTGTCGGCCGCCGAGCGCGGCGGGGCTCGCGTGTTCAATGCGCCGGCGGCGATCCGCGACCACAACGAAAAGCTCGCGATCGCCGAGTTTCCGCAGTTCGTCGCCCCGACGCTGGTCGCGCGCGAACCCGGCGCGCTGCACGGTTTCATCGACGAGCAGCGCGACGTCATCCTGAAGCGGCTGGACTCGATGGGCGGCGAGAACATTTTCCGGGTGCGCGCCGACGACCCGAACCGCAACGCCATCGTCGAGATCATGCTCCAGGGCGGCACCCGCAGCATCATGGCGCAGCGCTTCATTCCGGAGATCAAGGACGGCGACAAGCGCATCCTGCTGATCGACGGCGAGCCCGTGCCCTATTCGCTCGCGCGCATTCCGAAGCCCGGCGAGTCGCGCGGCAACCTCGCCGCCGGAGGGCGCGGCGTGGCGCAGCCGCTTTCGGCCCGCGACCGCGAGATCGCGCTCGCCCTCGGGCCGCGACTCGCCGCACGCGGACTGCTCCTCGTGGGGTTGGACGTCATCGGCGATTACCTCACCGAAGTCAACGTCACGAGTCCGACCTGTTTCCGCGAAATCCAGGACCAGAGCGGATTCGACGTCGCCGGGATGTTCGTCGATGCGCTGATCAAGGGGCTCGCATGATCGGAATCCTCATCGTTTCGCACGGCGCGACCGGCACCGACCTTCTTGCCACCGCGGCACAGGTGCTGGGCGAGCAGCCGCGGCAGGTACTCGCGCTCGGGGTTTCGCGCGACGAAAACCCGGAACGGGTTCTCGGCCACGCGCGCGAACTGCTCCCGCAAGTCGACGACGGCGCGGGGGTGCTCGTGCTCACCGACATGTTCGGCGCCACCCCGGGCAACATCGCGGTTCGACTGCTCGAAGACGGGCACGTCGAGGGCGTCGCGGGGCTTTCGCTGCCGATGTTGCTGCGCGCGCTCGCGCAGCGCGAAGGCACGCTCGCCGCGACGGTGCAGCGCGCGCTCTCGGGCGGCACCGAAGGCGTGCTGCACATGAACCGCGACCGCTGCTGCGATGCCAAGCGCTGAAGCGGTCATCGTCAACCGCCTCGGGCTCCACGCGCGCGCCGCCGCCAAGCTGACCCAGCTCGCCAGTGCGTTCCGCAGCGAGATCTGGCTCTCGCGCAACGAGCGGCGCGTCAACGCGAAGAGCATCATGGGCGTGATGATGCTCGCCGCCGGCAGGGGCTCGAGCGTGAGAATCGAGGCGAGCGGCGAGGACGCCGAAAGCGCGCTCGCCGAGCTCCAGGCGCTGATCGCGCGCCGCTTCGACGAGAGCGAATGAATTTCGTCCTGCACGGATCGAGCGTCTCGCGCGGCATTTTCATCGGCCGCGCGCACCTGGTGTCGAGCGCCCGCCTCGAAGTGGCGCATTACGAGGTCGCGCCGCAGTCGGTGCCCGCGGAGATCTACCGGTTCGACGCCGCGATCGCGCGCGCCAAGCAGGATCTGGCTGCGCTCGAGGCGCACGTGCCGGCCGATTCGCCGCCCGAGTTCGCCACCTTCATCGGCCTGCACCGCATGATCCTCGAGGATTCGTCGCTGTCGCAGATGCCGCGCGAGCTGATCCGCGAGCGCCGCTGCAACGCGGAGTGGGCGCTGGTGCAGCAGATGAACGCAGTGGTGGAGCAGTTCGAGCAGGCCGACGATCCCTACCTGCGCGAGCGCGGACGCGACATCGAGCAAGTGGTCGAGCGGGTGCTGAAGGCGCTCATCGGCGCCCACCAGGGAATCGCCGAGCGCGCGCTCCCGGAAGAGGCGCGCCTGATCGTCGTGGCGCACGACCTCTCGC
This sequence comes from Betaproteobacteria bacterium RIFCSPLOWO2_02_FULL_66_14, assembly GCA_001770475.1. Taxonomy (GTDB): domain Bacteria; phylum Pseudomonadota; class Gammaproteobacteria; order Burkholderiales; family SG8-39; genus 2-02-FULL-66-14. The sequence goes on along the minus strand of MERB01000019.1, from coordinate 24,486 downwards.
CGGCGGACATGCTGCTGTTCAAGCGCCACCAGTTCGGCGGCTTCGTCACCGACGTCGGGGGAGTGACCTCGCACACCGCGATTCTCGCGCGAAGCCTCGACATCCCGGCGATCGTCGGGCTGCATTTCGCGCGCCACATGATCCGCGAGGACGATCTGCTAATCGTGGACGGCACTCAGGGCGTGCTGGTGGTCGATCCCGACCCCATGATCCTCGCCGAGTACCAGCTGCGCCAGTCGCAGCACGAACTCGAGCGGCGCAAGCTGCGCCGCCTCAGAAAGACTCCCGCCGCGACCATCGAGGGCACGCCGATCGAGCTGCTCGCGAATATCGAACTGCCGCAGGACGTCAAGGCGGTGCGCGAGTCCGGGGCGCAGGGGATCGGCCTGTTCCGCACCGAGTTCCTGTTTCTCAACCGGCGCGAACTGCCCTCCGAAGACGAGCAGTTCGAGGCCTACCGGGAGGTCGCGCGCGCGATGGACGGCATGCCGGTGGTGATCCGCACGCTCGACGTGGGCGCCGACAAGGCGCTCGCCGAAGAGTTCGCGGCGGCGCCGAATCCCGCGCTCGGCCTGCGCGCGATCCGCTTCTGCCTCGCCGAGCCGCAGATCTTTCTCGCGCAGTTGCGCGCGATCCTGCGCGCCTCGCATCACGGCAACGTGCGCATCCTGCTGCCGATGCTCGCGCACGCCCACGAGATCGAGCAGGCGCTCGCGCTGCTCGAGCAGGCCAAGGCGCAGCTCAGGGCCGCGGGCGCGCGCTTCGCGCGCCACATCCAGGTCGGTGGAATGATCGAGATCCCGGCCGCGGCGCTCGCGCTGCCGATGTTCATCCGGCGGCTCGACTTCCTGTCGCTCGGCACCAACGATTTGATCCAGTACACGCTCGCGATCGACCGCACCGACGACGCCGTGGCGCACCTGTACGATCCGATCCACCCGGCGGTGCTGCACCTGATCGCGCACACGATCCAGAGCGCGACCCGCGGTGCCGTTCCCGTCGCGGTCTGCGGTGAAATGGCGGGCGAAGTCGCCTTCACGCGGCTGCTTTTGGGCATGGGGTTGCGAAATTTCTCGACGCATCCGGCGCAACTCCCCGCGATCAAGGAGCGAATCCTGCGCACGAGCCTCGAGACGGTGCGGCCGCTCGCGCAACGGCTGTTGCGCGCGAGCGACCCCGCGAAAATCCGCGAATTGCTGGAGCTGCTCAACGCCTGATCGAGCCGACCATGCGTGACCTGCCGCCCGCGGCTCGGCTATAATCCCCTGCAGCGCCGATTTGAGGTTCAGCTTGCGGGCGCTCTACAAATTCCGCTAAAGAGACCGGAAACCCGTTCTCGCGCAAGCTGAACGGGTTTTTTCGTTTCGGGACGGCGCCACGTGAACGCACCGCAGACACCGCCGGGATCCGTCGGCCTCGTCGAGGCGAAGACGGCGAGCTTCTCCGAACCGCTCAAGCTGAGGAGCGGCGCGGTGCTGCCGCAGTTCGACCTCGCCTACGAGACCTACGGTGAACTGAACGCGGCACGCTCCAACGCGGTCCTGGTGTGCCACGCGCTGAACGCCTCGCACCACGTCGCCGGCAGCTACGCCGGCAATCCGGCCGACCTCGGCTGGTGGGACAACCTCGTCGGCCCCGGCAAGCCGCTCGATACGCGCCGCTTCTTCGTCATCGGGTCGAACTACATCGGATCGTGCTTCGGCTCGACCGGGCCGGCATCGATCAATCCTGCGACCGGCAAGCCCTGGGGCGCGGATTTTCCGGTGGTGACGGTGGAGGACTGGGTGGCGGCGCAGGCGCGGCTCGCGGACCGCCTGGGGATCGAGAGTTTCGCCGCGGCGATCGGCGGCTCGCTCGGCGCGATGCAGGCGCTGCAGTGGGCGCTGTCCTTTCCGCAACGGGTGCGCCACTCGATCGTGATCGCGGCGACGCCGCGGCTGTCGGCGCAGAACATCGCGTTCAACGAAGTCGCACGTCAGGCGATCATGACCGATCCGGACTTCCACGGCGGGCATTACTACGCAAAGGGTGTGGTGCCGCGCCGGGGCCTGCGCATCGCGCGAATGATCGGCCACATCACCTACCTGTCCGACGACGCCATGATGGGCAAGTTCGGGCGCCTGCTGCGCGGCAAGAAGGGGCCCGGGTTCGACTTCGACGTCGATTTCGAGATCGAGAGCTACCTGCGGCACCAGGGCGACAAGTTCGCCGGCTACTTCGACGCCAACACCTATCTCCGAATCACCAAGGCGCTCGACTACTACGATCCCGCCGCGGACTGCGGCGGCGACCTGGCGAAGGCGCTCGAGCCCGCGCAGGCGGCGTTTCTGGTGGTCTCGTTCACTTCGGACTGGCGCTTTTCGATCGCGCGTTCGCGCGAGATCGTGCGCGCCCTGCTCGAAACGCGCAAAATCGCCTCCTACATCGAGGTGAACGCACCGCAGGGGCACGACGCCTTCCTGATGGACGATCCGCGCTACCACGGCGCGCTGCGCGCCTATTTCGAGAACATCGACCTGTGACCGCGGACCAGCAGGCGCTGCTCGCCGCCCGCCCGGATCTCGCCGCGATTGCGCGCTGGGTCGAGCCGCAGGCGCGGGTGCTCGACCTGGGCTGCGGCGACGGCGCGTTGCTGCGCTATCTCTGGGAAGCCAAGCACGCGCCCGGCTACGGCATCGAAATCGACGCCGAACAGGTGGTCGAGTGCCTGCGCAACGACGTCAACGTCCTGCAGATGGACCTGGAGAGCGGGCTGTCGACGTTCCGCGACGGCTCGTTCGACTGCGTCGTGCTGTCGGAAACCTTGCAGGCGATTCACCGCACCGAGCAGCTGATGCGCGAGATGCTGCGGGTCGGACACGAGGCGATCGTGAGTTTTCCGAATTTCGGCCACTGGCAGGCTCGGCTGCAGGTGGCGCTCGGTCGGATGCCGGTGTCCGCGGCACTGCCGTATCACTGGTACGACACGCCCAACGTCCACCTGTGCACGCTGCAGGATTTCGAGGATTTCTGCCGAACGCTCGGCGTGCGCGTGCTCGAGCGGCTCGTGCTGCACGCGGGCCGCAGCGTGAACCTGATGCCAAACCTGCTCGGCAGCGTCGCCGTGTACCGGCTCGGACGCGCCGCGCCGTCGGCGAAGGCACACTGACGATGACGCCACGCGAACTGGCCCGAAACACGCTGGCGATCCTGTTTCTCGGCGGCCTGATCGCGGCGTCGCTGTGGATCCTGAGACCTTTCCTGCCCTCGCTCATCTGGTCGGCGATGATCGTGATCGCGACCTGGCCGCTGCTGCGCACGCTCGAGAAACGGCTCTGGGGCCGCCGCTGGCTCGCCGCGCTGGTGATGACGCTCGCGCTTGCGCTGGTGTTCGTGATCCCGCTCGCGATCGCGGTGGCCACGGTACTCGCCCACGCCGGGGCCATCGTGGCCTGGGCGAAGTCGCTCGTCGGGCTGCAGCTGCCGCCACCGCCGGACTGGGTGGGGGCGCTTCCGGTGCTGGGCGACTCGATCGCCGAAGCCTGGCGCGACGCGGTGGCGGCAGGATGGCCGGCCATGGCGAAGCGCGTCGCGCCGTACGCCGACGACGCGGTGCGCTGGCTCGCCGCGCAGACCGGCAGCGCCGGCGTGATCGGCGCGCAGATGCTGCTCACGGTCGTGCTCTCCGCGGTGCTGTATCTCGATGGCGAGGCGGCCGCCGGGCAACTGCGGCGCTTCGGCACCCGGCTCGGCGGTGAGCGCGGCGCAGCGGCGGTACATTTGGCGGGGAAGGCGGTGCGCGCGGTCGCTCTCGGGGTCGTCGTCACCGCGTTGGTGCAGGCGCTCGCGGGCGGGATCGGCCTGCTCGCTGCCGGGGTTCCGTTCGCCGGCGTGCTCACCGCGGTCATGTTCGTGCTGGCAGTGGCGCAAATCGGCGCGGTCCCCGTGCTGGTGTGCGCGGTCGCCTGGCTCTGGTGGGGCGGTCAGATCGGCATCGGCACGGCGTTGCTCGTCTGGGCCGTGGTGGTGGGCACGCTCGACAACGTGTTGCGGCCGGTGCTCATCCGCCAGGGCGCCGAGTTGCCGCTGCTGCTGATTTTCGCCGGCGTGATCGGCGGCATCCTCGGCTTCGGGCTGATCGGGATTTTCGTCGGGCCCGTGGTGCTCGCGGTCGCCTATACG
>MERB01000019.1:13948-20310 GCA_001770475.1 Betaproteobacteria bacterium RIFCSPLOWO2_02_FULL_66_14 | reverse complement strand
GTCCCGAGAGACCGGAGCAACGGCGGTGCGCGGTGGGCCATGTTCGTGCCCGAGGGTCGCTTCGGTGTCTCATGATTCCCCGCAACGGCGAGCAGCGCGGGGAATCGCGAGATCGGACAAAAACGCGGACTACTCGTATGCGAACTTGTGACTCGGCACGCTAGCGCTCGGGCGCGTCGAGCGCCTCCACGGTGCGGCGCATGGCGAACAGAATGCCGATCCCCGGGAGCGCGATCACGAACGTGGCAAAGAAGAACGCGGTCCACCCGACCCCGTCGACCAGATACCCGGCCACCGGCCCGACGTAGACACGTCCCACGGCCGAGAGCGCCGAAAGGAGCGCGTACTGAGTGGCGGAGAAGCGCCGGTCGCACAACGCCATCAAAAGCGCCACGTAGGCCGCGGTACCCATGCCGCCGCACAGGTTTTCCGCGCCGATCACGGTCACCATCAACGCATAGCTCTTGCCGCTCGCCGCGAGCAGCATGAACCCGAGGTTGGTCACCGCCTGCAGCACGCCGAACAAAAGCAGCGCGCGATACAGCCGCAGCTGCGCCATCAGGGCGCCGCCCGCGAGCGCGCCGAGAATGGTCGCCGCCAGCCCGAAGCCCTTGTTGATCGCGCCGACCTCGGTGGCGGAAAACCCCGGCCCCTTCAGCAGGAAGGCAGTGGTGAGATTGCCGGCAAACGCATCGCCGAGCTTGTAGAGCACGACGAGCAGCAGGATCCACCAGGCGCCGCGGCGGGAAAAGAATTCCGCCATTGGCTGGATCACCGCCGCATTGAGCGTTCGCGGCGCGGCGCGCGCCCCGTTCGGCTCGAGCGCGAACCACGACGCCACCATGCCGACCGCCATCAGCGCCGCCATCAGCCAGTAGGTGCCGTGCCAGCCAAGCCACTGGTCGGAAAGGACCAGCGCGCCGGCGCCCGAGACGAGCATCGCGATCCGATAGCCGAGCACCGACACCGCGGCGCCCGCGCCGCGCTCCTCGGCGCGCAGGATGTCGGTGCGGTAGGCGTCTACGACGATGTCCTGCGACGCCGAGGCGAACGCGACCGCGAGTGCCGCGATTCCCGTCAGCCAGGGCGAATCCTTCGGCGACAGGCTCCCGAGCCAGGCGATCAGCGCGAGCAGCGCGACCTGCGTGAGCAGCAGCCAGCCGCGTCGCCGCCCGAGCTGCGCCGGGGCGTAGCGGTCCATGAGCGGCGCCCAGAGAAATTTGTAGGTGTAGGGCTGGCCGACGAGCGCGAACCAGCCGATGGTGACGATGTCCACGCCCTCCACCGCGAGCCAGGCCTGCAACGTCCCGGCGGTGAGCGCAAGCGGCAGGCCGGAGGAAAATCCGAGCAGCAGGATGAGCAGCATCGAGCGGCTGCGGAACACCCCTGCGTAGGCGGAAAACGGCATTGCGCCGCGAGTGTAAACGGTTGCCACGGAAGCCAAAAATCGGTAGCCTCGGCACTCTCCATTTGCGTACTGCACGCGCTAGGCACCCCAGACATGAACACCACGCAAGACGTCTCCAAGGACAAGCTCGTCGCCGACCTCAAAATCGTGGTTGCCGACGCCGAAGAATTGCTGCGCGCCACGGCGTCGCAGGCCGGCGAAAAGGTCGCCGCCGCGCGCGAACGCATCCAGGCTTCGCTCGCCAGCGCGCGCGTCAAGCTGGTCGATGCGGAGCGCGTCATCGTCGATCGCACGCGCCTGGCGGCCAAGGCCACCGACGAATACGTGCGCGAGAATCCCTGGAAAGCCGTCGGCGTCGCGGCGGGGGTCGGTTTCCTGCTGGGCCTGCTGATCAACCGCCGCTAGGCGCGGTCCGCGCCCCGCGGGTCGAACCGGACCGCATCCATGCCCGGCGCCGTTCGGGAGCTTGCCCGCACGTTCCTCTCGTTCGTCGAGACGCGCTCGCGTCTCGCCGCGAGCGAGCTCGAGGAACAGGCGTTGCGCCTGGTCGAGATCGCGATCTGGATTGCGTGCGCGCTGTTCCTGTTCGGACTCGCGCTGACCTTCCTGTCGGTGCTGGTGGTGCTCGCCTTCTGGGACAGCAACCGTCTTCTCGCCACGGCGCTGCTCGCGCTCGCTTACCTCGGCACGAGCGCCGCCGCCGCGCTGATTGCGCGCGCACGCTGGCGCGAACGTCCGAAATTTCTCGGCGCGACGCTCGAGGAACTGCGCAAGGACCGCGAGCAGGCGGATCCTGCGCCGTGATTCGCGCGCGCATCATCGCCGCGAGGGAACGCCAGGCGAGGCTTGCCGAGCGCGCGCAGAGCGAGCGCGAACAGCTCGGCCGCTATCTTGCGCGCGCCGATGCGGCGCTGTCCTGGGTCGACCAGGTGCGGGGCGCCATCGCGGAGCTGCGCCGCCGGCCGCTGCTCATTGCCGGCGTGGCGCTCGGCGTCTTCGCGCTGCGCCCGCGGCGCGTGCTCAAGCTGCTCGCGAGCAGCCTGTGGTTGTGGCGCCTGTCGCGGGAACTGCGCCCGGTCATCGCCGGATTCATCGCCGGCACGAAGATCGCCCGCAGGACCAGCGCGTGAACCGCGCTGCCGCCGCATGAAACGGCTCGGACCGCCAGCGGCGGTGCGCCACGCGTTCGCGCTCGCCGAGCGCGAGCGCAAGTACCTGCTCTCGGAACTGTCGCGGGTGCGGGGCCTGATGCCGCTGCTGATGAAGCCGCGCAACAAGCAGAAATGGACGCCGCAGGACAAGGCCGAACTCCGCGCCCACTTCAAGCGGCTGTCGAGTCTGTCGCCCTATTTCGTGGCCGTGGTGATGCCGGGCGGTTTCTTCGTGCTGCCGGCGCTCACCTGGTGGCTCGACCGCCGGCGCAACCGGCGCCTGATCGCGCCGGCGAAGTCGGGCTAGCGTGCTGAGTCCGGAATCCGCGATGGTTTTCTTCGATCTCGGGACTTCGGCCGTATTTGCCGAAGTCCCGAGACACTGCAACCACGGCGGTGCGCGGTGGGCCGTGTTCGTGCCCGAGGGCTGCTTCGGTGCCTCATGATTCCCCGCAACGGCGAGCAGCGCGGGGAGTCACGAGATCGGACGAAAAGACGCGGGATATTCGTACTCGAATTTGTGACTCAGGACACCAGCTTCCAGTCGTACTCGATGACCAGCGGCGCGTGGTCGGAAAAGCGCCGCCGCTTGTAAATTGATTCGCGCCGCGCGGTGCCCGCCACCCCCGGCGTCGCGATCTGGTAGTCGATCCGCCAGCCGACGTTGTTCGCCCACGACTGGCCGCGGTTGGACCACCAGGTGTACTGATCGGGCTCGGCGTTGAGCCTCCGGAACACGTCCACATAGCCCAGTTCGTCGAACACTCGCGTCAGCCACGCGCGTTCCTCGGGAAGGAAACCGGAGTTCCTGCGGTTCGCGCGCCAGTTCCGGAGATCGATTTCCCGGTGCGCGATATTCCAGTCTCCGCACAGCACGACCTCGCGGCCGGCGCGCTTCAGCGCCTCCAGATGCGGCAGGAATTGCTCGAGGAAGCGGAATTTCGAGGCCTGCCGGTGCGGCCCCGCCGACCCGGAGGGCAGGTAGAGTGAAACGATCGATAGCCCGCGAAAGCGCGCTTCCAGGTAGCGGCCCTCGGTGTCGAACTCGCTGATTCCGAATCCCTCGACAACCGCCTCGGGAGCAACGCGCGAATACAGCGCCACCCCGGCGTAGCCCTTTTTCTGTGCGTGCGAAAAGTATCCCTGCAGGCGGCCCGGCGAGCGCGCCTGGCGGTCGAGATCGGTTTCCTGCGCCTTGAGTTCCTGGAGGCAGGCAACGTCGGCGCGCTGCGCCGCGAGCCAGCGCCACAGGCCCTTGCGCGCCGCCGAGCGGATGCCGTTGACGTTCAGGCTGAGCAGCTTCATTCGCCGCGCCGCCGGGGCACTCGCGCCGGCGCCCCGCTACCCCGAGGCGAAACTCGATACGCCGCCGTGCGCGGCGGACCATTCGGCGGGCGCGTGCAGGAACTTCTCGACCTCGTCGACCTGCTCGGCCGCGAGGTAGCCGCCCGCCTTCACCACCGCGAGAACGTCCCACCACGTCGCGAGGTGGTGCAGTTTCACCCCGAGTTCGCCGAGGATTCGCTTCGACTCGGGAAATATATCGTAGTAGAAATTGACGTAGACGTGCTCGACCACGGCGCCCGCCTCCCGCAGCGCCCGGCAGAAGTTGATCTTCGAGCGCCCGTCGGTGGTGAGGTCCTCGACCAGCAGGGTGCGCGCGCCCTCGCGCACGTCGCCTTCGATCTGGGCGTTGCGGCCGAAGCCCTTGGGCTTCTTGCGCACGTACTGCATCGGCAGGCCGAGCCGCTCGGCGATCCAGGCCGCGTAGGGGATGCCCGCGGTCTCGCCGCCCGCGACGACATCGAACTGCTCGAAACCCGCGTCGCGCGCGAGCGTCGCCGCGGCGAAATCGACCAGTTGGCGGCGGATGCGCGGGTAGAAAATGAGCTTGCGGCAGTCGATGTAGACGGGACTCGCCCAGCCCGAGGTGAATATGAAGGGCTTGTCGTGCGAGAACAGCACGGCGCGCACTTCGAGCAGCATCTTCGCCGTGGTTTCAGCGATGAACTTGGGATCGGCAGAGTGCATGCGGCGGCTGGGTCGAGGCGGCGCGATTCTAGCAGGTCGACTCGCGCCGCCGCGGCGCGTTGGATAGAATGCAGCGATCCGATCTCCCGTGGAGAAACCGATGAACAGACGTGTCGCCGCGGCGACGCTCGCCGCGGCCTTCGCGCTGGCGCCGATGGCCGGCGAGGCGCAGACGCCCGAGCCGCTGACCTACCGTTGCGTCGGGAAGGACAAGAAGACCTACTACGGCCAGACGCTGCCGCCGCAATGCACCGGCCTCGCGGTCGAAATGCTCAACAAGCAGGGCATCGTCGTGCAGCGCGTCGATCCGCAGGCCGACGCCGAAAAGCAGGCGCAGAAGAAGGCCGAGGAGGCGAAGAAGCGCGAGGAAGACGCGGCGCGCAAGGAGCAGCAGCGGCGCGACAAGGCGCTGCTCGCCACTTACACGAGCGAGAGCGACATCGAACTCGCCCGCAAGCGCGCGCTCGGCGACAACGAAAAGGTGGTCGGCGAGATCGACCGGCGCATCGCCTCGATCAAGACGCGCCAGGGCGAGCTGGCCAAGGAAATGGAGTTCTACCAGGGCAAGAACAAGCCCCCTGCAAAGCTCGCGCAGGACATCCAGCGCGCGCAGGACGACCTCAAGACCCAGGAAGAGCAGCGCGCGAAGAAGGTCAAGGACGGCGAATCGATCAACGGCAGATTCGACGACGACAAGCGCCGCTACGTCGAGCTGACGCGCGGCGCGGGCTCGAAGTAGCGAGCGATCAGCCGGCGAGCCGCAGTCGCAGCAGTTCGTTCACCCGCGCGGGGTCGGCCTTGCCGCGCGAAGCCTTCATCACCTGCCCGACGAGCGCATTGAGCGCCTTTTCCTTCCCGGAGCGGAATTCGGCGACCGTCTTGGGGTTCGCGGCGAGGACGTCGTCGACCAGCTTTTCGATCGCCTTGGAATCCGAGATTTGCTCGAGATCGTGCTCGCGGATCATCGCCTCGATGGAATTCGACGGAACTTCACCTCTCAAAGAAATCTCGCCGCTACCCGGAGTGATGGTGTGATCCCACGCTCCGTGGAACAGATCTCGCGCCGTCTGTCTGCCGATCCGACCTTCGATCAGCGGCTTCAACACCTCGATCAGACGGGCAGGCGTGACCCGGGAGGCCGTAATGTCGATGCCAACGTCGTTGAGCTTGGCGGTCAACTCACCGTTGATCCAGTTCGCCGCAATTCTCGTGTCGGCAACACCTCGGGCGACTTCCTCGAAATAGACGGCGACCTCCCGGCTCGCCGTCAGCAGCCGCGCGTCTTTGGGTGGGAGCCGGTAATCACGCTCGAAGCGTGCGCGCATCGCCTCGGGAAGCTCGGGCAACCCGGCGCGCACCCGCTCAATGTCGGCTTCGAGAACGACGAGCGGCAGCAGGTCCGGGTCCGGGAAGTAGCGGTAATCGGGCGCGTCCTCCTTGCTGCGCATCGCGCGCGTCTCGCCCGCCTCCGGATCGTACAGGCGCGTCTCCTGCTCGATGCGGCCGCCGTCCTCGAGCACGCCGATCTGCCGGCGCGCTTCGTACTCGATCGCCTGCTCGAGAAAGCGGAACGAATTCAGGTTCTTGATCTCGCAGCGCGTGCCGAGCGCCTCGGCGCCGGCGCGGCGCACCGAAACGTTGGCATCGCAGCGAAACGACCCTTCCTGCATGTTGCCGTCGCAGACTCCGATCCAGCGCACCAGCGAGTGCAGCGCTTTCGCGTACGCCGCGGCCTCCGCGGCGCCGCGCAGATCGGGCTCGGTGACGATCTC
>MERB01000019.1:6921-13911 GCA_001770475.1 Betaproteobacteria bacterium RIFCSPLOWO2_02_FULL_66_14 | reverse complement strand
CAGCCGGATCACTTTGATCGCATCGCCCGAGGCGATCGCGATCGAGCCCCCGGTCACGATCGGCAGCTCGTACTGGCTGATCTGGTAGCCCTTCGGCAGGTCGGGATAGAAGTAGTTCTTGCGCGCGAACACCGAGCGCCGGTTGACCTGCCCGCCGGCGGCGAGGCCGAAACGCAGCGCCAGTTCGACCGCAGCGCGGTTCAGCACCGGCAGCACGCCCGGCAGCGCGACGTCGACCGCCGAGGCCTGCGTGTTGGGCGCCGCGCCGAACGCGGTCGAGGCACCGGAGAAAATTTTGCTGCGCGTCGCGAGCTGCGCGTGCGTTTCGATGCCGACGACGATTTCCCAGCCGCTCATCGAGTCCCCGAACGGTCTTCGCTCACAGCGGCGCCTGCGGCGGAACCCGGCGGTGCCAGTCGGTTTCCTGCTGGTAGCGGTGCGCCGCGCCGAGCAGCCTGGACTCGGTGAAGTGCGGCCCGATCAGCTGCACGCCGACCGGAAGCCCCGCGCCGTCGAATCCGCAGGGAATGCTCAGCGCCGGCAATCCGGCGAGGGACGCCGGGATGGTGAAAATGTCGTTGAGGTACATGCGCACCGGATCGTCCACGTTTTCCCCGAGCGCGAACGCGGTCGTCGGCGCGATCGGCCCCATGAGCAGGTCGCAACGCGCGAACGCCTCCGAGAAATCGCGCGCGATCAGCCGTCGCACCCGCTGCGCCTGGAGATAGTAGGCGTCGTAGTAGCCGTGCGACAGCACGTAGGTGCCGATCAGGATGCGGCGCTTGACTTCGGCGCCGAATCCTTCGGCGCGCGTGCGGCTGTACAGTTCGGCGAGGTCCCGGTACTCGCGCGCGCGATGACCGTAGCGCACGCCGTCGAATCGCGACAGGTTGGATGACGCCTCGGCCGGAGCGAGCACGTAATACACGGGGAGCGCGAGCGCGCTGTTCGGCAGCTCGAGCTCGACCAGCCTCGCGCCGCGCGATTCGAACCAGGCGATCGCCTCGCGCACGCGCGAAAGCACCTCGGGCGCGCAGCCTTCGCCGAAGTATTCGCGCGGCAGGCCGATTCGCAGCCCGGCGAGCGGCGAATTCAGTTCGCGCGAATAATCCTCCGGCGCGCGCTCGAGGCTGGTCGAGTCGCGCGCATCGTGCCCCGCCATCACGTTCATGAGCAGCGCGAGGTCCTCGGCGCCGCGCGCCATCGGCCCGCCCTGGTCGAGCGACGAGGCGAAGGCCACCATGCCGTACCGGGACACCGTGCCGTAGGTCGGCTTCAAGCCGCAGATCCCGGTAAATGCCGCAGGCTGGCGGATCGAACCCCCGGTGTCGGTGCCCGTCGCGGCGGGCGCCATGCGTGCCGCCACCGCGGCCGCTGAACCGCCCGAGGAGCCTCCCGGCACACGGGCCAGGTCCCAGGGATTGCGAACCGGGCCGAAATACGAAGTCTCGTTCGACGACCCCATCGCGAATTCGTCCATGTTGGTCTTGCCGAGCAGCACGCAGCCCGCGGCGGCGAACCGTTCGACGACGTGGGCATCGTAGGGACTGACGAAATTCCCGAGCATCCGCGAGCCGCAGGTGGTCAGCATGCCGCGGGTGCAATAGATGTCCTTGTGTGCGATGGGGATACCGGTGAGCGGGCCGGCGCGGCCGGCGGCGCGGCGTGCATCGGCCTCGCGCGCCTCGCGCAGGCTGCGCTCGGGATCCACCGTGATGAAGGCGTTCAGGGCGCCGTTCAGGCGCGCGATCCGGTCCAGGCACAGCTGCGTCAGCTCGACTCCGGAGACCGAGCCCCGAGCGAGCGCTTCTGACAGTTCGCTGAGACTCGAATCGATCAAGCTACTCGATCACCTTGGGCACCAGATACAGGCCGCGCTCGACCGCGGGCGCCGCCGCCTGGAACTCGGCGTGCCGGTCGGTCTCGGTGACCGCGTCGGCGCGCAAGCGCTGCCCTGCCGGGACCTCGACCGCGTGCGACATCGGCTCCACTCCGGTCGTGTCGACGGCGCGCATCCGGTCGATCAGGTCGAGCACGCGATTGAGCTTCCGGCGCACCGCATCGCCTTCCTGCGGCGTCAGGGCCACACGCGCGAGGCGCGCGAGGCGCTCGATCTGTTCAGGGGACAGGGACATGCTGCAGCCCGGAAAAACTCCCGCGACGAAAAAAAAGGGGAGTAAAATTTTCCCCATTATAGGCCTTGCCGCGACTGCTCCCGGTCGGGCGAATTTCAAACCTAAACAAGATCATGCTCGGATTTCTCAGAAGCTATTTTTCCAACGACCTGGCGATCGACCTCGGCACCGCGAACACGCTGATCTACGTGCGCGGCAAGGGCATCGTGCTGGACGAACCCTCGGTGGTCGCAATCCGCCAGGAAGGCGGGCCGAACGGCAAGAAGACCATCCAGGCCGTCGGCCGGGAAGCCAAGCAAATGCTCGGAAAGACGCCGGGGAACATCACTGCGATCCGGCCGATGAAGGATGGAGTGATCGCCGATTTCACGATCACCGAGCAGATGCTCAAGCAGTTCATCAAGAAGGTGCACGACAACAAGCTCTTTTCGCCCAGCCCGCGCATCATCATCTGCGTGCCCTGCGGCTCGACGCAGGTCGAGCGCCGCGCGATCCGCGAATCGGCGATCGGAGCGGGCTCCGGGCAGGTGTTCCTGATCGAGGAGCCGATGGCGGCGGCGATCGGCGCCGACATGCCGGTGGCGGAGGCGACCGGCTCGATGGTCGTCGACGTCGGCGGCGGCACGACCGAAGTGGGCGTCATTTCGCTGGGCGGCATGGTGTACTCCGGGTCGGTGCGCGTGGGCGGCGACAAGTTCGACGAGGCGATCATCAATTACATCCGCCGCAATTACGGCATGCTGATCGGCGATGCCACCGCGGAGAACATCAAGAAGGGCATCGGCTCGGCGTTTCCCGGGAGCGAAGTGCGCGAGATGGAAGTGAAGGGACGCAACCTCGCCGAAGGCATTCCGCGCAGTTTCACGATCAGTTCCAACGAGATCCTCGAAGCGCTCACCGAGCCGCTCAACCAGATCGTCTCGGCGGTCAAGTCCGCGCTCGAGCAGACCCCCCCGGAACTCGGCGCCGACATCGCCGAAAAGGGCATGGTGATTACGGGCGGCGGCGCGTTGTTGCGCGATCTCGATCGCCTGCTGATGGAGGAGACCGGGCTGCCGGTGATCGTCGCGGAGGATCCGCTCACCTGCGTGGTGCGCGGCTCGGGCAAGGCGCTCGAGAAGATGGAACACTTCGGCCCGATTTTCACCAGCGAATGATCCCCACCCCGCTGGCATGAGCGACAGGGCGCCGGGCCGCGAGCGGCCCGGCAGGCGACGCCCGTCGCGAATTCCGGTTTTCGGCCGACCCTGACGTGGAACACACGCCGCCGCCGTTTTTCAAGCGCGGCCCCGCGCCGCTGGTGCGGCTCGCGTTCTTCGCCTCGCTGTCGCTTGCGCTGCTGGTGCTGGATGCGCGGTTTCGCTACGCCGAAACCCTGCGCCAGTCGCTCACCCTGCTCGCGCAGCCGCTGCAGGAGATCGCCATGCTTCCGGGCGCGTTCGCGGAACGCATCGCGGCGTATTTTTCCAGCCAGGTGCAGCTGAACGAGGAAAACGCTGCGCTGCGCCGGCGCCTCGTGGAAGCCTCGACCTCGGCCCAGCGGCTGCAGGCGGCGCTCGCCGAAAGCGAACAACTCAAGCGCCTCGAGGGCGCAGCACAGCGCCGGCGCACCCGCGGCGTCGCCGCCGAGATCCTGTACAACGCGCGCGATCCGTACGCGCGCAAGGTGATCGTCGATCGCGGCACGCAGCACGGCGTGCGCCTCGGATCCCCGGTGGTGGACGAAATCGGCGTCGTCGGACAGGTGACGCGCACGCACGGCGCGGCCTCCGAGGTGACGCTGCTGATCGACAAGGATCAGGCAATCCCGGTGCAGGTGGCGCGCAACGGCCTTCGCGCAGTGGCTTTCGGCACCGGCGTCTCCGGGCAGCTGGAATTGCGCTACATGGCCTCGAACGCCGAAATTGAGGCGGGCGACCGGCTCGTCACTTCGGGTCTGGACGGGGTCTATCCGCCGGGGCTCGCGGTCGCCACGGTGTCGCGTGTCGAACGCGATGCCGCGAGTTCGTTCGCGCGCATCCTGTGCCAGCCGGCGGCGGGAGTCGAACGAGGGCGCTACGTGCTGATCCTGGAAACCGAGACGCGCGCCGTCTCGAATCCGGAGACGGCGACCCCCGAACGCGAACCCGGCGCCGGCAAGTCGCGGCGACCGCGGAAAAAGGCGGCCGATGGGCGCTGAACGGCCGCAATACATCCTTCAGCCGGTCCGCGTCGGATGGATCGTGGCCTCGTTCGCGGTCTCGCTGATGCTGAATTTCGTTCCCTGGCAACCCGCGGCGCTGGCGCCCGACTTCGTCGCCATGACGCTCGCCTTCTGGTGCGTGCGTCAGCCCCGGCTGGTGGGTCTCGGTGCCGGCTGGTTCATGGGACTGTTGAACGACGCGGGAAGCGGCGTACTACTCGG
This sequence comes from Betaproteobacteria bacterium RIFCSPLOWO2_02_FULL_66_14, assembly GCA_001770475.1. Classification (GTDB taxonomy): domain Bacteria; phylum Pseudomonadota; class Gammaproteobacteria; order Burkholderiales; family SG8-39; genus 2-02-FULL-66-14. Next base: position 9,372 of record MERB01000019.1, on the reverse strand, counting down.
CCAGCATGCCCTCGTTTACGCTTTGCTCGCCTTCGGGGCGATCACGCTGTCGCGGCGCATTCTGTGGTTTTCGGTGTGGGCGCAGGCGCTGCACGTCGCAGTGCTGCTCGTTCTGGCGCAGGCCATCGGCCTGCTGGTGCGGGTCGCGGCGGGTGCCGAATTCCCCGGATGGAGCCTGTTTGCCGCGCCACTGATCGGCGCAGCGCTGTGGCCGGCGCTGAGTTTCGTGCTGCTCGTGCCGCAGAGAAGGCCGGTCGAAGTCGACGAAACACGCCCGATATGACGCGCGGCCGCCCGGAGTGCCGCGTCGAGGCGGTGAGATTCGAGCCATGCCGGTAGCCGAGCTCCGGGATCTCGAGCGCGAGCTGCACCGCTTCCAGCTGCGCGTCGGCTTCGCCGGCGCCGTGGTGCTCGGTGCGTTTGCGTTGCTGTTTGCGCGCTTTTTCTACCTGCAGGTCGTCCAGCATGCGACCTATGCCTCCAGAGCCGAGGACAACCGCATCGCGATCGTGCCAGTGGCGCCAAACCGCGGGTTGATCATGGATCGAAACGGCGTCGTGCTGGCGCGCAACGTCTCCGCCTACACGCTCGAGATTTTTCCCGCCAAGGTCGACGACCTCGAGCGCACCATCCGCGAGCTCGGCGAGGTCATCGAGGTGCAGGCGAGGGACCGCAGCCGATTCCGCAAACTGCTCACCGACACCAAGAACGCCGACAGCCTGCCGATTCGCACCCGCCTGACCGACGAGGAGGTGGCACGCTTCGCGGCGAACCGATACCGGTTTCCGGGGGTGGAGATCAAGGCACGGCTGTTCCGCCAGTACCCCGAGGGCGACACGGCCTCGCACGTGCTCGGCCACATCGGCCGCATCAGCGTGCGCGACCGCGAGCGGCTGGAAGAGCTGGGCGTCGAGGACGAGTACCACGGCACCGATTTCATCGGCAAAGCGGGCATCGAGGCGAGCTATCAGCAGGAGTTGCACGGCACGGCCGGAATCGAGCAAGTCGAGGTCGACGCCGGCGGACGCGGACTGCGCACGCTCGCGCGCACGCCCGCGTTGCCCGGCAACAATCTCACCCTCACGCTCGATGTCCGGCTGCAGCAGGTCGCCGAGGCCGGTTTCGGCGCGCGCCGCGGCGCGCTGGTCGCGATCGAGCCGCAGACCGGCGCGGTGCTCGCGCTGGTCTCGAAACCGAATTTCGATCCGAACCTGTTCGTCGACGGAATCGATTCCGCGCAGTGGGACGCGCTCAACGGTTCACCGGACCGGCCACTCACCAATCGCGCCATCGCCGGACTCTATCCGCCGGGCTCCACGTTCAAGCCGTTCATGGCGCTGGCGGCCCTCGAACTCGGCAAGCGCACCCCGCGCAGCACGATCTTCGACCCGGGTTATTACGTGTTCGGCGACCGGCGTTTTCGCGATTCCAAACCCGGCGGTCACGGCACCGTGGACCTGTACAAGTCGATCGTCGTGTCCTCGGACACGTTCTATTACCAGCTCGCCAACGATCTCGGCATCGACGCGATCGCGGGCTTCATGCAGCAGTTCGGTTTCGGCGCGCGCACCGGCATCGATCTGGAGGGCGAGAGCACGGGGGTGCTGCCCTCGCCGGAATGGAAGATGAAGCGATTCCGCCGCCCCGAGCAGCAGAAATGGTATCCGGGCGAGACCATCTCGATCGGCATCGGGCAGGGTTACAACGCCTATACGCCGGTGCAGCTCGCGCTCGCCGTGGCGACGCTCGCGAACCAGGGCGCGATGCGCCGGCCGCACCTCGTCGGCCAGATCGACAATCTGCGCACCGGCGACCGCCGCGCGATCGACCCGGCGCTGATACGCCGCCTGCCGTTGCAGCGCGAGCACCTGGAGTTCGTGACGCACGCGATGGCCGGAGTCAACAAGGAAGGCACCGGCGCGCGGGTCTTCTCCGGCGCGCCTTACACGAGCGCGGGCAAGACCGGCACCGCGCAGGTCGTGGGCATGAAGCAGAACGAGAAGTACGACGAGCGCCGGGTGACGGAGCGGCTTCGCGATCACTCGCTGTTCATCGCCTTCGCGCCGGTGGAGAATCCGCGGATCGCGCTCGCGGTGCTGGTGGAAAACGGCGGATTCGGGGCGCGCGCCGCGGCCCCCATCGCCCGTGCGGTGCTCGATTACTACCTGCTCGGCAAGCTTCCCGCCAGCATGGAGAAGCCCGCGCCCGTCGACGAATCCGACGAGCTCGAAAGCGACTGATGGAACTCGCGCCGGGTTCGCTCCGCCGCGTCCTCGGGCGGCTGACCGACGGAATCGACGCGCCGCTGCTCACCCTCGCGCTCGCGCTCGCCGCGCTCGGACTCGCGACCCTGTACTCGGCGAGCTACGAGCAGCCAGTTCGCGTCCTCAACCAGGCCGCGAACCTCGCGGTGGCGCTCGTCGCGATGTGGATCGTCGCGCGCATCCCGCC
>MERB01000019.1:0-6833 GCA_001770475.1 Betaproteobacteria bacterium RIFCSPLOWO2_02_FULL_66_14 | reverse complement strand
GGCGTGACCCGCTTCCAGCCTTCCGAGATGATGAAACTTGCGCTGCCGCTCATGCTGGCGTGGTATTTCCATCGCAACGAAGGCGCGCTTCGGCTGCGCGATTTCACCGTCGCGGCCGTGCTGCTCGCGCTGCCCGTGGCGCTGATTGCGCGCCAGCCCGATCTCGGCACCGCGGTGCTCGTCCTCGCCGCCGGGTTCTACGTGATTTTCCTCGCGGGAATCGGCTGGCGGATTCTCCTCGGCGTGGGCGTGCTGGGGCTGGCCGCGCTCGCGCCGCTGTGGGGGTTGATGCACGACTACCAGCGACGGCGAATCATGACCTTGCTCGACCCGACCCAGGATCCGCTCGGCGCGGGCTACCACATCATCCAGTCGACCATCGCGGTCGGATCGGGCGGGCTCGGGGGCAAGGGCTGGCTTCACGGCACGCAAACCCACCTGGAATTCATTCCCGAACGGCACACGGATTTCATCTTCGCCGTGTTCTCCGAGGAGTTCGGGCTGCTCGGCAACTGCGTGCTGCTCGTGCTCTACGCGCTGCTCGTGGCCCGCGGCCTGATGATCGCGGCGAACGCGGCTTCGTTCTTCGCGCGCCTGCTCGCCGGGTCGATCGCTCTCATGTTCTTCACCTATGCGTTCGTCAACATGGGCATGGTGTCTGGCATCCTGCCCGTCGTCGGGGTGCCGCTGCCGCTGGTGTCCTACGGTGGGACCGCGCTGGCGACCCTGTTCGTCGGATTGGGGATCCAGATGAGCATCCAGCGCCACCGCAAGCTCGTCCAGACCTGACCCCGGTCCAGACGTTGCGAAGCAGCAACAGGCTGAAACCAGCTTTCGCATTGTGAAACGCGGTTGCCCTAAGCTACTGTAAATCCTTGTTTAAGGTTCGTTTTCAGAATGCTGGCCGAGTTGTTGCTCTGCGCCATCGGCATCGACTATCGTGAACCATGGCGCGCTCGGGCGTCGAGTCCCACATTCAACCGGAGAATTGCTGATGCAAGTTCGTGACCTGGAAATCGAGCAGCTGAAGAAGGATTGGGCGAAGAACCCCCGCTGGAACGGCATCCGACGCGGCTACGGCGCGGCCGACGTGGTGCGCCTGCGCGGCAGCCTGCAAATCGAACATACGCTGGCGCGGCGCGGCGCGGAAAAGCTCTGGCGGATGTGCAGCGAGCGGCCGTACGTCCACTCACTCGGCGCGCTCACCGGCAACCAGGCGATGCAGCAGGTCCGGGCCGGCGTTCCCGCAATCTACCTCTCCGGCTGGCAGGTCGCGGCGGATGCCAACGACTCGCTGTCGATGTACCCGGATCAGTCGCTGTACGCGGCCTCCTCGGTTCCGACGGTGGTGAGGCGTATCAACAACGCGCTCATGCGCGCCGACCAGATCCAGACCATGGAGGGCAAGGGCGACATCGACTGGTTCGCGCCGGTCGTCGCCGACGCCGAAGCCGGCTTCGGCGGCGTGCTGAACGCCTTCGAGCTGATGAAGGCGATGATCGACGCGGGCGCCGCGGGAGTGCATTACGAGGACCAGCTGGCGAGCGTCAAGAAATGCGGCCACATGGGCGGCAAGGTGCTGGTGCCCACGCAGGAACACGTGCAGAAGCTGATCGCCGCGCGCCTGGCGGCGGACATCATGGGCGTGCCGACGGTGCTGCTCGCGAGAACCGATGCGGAAGCCGCGGATCTCGTCACCTCGGATGTCGACGAGCGCGACCGTCCGTTCCTCACCGGCGAGCGCACGGCCGAGGGTTTCTACAAATCGCGCAAGGGCTTCGACCAGGCGCTCGCGCGCGGCCTCGCCTACGCCGAGTACGCGGACATGGTGTGGTGCGAGACGGGGACGCCGGATCTCGGCTTCGCGCGCCGCTTCGCCGAGGGCATCCAGAAGCAGTTTCCGGGCAAGATGCTGGCGTACAACTGCTCGCCGTCGTTCAACTGGAAGCGCAATCTCGACGACGCCACGATCGCCAAATTCCAGCACGAACTGGGCGCGATGGGCTACAAGTTCCAGTTCATCACGCTGGCGGGATTTCACTCGCTCAACTACTCGATGTTCGAGCTGGCCCACGGCTACGCGCGCAGCGGCATGCCCGCGTTCGTGGAGATGCAGCAGAAGGAGTTCGCGGCGGCCGAGCACGGCTTCACCGCGGTCAAGCACCAGCGCGAAGTCGGCACCAGCTACTTCGACGACGTGACGCAGGTGATCTCTGCCGGCAAGGCTTCGACCACCGCCCTGCACGGATCGACGGAGGACGAACAGTTCTTCGACGAGCGTCAGCAGGCGAAGAAGGTCGCCTGAGCGGCGCGTGAAGGCCGAGCCGGCGAAGATCCTGCCAATCTACGAGGCGCGCGTCGAGCGCGCCTCCGAGGTGGCGCGTGCGATCCTCGCCGGCTTCGACCGGCATTACCGGCTGTTCCGAGAGGCTGCGCGCGAGGCCAAGCGCCTGTTCGAGACCTCCGACTGGGCGGCGATGCGCGAACTGGCACGCGCGCGAATCACCATGTACGACCGGCGGGTGCAGGAATCGGTCGACGCGGTGCTCGCGCGATTTCCCGAAGCGGAAACCGAGGAGTCGCTCTGGCCCGCGATCAAGCTCGCGTACATCCCGCTGCTGCACGACCATCGCCAGCCGGAGCTGGCGGAGACCTTCTTCAACTCGGTCGCCTGCCAGGTGCTGCACCGGCGTTACTACCGCAACGAGTTCATTTTCTGGCGCCCGGCGGTCGCCACCGAGCACCTCGAGGGCGACGAGCCTGCCTACCGCAGCTACTATCCGCGCAAGGGCGGCTCCGGCCTGCGCGCGACGCTCAAGCGCATCCTGCGTGATTTCGACCTGCGCCTGCCCTACGAGAACCTGCACCGAGATCTGAGAAACGTGGTGCACGCGCTGCGGGCGAAATTTCCGCGCCCGACGCGCGCCCGTCCGAGCCTGCAGATCCAGGTGCTCGGATCGCCCCTGTTTCGCAACAAGGGCGCCTACATCGTCGGCAAGGCGACCAACGGGCACGTCGAGCTGCCGTTCGCGGTGCCGGTGCTGCAGAGCGAGCGCCGCGAACTGTACCTCGACACGCTGCTCACCGGCGAAGACGAACTTCTGGTCCTGTTTTCGTTCGCCCGTGCCTACTTCTTCGTCGACATGGAGGTGCCTGCGGCGTACGTCTCGTTCCTGCGGCTTCTCATGCCGCGCAAGCCGCGCGCCGAGATGTACATGGCGGTCGGATTGCACAAGCAGGGCAAGACGGTCTTCTACCGCGACCTGCACTATCACCTGAACCACTCCTCCGACAACTTCATCACCGCGCCCGGGATCAAGGGCATGGTGATGCTGGTGTTCACGCTGCCCTCCTTCCTGTACGTCTTCAAGGTGATCCGCGACCATTTCGCGCCGCCCAAGGACATCGACCGCGCGACGGTGCTGCAGAAATACCAGCTGGTGAAGTTTCACGATCGCGTCGGGCGGCTCGCCGACACGCTCGAATACTCGCTCGTCGCGCTGCCGATCGAGCGGTTCGATCCCGAGCTGCTCGAGGAACTCAAGCGCGAAGCGGCATCGAATATCGAGATCGAGGGCGACCGCATCGTCCTCAAGCACGTCTACATCGAGCGCCGCATGCAGCCGCTCAACCTCTACCTGGAGGAGGGGCAGCAGGACGGCGACTGGCAGCGACTGGAGCACGCGCTGTTCGAATACGGCGACGCGATCAAGGATCTCGCCGGAGCGAACATTTTCCCCGGTGACATGCTGCTGAAGAATTTCGGCGTCACGCGCCATGAGCGGATCGTGTTCTACGACTACGACGAAATCTCGTACATGACCGACTGCAACTTCCGCAGCATCCCGCAGCCGCGGTCCTACGAGGACGAACTCGCCGCAGAGCCCTACTACTCGGTCGGGCCGAACGACGTGTTTCCGGAGCAGTTCGCGAGTTTCCTGGTCTCCGATCCGCGCGCCCGCGAAGTCTTCCTGCGGCGGCACGCCGACCTGATGACGCCCGAGTTCTGGCAGCGCAAGCAGGCGCGCATCCGCGCCGGCGAGCAGGAAGACGTGTTTCCCTACCCCGAGTCGATGCGCTTCAGGCGCTAGGCGGATTGAGCAGCCGCTCCGCGCCGCCCAGCGCGCCGCTGACCGCGACTCGCTTGGCGCGCGCCTTTTCGCCCGCCAGGATCGCGACGTCGCGTTTCGCCACGCCGAACCGCGCGGCGAGGAACGCGATCAGTTCCGCGTTGGCCGCCCCTTCGACGGCGCGTGCCGCGAGCCGCAGCTTGAGCCGCCCGCCGTGCAGTCCCGCGACGCCGGTGCGCGCTGCACCCGGCTGCACGTGCAGATCGAGCACGAGGCGCGCACCGTCTCGGCGCCACCAGCTCAGAACACGCCCCCGGCGAGTCCACGGAAGTGCGAAACCGGAATCAGCAGCACTTGCAGCGCGACGAGCAGCACCAGCGGGGACAGATCGATGTTCGCGATCGGCGGCAGCCAGCGGCGGATCGGGCGCAGAAACGGGCGCGTCACTGCATCGAGCAGCGGCGCAGCAGGCGAGTACGGGTTCACCCAGGACAGCACCGCCCGGACGATGACCGCAAAACTGAGGATGTACAGCCCGTACCGGAGCAGATCGAGCAGCGCCGCCGCGGCGAGAATCGCCGCGGCGATGCCCGGAGAGGATCCGAATTCCCAGCCGCGCAGCGCATACAACGTCCACAGCACCGCCATCTGCACGAGCCATGCGCCCGCGAGCGACGCCAGATCGAGTCCCGCAATCGGCGGAATCAGGCGCCGCAAAGGCAGCACCAGCCAGCTCGTCGTGGCAATCACGAATTCGCCCAGCGGATTGCGAAACGGCGCGCGCAGCCATTGCAGCAGGAAGCGAAGCAGCAGCAGGTAGACGAAAAAACTCCCCACCACGTCCACCAGCAGCTGGCCGATCTGCGTGAACATCAGTTCTTGCCGAGCCGGTCGCCGAGTTCGGCGCCGCGCCGGTTCGCCGCCTCGAGCGCCCGCAGCAGGCGCTCGGCGATCCGCTCCTCGTCGAACACGCGAAGCGCCGCCTCCGTGGTCCCGCCCTTCGAAGTCACCTGCTCGCGCAGCGTAGAGGGCGAATCGGCGCTTTGCGCGGCAAGCCGCGCGGCCCCGAGCACCGTATCCAGTGCGAGTCGCGCCGCAACCCCGCGCGGCAGGCCCATCGCCTCGCCACCCGCGGCAAGCTGCTCGATGAACCAGAAGACGTACGCTGGACCGCTGCCAGAAAGCGCGGTCACCGCGTCGAGCAGGTGTTCGTCGTCGACCCAGACCACCGCTCCGACCGCGGCGAGGATCGCCCCGGCGCGATCGCGATCGGCCGCGCCGACCTCCTTCGACGCGTACAGCGCGCTCGCGCCGCAGCCGATCAGCGCAGGCATGTTCGGCATCGCGCGCACCAGCCTGCGGTGACCGCCGAGCCAACGCGAAATGTCCGCGAGGCGCGCGCCCGCAGCGATGCTGATCACCAGTTGTTCCACGCGCGGCGGTGCGATCGGCTCGAGCGCCGCGCGCAGATCCTGGGGCTTCACCGCGAGAACCAGCGTGTCGGCCGCGAGCGCCAGCGCATCCGCAGCGGCGATCGCGCGCACGCCATGGCGCCCGGCGAGCGCCGCCCGCTTATCGGCCAAGGGCTCGAGCACCGTGATCTCACCGCCCGCGTACCCCCGGCCCAGCAGGCCACCGATGAGCGCCGAGGCCATGTTGCCGCCGCCAAGAAAGGCGATCCGCATGCGCGCCACCGGGCTCTCAGGAATGCGTCTTCGCGACGCCGTCGGGATGCGCGCCGCCGGTTCCGCGGGGACCGAAAATCGCCGTCCCGATTCGCACCATGGTGGAGCCTTCGGCGATCGCGGCCTCCAGATCGTCGCTCATGCCGAGCGACAGCGTATCGAGCGCCAGGCCTTCGCCGGCGAGCGCGTCGTAGCACCGGCGCGCCACGCCGAAGCGCGCTCTTTGCAGCGCAATGTCCGCCGTCGGTTCGGGGATCGCCATCAGGCCGCGAAGGCGAAGCCGCGGCAGTCCGGCCACCACGTGCGCGAGCGCGGGCAGCGCCGCGGGCGCGACACCGGATTTGCTCGTCTCGCCCGAGACGTTGACTTGCACCAGGACATTGAGCGGGGCTTGCTCGGCCGAACGGTTCTCCGAAAGCCGGCGCGCCACACGCTCGCTCGCCACGCTCTGCACCCAGGCGAAGCGCTCTGCGGCCAGACGCGCCTTGTTGCTCTGCAGTGGACCGATCAGGTGCCACTCCAGCGGCAACCGGGCGAGCGCCTGCATCTTGCCAAGAGCCTCCTGTACATAGTTCTCCCCGAACGCGATCTGCCCGGCGTGATAGGCTTCGTCCACATGTGCCGCCGGGTGCATCTTCGATACCGCCAGCACGCGCACCGTGTGCGGATCGCGACCCGCGGCCTGCGCGGCGCGCGCGATGCGCGCGCTCACGGCTTGCAAATTGGCTCTGATCGCGCCCATAATTTTCGCGGCACTGCCTGAGGGATTCTAATGGATCTGACCGAACTGCTCGCCTTCGTGGTCAAGAACAAGGCCTCCGACCTGCACCTGTCCTCGGGCCTGCCGCCGATGATCCGCGTGCACGGCGATGTACGGCGCATCAACGTACCGCCGCTCGAGCACAAGGACGTGCACGGCATGGTCTACGACATCATGAACGATGGACAGCGCAAGTTCTACGAGGAAAACCTCGAGTGCGACTTCTCGTTCGCGGTGCCGAACCTGGCGCGCTTCCGCGTCAACGCGTTCGTGCAGCAGCGCGGCGCGGCGGCCGTGCTGAGGACCATTCCGTCCAAG
>MERB01000018.1:59181-64024 GCA_001770475.1 Betaproteobacteria bacterium RIFCSPLOWO2_02_FULL_66_14 | reverse complement strand
GCGGCTGCTGCGGCTGGGGGTGATGGACTTCGCGGGCATGGACATCTCGAAGATGGCCGGCGACGATCCGCGCTTCGAGGGCTGCGACCTCGCGGGGCTCACGCTCGATGCGGACCGGGCGCGTGCCGCGTGCAACGCCTACCGCGAGGTCATCGACCGCCAGATGCAGAAGAACTGGAACGCCAAGCTGCTCGCCTTTGGCGGCAACCCGCCGCAGGTGTTCTGGTGCCGCGCCGTGGTCGGAGGGCTCGCCGACTTGAAGGGCAAGAAGATCCGCGTCTTCAACAACACGATGCGTGATTTCCTGAGCGGCGTCGGCGCAACGGCCGTGAGCATGGCCTTCGCCGAAGTGGTCCCGGCGCTCAATAACGGCGTGGTCGACTGCGCCGTGACCGGCAGCCTTTCGGGCAACACGGCCGGCTGGCCGGAGGTGACGAAATCCCTCTATCCGATGTCGCTCGGCTGGAGCATCAACGTGATGGCGGTGAACCTGAACACCTGGAAACGCCTGGATGCGCGGACGCAGGACTTCATGCTTGCGCAGGTCAAGGCCTATGAAGACAAGATGTGGCAGACGCTCAAGAAGGCCGCGTCCGAAGCTGACAGCTGCAATACCAACAAGCAGCCCTGCACCATGGGCAAACTGGCGAATCTCGCCATCGTGCCGGTGAAACCCTCGGAGGCCGTCGAGCACAAGAGGCTGGTCGAGGGCGCCGTGCTGTCGGGCTGGGCAAAGCGCTGCGGTGCGGAGTGCGCCAGGGAGTGGAACGGCACGGTCGGCAAGACGCTCGGTCTCGCGGTCCCCGTCAATTGATCGCCTAGTCTCGCTTGTTGCGCTGTTTGGGGGTGATGTAGCGCACGCGGCGGGGAGGGAGGGACTGTGGATGCGCTGATGCGAGGCGCTCGCCGCCTGGCGCAATGGGCCCTCTGGTTCGGTGGGACGCTCGTCCTGCTCGCGGCGATGCTGATCGGCATCGACGTCGTTCTGCGCAAGTTCTTCAACGCCTCGATCGGCGGGGCCGATGAGCTGGCGGGCTACGCCCTGGCGATCGGTACCGCGTGGTCCCTGGCGGCCGCGCTGCTCGAGCGCGCGCACATTCGCATCGATTCGCTCTACGTGCGGCTGCCGAGCCGGCTGCGCCTCGCGCTCGACTTCGCCGGGCTCGCCCTGTTGGTCGCCTTCTTCGGCCTGATCGCCTGGCACGGCTCGCGCATGGTCATGCAATCGTGGACTTCAGGCTCGCGCAGCCAGTCCGCGCTGCAGATCCCCACCGTGGTCCCGCAATCGATCTGGATCCTCGGGCTGGCGGTGTTCGTCGTCATCGGCATCCTGCTTTTCGCGCATGCGCTGATGCACGCGGTGCGCGGCAGGGTCGGCGAAATCGCCCGGGCGATCGGCACCCGCTCGGCAGAGGAAGACGTCGCGGCGGAAATCCGTGACCGCGAGGAGCGGCGATCCCGCGAGGCGCGTGCACCGTGATCTACACGGCACTCGGGATCCTGATTGTCCTGCTCGCGTTTGCCGTTCCGGTGGCTGCGGTACTGGGCGTCATGGGTCTGGCGCTGTCCGCAATCTACTCCAAGCTGCCCCTGACGCTCGCAATCGGGGAAATGTCGTGGGCGACCTCGAACAACTTCCTGCTGGTCGCGATCCCGTTCTTCGTGCTGCTCGGCGAGGTGCTGCTGCGCTCGGGGATTGCGGAGCGGATGTACAACGCGCTCGTGCTGTGGATCCCCTGGCTGCCGGGCGGACTGATGCACTCCAACATCGCGGCGTGCGCGATGTTCGCGGCGACCTCGGGTTCGAGCGTCGCCACGGCCGCCACCATCGGCACCGTGGCGATGGGGGAGATCAAGAAGCACGGTTATTCGGAACGCCTGTTCCTCGGCACGATTGCGGCCGGAGGCACGCTGGGCATCCTGATTCCCCCGTCGATCAACCTGATCGTGTACGGTGTCCTGACCGACGCCTCGATTCCACAGCTGTATCTCGGCGGCATCGTCCCCGGGTTGATTCTGGCCGGGCTGTTCAGCCTGACGGTGCTGGCCATCTGCCTGGTGCGCCCGGATCTGGGCGGCAAGCGGATCGCGGCGAGCTGGTCGCAGCGCATCCGCGCGCTGCCGGATCTCGTTCCACCGCTGGTGATCTTCCTCGCCGTCATCGGCTCGATCTACGCGGGATGGGCAACGGCGACCGAGTCCGCAGCGCTGGGCGTGATTGCGGCGCTGGGGATCGCGGCCTGGCACGGCAGGTTGAGCGTGCGCATGCTGCTGCACGCCTTCGAGGGCTCAATGCGCACCACCGCGATGATCATGGCGATCCTGATCGCGGCCTACTTTCTGAACTTCGTCATCACTTCCATCGGCCTGACCACGCAGATCAACAGGTTCGTCAGCGGGCTCGGCCTGACGCCGGCGCAGCTGTTCGTCGCGGTCGTCGTCTTCTACCTGATCCTCGGCATGTTCATGGAGACGCTGTCGATGATGGTGGCGACAGTGCCGATCGTCGCGCCGATCATGGTCGGCGCGGGCTACGATCCGATCTGGTTCGGCATCCTGATCGTGATCCTGATGGAAACTGCGATGATCACGCCGCCGGTCGGCATCAACCTCTACGTCGTGCAGGGATTGCGCCAGCGAGGCAGGATCGACGACGTGATCATCGGCGCGGCGCCGTTCGTCGTCACCATGATCGTGATGATCGCCGCGCTCTGGATCTGGCCTTCGCTTGCGCTCTGGCTGCCGCGGATGGCGGCGAATTGAATTGCGGCGCCGCGAAACCCGCGAGTCGCGGGCCGTGCCGGAATGGCTAGCCGAGTTCGATCACGATGTTGCCGCCCGCATCCAGGCCCGCCCGGGCCTGCGGCGGGATCACGCAGGTGGCGTCGTACTCTTCGATGATCAGCGGGCCGCTGCGCGGCGCCGCGAGATCCGAGCGCCTCAGGATCGGCGTTTCGACCCAGCCCTGCGCGGGGCCGAAGTAGGCGGCGCGCGGCGCAGGCGGTGCGGGCTCCGCGCGGCTCGAGCGCAGGCCGTGCGGAACAACGGCGCCCTCGCGCAATCCCAGGCCGACGACCCGGATCGAGACCAGCTCGACCGGCTCGTCGGCGCCGGCGCGGTGGCCATAGGTTTTTTCGTGCTCCTGCCCGAAGGCCTCCTCCAGGTGCGCGACCATCGCCTGATCGATCCCGCCCTCGGGCACCGGAACAGTCAGTTCATAACTTTGCCCGTGATAGTGCAGGGCGGCGGAGCGACGCAGTCGCGCGCCACGGCCGCTGAAGCCTTCGGCTGCGAGTTGACCGAGCGCCTGATCGGCGAGCGCTTCCCAGGCGCGCTGGATCTCGCGCAGATCGGCCTGGCGCAACAGCCGCCGCAAGGTGCGCGAGTAGTGGTGCTCGACATCGGCATACAAGAGCCCGAACGACGAGAACAGGCCCGCCGAAGGAGGCACCACGACACGTGTCATGCCCAGCGCCATCGCCATGCCGCAGCCGAACAGCGGCCCGTTGCCGCCGAAGGCGAAGAGCGCGAATTCCCGCGGGTCGCGACCGCGCTCGGACGAGATTGCCCGGATCGCGCGGATCATGTTCGAGGCCGCGATCTGGTGCGCGCCGTAGGCCGCCTGCTCGGTCGACATGCCGAGCGGCACGGCGATGCTCTGCTCGAAGATCCGGCGCGCCTGCGCCGCGTTCAACTTCAACGCGCCGCCGACGAGATAGTCCGGATTGATGTAGCCGAGGAGAACGTTGGCGTCGGTCACGGTAGGCACCGTGCCGCCCAGGTCGTAGCACACGGGGCCCGGCAAGGCGCCCGCGCTCTGCGGGCCGATCTGCAGCGAGCCGCCGCCGTCGATCCAGACGTGTGACCCGCCCCCGGCGCCGACTTCGGCCAGGTCGATCGCCGGAACCTTGAGCGTGTAGCCCGCGCCGGTGAGCAATCGCGAGCCGATCATGATGCCGGCGCCCACCGAATACTCGGCCGCGCGGGTCACTTCGCCGTCTTCGACCATGGACGCCTTCGCGGTGGTGCCGCCCATGTCGAAGGTGATGATCCTCGGCAGACCCGTCGCCCGCGCGACCGCCTGCGCGCCCACCACTCCGCCGGCGGGGCCCGACTCGATGATGTTCATCGGACGCTCCGCGGCAGCGGTGTCGGTCGTGAGCCCGCCATTCGATTGCATCAGCAGCAGGCGCGCTGGAACACCGGCGTCGTCCAGCCCCTTGCGCAGGGCGCGCAGGTAGCGCGCGACGATCGGCATGACGTAAGCGTTGACCACGGTGGTCGAAGTGCGTTCGTACTCCTTGATTTCCGGCAGCACCTCGCAGGAAATGCTGGTCGGCAGGGTGGGTGCCTTGTTCCTGATGAGCTCGCCGATCATCAACTCGTGCGCCGGGTTGGTGAACGAGTTGAGGAGGCACACCGCAATCGCCTCGACCTTTTCGGCAAGCAGTGCGTCGACCGCCCGCTCGGCGTCCTTCGGATCGAGGGCGCGTTCGATCGCGCCGTGGGCGTCGATCCTTTCGTCGACCACCTTGCGAAGGTAACGCTCGACGAGCGGCGCGGGCTTGGTCCAGCCCATGTCATAGAGCCGCGGCATGCGCAGCGTGCGGATCTCCAGCACGTCGCGAAAGCCGCGCGTCGTGATCAGGCCGACCCGTGCGCCCTTGTGCTCGAGGATCGCGTTGCCGGCGACGGTCGTGCCGTGGAGGATTTCGGCGACCCGGCCGCCGTCGAGACCGGTCTCGCCGAACAGCTCGGCGAGCCCGTCGACGATCGCCCGTGCGTAATCCCCGACGCTCGAGGAGATCTTTTTCGTATGGACCGTTGCGTCCGATCCGAGGAG
>MERB01000018.1:55698-59172 GCA_001770475.1 Betaproteobacteria bacterium RIFCSPLOWO2_02_FULL_66_14 | reverse complement strand
GGTGAACGTGCCACCGATGTCGACGCCGATCCGGTAGCTCGTCATCGGGACTGCGGCAGCGGGTCGTGCCACTGCACCTTCGGCACCTCCCGCCAGGCCCTTGCCGAGCGGATCTCGGCGCGCTGCTTCTCGGTGGCGGCAGGATCCACCGTCCAGCGCGCGGTATCGATCACCACGCCGTAGTCGAAGCGCGCTTTCGCAGCTGACAGCAGCTCGTTGCGCACGTCCCTGAGCACCGCTGCCGGATCGCGTTCGAGCGGATCGCCCCAGCCCCCGGCGCCGGCGAGGACGTGCCGCAGGACATCTCCCCGCTTCACGTTCATGGTGAACTTGCCCGGCAGCACGCGGTTCTCGCCATCGGGATTGAAGTAATTCTCGGAGGGTTGCCCCGGGCTCCCGCCGTACAGGCCGAAGGGACGGTGGTCGCGCCGGTCGGAGCGAACCTGGAGCACGCCCTCGGCTTCGAGAAAACGATAGTCGCGCCGGAAGGGCACGCCGCCGCGGTACTTTCCGGCGCCCGCCTTGTCGGCAACGAACTCATAGGCGAGCAACTGGATCGGGTGCTCCGCTTCCGTGACCTCGACCGAGTGTGAAGCCATGTTGGCGAGCATGTGCGAATTGCCATCCAGTCCGTCGGCCCAGGGCCGGGCGCCCCAGGCGCCGCAGGTGAAATCGACATAGACGAAGGGCTTGCGATCCGCATCGTAACCGCCGATCGAAATCCCGGTGTTGCCGCCGTCGCCCGCCGCCTTGACCCTGTCGGGCAGCATCATCGCGAGCGCGCCGAACATGCAATCGGTCATGCGAAAACCGGTCAGTCCGCGCGCCGCGAAGGCGGCCGGCAGCACGCCGTTGCCGACCGTGCCGGGCGGGCAGATCACCTCGATCGCGCGGAACATGCCCTCGTTGTTCGGAATGCCCTGCGGCAGCACAGAACGCACGCCGGTGTAGGAGGCCGCCTTGGTGTAGGAGAGCGTGTTGTTGATCGCGCCTTTCACCTGGGGCGCGGTCCCGGTCCAGTCGACCCGCATCTGGCCGCCGGTTTTCGTGATCTTCACGAACAGCCGGATCGGCTTGCCGTAGTCGATGCCGTCGTCGTCGATCCAGTCCTCGAAACTCCATTCGCCGTCGGGCAGCTTCTCGATCTCGGCGCGCGTCAGGCGCTCCGCGTAATCGATGGTTTCCTTCATGTAGCCGGCGGTCTTCGCCGCGCCGTACTTCGCGATCAGCTCGGCAAACTGCTTTTCGGCGATGTGGCAGGCGGCGAGCTGCGCCCGCAGGTCGCCGAATACATGTACCGGCAGGCGAACGTTTTTCTCGATGATCGTCATCAGGGTCTTGTTGATTACGCCCCTGTCGTAGAGTTTGAGCGGCGCAATGCGCAGCCCTTCGGCGTAAATTTCGGTGGAATCGGAAGCATTCGACCCCGCCACGCGTCCGCCGACATCGCTGTGATGGCACACGGTGCAGGCGAAGGCGACGCGCCTGCCTTCGTGATAGAGCGGTTTGAACACGAAGATGTCGGGAAGGTGCATGCCGCCGTCGAACGGGTCGTTCATGATGAACACGTCGCCCGGGTGCATGTCCTCCCGGTAGTGCCGCAGGATGGCTTGCATCGCGGTCGGCACCGAGCCGAGATGCCCGGGAATCGTGAGCCCCTGAGCGACGAGTTTGCCATCGGCGTCGGCAAAACCGGTCGAGTAATCCATGTTGTCCTTCAGCACCCCGGAGTAGGTGGTGCGGAAAACCGTGAGCGCCATCTCGTCGGCGATCGAGAAGATGGCGTTCTTGAACAGCTCGAACTCGATCGGGTCGCGCAATTCGGACATCGTTCCGGTTCCTCGGGATCGGATGCGATTGTATTATCGAACGTCGGCGATTCTGGACGAGAGGTTCGCAAATGAACGATGACGAGGTGTACGCCCGGCTCGGCGTGAGCCGCCGGATCAACGCCGCGGGCACGCTTACGCGCCTGGGCGGGGCGCTCATGGCGCCAGAGGTTGTTGCGGCGATGGCGGCGGCGGCGCGGCATTCCGTCGATATTGCGGAGCTGCAGGCCGCCGCGAGCGGCGTCATCGCGCGTCTCACGGGCGCCGAAGCCGGATTGGTGTCGAGCGGCGCCGCCGCCGCGTTGACGCTCGCCGCCGCCGCAAGCATGACGCGCTGGGACATCGGCAGGATGGCGGTGCTGCCGCATGCCGAGGGATTCGCCCGCGAAATTCTCATTCCGCGCAGCCATCGCACGGGGTACGCCCATGCGTTGAGCGCATCGGGGGCGCGGCTGGTCGACCTCGGTCATAACGATCGTGCAACCGGCGCCGGCGTTCGAGGTCTCGAGCCGTGGGAGATCGAAACCGCCATCACGCCGGCGACGGCCGCATTCGCTTTCTGCGCCAACCCAGGAAACTTCGCGGACCTCGCGACCGTCGTAGCGGTGTGCAAGCCGCGCGATCTTCCGGTCATCGTCGATGCCGCAGCCCAGCTTCCACCCAGGTCGAACCTGCGCCGCTTCATTGAATTGGGGGCCGACCTGGTCGCGTTTTCCGGCGGCAAGGCGATCGGCGGGCCGCAGGCCACGGGCATTCTCGCCGGCCGCCGCGATCTCATCGGGTCCGCGCTCGTGCAGCAACTCGACATGGACGTGGCGCCGGCGAGCTGGACGCCGCCCGATCTGATCGATCGCGCGGCGCTGAAGGGCATTCCGCACCACGGCCTGGGGCGCGGCTTCAAGGTCGGCAAGGAAGAGATCGTCGGCGTGCTTGCAGCGCTAGAGCGCTTCGCGGCAGCGGACGACGCGGCAGCCAATGCGCTCCTCGAGGAGCGACTGAGGCGCATCGAGGCGAGGTTGGGCGGATTGCCCGGTATCCGCACGCGGCTGCTTCCGGCAAGCGAGACGGGTCGCGTACCGCATCTGCATTTGCTGATCGAACCTGCGCTCGCACGCGTCGACGCGACGGGCTTGAGCAAACGCCTCCAGGGTGCCGATGTCCCGGTTCACCTGTCGGAGCGCCTGGCCCAGCATGGGATCCTCATCGTCGACCTTCAGGTCCCGGCGCCGGAGGACGATGCGGCCATCGCCGATGCCCTGCGTCGCGCGCTTGCCATTTGACGCTCACGTCAGGCCGAAGATTCCGCTCCAGGCGTACCCGCGACTAGAGCACGCCCGCGGCGATTCCGGCCGCGAGCGTCGCCCCGAGTTCCTCGCATTGCGCGAGGATTGCCGGCGTCACTTCCCTCAGCGCGAGGATCGGTTCGCGCACCTTCTTCAGGCGCAATCCGGTCACGATGCGCTCGACCGATGCGATGGCGCCGTGCCCGTCCTGCCCGGCCGAGACGAACAGCGCCCAGGGACGCCCCTCGACCCTGCCTTCGCAGGGGTAGAACACGCGCTCGAGGAAGTCCTTCATCATCCCCGACATGTAGCCGAAGTTCTCCGGCGTGCCGAGCGCGATCGCGTCCGCTGCGAGCAGGTCC
>MERB01000018.1:45144-55683 GCA_001770475.1 Betaproteobacteria bacterium RIFCSPLOWO2_02_FULL_66_14 | reverse complement strand
CCGCGCGCGAGCGCTTCGGCCATCTGGGCGGTTTTCACGCCGCGCGTGTGATACACGATGAGGAGCGTCTTCACGTCCTCAGCCGGCGCGCCGGATCCTGCCGGTAGAAGTCCCGGAACAGGCCGTAAAGATCGGGGAAATCCGCTTTCAGCGCGTGTGGCGATTCGAAGAACGCCTCGCTCGCGACGGCGAAGAACTCCGCTTCGTGTTCGGCCGCGTACGGATCGAGAAAGGTTTCGCGCCCTGCATCCAGCGCGCGCCGGAACCGTTCCAGTTCGCGGTCGAGCACGGCGATCCATTCGCGTCTCGCCTGCGGCGTCGGCAGGGGCGGAGCGCCGTCAGTCTCGCCGTCCATCATGTCGAGTTTGTGCGCGAATTCGTGAATCACGACGTTGGCGCCGCCCTCGGCGACGCTGCCGGCCTCGTCGAGCGCGTCCCAGGAAAGCACGACCGGGCCGCCGGGCCAGGATTCGCCCGCCAGTTCGTCGTTCCACTCGTGAACCACGCCATCCTCGTCGGTTTCGCTGCGGCTGACGCGGAAATCCGCCGGGTGCACGACGATGCCGACCCAGCCGTCGTACCAGTCGAGCCCCAGTTCGAGCACCGGCAGGCAGGCCTGCAGCGCGATCGACAGGCGGTCGGCACCGGCGAGCACGGCGCCGCGCACCGGCGTGAACTGCTTTTCGGCGAGAAACACGACCGCCATCTCTTTCAGCCGGCGTTCCTCGCCGGCCGTGAGTCCGGCGAGGAAAGGCAGTCTCGCCCGAACGCGGCGCCACAGACGCTCATCCAGCGCGTGGCGCGCGAGAATGCGGCGGCGTCGCCAATCGCGCAGCCAGCCCATCAGCGCCGTCCCCGCGTCGCGAGCGTGACGCCGCTCAGGATGAGCGCGATGCCGACTCCATGATGGATCTGCAGACGCTCGCCGAGAAACGCGACCGCCATCGCGCTGCCGGCGAGCGGAATGAGGTGCAGGTAGGCGCCCGCCCGCGAAGCGCCGATCTCGGCGACCCCGCGTTCCCAGAGGAGATAGCACAGGATCGAGGGAAAGGCGGCGAGAAAGAGGATGCCGAGCACGGTGCCGGGCGTGAATTCGAGGTATCCGCCGGCGGCGAAATCGAACGCGTAGAGCGGCAGGCCGCTCAGCATGCCGGCGAGCATCACCGCGAACATGAACGTGAGCGGATGCAGTCCCGGCGGCCTCCAGCGCAGGCACACGGTGTAAACCGACCACAGCAGCACGTTGCCGAGGAGCCAGAGATCGCCCGCAGCGATCTCGAGCGAGACGAGCGCCGCGGGATCGAGCCGCGCCACGATGGCGAGAACGCCGGCGAAGGAAATCGCCAGACCGAGCGCGGCGCGCGCGCGAATGCGCTCGCCGAACAGCATCCAGCCGGCGAGCGGAATCAATCCCGGTGTGACCGACTGCAGCAGCACCGCGTTGGTGGCGCTCGTTTGCGCGATGCCGAGGTAGCCGACGCTGTTGTAGAGCACGGTTCCGCAGGTGCCGAAAAAGAGGATCGGTTTCCAGCCGGCGCGAAGTGCGGTGCGATCGTGCACCAGGTGCCGCCACGCGAACGGCGCGAGCAGCACGATCGCCACCGCCCAGCGCCAGAACGCCATCCCGATCGGAGTGACGTGGGGCACCACCGCGCGCGCGACGATCCAGTGCGCAGCCCACAACATTGCCGTGAGCGCCAACAGCAGGTGCGGAGAGGCTCCGGAGGCGCGGGCGGTCGGCATGGGCTCGCTACAATACCGCATGGTCTCGGTGGTGCGATTCCATCCACAGTCGAGCGCCGCGGCGCTCGAACCGCTCGCTGCGGGGCTTCCCGCGGGCGAGCGCGCGCCGCTTGCGAGCGCCCTCGAGTTCGCCGAGCCGCTCTACGCCGGGCAGGTGCTGTCCACCGGAGAACCGGTCTGGCCGCACGCGCTCGGCATCGGCGCCGGGCTCGCCGGCGTCGGAGTCGACGCGGCGACGCGCGCGGCGGGCGTGCTGTTTGCCGCGCCCAAGCAACTCGGCGGCGCCGAGCCGCTGCGCGAGCGCTTTGGTGACGAGATCGCAAGCCTTGCCGGCGGCGTGGAAAAACTCTACCGGCTGCGCGTGGCGACGCGCGGCAGCGCCGAGCAGCAGAACGAGATTCTGCGCAAGATGGTCCTCGGCATGGTGGAGGACGTGCGCGTGGTGCTGATCCGGCTCGCATCCCGCACCCAGACGCTGCGCTGGTTCGCAAAGAACCCGCTCGCCGAGCGCGAGTCGTACGCACGCGAAACGCTCGACATCTACGCGCCGCTGGCAAACCGCCTCGGCGTCTGGCAGCTGAAGTGGGAGCTCGAGGACCTGTCGCTGCGGTATCTCGACCCCGAGCTGTATCGCCGGATTGCGCAGATGCTGGAGGAGCGGCGCACCGAGCGCGAGCAGTACATCCGGGACGCGATGGACGCGCTCGGCGCGGCGCTCGCCGCCGCAGGCGTGCAGGCTGAGATCGCCGGCCGGCCGAAACACATCTACTCGATCTGGAACAAGATGCGCACGAAGGGGCTCGAGTTCTCCCAGGTCTACGACGTGCGCGCATTGCGGGTGATCGCTGCGAACGTGCGCGATTGCTATACGGCGCTCGGCGTGGCTCACGACCTTTGGCAGCCGATCCCGAAGGAATTCGACGACTACATCTCGCGGCCCAAGGGCAACAACTATCAGTCGCTGCACACCGCGGTGCTCGGTCCGGGCGGCCGCACGCTGGAGGTGCAGATCCGCACCGAGGAAATGCACCGCCAGGCCGAATACGGGATCGCGGCGCACTGGCGCTACAAGGAAGGCGGTCCGGCCAGGGCGCAAGGCGTATTCGACGAGAAAATCGCCTGGCTGCGGCAGTTGCTCGCGTGGCGCGACGAGGTCGCCGGCCGCGGCGACTGGGCCGAGCGCACGCGGGCGGCCGCGCTCGATGACACGGTGTACGTGGTGACCCCGCAAGGCAGGGTGATCGACCTGCCGGCGGGCGCGACACCAGTGGATTTCGCCTACGCGCTGCACACCGATCTCGGCCATCGCTGCCGGGGCGCGCGCGTTGACGGGCATATCGTGCCACTGGACACGCCGCTGCAGAGCGGCCAGCGCGTCGAAATCGTGGTCGGGAAGGCGGGCGGGCCGTCGCGTGACTGGCTCAACGTGGAACGCGGTTTCATCAGAACCCATCGCGCCCGGCAGAAGGTGCGCCAGTGGTTCAACGCGCAGGCGCTCACCGCGACGATCGCCGCGGGACGCGCGGTGGTCGAGCGCGAGGCGCGGCGCGAGGGGGCGACCCAGGCGCGCCTGGAGACGCTCGCCGAACGACTCGGTTTCGAGAAACCCGACGAGCTGTTCGCAGCGGTCGGTCGCGACGAGGTGAACCTGCGTCAGTTGCAGGGAACGCTCCGGGCGCTGGTCGGGGTCGTCGCGCCGGTCAGCGCGGCGCCTGCGCCGGCTGCCGCCGCGCGGCGGCCGAAACCCGACAGTGGCAGCGCCATTCTCGTCGTCGGCATGGACCGGTTGCTCACGCAGTTGGCCAAGTGCTGCAAGCCGGTGCCGCCGGATCCGATTCGCGGCTTCGTCACGCGCGGCAAGGGCGTGTCGATCCACCGAGAGGACTGCGCGAGCCTCAAGCGCCTGGCCGAAAAGCATCCCGAGCGGCTGATCGATTCGGACTGGGGCAGGAAGCCAGGCGGCGCGTATGCGGTCGACATGGTCGTGACCGCGAGCGATCGTCCCGGGCTGCTGCGCGACGTCGGGGAGGCGCTCGCGCGCGAGCGCATCAACGTCACGGCGGTGAGAACGCAGAGCCGCGACGACGTTGCCTTCATGCGCTTTTCATTCGACGTCGAGGACCTGCCGCAGTTGCGCAGGGCGCTTGCCGCGGTGAAGGACGTGCACGGCGTGATTCGCGTGGCGCGGGGCTGATCCCGAGGCGGCGGCGTGCAGGATTGGCTCATCCACCCGGTGGTTCAGGGAGCGCTCCTGCCGTTCCTCGCCGGACTCGTCGCGAGCGCGCTGCTTGCGCCGTTGCGCCTGGCCGGGCTGGCGGCGGTTGCGGGTTTTGCCACCGCGGTCTACCTGGTGGTCGGATTTGAATTCAGTCCGATGACGACGATCCGCAAGGTGATGCTGCTCGGGTTGATCGCCCCGGTTCTGGGCGTTGCCGCGGATTTCGCGTTCAAACCGAAACGCGCCATGGCGCCCTTGGTCGCGGTCGCCTCCGGCGCCCTCTCGGTCTGGGTGTTCCTGGCGGTGCTGACGCAAAAGGAGCTTGCCGACGCACTGCTGATCGGCGGCGGCATCGCTGCGTATGTGGCCTGGCAGGTTGGTTTCACGCTTTCGCTGCACGAGGATTCGGTCAGGGCGGGCGCCGCAGGCCTGGCGCTGGGCATGGGGACCGGGGTCGCGGCGGTGTTCGCTGCGTCGGCCACGCTCGGCCTGTACGCGATGGCGCTCGGCAGCGCATCGGGTGCGTTCCTGCTGGTGCAAATGCTGACCGGAAGGCGGATTCTTGCGGGAATCGCCTTCACGCTCACCACGGGTCTGCTGGCGGGCCTGCTGGGAGCAACGACCTATCATCTCGCCCAGTTGCCCTGGTACGTGCTGGCGGTCATGGCTCCGGTGCCGCTTCTGGCCAGGCTGCCGATTCCGGCAAAATGGCCCGTCTGGGGCCAGGCCGTAGCGCTTTCGGGTGCGACGCTGACAGTATCCGCGGTGGCGTGTTACCTCGTCTGGCTGTCCAGTCGCGGGATTTCCGAGTGAAGTATTGCATTGCGGTGTCGATGAGGGAGGTGCGATGAAACAAATCGTGGCGGGACTGGCGTTCATGCTTCTGCCGTCGGCTGGAGTGGCCTCCCCGGAGTCCTACACCTTCGATCCGCGGCACACCTTCGTGCACTTCGGCGTCGATCACAACGACTTCTCCACGATCTGGGGACGCTTCGACCGGTCGTCCGGAAAATTCACCATCGATCGCCAGGCGAAGACCGGGACGCTGGAGGTCGTGGTAGAAACGGCCTCGGTGTCCACGGGTGACGGCGTCCGGGGAGATCGGCCGCGCTCGCGCGACGAACACCTGAGGAGCCCGGATTTCTTCAATTCCGCCGAGTTTCCGCGAATGCTCTACAAGGCCTCGACGGTCAAATTCAATGGCGAGGTCCCGGTGGAACTCCAGGGTCAGTTGACGCTGCTCGGCGTGAGCAGGCCGGTCACGCTGGCGGTCGATCGCTGGAAATGCGCGCCGCATGCGGTCACCAAACGCATGATCTGCGGCGGCAACGCGACCGGCGCCCTCAAGCGTTCCGAATACGGCATGAAGTGGGGCATCCCCGCGACCGGCGACGACGTCAAGATCCTCGTCACCTTCGAGGCCATCAAGGACTGACCGGGAATAACGGGCTTCGGGGGCTGTTCGCTGCCGTCGGGCGCATCGCGCGCAATCTGTAGCGATATCAACTCCAAGGAGGAGAATCATGATGCGTAGGATAATTATCGGCGCAATGATCGCTGCCATTCCGTTCGCCGCGCCTGCACAGGTCGAGAACTACACCATCGATCCGATCCATTCGTTCGTGAACTTCAGCGTCGATCACCTCGGATTTACGACCATCTACGGGCGTTTCGACAAATCGAGCGGCAAGGCGACGCTCGACCGCGGGGCCAAGAAAGCGTCGATCGAGGTCTCGGTCGACACGGCCTCGGTGTCCACGGGCGACAACGACAAGGGCGCGCGCGCCCGGTCGCGCGACGAGCACCTGCGCAGCGCGGATTTCTTCAACACGGCGGAATTTCCCCGCATGACGTTCAAGTCCACGGCGGCGACGTTCAACGGGGATAACCTCGCCGAGCTCGATGGCCAGGTCACTCTGCTCGGCGTCACGAAGCCGCTGACGCTCAAGCTGGAGCGCTGGAAATGCGGCGCGCATCCGTTCAACAAGAAGGAGATGTGCGGAGGCGTGGCCACCGGCAAAGTCAAGCGCACCGACTTCGGCATGAAGTACGCCGTACCCGCGATCGGCGACGAGATCAGCCTGATGATCGGGTTCGAAGCCTACAAGGACTGAACCGGCCGTCGGTCCGAAAGCGTCAGGCCGCGCTCGGCAGCGCTGCCGCGGCCGGCTTCGGCGAACGCAACCAGGTCGCGTTCGTGAGCTGGTTTAGCAGATCCTCCTGCACCGCGCGCTTTCCCCGGCGCGTGGCCGCGCGCACGTAGCCGCCATCGGCGTCCATGATCCAGGTCTGCGCCGTGTCATCCAGATAGGCCTGCAGGCCTTCGCGGATGACGCGCGCCTTGAGCGCGGGGTCGAGCACGGGAAAGGCGAGCTCGATGCGGCGAAAGAAGTTCCGGCCCATCCAGTCGGCGCTCGCGAGGTGGACCACGTCGGCGCCGTCGTTGGCGAAATGGAACACGCGCGTGTGCTCGAGAAACCGGCCGACGATCGAGCGCACGCGGATGTTCTCCGACAGTCCGGCGATGCCCGGACGCAGTGCGCACACGCCGCGCACCACGAGCTCGATCTGCACGCCCGCCTGCGAAGCGGCGTACAGCTCCTCGATCAGCTCGGGTTCGAGCAGCGCATTCATCTTGGCGACGATGCGCGCGGCCTTGCCTTCCTTCGCCAGGCGCGCTTCGTTGCGCACCGCGTTCAGCACGCGCCGGTGCAGCGTGAACGGGGACACCCAAAGATGCTTCAACCGGCTGGCGCGGCCGAGCCCGGTGAGCTGCTTGAAGACCTCGTTGATGTCGGCGCAGATTTCCTCGTTCGCGGTGAGCAGGCCGAAGTCCGTGTACTGGCGCGCCGTGCGCGGGTGGTAATTGCCGGTGGCGAGATGGGCGTAGCGCTTGAGCACCGGACCCTGCGGCGACTCCTCGCGCCGCACGACGAGCGCCATCTTGGCGTGCGTCTTGTGGCCGACGACCCCGTAGATGACGTGCGCGCCGACCTCTTCCAGCCGCGACGCCCAGCCGATGTTCGCCTCCTCGTCGAAGCGCGCCATGAGCTCGACCACCACCGTGACTTCCTTCCCCAGCCGGGCCGCGTCGATCAGGATCGTCATCAGCTCGGAGTCGGTGCCGGTGCGGTAGACGGTCTGCTTGATCGCGATGACCCGGGGATCGGTCACCGCGGTGCGGATGAACTCGATGACCGGGTCGAACGACTGGTAGGGGTGATGCAGCAGCACATCGCCCGCCTGCAACGCGGCGAAAATGTCGCGCGTCGCCATGAGTGGATCGGGAAATCCGGGCTGGAACGGCGGGTACTTCAGGTCGGGCCGGTCGACCTGGTCGGGTACCTCGCGCAGGCGGTAGAGGTTCACCGGGCCCGCCACGCGGTAGATGTCGGTTTCGTCGAGCGCAAACTGCTGCTGCAGGAACTCTCCCGTAGAGGGCGAGCCGCTGTCGGCCAGTTCGAGCCGCACCGCATCGCCGAAATGGCGGTGCAGCAGCTCGCTTTGCACCGCGATGCGCAGGTTCTTGATCTCCTCCTCGTCGACGAAGAGATCCGAGTTGCGCGTGACGCGGAACTGGTGGCAGCCCTTGACTTCCATTCCCGTGAACAGCTCGTCGACGTGGGCGTGCAGGATCGACGACAGGAACACGAACGCGTGTGGCGCCCCGGCCACTTCCGGCGGCATGCGGATCACGCGGGGCAGCGCGCGCGGCGCCTGCACGATCGCCGCGCGGGACTTGCGGCCGAAGGCGTCGCGGCCTTCCAGCTCGATCGCGAAGTTCAGGCTCTTGTTGAGCACTCGCGGGAACGGGTGCGCGGGATCGAGGCCGATCGGCGTCAGCACCGGCAGCAGTTCGCGGAAGAAGTATTCCTTCACCCAGGCGCGCTGCGCATCGGTCCAGACTTCGCGCTTCGGGAACACGATGCCCTCTCGCGCGAGCGCGGGCAGGAGCACTTCGTTCAGCAGCCGGTATTGCTCTGCAATCAGCGTGTGCGACTGGGCCGTGACGAGCGCGAGCACTTCCGCGGGGCTGCGGCCGTCCGGGCCCGAGGCTTTTACGCCCAGCTTGACCTGCTCTTTCAGGCCCGCCACCCGGATCTCGAAAAATTCGTCGAGATTCGACGAGACGATCGTCAGGAAGCGCAGGCGCTCGAGCAGCGGCACCGATTCGTCGGCCGCCTGCGCCAGCACGCGCCGGTTGAACTCGAGCAGGCCGAGCTCGCGATTCAGGAAGTGCGACGGCGGAAGGACTTTCTTGATCATCGCCGGGGGGTCGGCTGCGCGAGACCCATGTTACCAAAACGCCCGCACCGCCAGATCACGGAAGCGTGACGATTTGCCCGGCAGCGAGCGCGATGTTAAATAACGAGGCATGCCGCGCACCGAAGTGCTTGCCGCCGTCGACCTGGGATCCAACAGCTTCCACCTGCAGGTGGGACGCGCCGTCGACGGACAGATCTACGCGCTCGACAGCCTGCGCGAAGGCGTTCGGCTGGGCGCCGGCCTCACCGCCGACAAGCGGCTCGACCGCGCGACGCAGGCGCGCGCGCTCGAAGCGCTGTCTCGTTTCGGCGAGCGGCTGCGCGGGCTGCCGCGGCAGGCGGTGCGCGCGGTCGGAACGAACACGCTGCGCGTGGCGAAGAACGCGCCGCAGTTTCTGAGGGAGGCGCGTGCTGCGCTCGGCTTTCCGATCGAAGTGATCTCGGGACGCGAGGAAGCCCGCCTCATCTACGTCGGCGTGGCGCATTCGCTGCCGCCGGCCACGCACGCCCGCCTGGTGGTCGATATCGGCGGCGGATCGACCGAGTTCATCATCGGTACCGGCCTCGAGCCGCGCCTCACGGAATCGCTCTACATGGGATGCGTGAGCTGGAGCCTGCGCTACTTCGACGGCGGGCGCATCGACAAGGCGCGCATGAAGGCGGCGGAACTCGCCGCGCGCCAGGAACTCTCGAGCATGGTGCGCGCCTACCGCGCTCAAGGGTGGCAGCAAGCGGTCGGCTCCTCCGGCACCTCGCGAGCGATCGAGACGATCATCTCCGAAAACGGATTCGCGGAGTCGGGAATCACGCGCGACGGACTCGATCGGCTGAGAAGCCTGCTCATCAAGCACGAGCGCGCCGATCCGGAACGCATCCCGGGACTGGGCGAGAACCGTGTCGCTGTACTGCCCGGGGGGGTCGCGATTCTGGGCGCCGTGATGGAGGAACTCGCCATCGAGCAGCTGACGGTGTCCGATGGCGCGCTTCGGCACGGCGTGCTCTACGATCTGCTCGGCCGCGTCCAGCACAAGGACATGCGCGAGGCGACCGTGACGCAGTTCATGCGCCGCTACCACGTCGACCTGCAGCAGGCCGAGCGCGTGCGGCGGCTCGCGCTCGCGATCTACGATGCGATGATCAAGGACGCCGGACGCGATTCCGACTGGGCGCGCGAGGACGACGCCGACCGGTTGCTGCTCGACTGGTCGGCGCGGCTCGCCGAAATCGGATTGTCCATCGCGCATGCGCAATATCACCGCCATAGCGCGTACGTGCTGTCGAACGCGGACATGCCGGGGTTCTCGCGGATGGAGCAGCAGCGCCTCGCGCGCCTGGTGCTCGCGCATCGCGGCAAGCTCGGCAAGCTGGAGGATCTCGCGATCGAGAGCGAGGAGTGGGCGCACATTCTCGCGCTGCGGCTCGCGACGCTGTTCCTGCGCAGCCGGACCGACATCAAGGTTCCGATGCTGCGGGTCACCGCCGACGAGGGCGGCTATACCGTCGCGCTGCCGCAGGCCTGGCTGGAGGAAAATCCGCTGACCGCGGATGCGCTCGACTCCGAATCGGGCTACTGGAAGGCGGTCGGGATGCGCCTGGTCGTCGAAAGCCTCTCGGAACGGAAGGTCGCAGCGCTCGGACGCGGCTGAACTCGGGCGCGTTCGCCGTTCAGAGCAGGTCCGGCGAGATTACCGCGCGCACTACCGTTTCCCCATGTGCCCCGCGTGCGCGGTGTTCGAGCCACCACAGTCCGCCCTTTCGCACGCTCCACTCGGCGGCGCGGCCGCTCACGAGTTGCGCCGCGAGCTCGCCGAGCGTCGGCTGATGCCCGACGACGACCGTGAGCGTGTCCTCGACATCCGGCCAACCGCTGCACTCGAGAACCTCGGCCGCGGACGCGCCGGGCGCGAGGCCATCGACGATGGCGACTTCGCCGCCGAGCGCTGCCGCGGTCTGCTGCGCACGAATCGCGGGACTCGAAAGGACGCGGAATTTTTCCGG
The DNA here is from genome assembly GCA_001770475.1 of Betaproteobacteria bacterium RIFCSPLOWO2_02_FULL_66_14. GTDB lineage: Bacteria > Pseudomonadota > Gammaproteobacteria > Burkholderiales > SG8-39 > 2-02-FULL-66-14. Next base: position 45,459 of record MERB01000018.1, on the reverse strand, counting down.
AAGCCGGCGCCGCAGCCACGCCGCGACGCGCGCCGCTTGCCTGCGCCCCTTTGCGGTGAGTTCGCGCTCGAGGTCGCGCCCGCCGTCCTCAGCCTGCGCGTGCCTCCAGAGGATGAGCTGCATGCGGGAAGTTTAAGTCACCCCGACCGGGATGCGATAAAATCCCGCCCCTGCAGGCGCGTAGCTCAGCTGGTTAGAGCACTACCTTGACATGGTAGGGGTCGTTGGTTCGAGTCCAATCGCGCCTACCAAAACCTTGCCCAACATCAAGCTTCCTGACGGGTCGTTCAAGAGTTTCCCTTCGCCGGTGACGGT
>MERB01000018.1:33307-45134 GCA_001770475.1 Betaproteobacteria bacterium RIFCSPLOWO2_02_FULL_66_14 | reverse complement strand
CGGCCGCCTGGTCGATACGAGTCATCTCATCGAGGCCGACGCGGAAGTCGCCATCGTCACCGACCGGGACGCCGCAGGCCTTGAGATCCTGCGTCATTCCACTGCCCACCTGCTCGCGCACGCGGTGAAGGAACTGTTTCCCGATGCGCAGGTGACCATCGGCCCGGTGATCGAAAACGGCTTCTACTACGATTTTTCGTACAAACGGCCGTTCACGCCGGAGGATCTGGCGGCGATCGAGAAACGCATGGCGGAGATCGCGCAGCGCGACCTCCCGGTGGCGCGAAAGCTCCTGCCGCGCGACGAGGCGGTGCGGTTTTTCCGCGAGCAAGGCGAGTTGTACAAGGCCGAGATCATCGCGGCGATCCCCGCGGGCGATCCGATTTCGCTGTACTCGCAGGGCGGCTTCACCGACCTTTGCCGCGGGCCGCACGTGCCCTCGACCGGAAAACTGAAGGCCTTCAAGCTGATGCGGGTCGCGGGGGCCTACTGGCGCGGCGACTCGAAGAACGAAATGCTCCAGCGCATCTACGGCACCGCCTGGGCAAAGAAAGACGAGCAGGACGCCTACCTGAAGATGCTCGAGGAAGCGGAGAAACGCGACCATCGGCGCCTCGGCACGCAACTCGACCTGTTCCACCTCCAGGAGGAGGCGCCGGGCCTGGTGTTCTGGCACCCCAAGGGCTGGACCCTTTGGCAGCAGATCGAGCAGTACCTGCGGCGCGTTTACCGCGACAACGGCTATCGCGAGGTGCGCGGCCCGCAGATTCTCGATCGCAGCCTCTGGGAACGCACCGGACACTGGGAGAATTTCCGCGAGAACATGTTCACCACGGCTTCCGAGAATCGCGACTACGCGATCAAGCCGATGAACTGCCCGGGACACATCCTGATCTACAACAAGGGCATCCGCAGCTATCGCGACCTGCCGCTGCGGTACGGCGAGTTCGGGTCCTGCCATCGCAACGAACCCTCGGGCGCGCTGCACGGACTGATGCGCGTGCGCGGTTTCGTGCAGGACGACGGCCACATTTTCTGCACCGAGGACCAGATTCTCGGCGAATGCACCGCCTACACCGCGCTGCTGCAGAAGGTTTACCGGGATTTCGGCTTCGACAGCATCATCTACCGCATCGCCACGCGTCCGGAAAAGCGCATCGGCGACGATGCGGCCTGGGACAAAGCGGAGCACGCGCTGGTGGAAGCGTTGCGCAGCGCCGGCGTCGAGTACTCGCTCTCCCCGGGTGAAGGGGCGTTCTACGGGCCGAAAATCGAGTACTCGCTCAAGGACGCCCTCGGCCGGGTCTGGCAGTGCGGCACGATGCAGGTCGATTTCAGCATGCCGGGCCGGTTGGGCGCCGAGTACGTCGCGGAGGACAACACGCGCCGCACGCCGGTCATGCTGCACCGGGCGATCGTCGGGTCGCTCGAGCGCTTCATCGGCATCCTGATCGAACACTACGGCGGCGCTTTCCCGCTCTGGCTCGCCCCGGAGCAGGCGGTCGTGCTCAATATCTCGGAGCATCAGGCCAAGTACGCGGCGGCGGTCGCCGAGCGGCTTCGCGCGGGCGGTCTGCGGGTCGTCGCGGATTTGCGGAACGAGAAAATTTCTTATAAGATTCGCGAACATAGCTTGCAAAAGTTGCCCTACCAACTGGTGGTCGGGGACAAGGAAAAGCAGGCTGGGTCAGTGGCCGTGCGCACGCGCGGCGGCGAAGACCTCGGCGCCATGGCGCTGGAGGAATTCGCCGGGCGCCTCCAAAGGGAGGCCAGCGCGCCGTAGCACGGCCGCAGTGTTTTCGGAACACGGGTTCCGGGCGGCGTTGCGGCAGCCGATGGAAGGGCCGCGAGACGAGGAGATCGCACACATCACTTTCGAGAAATCGCAGCGCATCAATGCGCAGATCACGGCGCCTGAAGTACGCCTGATCGCGGACAACGGGGACCAGCTGGGAATCGTGCCTGTGGCACAGGCGCTGCAACTGGCCGAAGAGCAGAGCGTCGATCTGGTGGAAATCGCGCCGCTGGCGAGGCCGCCGGTCTGCAAGCTGATGGATTACGGCAAGTACCGCTATCGCGAGCAGAAGAAAGCGCACGAAGCCAAGCTCAAGCAACGCCAGATCCAGGTCAAGGAAATCAAGTTTCGCCCGGGCACCGACGAGGGCGACTACAAGATCAAGGTCGGCAAGCTGATCCAGTTCCTGCAGGAAGGCGACAAGGCCAAGGTGACGCTGCGGTTTCGGGGACGGGAAATGGCGCACCAGGAATTCGGGATGCGCATCCTCGAGCGGGTCAAGGCCGATCTCGAACCGGTCGCGGTGGTCGAACAGTTTCCGAAGCTCGAAGGCCGGCAGATGGTGATGGTGCTGGCGCCGAAGAAGAAGCCGCCGCTGGTGAAAGGCAAGAAGGAGTCTCCGCCCAAGGCGGAGAAGCAGGCGAAGCCTGCGACGGTGTAGCGAGTCATGCCGCGACGCGGAAGGCACGGCGCCCCGCCGCGTGGACGGCGCAACGGATGCAACGGGGGGCTGATACAAGTGATGTCCGGGTTCCGGAAGTGCCTGCGAGGCGGGCCACCCGGCGTCATGTCAAAAGACTAGGAGTCGATTCATGCCGAAGGTGAAAACCAAGAAGTCGGCCGCCAAGAGATTCAAGGTTCGTCCGGGCGGCACGATCAAGCGGTCGCAGGCCTATCTGCGCCACATCCTCACGAAGAAAGCCACCAAGCGCAAGCGTCACCTGCGCGGCACGACCAACGTGCACGACAGCAACAAACGGCAGATCCGCGCCATGCTGCCGTACTCGTCCTGAGGAGCGCGCCATGCCAAGAGTGAAACGTGGAGTCACGGCACGCGCGCGCCACAAAAAAGTGCTCGCCAAGGCCAAAGGCTTTCGCGGCCGGCGCAAGAACGTATTCCGTGTTGCCAAACAGGCGGTGATGAAGGCGGGGCAGTACGCCTACCGCGACCGCCGCCAGCGCAAGCGCCAGTTCCGCGGATTGTGGATCGCACGCATCAACGCCGCGGTGCGCGAACTGGGCATGAGCTACAGCGCATTCATGGCAGGACTCAAGCGCGCACACATCGAAATCGACCGCAAGGTCCTCGCGGACCTCGCGGTGCAGGACAAGCCCGCGTTCGCGCGCATCGCGAACCAGGTCAAGGCGAGCATCGCGCACTGAACCACCACGGTCCCGCTCCGCAGCCGCGGGGCGGGAGTGCCGGCGGAGCTTTGCACATGCAGGACGTCGAAAAAATCGTAGCGCGTGCACTGGGCGAGTTCGCCGCGGCGCAGGATCCGGCTGCGCTCGAAAACGCCAAGGCGCGCTTTCTCGGCAAGAGCGGCGAACTCACGGCGCTGCTGAAATCGCTGGCCGTGCTCGCGCCGGATGCGCGCCGCAGCGCCGGTGCGGCGATCAATTCCGCCAAGGCGCGCCTCGAGCAGGCGCTGGAGGATCGGCGCGCCGCGCTGGCGGATGCGCGCATGGAGGCGCGGCTTGCCGAGGAGGCGCTCGACGTAACGCTGCCTGGCCGCGGGCGCGGCCGAGGCGGAATCCACCCGATTGCGCGCACCTGGGCGCGGGTCGAGCAGATTTTCCGCTCAATCGGTTTCGACGTCGCCGACGGGCCTGAAATCGAGACCGACTGGCACAACTTCACGGCGCTCAACAATCCGGAAAATCATCCTGCGCGCTCGATGCAGGACACGTTCTACGTCGACCTGAAGGACGCGAAGGGACTGCCACTGCTGCTGAGGACGCACACCAGTCCGATGCAGGTGCGCTACGCGCGCACGCACCGCCCTCCGATCAAGGTGATTGCGCCGGGGCGGACCTATCGCGTCGATTCCGACGCCACGCATTCGCCGATGTTCCACCAGGTGGAAGGTCTGTGGATCGACGAGGGCGTGAGCTTCGCCGACCTGAAGGGCGTGTTCGCGGACTTCATGCGCCGGTTTTTCGAAAGCGACGACATCGAGGTGCGCTTTCGCCCGTCGTACTTCCCGTTCACCGAGCCCTCGGCCGAGATCGACATGAAGTTCGACAGCGGTCCGTTGAAGGGGAACTGGCTGGAGATTTCGGGGTCGGGGCAGGTGCACCCCGCGGTGGTGCGCAATTTCGGCCTCGATCCGGAGCGGTACATGGGATTTGCGTTCGGCGCGGGGCTCGAGCGGCTGACGATGCTCCGCTACGGGATCGACGACCTGCGCCTGTTTTTCGACGGCGATCTTCGTTTCCTGCGGCAGTTCGCATGATCGTTCCGGAATACTGGCTGCGCAGTTTCTGCGATCCGGCGCTCGATGCCGAGTCGCTTGCGCATGCGCTCACCATGGCCGGACTCGAAGTGGAATCCTGCGCGCCCGTGGCGCCGGCCTTCAGCGGCGTGGTCGCGGCACAGGTGATCGCTGTAGAGCGGCATCCGGGCGCGGACAAACTCACGCGGTGCACGGTCGATTCTGGACAGGGCAAGGTGCAGGTGGTCTGCGGCGCGCCCAACGTGCGCGCCGGAATGAAGGTTCCATTCGCGCAGGTGGGCGCGAAACTTCCCGGCGGGCTCGAAATCGCACTGGCGAAGGTGCGGGGCGTGGAGAGCCGCGGCATGCTGTGTTCCGCGCGCGAACTGGGTCTGTCGGAGGATCACGGCGGCCTGCTGGAGATCGCGGGCGATACGCCGGTCGGAACGGACATCCGCAGCGCGCTCGAGCTCGACGAGCGCGTGTTCGACATCAAACTGACGCCGAACCGCGCCGACTGCCTGTCGGTGCTCGGAGTCGCGCGCGAAGTCGCGGCGCTGACGCGCGCACCGCTGGCTGCGCCGCCGTTTGCCCCGGTGGCGGCACGCATCGAGGAGAGACTGCCGGTTCGGATCGTTGCGCCGGATCTTTGCGGACGCTTTTCCGGGCGCATCGTGCGCGGCGTGAACGCGCGCGCCGAAACGCCCGCGTGGATGAAGCGGCGCCTGGAGCGCGCGGGACAGCGGCCGATTTCTGCGCTGGTGGACATTTCGAACTACGTCATGCTGGAACTTGGGCGTCCCTCGCACATTTTCGACCGCGACAAGGTCGCCGGCGGACTCGAAGTGCGCTGGGGCCGTGCGGGCGAAACCGCAGAGCTGCTCAACGGGCAGACGGTCGCCGTCGATGGCTCGGTCGGTGTGATCGCGGACGACCGCGGGGTGGAGGCGCTGGCCGGAATCATGGGAGGCGAGCCGACCGCGGTGACCCTGGACACGCGCGCGATCTACATCGAGGCCGCGTTCTGGTGGCCGCAGGCGGTGGCCGGACGTTCCCGGCGATTCGGTTTCACGACCGACGCGGGGCACCGCTTCGAGCGCGGCGTCGATTTCGCCACCACCGTCGAGCACATCGAGTACATCACGCGCCTCGTGCTGGAGATCTGCGGCGGCGAGCCCGGCCCGATCGACGACACGGTGGCGCGGCTACCGGAGCGCAACCCGGTTCGCATGCGAATTGCGCGCGCGCAGAAGGTGATCGGCATGCCGATCGCAGCCGAAGAGATGGCCGACGTGTTCGCCCGCCTTGCCCTGCCGGTGCGGCGGGAGGGCGATGCTTTCGTCGTGATCCCGCCGCCGCACCGATTCGATCTGGAAATCGAGGAAGACCTGATCGAGGAAGTCGCGCGGGTGCACGGCTTCGAGAACATCCCGGCGCACCCGCCGCTCGCGGCAGCGAAGATGCACTCGCCTGCGGAGACGCGGCGCTCGCAACACGCGTTGCGCGAGTGCCTGGCGGCCTGCGACTACCACGAAACGATCAATTTCGCCTTCGTCGAGCCGGATTGGGAATCGGATCTCGCCGCAAATCCGGAGCCGATCCGGCTGCTCAACCCGATCGCGAGCCAGCTTTCGGTCATGCGCTCGACGCTCGTCGGTTCGCTCCTCGCGAACGTGCGTTACAACCACGCTCGCAAGCTGCCGCGGGTCCGCGTCTTCGAAATCGGCCGCTGCTACCGGCGCGACGCAAGCGTCGCGGACGGCGATCTGAGCGTCGCCGGCGTGGCGCAGCCGCTCAGAATCGCCGGCGCAGCGTTCGGTCCCGCGCTCGATGAGCAGTGGGGCGCCGCCCTTCGGGCGGTCGATTTCTACGACCTCAAGGCAGACGTCGAGACGCTGTGCTTCCCGCGCAGGCCGCGCTTCGAGGCGGCGGCCCACCCCGCGCTCCATCCCGGTCGTTCGGCGCGCGTACTGTTCGATGGCGCGGCGATCGGCTGGGTTGGCGAACTGCACCCTCGCTGGCAACGCAAGTACGAGCTTTCGCAGCCGGTTCAACTGTTCGAATTGGACGCGGAGGCGGTGATGACCGTCCCATTGCCCCAGCCGTCCGAGCCCTCCCGGTACCCAGTCGTCGTGAGGGATATCGCGATGACCGTGGACGTGGGGACGACCGCGCAGCAGTTGCTGGACGCTGCCAATGCCGCCAAGCCAGGCATCGTCCAGGACGTTCGGTTGTTCGACCTGTACCTCGGTCCGAACCTCCAGAAGGGCCGAAAAAGCCTTGCGTTTCGGGTAGTTATGCAAGATACTGAACGAACCCTTACAGATGCGGAAGCCGACGCAGCGCGCGACGCGTTGGTCGAACTCTGGGGCCGGCGGTTCGGCGCCAGCCTTCGCGGATAACCAAGGAATCCAGGGAGCAGGGATGACGCTGACCAAGGCCGAACTGGCCGACTTGCTGTTCGAAAAAGTCGGCTTGAACAAGCGCGAGGCCAAGGACATGGTGGAGGCGTTCTTCGAGGAAATTCGCGGAGCGCTCGAGCGCGGCGAAAGCGTGAAGCTTTCCGGATTCGGCAATTTCCAGCTTCGGGACAAGCCGCAGCGGCCCGGCCGCAACCCGAAAACGGGCGAGGAAATTCCGATCAGCGCGCGGCGCGTGGTCACGTTTCACGCCAGTCAGAAGCTGAAGGCAACGGTCGAACAGTCGCGCCATGGAGCCCAGCCGGAAAAGAACTGATTTACCGCCGATTCCGGCCAAGCGCTACTTCACGATCGGCGAGGTCAGCGAGCTGTGCGGCGTGAAGCCGCACGTGCTGCGCTACTGGGAACAGGAATTCACTCAGCTCAAGCCGGTGAAGCGGCGGGGCAACCGGCGCTACTACCAGCACCACGAAGTGCTCCTCATCCGCAGGATCCGCGAATTGCTCTACGAAGAAGGGTTCACCATCAGCGGCGCGCGCAACCGGCTCGATCATGCCGCAGTCTCCGGCGGCGCTCGACAGGCTTCGTCCGTGCGCCTGCGTCCGGAAACATCGGACGTCGATCTCTCCGCGGTCAAGCGCGAACTGCGGGAACTGCTCGAAGCCTTGCGCTGAACGCGGCAGTTGTGCCGGATTGCACTGCTAGAATCATCGTTCACGGGGCGTAGCGCAGCTTGGTAGCGTACCTGCCTGGGGGGCAGGTGGTCGCGGGTTCAAATCCCGCCGCCCCGACCAAGAAATATCAACGGCTTCCGATCAGGAGGCCGTTTTCATATTCCAGGAACGTCATCCCCACACGCACGAAATCGGCGCCGCGAACAGGCGCTCGCCAAACGGCACGATCCTCTCGCCATCGTACAGAACCACGCCGAGCTTGAAGCCATCACGCGACGCGACAGCGAGTTTTCGCAACCCCTTGAAATCGGCGGCAACGACGGTCGCAGCCGCCTTGACCTCGATGCCGATCAACCGGCCCTGGTCGTTCTCGACGACGACATCCACCTCATCCTGATCCTTGTCGCGATAGTGATGCATCGCAAAAGTCCCATCCGACCAAGCCGCCTGTTTCAGTATCTCCGAGAAGACGAACGATTCGAGCAGGGGACCGAAAATCGAACGGTCTTTCGCGATCCGTTCGGCGGTGGCTCCCAGCATGGCGGCGAGCAGGCCGGAGTCGAGGAAGTGCAGCTTTGGGGTTTTTACGAGTCGTTTGAGGCGGCTGCGAAACCACGGCTCGACGCGACGAACCATAAACAGTTGCTCGAGGACATCGACGTACCGCCGCGTCGTCTTCGCGTCGAGTTGAATCTGGGCACCGATTTGCGCGAAATTGGTCAACCTGCCGGAGTGATGGGCAAGCACGCGAATCAGGTGTCGCAACTGATCGAGTTTCTCGATCTGCGCCACGTCCTGTACATCGCGCTGCACGATGGCTTCGACATATTCGCTCGCCCAGACCTGCCGCCGCCTTGGATCCTCGCGCCGCAGCATCTCCGGAAAGCCGCCGGTCAATACGGCATCCAACAGATCGGCGCCGATCAGGGTCTCCGCCGGGTCGGCGACTTTGCCCGAGAAAGCCCGGTGAAGAAACGCCGGCGCGACACCGCATATTTCGGCTCGGGAGATTGGGAGAAGGCTGACCACCTCCATCCGCCCGGCGAGACTTTCCGAGACCTGCGGCAGCGTGAGCACGTTGGCCGAACCGGTCAACAGGAAGCGGCCGGGACGCCGGTCTTCGTCCACCGAGCGCTTGATGGCCCGCAGCAGCGCCGGTACGCGCTGCACTTCGTCGATGACAACCCGGTCAAGCCCGCGCAGGAAGCCGACCGGATCGCGTCGGGAGGCTTCGAACTCGGTATCGTCGTCGAGCGTGATATAGCGTCTCTTGCCTTCGATGAACTGGCGTACCAACGTGGTCTTGCCGCATTGGCGCGGACCGGTGACCATGACCACGGGCGTGTCGCCGAGCGCAGTCCTGACGCGTGCCGCGGAAAATCGATCGATCAGCTTGGCGCCAGGGCCGGTCATGGTGGTATCGATGTTCGTCCAATTCGGATTTGGAGGTCGTCCAATCAGGATTATAGACCCGTCCAATCCGGAAAGTATCTTCGTCCAATCGGGATTATCGGGGTTGCATGCGCACTGACCAGAAAGGCACACTAACGGGATGAGAACAGTCTTGTGGGAAGGGGCGCTGGAATCGATTCACGTTGCGGCCGGCGCGTCGCAGCCGATGCGCTCGCTCGCGGAAGCACCGCTCGTGGCCGGTGTGGGAATTCCCGGCGACCGCTATGCTGAGAAACGCGGCACCTATTCGGCGCGCCACCACATCGACCGGCAGGTCACTCTGATCGAGGAGGAAACGCTCGTTGCGCTCGCGCGCGACCACGCGATCGAACTCGCGCCGCACGAGCATCGGCGCAATCTCACGACGCGCGGCGTCGCGCTCAATCATCTGGTCGGGCGCTACTTCAGGATCGGTGACTGCCTGCTCTTCGGCGGGCGACTGAACGTTCCGTGCCGTTATCTCGAGGAACTGCTCGGCAAGAAGGTTTTCAAGCCGCTCATCAACCGCTCGGGATTGAATGCCCGCGTCATCGTGGGCGGTACGCTGCGTGCAGGTGCTGCCGTCAGGCCCGTGGACGCGGCCGAGGTCGATCCAGGGGTACGCGCGGTCAACGAGGCGCACGCGCTCGAGCCGCCGCCGGAAGTCTGGTGATGCGGTCCCGCCAGGTCGCAGTCTGCAGCCGGACGAGCAGCGCCCCGTAGCTTGACCAGGGGTATGGTGCTGCGCCGCAAAATCCACTAAAGTCCTCACCCACATGAGGTTTTGACTATGGATTTGCGCGCCGCCATGAACGACAGCACTGCCCCGACAGCACCCGCCGAACTCTCGGAGTTCATCGAGAACCGCACCTACGTCGAGATCCAGGTTGGAGACCAGTCGGTCCTCACGCGCACGCTGAGGCCGGAGGACATCCAGCTGTTCGCCATCATGTCGGGCGACGTCAACCCGGCACACGTCGATCCCGAGTACGCGCGTTCGTCGCTGTTCCATGAAGTGATCGCGCACGGGATGTGGGGCGGCGCACTCATCTCGACGGTGCTGGGCACCGAGTTTCCCGGTCCCGGAACGATCTACATCAGCCAGACGCTCAAATTCTCCAGACCCGTGAAGGTCGGCGACACGATCACGATCACCGTGACGTGCATGCAGAAGTTCGACCACAACAAGCACATCGTGTTCGACTGCGTGTGCACGAACCAGGACGGCCTCAAGGTGATTCGCGGCGAAGCCGAGGTGCTCGCGCCGACCGAGAAGATCAAGCGGGCGCGCATGGCGATGCCCGAGATCACGATTTCCGACCGCGACGCGCGCTACCGGCGCCTGTTCGGGCGCGCGCAGGGCCTGAAGGCGGTGAAGGCGGCGTTCGTGCATCCCTGCGACCTGAGTTCGCTGCAGGCGGCGACATCGGTGCGCGACTCGGGCCTGATGGAACCGGTCCTGATCGGCCCGGAAGCGCGGCTGCGCGGATTGATCGAGCAGCACCGGCTGAAACTCGGCACGACGCGCATCATCAACGTGTCGCACAGTCATGCGGCGGCGGCGCGCGCGGTGGAACTGGCGCGCAACGACGACGTCGCGGCGCTGGTCCAGGGCAGCCTGACGACCGAGGAGTTGCTGCGCGCGGTGATCATGCCCCACGGACTGCGAGTTGCGGGACGCCTGTCGCACGTGCTCTACATCGACGTCCCGAGCCACCCGCGGCCACTGATCATCACGGACATGATGGTGAACATCGAGCCGACGCTCGCGCACAAGGTGGACATCGTGCAGAACGCGATCGATTTCGCCCACCTGATGGGGGTTCCCGAGCCGAAGGTCGCGGTGCTCGCCGGAATCGAAACCGTGACGCCGCGCATGCGCGCGACGCTGGACGCGGCAGCGCTTTGCAAGATGGCGGATCGCGGGCAGATCGTGGGCGGTGTCATCGACGGGCCGCTCGGCTTCGACAACGCCGTGTCCCTGATTTCGGCGCGCGCAGCGGGCCTGAAATCGGTGGTTGCGGGGCAGGCCGACGTGCTGCTCGCACCGGATCTGGAATCCGGAAACATGCTCGCCAAGCAGCTCGAGCACCTGTCGGACGCGATCTCCGGGGGGGTGGTGCTCGGCGGGCAGGTGCCGATCGTGCTCGCGAATCGAGGTGATTCGGTCGACAGCCGAATCGCTTCGTGCGTGCTCGCGCTGATCGTCGCCAATCAATACCGGAGCCGTCGCCGCGCCTGACCCGATGGCCGCGACCGTCACGCGCGATCAGCGCCGGGCTATCGATCGGTTGGCGGCAGGCGACTGGCAGGCCGCGCACGCAATCGTGCAAAACCTGGAAGATCCGCTCTCCTGCAGCATCCATGCGCTTTGCCACCGGATCGAGGGCGACCCGGAAAACGCGCGCTACTGGTACAGGCGGGCCGGGGTGGCGTTCACCAGAGACCGACCGGTCGAGCAGGAAATCGCCGCCCTGCAGGGCGAGATCGCGGAATCAGGCATCCGGCGATCGCGCTGAAGGCGGCTGCTTCTCCGAGGCCCGGAGCGGATTCAAGCGACGACGCACAGCGCACACGGAAGCACTTCGATGTCCAGTTGTGTCGTGGCGTGATTGAGGATTTCGCCGTCGGCGTGCACGGCAAGCGGTTGCGCCGTCTGGATCCGGATCCTGCGGGAGCGAACCAGCGTCACGCCGGGGCGTCCAATGTGCGTGCCGCGAAGCACGTGCGGGATGAGGCCGAGAATCCCGATGCGGGACAGTGCATCCGCGATCATGAGTTCCAACAGACCGTCCGCGATGTCGGCGCCCGGCGCAATGCGAAAGACGCCGCCGTAGGTGGTGCCGTTCGCCGCCGCGAGCATGGTGACGCGGCCCTCGTGGACGCCGCCGTCATGCGTGATGCGCGCTTCGGGCGTCGCGTAACGCAGCAGCAGCGTGCGGGCAAGCGCAAGTCCGTAGACCGCATTGCCTCCCAGCCACCGGATGGCATTGGCTTCCATTGCGACCTGCGCATCGAATCCCGCGCCGATGCCGTTGGCGAAGTAGCGCCCGTTGCAACGCCCGGCATCGA